>MGVC01000029.1 GCA_001800285.1 Elusimicrobia bacterium RIFOXYA2_FULL_39_19 | reverse complement strand
TAGTTTTTCATAACCCGCCTATTATAGCAGGTCTTTCAATCTAAGTGTTGCACTAGCACATTGAACTTGTTGAAAACCAAAATCCCTTGAATTTTGGGTTTAATATTTGATATAATTCTTTTATGAAACAAAAATTAACGAACTTAAACCTCCTTCTCCTAAACCTATTACTGCAGTTAAAAACTGCGGCAGACGGTGTGTTTTAATTCGTTAAAAAAAATAAAAAAAAGTAAAACCACCGTCCCCCAAAGCCGGTGGTTTTTTTAACGCCAATTCGCCTTATTTTGGCGAATGTGTATGGCGTTACCCTGACTTTTCCTTTTATAATAGGTGGTCAGGACGCTACTCGCAGCCCCAGCGGATTGGCTTTTTTGAAAAGTTTTTGATTTTAAAAATAAACGAAACGATTTTGAGCGACATCCGATGTTTTAGTTGAAAAAATTGAAACTGATTTTCAACTGTCTGACGATCCCGTTTAACGGGAGAGGAGTTTTGAAAATCTCAATTTTTTTCAACGGTCCAAAGGAAAAACATCGAAATAAGCGAATAAATCGGTTCAAAAAAAATCAAAGACAATAAGAAATACGGGGATTGCTTCGCAAGTATTCAGTGGAATGCCCGCAATCCCGATTTTCCCTTTTACCGTTTGACATCCTGATTTATCCTTTCATCAATTGTTATCAGGACACTAATCGTAGTCGGGGTACTGCCCGTAATGACACAGCAAAAAACTAATTGAACACAGGAGAGAAAAATGATTACAGGTAGTATCATTTTCACAAATGATAATAGGAGAGAAAAATGATTACAGGTAGTATCATTTTCACAAATGATAATAGGAGAGAAAAATGAAGAAAATGAATGTAAACAAGTATCAGAAATACCAGATTATGGATTTCAAAAACAGAACCTGGCCAAATAAAACCATCACCAAGGCCCCTATTTGGTGCAGTGTAGATTTGCGGGACGGAAACCAGGCCTTGAGCATACCTATGAACCTGGATGAAAAAATGATGATGTTTGAATTTCTGGTATCCATGGGGTTTAAAGAAATAGAGCTGGGTTTTCCGTCAGCTTCTGAGGTAGAGTTTCAGTTTGTCCGGCGTTTAATAGAAGAAAAGAAAATTCCAAAAGATGTAACGGTACAGGTCTTAACACAGGCAAGACGGCACTTGCTGGAAAGAACCTTTGAATCTTTAGAAGGCGTGGATAATGCCATTGTGCATTTGTACAACTCCACTTCAACAGCGCAAAGAGAAATAGTTTTCAATAAAAGCAAAAAAGAAATAATGGATATAGCCATAGAAGGCACAAAAATTGTCAAAGAATTGAAAGAAAAAGCAAAAAATCCTAATATCCGTTTGCAGTATTCACCGGAAAGTTTTACCGGTACAGAGATAGATTATGCTTTGGAAGTATGCCACGCGGTTATGGATATCTGGAGCCCAGATAAGAAAAACAAAATAATATTTAATCTGCCGGCAACGGTAGAAATGTCCACTCCAAATGTTTATGCGGACCGCATAGAATGGTTTAGCAATAATGTAAAAAACAGAGACTGCGTAATAATAAGCGTGCATGCTCATAATGACCGCGGTACTGCCGTGGCGGCTGCAGAGCTGGCGGTAATGGCGGGCGCTCAGAAAGTGGAAGGCGCGCTTTTTGGCAACGGTGAAAGATGCGGTAATATGGATATTATTACTATGGCGTTAAATTTGTTCAGCCAGGGAATAGACCCGGAACTGGATTTTACCGATATTAATAAAATACGGGAAATTTATACAAAAACAACCCGCATGGAAGTGCCTCCGCGCCATCCGTATGCAGGTGAACTGGTTTATACGGCATTTTCAGGTTCGCATCAGGATGCTATTAATAAAGGAATGAAGTGTTACGCCAAATCAAAAGATAAAATATGGAATGTGCCTTACCTGCCCATAGACCCGAAAGATGTAGGCAGAACTTATGAGTCAATTATCAGGATAAACAGCCAGTCCGGTAAGGGCGGTGTGGCGTATATCATGGAAAATGATTTCGGCATATTGATACCCAAATGGATGCAGCCGGATTTTGGCAAATTGATTCAGAACGTTACAGATAAAACAGCCAAAGAGCTTTCTTCTTTGGAAATTAATGATGTGTTTAAACAATCTTATCTGGATACTTCCGGCTGGGCGTACAAACTGAAAAAATGCCATATTGATGCTGACAGCATTGAAGTAGATGTAAAACAGTCCAAGGAAGATAAAGCCAAACAGGTGAAAACAAACTGTATAATAGATTTTAAAGGCAAAGAAATCTCTTTCAATGAATACGGCAACGGCCCCGTAGACGCTTTTGTAAAGGGGCTTATCAGGGCTACGGGCACCAGGTTTGTGCTGGAAAACTACAGCGAGCATGCCGTAGCCAAAGGTGCAGACTCAAAAGCTATTGCGTACATCAGCATAAAAACATCGGCGGGAAAAAACATTTTTGGTGCCGGTATTGATGAAAATATTACCGTAGCTTCCATGAAGGCTGTACTAAGCGCGTTTAATAGGATATAAAGACAGCGATGAAGTTAACGGCAGCGATGGAGTTTACTGCAGTAAAATAAATACCAAAGACAGCGATGAAGTAAAAGGCAGGAAAAAAAAGTAAAAAATCATAGAAACAATAAAATAAAAGATTTAAAAATTTTGTTTTATCATATCAACCTATCAACATATAATCTTACAAACGTCTCAAGGTGTTAGCATATAAACTGGTGTCTTTTGACAAGTATTTGACGTTATTAAGGGTTAAACTTGATATAGAAAATGTATTATTGTATTAGAGCCAAACAATAGATAAAAATAATTAATGGAGGTACTATGTTTTTTAGGAAATTTAAATTGTTAGTTTCAGGAAGCATGGTTTTATCATTTTTAACGGCAGTTTCTCTTTGTTTTATCCAGGTAAGCTTGTTAAGCACCGGTGCTTATGCCCAGGTTAAGGATGCGTGCCCTTCATGCGGGAAGTCACTTTCCTATATAAAGGAATATTCAAGATGGTACTGTGAAAGCGAAGGCAAATATATGGATGAGGGGTATGACCCGGCAAAGGTTGTTAAAAAATTACCGCCACCGCCGGCAAAAAAACTGCCTCCGCCCCCGGGAGCAAAGAAATTACCGCCTCCTCCGGGAATGCCAGCCAAAGGTTCATCTTCTGCTGCATCGGGAGACGAGGCACTGGTTTTTAGTTTTGAAGATATTTCACAGTTAATTCCAAATGATCCTGAAGAAAACCAGTCAACTTTAATACCGGAATCAGATTCAGAATATGTTACCCAGGGTTCAGTCGCCTTAAAAGTAAGTCACGAAGGCGGGAATTATCCCGGCATGGAAATACCCGGCTCGGTTTTAGAACTAAAGGATTGGTCTGGTTATAAAACTATGCTGATAGATGTTTATAATCCAGGTGATAAGACTACAACTATAGACATATTCCTGGCAAATGCTTCAGGCCAGAATTCAACTGAATGTGACATTAGCGTAAAACCTGGCAAAAACACTATAAAGTTAAATTTGCAGAGAGTTTCTTCCAGGCTTAGAGATGGTATGGATATAGCCAGATTAAGAATTTGGCAGTTAGGGGAAGCCATTACTGTTCCTTCCGTGATTTACTATGATAATTTAAGATTGGTAAAATAAACGCTTAAACTAACCGGCAGAAAAAATAAAAAGAACCCTCTAATACAGGGTTCTTTTTATTTCTGTAAAATGTGGTAAGCATTAAGCTCAGTGCGTTGTTTTCCATAACTGATTTTATCTTCTTTTTTTATCAACATATCACTTCGACCTCGCTCAGTGCAAGAATCCTATCATCTTATCAACCGTCTTTACACATTTGATAACATTTTGACAGTTGTTTGTCATCGCATTGACTAATTTGTTATATTATCTATTATCAGACTAAAATTTCAGGAGGCTTTGATGAAGCAGCATAAAGGATTTTTTACGGCATTGTGTTTTTTATTTTTAGTATCCACAGCTTATGCCAGATGGTATAACATAGGCCCCGGCGGCGGAGGCGGCGTGCATCGGCCTTCTATCAGCCCGTTTAATCCGGACGTGATGGGTGTTTCCTGTGATATGGGCGGCTATTATATTACTTCTGACGGTGGAAAAAACTGGCTTATGCTTGACATGAAAAAGCTGGTCCAGTTTACAAAATTTGATTATAAAGATAAACAGACCATATATATAGGAAGCGATAAAGTTTACAAATCAAGGGATTATGGAAAAACCTGGGAAGTTTTTGCAGATAATGATGTTTTTAGCAATGGATATCCACTTATGATGGCCATTGATCCGGATTACCCGGACACCATGCTTTTATTAAGCGGTGATTCAGGAAGCATGTACACAAATAAGTTAAGAAATATTATGATTACATATGACGGCGGAAAAAGCTGGGAAGCCGCTGGTTCCGGACTGCCAAGAGATGTGGAATTATTTACAGAAATATTTTTTGATAGAAATACTTCGCAGGGAAGCAGAACCATATATATTGGTACCGGATCAGGTGTTTATAAATCAGAAAATAATGGAAAAAGCTTTAAACTTGTATCAAAAGACCTTCCTTCGGGAAGGGTGTTTAAAATTGCCGGCGGCTGTGATATGGAAAATCAGCGTACAGTTCTTTATGTTTATGATGAAAAAAATGTTTATAAAACCACAGATGGCGCGCAAACCTGGGAAAAAATAGAGGAAACTCTGGAATCTACGGCTTCATTAAACCGCGCCCACATATCTGTGTCTTTATCAAATCCTGATATTGTTTATGTAGCAGTTTATTGGAGCGGAAATCAGGATATATTAAAAAGTGAAGATGGCGGCGCTACGTGGGAACCCATTTTTTACCAGGAAAATGCAGACTGTTGCTGGATAACAGACTCTATAGGTTTTCAAAGCCCTTACCCCATTAGAGAAATGAGCATTTCACCTACGGACCCCAACATAGTACTTTTTACCAATGATGCCCAGCCGGTGCTTACCACAGACGGCGGGCAAACCTGGCATCAGCTTTCTTCTACAAACAAAAACAATAATTATTGGGCCGGCAACGGTATGGAAGTAACTACCTGCTACGGCGTATTTTTTGACCCGAAGAATGTTAATAAAATGTATATTGCTTATACTGATATTGGAGCTTTCAAATCAGTAGATGCAGGTAAAAGCTGGAAATATATAGGCAATCACACAAACACATTTTACTGGATTGAAATTGATCCGGACAATACAGATAGAATTTGGGGTGCAACATCTGCCATGCATGACCTGCCGCAAAGCAAAATGTTTGCCAATAAAGTGGGTGTTGGAAAAGTGTTTATAAGTAAAGATGCCGGTGAAAGCTGGGATGAAGCAGCCCAGGGGCTGCCTAAAAAGCCCATAACGTGCATTGTCTTAGACCCTGCCAGCAAAGTTAATTCAAGAACGCTTTATGCTACCGTCTGGGACGGCGGGGTTTATAAAAGCGTTGATGGCGGTAAAAACTGGACTGCAAAAAACAACGGCCTTACCGAAAGCCTAAACGGCTGGAGAATTATTAGAACTGCCGACGGTACGCTTTATACTGTAGTGACACGAAAACTTACCGGTACCGGCGGAGGCTTATACAAATCTATTGACAGCGGGGAATCCTGGAGTAAAGTAAATACTTCTTTAAATTTTCCCTATATACTTGATGTAGCGGTCTGCCCGTCTGATAAAAATACTTTATACATCTGCGGTTTCAGGGGCAACGGCAACGAAGGCGGTGTTTACCGCAGCGTAGATGCCGGTAAAACCTGGAAAAGAGTTTTAAACCAGGATTATATTTTAGGCCTGACCGTTGATAAAAGAGACCCGAGCCTTATTTATGCAACTTATTGCAATGATAATGATTTACCCAAGGGCAGGGGCATATATGTAAGTAAAAATAAGGGCGGCACCTGGGAAAATATAAATGACATGCCTTTCATAAACACTTACCGTGTAACCCTGCACCCTAACGATATTGAAAAAATATATGTCACCACTTTTGGCGGCGGAGTATTTGTAAACAAAAACGGAATACATGAGGAAACAGCCAAGGCAGGAACAACAAAAACAAAATCTACCCAGATAAAAAAAATGGAAACTTGCGGCAAACTTACCGGGCCGGTAACAATTGACGGAAATGTAAACGACCCTGCCTGGGCAGAGGTAAAACCCATTGAAGATTTTATTATTTGTGCCGGAGGCGAGCCCAGGGATAAAACCTCGGTAAAAATAGCTTATGACGACAAATATTTTTATGTTGCTGTAACTTGCTACGAAAGCAATGTAGGAAGAATGAGCAGGACTTTTAAAAAAGAACAACGCGACGCAGACCTATGGGAAGATGATACTATGGAATTATGGTTTGATGCCCAAATACCAACCGGTTTTTATAAACACATATTAGTTACACCAAATGGAGCCACGCTGGAAGCCAGGCACAACAGGGACCGCATGAACAGAACCATAAATGATAATTCCTGGAACCCTCCTTTGACAGCAGAAGCAAAAGTTTTGAAAGACCGCTGGGTGGCAGAGCTGAAAATACCGCTGAGTGAGCTGGGTATAGTTCTTACCGGAAAAAAACCAACTATTGGTTTTAATATTTCAAGAGATCAGAAGTCAGTAGGTGAAGTATTAACCTGGGAATATTTAACCAAGCCTATTGGAGAACACCAGCCGGAAAAATTCGGCAAACTTACATTTAAGTAAGATGATAGGCTGATAAGTTTATAAGTTGATAAGAAAAAACAGAAGAGAAATTTCAAGAAGAACAACACATTATCATATATATTATTTTTTGCGGCTGATTACAGCGTGATATGAAATAACGGAAGAAACCAATATAATTTCAACAATACCAAAAAAAGACAGCTGTTGTTTAGCTGTCTTTTTTGTTGTCAGTATTTCAAGGCTGTTGATATATTGTTTTACAAAAACCGCAAAACATAACAAGAAACAGATTTTTTTAAAGTTTTTCCATTCTTTTTATAAAAGTTTACAAATTATTCACAGGTTGTTAATCATATAGCTACAATAGTGGTTTATAATATTAGTATCCGTTAAGTTAATGCCCAAAGGCGGAGAGGTTGTGGCGTAATGTTATTTTGTGAATTTTGCAGCGGTTTGATTTATCAAACTAAGTTATTTAGAGACAACTTTATTTTTTCAAACTATCGTATAAATGTTGGATATATTTATTCGGGATATCTGCTGATCTTTACGGTATTTGCAATCAGTGCATCTGTTTCTGCTGAAAACTGGCCTCAATACGAAGGTACTCTCCACCAAAACAGTTCTACTTCCACTATAGCAGGTTCCTTGACTTTCAAATGGGAAAAGCGTTTTACCGGCAGGCCTTTAGCGTCAGACAGCTGGCCTGAAACCGGATATGCATCAAGAAATATAGTTATTTATAATAACAAACTTGCTATAGCTGCCTCTAACGATACAACCCCAACCAATTACAAAAATTATGTAACTATTCTCAGTTGTTATGACGGGTCTGTTTTAAACTCAATAACCACAAACCAGCAAAGAGGGCCGGGCAGGCCCCAGTTTTCAGGTGCGGGCAGCAACTGGATGGAGGCTTATGATACAGGCATGGGTTTCAGCGTATTAGGCTGGGACCCGGCAACAGAAATCCTGTTTATGGCAAATGGCGGCGACGCCCCGGGCCGTACCGGATATAAAGTATTGTCAAACATGAGCCCTGTTACACATGCCGGCACAGCTGCCTGGGGAGATATAGCAACAGCTTATCCGAACTTACAGGACCGGGACGGCCGTACCAGGGCTAATCCTGCAACTGTTCCCGGCGGTGAAACAACGCTGCCTTCTGACAATTGGGACCGGGCAGCAAATTCAAATGATACCGCATTTTTTGATATCTCACTGGATGGAAATTTTGTTGTTGATGCCGGCGGGTCCAACCATTTAGGCTGTGTGGGCAACCACCTGGTAAACAAATATACAGGATTAAGGGCTTACCGCGAAGCATCGGGCCCTGCTGATGTTATTGAACCGCCGGTGTACAGCCCGGCTTTGCAATGGGGCGCTACGCGTACTTTTAAAATGTGGGGCGGGGTAATAGCGGATGGAAACAAAATGTATTATATCGGCCCGTCTCAGGATATAAATGCGGACAGGGATTTTGGCGAAAGTTCTACCAGTACTGATATTCCGGTTCCTTCAAACCAGAAAGTTGATCAGGGGCTTTATATTGTAGGTTGCAATGTAAGTTATGCTGACTCCCGGGCCAATGACGGTTATACAGGAACAGGAATACAGGAAACAGCAAACCTTTCGGTGAGTTTTGTAAAAAGGCACGACTCTCCGTATGTTAATCTTACTTCTACACCCGCCCATCCTGCAAATTGTGAAGACCACGAATCTTATCTTGAAATAGACGGTTTTTACAGAAACAAAGCCCTGCTTGCGCAGGGAAGCGGGGTTTGGGTGGCGTGGAAACCTGCAAAATCCGCCGGGGTCCAGCTGATACGCGCTACAGCCTCGGAAAATAATACATATGATTTGAGCGTGGGAAAAAACAGAAGAGGCCAGGATATCTGGCCGAACATAAGTTATGTCAGTACCGGCGGCAATGAGTACATAGTTTATTATGCGGCAAATGCCTATTATATGGCTACTAACGGTTCTACTGCCTGGACAGGCGTTGAAACAACTCCTCTGGGCCCGTCAGAACTTGCAGTGTTTGATGTAACCCAAAGAAAATTAAAATGGGTTTATGAATTGAATAATACTGCCCTGTCTGGAAACTATCCGTCGCTTCAGCCTAATGAAGCCATGGGTTATTTTGAACGCTCCAGAATGGCGGCAGCGGGAAACACTGCATACCTTGCCTGGATAGACTCAAGTACAGTAAATTTAACTTTAAGAATTGCCGGATTTGATATAATCGCCTCAACGCCTGCTTCAGCCCCGGTTCCTTTTAGCTATGATCTGGGGGTGCTTTCAGCATCAAACAACAGAAGTTGTGTAATGGATTTAATAACAGCCGACGGAAAACTGTACGTTCTTATAACAGAATCAAATGTATTAGATACACAAACTCACGGCTGGACTGCACAAAGAATTGTTTGTGCCGGAGGAAATGTGGTTGCCCCGGCTCCAACTTATTTGGTAAGCGGTACAATAAAAGACGGTAGTAATAATGGAATATCTGCCGTAACAGTACAGCTTGGCGGGTTAGCATCCGGCAGCAGGGCAACGCCTGCCTCCGGTGAATTTTCTTTTTCAGCATTAAGTTCCGGCACTTATGTGATAACACCCAGGAAAACGAATTGGGTTTTTACGCCGCAAAGTTCCACTTTTACTTTAACAGCAGATATTACAAACCAGAATTTTGTTGGTGTTTATACAGGAACTATTACACTTTGCAGTTTTTCCGGTTATGTTAAAAATTCAAGCAGTCAGGGTGTAAACGGAGTTTCTATAAATGTAACCGGCAATGAAAACACCGGCACCACAACAGACATAAGCGGGCTTTATGCATTTACAAATTTAAGCACCGGGACTTATACATTAGCACCTGCAAAAACAGGCAGTACTTTTAATCCGGTTTATACAATTATAAATTTAACCGGCAATCAAACTGTTTCGGATATTTTTGAGGTGTTTATAGCCTCGGCGCCGGTTTACAGCCTGAGCGGATATGTAAAAGACAGTAATAACATAGCAATCAGCAATGTAGCCCTGGTGTTAACAGGCAGTAGTAATGGCAGTACAACCACAGACAGCGCCGGCTGCTATCTAATCACTAATTTAAGTAACGGAAATTATACAATAACACCTTCCAAAACGGGTTATGTATTTAATCCGGTAAATATAGAATTAACAATTAACGCAGACAGCCGGGCCGGGCAGAACTTCACAGGTACGGTTCAAGTGCCCGCAGTATCTAATGTAAGGCTGGAAAATAATAAGTTAAACCCCGGAAAAGAAAAGACAAGCATAATATGCAGCATAAACAAATCAGGAAAGTTGACCATAAATATTTATACTCTAAACGGCCAACTGGTAAAAACTGTTATTGATGAAGATGTAAGCGCAGGAACATTAACTAAATACTGGGACGGGACTAATCTGGGAAATCAGGTGGTCAGCAGCGGCATCTATCTTATAAATATAAACGGCCCGGGAATTAATGAGACAAAAAAAGTAGGTGTGATTAAGTGACGGGCTATTGTAAAGTTTTTTTGCAGTTTAGTTTTACCCGCTTTTGCAGAATGCCCCAAATGTAAACTTAGGCATGAATACGTTGTGAGGTATCCCCAAAAGCTGCTTATGCAATGCGGCAAAGAACCTTGAATGTTGCAGAAGCGGTTAGCGAAGGATGCGCAATATTGACACGCAGAATAAAATAATGTATTATGTTTCTCTAAAGTACTATATTTAGTACTTAGGAGAAATAAATGAATTTTATAACTTTTAAGGAAAAGTTTAAGGATTTTTTAATATTTTCAGTAAATGATATCAGGCTGCTTGATCCCTGGTTTTTTAACCAGCGTTTGGTTGAATGGCAGAAAAAGGGGTATATCAAAAAGATTGTCCGCAAGTATTACATTTTTTCTGACACAGAAATAAACGAACAACTGCTTTTTTTAACTGCTAACAAGATTTATAAGCCCTCCTATATTTCTTTTGAAACCGCTTTGGCGTATTATGGTTTGATTCCTGAAAGTGTGTATAAAATCACTTCTGCCGCAACAAAAAAAACTTATAATTTTAACACGCCTCTGGGTAAATTATCCTACCACACCCTTCATAAAAAACTATTTTTCGGTTATAAACTCATGGCTTATAAAAAAGAAAGTTTTATTATTGCATCGGCAGAAAAAGCCTTGCTTGATTTTTTCTACATCAATGAACATATAAAGACAAAAACTGATATACTGGAATTGCGTATAAATAAAAACCGGGTCCAGGGTGTACTGGCAATGCCTGTGCTGGATGAATACCTGGCTAAATTTCAGAATAAGGCGCTTGAAGGGAAAATAAAAATATTTAAGGAGTGTATTAAAAATGATTGATATTAAAAGCCTAGAGCAGTTCTACCCGCAACAGGTAAAACCGTTTAAACGCAATATGCTGCGCGAGTACCTGCAATATAAGATTTTGGGCTATATATTTGATTCAAAATATTCGGAAAGCCTTGTTTTTATGGGGGGTACTGCAGGGCGTATTATATACAACAATACCAGGTTCTCGGAAGATTTGGATTTTGATAATAAGGGGCTGGACAAAAAGTCCTTTAAGGGCCTGGCGGAACTTTTGAAAAAGAAACTTACGCAGGAAGGTTATAACACAGAGGTTTCGGTAGTATTAAAAGGGGCTTTTCACATTTACCTAAAGTTCCCCGGAATTTTTCATAATTACGGGTTAACAACAAATAGCCAGGAAAAACTCTCTATTTATATAGATGCAGAACCCCAGAATTATTTATATACACTTGACAAGAAGGTGCTGAATAAATTTGATGTATTCCTGAGGATAAACGTAGTTCCCGTAGACCTTCTGTTGGCTCAAAAAATAGCCGCAATATTCAAGAGAAAACGGCCTCTAGGCCGTGATTTTTATGATGTTGTTTTTTTATCAGGACTGGTAAAACCTTCAATGAACTATTTAAAAGAAAAATTGAACTTTAAATCTGCTGAGGTTTTAAAAGCAGAACTTTTAACTAAATGTGAAAAACTGAATTTTAAACAATTGGCAAGAGACGTAGAGCCGTTTCTTTTCAATCCGGATGATTCAAAGAAAGTATTGTATTTTGTTGACTTCGTAAGAGGCCACAATTTCTAAGAAGATTTATCTATGCGCCCTTGATTTATGGCATAATCATAGATAAAACGGTCTTGATTATTTGCTTTTCTTGTGGTACTAAAGCACCTTTTAAAATACCCATTGACTTTTACTCTAATATGAATTATATATATATCAGGATATTAAAGTAAGCTTCTTAATTTAAGATTAATCAATCTAAGGGTACCTTGTCCGTTAAAAACCTGTATGATTACTAATTATTTGCACAAATTATTAAAATTAGGTTGTGCTGTTTTAGTTATGTTGTTTTTACCAACAATGGTAATGGCGGCAGCGCCGGGCAATATAACTGATTTACTATCAGCTACAGGGAGCAACAGTTTTGGTGATGTAACCCTTTCCTGGAGTTCACCCGGAACTGATGCAAACACAGCCCCTCTTGATTCAGGCAGTATCTATCATATCCAGTATTCTACCTATACAACTGATGTAGTTTGGTCTGCCGGCAGTACAAACACTTATTGGTTTGTTATTTCTACTGAAGGTGCAAATGTCGGGGCAGGTGTTTCATATACACTCACAGGATTGTTTTTGCCTACCACTTATTATTTTCGTGTCTGGACAGCAAACGCGGCGGTTGAATGGTCAGGTATTTCAAATGGCACTACCTGGTACCTGGCACCTGTTGAGTTTGTGTGTTCAATAAAATCAAGCGGGGGCGATTTCGACAGTTTATCAACCTGGGAATCGGCAAATGATTGTGATTTAACTGTCAGTACAGTTGTGGTATTTTCACATGGCGGAATAACCGGAGCAATTACCGATGGTTCAAAAGTATATGGGCTTTTATCCGGGGCTACCGGTTATGTAACCCACGTTAGTGCTACCCAGGCTATGATAATAGGCGTTGAGGGAAGTTTTATATCAGGGGAACAGGTTTATAAAAATCAGGGAACAAACTATGTAACTATTTCCAATCCGGGAAATTCGGTAATTGTTGTTGCAGAATGTTATCCGATGATAGATACAACAGGTGTGTATGTAAACAATTGGCATACTAGAGCGCAAAACTATATAGTAATCCGTACCCCTGCTTCAAACAGGCATAGCGGTGTCTGGAATGATAATGTATACAGGATGATTGTAGCTGATAGTTATTGTATTTATTCCCAGGAAGCAAATATAAGAATTGAAGGATTACAGTTATACCGTACTTATGATTCTGCTAATGCTTTGAATTTGGGGTTGATGGGTGCCAGTGATGACGGTGCTCAGGACGTAAGAGTGACAAATTGCATAATAAGGGGGACGGGTCAATATAATAAAAGTGGTAACCGTGGAATTTGTTATGGCAGCACTTATGGAGTTAACAGTGTAATTCAATTATGGAATAATATTATTTATGATTTTGGCACAGCATATAGCAGCAATGCTTGTTATGGAATATTAATTGGCGGTGTGGACTCAACATGGAATTTATATAATAATACAATTTATAACTGCCAAATAGGTTTTTACAAGATGAGTGCAACAATAAATCTAAAAAACAATCTTGTGCAGGGTTGTACCGACGGGTTTAATGGTTCTTATGATACCACCAGCAACAATCTTTCAGACCTGGCAGGTGATACAAATTTAACAGGTACTGTAACTTTTGTTGATGTATCTAACCGGAACCTGCATATTTCCGGCAGTGATACTGTTGCAAAAAATACCGGGGCAGATTTATCCGGTGACGATTTGTTGAAATTTTCTACTGATATAGACGGTGATATACGCCCGCAGGGCGCTTCCTGGGATATTGGCGCAGATGAAACTTATTCACCCGGGACTATTGCAGACCTGGCCTCAGAAACAGGCACCAGTTTTGGCAACGTGAAACTAACCTGGAGCGCTCCCGGCGAAGTTGGTTCTGTTGGTGCGCTGGGCGAAGGCAGTTTATACCATATTCAATATGCAACTTATACTCCTGTCTGGTCAGCCGGCGGTACAAATGTTTACTGGCATGTAATATCAACTAACGGCATTACACCAACAACAGAAGAAACCGGCATACTTACAGGATTATTTTTACCTACAACATATTATTTCCGTATCTATACAAAAAACAGCGTTGGCGCCTGGTCCGGTGTTTCCAATGCTTCGCAGTGGTACCTGCCGCCGGCAGAATTTGTGTGCACAATCAAAGCAGGGACAGGTGATTACAGCACTTTATCTCTTTGGGAAACAGCAACCCAGTGTGATTTAACTGTAAGTACTGTTGTGGTTTTTTCACACAGCGGAATAACAGGTGCCATAACTAATAATTCAACAGTCTGGGGTTTAATTTCAGGCGCTACCGGGACAGTGGTGCATGTTACAACCCCCACGGCGGGTTCAGGGCAGGTAATGCTTAAAGGAATTGAAGGTTCTTTTATTTCCGGGGAACAGGTTTATAAAAATCAGGGTACAAATTTTGTAACTATTTCTAATGTAGGAAATTCAGTAATAGCAGTAGCAGAATGTTATGCTGACTGGCCCGGCGGGACCGGCAGTTTAGATATTGATGGTTGGACTACAGGCCCTTATAATTTTATTAAAGTGTATGCCCCTGCTTCAGAAAGGCACAACGGTGCCTGGAATAGCAATAAGTTTAACATTTTAGGAACTGTTACCATTCGTGAAGATTTTGTAAGAATAGATGGCCTTCAAATATCAAAAAGTTTATCACCCAATGATGTTTTAATAAACGTATACACTGTTACCTCGGGAGTAACAAACAGCGATATCAGAGTTTCAAATAATATTTTAAAAGCCCTCAGCAGTTCCACTGATACTTCCGGCATTCGGACCCGGCAGGGGAACAATACAAAAATCTGGAATAACGTAATATATAATTTTACAGGAGGATCTGAGGCCGCCTTTCGTGTTGATTCTGGTGTAACCGGTGTTTATTTTTATAACAACACAATTTACAATAGTTATAACGCGGTAAATGGAGGCATGGCAGGAACCTATGTTAAAAATAACCTGGTTCAGGGTTCTACCGCCGCTTATTATTCCAGTGATGGCTGGGGGGCTGATTCTAATTATAATATAACAAATGTAGCTGCAGCCTATTTTCCTCCGGGAGCAAATTCCAAGGCTGCGACAGTCATATTTGCAAATAGCGCCAACGATGATTTTCATCTTGCAGGCGACACTGTTGCAGTAAATGGAGGGTTTGATTTATCTACTGACGTCAATCTTCCTTTTAATACTGATATTGACGGAGATACCCGCCCGCAGTTTACCACATGGGACATAGGCGCCGATGAAAATGATGATAACACGCCGCCGGATGCAGTTACAGATTTAACCGCCGCAACATATAAAACTGCCCAGAAAATAAAGCTCACCTGGACCAATACCGGCGATGACGGAACCATGTACAACCTGCAAAGCGCAACTTTCAGGATAAGATATTCATCTTACGATACAACGGTTTCAGATTATTGGACTACCGGTACCTGGACTGACCCGTTAAGCAGATATGAAATAAACATTGCTACAAATATTGGAAACAGGAAAACAAATAAATATATTGTTTCTAATCTTACCAGAGGCGTAACCTACTATTTCCGTGTCTGGACGCAGGATTTTCTGGGTAACTTGTCAGCAATTTCCAATGGGGCTACCGCTTACGCGCAGACCGGTTCTGTTACCGGTTATGACCCCCGTATTTACTGGGACATGGAAAATACAACCGATGAAGCTCCGAATCTTGGTTTTGGAAATATTACCTTTATAAATCCCAGCGGTGCGTCAATAACAAACGTAGCGGGGCAAAACGGCCAGGCAATCCACCTGACCAGCGGCTGGCAGGCAAATCCGGCATATTATAACCTTGATGCCGGAAATGTTGACGGCAGTAAAGGTGTAATAGAATTCTGGTTTAAACCGGACAATACAGGCAACCCGGGCGGCGTGCAGAACTATTTCTTTTCTTCCAGCTGTACAGCAGTCAATTCTTATCTTTACGCAGGGGTAATCTGGAGCGGTGCCTCTTGTATTTTTTATCCGGATACACAGAATAACGTATATGTTCAGACCACAGGCTGGTCGCCGGTAGCAGGGACCTGGTATTATTTTAAATTTGCCTGGGACCGGTCAGTACAAAAAGCAGAAATCTGGATTGACGGCGTAAAAAGATCCGGAAACGTAGCTAACGCCGGCAGCTGGCAAGAAATGACATTCAATAATATTGGTGTTTTAAACAGGCATGGAGGAAGTAACTGGGGTGATGCCCACGGTACCATGGATGAATTCTTTGTTCATTTTCCCAGCGCGCCCACAATTACAACAGATTTTATGGCAGCTGCCAGCGCCAACGAAGGAGAGGTAGTTCTTACCTGGTCCTCCCCGGGCGATGACGGAACCTCAAATCCGCTTATAACAAGCTATTCTTACGGCAACAGTAAATATAAAATCCAGTATTCAACTTATACTCTTTTCTGGACCACAGGTACGGCACAAATAACCATTTCAACAACCAATGTCCCTGCCTTACAGGTACAAAAATATGCTCTTACAGGCTTGCCCAACACAGAGCTTGCACCGGTTTATGCAACTTACTATTTCCGGTTATGGACCTGTGATGAATGGGATAACTGGTCTTTAACCTCTTATGGCGCTACAAATTATATTATCGGCATCCCGCCTTCCCCGTTAACTGATGTGTTTGCTTCTTCGGGTACAACGGTAGGCCAAATTGACCTGGAATGGACCTCTGCGGGAGATGATGCAGGGGCGGGTGCTATTACCGGAGGGTTATACCGGATAAAATATGCCACTTATTCTACGGTAGACTGGCAGTCAACTGTAATATTTACAAATCCAATTTTTCAATACCAGATTACCTGGGCTACCAACACAGTTCCCGGCAACAATCAAAAATGGACGCTGGCAGGTTTATCAGAAAGTGTAACCTACTATATAAAAGTTTATACAAGTGATGAATGTAAAAACTGGTCTGATGTTTCAAATACGGGCCAGGCCTGGGTTACTTTTATGCCGCCTAACAATATTACCACACTGGAGGCATTTACAACCGCAAACCCAAGTGAAATAAAATTAAACTGGCTGGCCCCCGGAGATGACGGCACCAGCGGCAATATAACTAACGGAAGATACCGTGTAAAATATGCTACGTTTACTTCTGCAGAGCCGGATTTTTGGGAAACAGGTTCCTGGAATGATGTACAGAATAAATATCAGCTGGAGTGGGACACTACCTGTGTATTTGGCATGGCACAGTCACGCCTGGTTACCGGGATAACTGAAACTGCAACATTTTATTTCAGGCTTTGGGCGCGTGATGAAGGTTTGGGTAATTGGTCTGCAATTTCAAACGGGGCAACTAACTGGGCTTATTATCAATTGCCGGATGCAGTAACAGATTTAAGCGCTTCAACAATCAAGGCCGCTTACAGGATAAGGCTTACCTGGACCAGTACCGGCGACGATGGCAATACGGGCACCGTAACCAACGGGGCCTTTCGTGTCAGGTATTCAACTTTTGAGGCTGTAGACTGGGACTCCCCGTCCGGCTGGACGGACCAGTATAACCAGTACGAAATAATAATTGCCACTACTCTGGCCCAAAGGCGCTATAATGAATATTATGCCAATAATTTAACGGGAAGCGTAACCTATTATTTCCGTTTATGGATGAAAGATGAGGGCCCTTTGTGGTCAGCAATTTCCAATGGTGCAACTAACTATCCCCAGACTTTTGGCGGTTACGGAACCCGGGCGGGTTTTGACCCGTGTTTTTACTGGGATATGGAAAATTTATCAGATACTGTTCCAAATATTGGTGTGGGAAATATAAGGATATATAATCCAAACAGTGCTATAGTAGCCACGGACGGGGTTAATGGAAATGGCCTTTATTTTCCAACTCATTGGAATACTAGCGGCCATTATGCGTTAATTGACGGTGCAAATATTAATCCTGATAAAGGCCAGATTGATGTTTATGCCAGAGGTACTAATTGCAATGGTTTGTTCTGTTCCAGCGGCCCTTACGCCCAAAATATGAGAACTTTACGCACGAGTAATCCTCCTTATCGGTTACAATTTTTAGCAAATGAAGCAAATGGTGTTCAAGCGCAATCATATACCGGTTGGTGGGGTTATCCTTCCGGAGAATATCATCTTTATAAATTCGTCTGGGACCGGGTTAACAGTAATGCAGAGGTTTGGATAGACGGGACTAAAAGTTCTTATACTTCCACAACTGCAGGCTGGGCAACTTACGTGATAGATAAAATGTCAATTGGAGGCAGGCCCAATAATTCTTATAACGGCCCGGCCGGTGATATGGACGAATTTTATATTTCTTTTCCCAGTGCGCCTACCACTGTTGACCTGGCATGCACTCCGCCTATAGGAGATACAGCAGTACTTAGCTGGCTGTGCCCGGGAGATGACGGAACTACCGGTATGTTAGTCACCGGGCCTATTTATGGTGACAGCCAGTTTAGAGTTCATTGGTCAAGCAACAGCTCTACAGTTTTCTGGTCTACCGCCAGCGCTCAGGTAACAATTTCTACAGTTAACGTAAATCCTTATACCAGCCTGAAATATTGCATTACAAGTTTTCCGCTTGAAAATACAAGTTATTATTTCCGGTTATGGACCCGTGATGACTGGGACAACTGGTCAGAAAAATCCAATATGACCACCTGTTATATACAATTGATACCTCCCGACGCCATAACAGACCTGGCATCAACAATAGGAAACAGTTTTGGAGATTTAAAACTAACCTGGAGCACGCCCAGCGATGATTTAGGCACAACAAACATTTTAGATTCCGGTAGTTTATATTACATTCAATATGCCACCTTCAGTGCTGTCTGGGGTACCTCTTCAATGGATGGTTATACGTTTGCTATTTCTACATCCGGTACAAGCGTAGGAACAAAAGCTTCATTTACACTTACCGGTTTATACCAGCCTGCTACTTATTATTTCCGTATCTGGACGCAGGATGAAAGCCCGGGTAACTGGTCTGCTGTTTCTAACGGTACTACCTGGTATCTGCCGCCTGTGGAATTTATCTGTACCATAAAAGATGTTGGCGGGGACTTTGCCAGTTTGTCTGCCTGGGAAGCGGCCAATGATTGTAATTTAACTGTCAGCACAGTTGTAGTGTTTTCGCACGGCGGTTTAACAGGAACAATTTCTAACGGTTCAAAAGTCTGGGGGCTTTTATCCGGAGCCACCGGCTATGTTACCCATGTAACCGCTGCCCAGGTGATGATAGAAGGAATTGAAGGTAAATTCATATCCGGGGAACATGTTTACAAAAACCAGGGCTCAAACTATGTGACCATTTCCAATTGCGGTAATTCAGTAATTGTTGTTGCAGAATGTTATCCTTTTGAAGATACAACAGCCTGCTATATTAATGGTTGGTATACCAGTGCTAAAAACTATATAGTAGTCCGCACTCCCGCCTCAAACAGGCATAGCGGTATCTGGGATGATAATGTTTACAGGATGAACGTAGGTACCAATTATTGTATTACTAGTAATGAAGCAAATATTAGAATTGAAGGTATTCAGTTTAATAATACAAATGATACAACTAATTCTCAGGCTTTGAGTTTAGGCTGTAATGATATTAAAGGCGTGCAGGATATAAGAGTAACGAATTGCATAATAAAGGGAACAGGCAATTTTCAATATAATAATGTCCGTGCTATTGCTTATGCCGGCAGTCATGCAGTTGGAAGTGAAGTTAGAATTTGGAACAACATTATTTATGATTTTGGAACAATATACAGTACAAATGTTTGTTATGGAATATGGGCTGGCGGCGTAGACAGGTCATTGTATATTTACAATAATACAGTATATAATTGCCAGATAGGTATTCAGAAAGTTAATGGAACAGTGGTTCTTAAAAACAATTTAGTTCAGGGTTGCACAAACGGTTACAATGGTTCTTTTGATACTACTGACAGCAATATGTCAGACCTGGCAGGTGATACAGATTTAACCGGCACAGTAGAGTTTAGTGATGCAGCCAACAAAATTTTCCGTCTTACAAATACTGACACAGTTGCACGGGACCAGGGAGCAGATTTAACCAGCGATTCTTACCTTAGAGTTCCTAATGACGTCAAGTACCAGCCCAGGCCTTTTAATGGCGCCTGGGACATAGGTGCAGATGAAATGATTGACGCAATAGCGCCTTCTGCTGTGTCAAGCCTTGCAGCATCACAAGTAGGGTTTTCAAATAAAATTCTGTTGTTCTGGAGTTCTCCCGGCGATGATGGTGATACCGGAACTCTTAACTACGGAAGATATGCTATTCAATATTCTACAGATGCTGCTTTTGTGTGGAATAGGTCAACAGCAGATTTAGTAATTTCAACAATTAATGTGAACCCCGGGCAGAGCCAATATTGTGTTTTTGATGCCATATTGGAAGATACTTCTCACTATTTTCATATTTGGGTGGCTGACGATGTATTAAACTGGTCACCTCTTTCAAATGGAGCCACGTGTTTTGTCCAGGTAATAAATCCGGGCGCAATCACAGACCTGACAGCAGCTGTGGGCGCTTATGGACGTACAATAGAACTTACCTGGAGCGCTCCCGGAGATGACGGATATATACTTGATCTTACAGATGCAGTTTTTCTTATTCAGTATTCAACCTGGGCCAATCAAACGCAGTGGATAGATAATTATTATACCTACTGGAGCACGCACAGTATAAAATCTTCCGGTATCACCATTTCAACAGGCAACCCTACAGCAGTAAAACCCGGGGAGAAACAGTCCTGGACCATAACCGGCCTTTCACCCGGAACAACATATTACTTCAGGGCCTGGACCCGGGATGAATATTCTACACACTGGTCTCTTGAAAGTAATCCGGGCACAACAAATTATGCCCAGGTAGTGATATTAAGCATTGATCTGGTAGAACCAAGTACTTTTTACAATTTTGGAACTCTTGATACAAATATTTCCACGGTTTCCATGGCAGGCCTTATTATCCGTAACGGCCCTAACAGCACTGTAAGAGAAAACTACACGCTGATGATAAGTACTATGGCCCTGTTGCCGGGCACCTCCTGTGAGTGGGAACAGGGAGTTACCGCCGGAAACAACAGGTATGTATTGTACGGAGTGTTCAGTGACACGCGCCCCGCCCTTGCAGATTTTGGTACGTCTATCGGCGATGATATAATTATTTCGTCTTCAACTATCATGACATCTCTGGTACATTTTTCTACCGGCACAGCAGTAAACACTTCTTTTGACGGCAATAGAATAGAACCGTATAACATTCTGCCGTTATTAAGCGACACCACTTTATGGTTCAGGCTTGATACACCCGTCGGCACAACCACCGTAAGAGAACAGGTAATGCCTGTTGTAATAACCGCCACTGAAAGCGAATAGGGATTTAATTCTAACCGTAAAACAAAAAACAGTGAACTGCTAAAAGGGAAAGATAGGGAAAACCCGTCCTGCAGAAAAAATACCGGCAGGCAGCACCTCTTGCGTAAACCACCATACCCAGCGTTTATCATAAATTGACATTTTATTTAATATGTCCTATTATTTAGTTACAACTAAAATATATAACATATATGAAAAGCCATTTATATAACAATCTTCAGGTTAGAGAAGTATTCCATATTGAATTTCTCCGCCTGCTTTCATTAAAGTTAAGGCCTAATATTTATGCTCTTAAAGGCGGGGTAAATATGCGGTTATTTTTCAGCAATATCAGGTATTCGGAAGATATGGACATAGATATTAATACCATAAATGTTATAACCTTGCGGGATATTGTTATGAAAATACTTGATTCACAAGCTTTATTGAACGAAATTAAACCATTCGGTATTGAAAAAATAATACCGCCAAATATAACAAAAGCAAAACAAATAGAAACCACCCAGCGTTTTAAAATACATATATTAGCTTCTCGGGGGGAAGACCTTTTTACAAAAATTGAATTTTCCCGAAGGGAAGCCTTAGGTAAGGCTGTAGTAGGGCCTGTTTCTGAAAAGATTCTTCGCAGTTATAAAATTTCCCCATTGATAGTCAGTCATTATGATATTCAAAGCGCAGCCCTGCAGAAAATATATGCCTTGGCAGGCAGAAGTATAGTTCAGGCCCGGGATATTTTTGATCTTTATACCCTATCTACCCAGTTAACTGAAGGCTCCGGTAAAATAAACATACCGGCAACCGTGAAAGATACCGCATGTAATAATACATTTTCTGTCAGCTTCCGCCAGTACCGGGATACCGTATTGAATTATCTTGCTGATGAAGCAAGGATGGCCTATGAAAATCCTGATTTATGGGATGAGATTAAAATAAAAATCACCGAGTTTATATGCCCCAGGCAATAACAGTTGAATATATCAGAAGGCTTGGCCGGCCTGTTTTTACTACACGGGAGCTGTCCGACATTTCCGGCAAAAGCATGTCTACGGTAAGCCAGGCGCTTGCTTATCTCAGCGAGCATACTATTGTAAAAAAAATTTATCGCGGGGTCTGGGTTGAAGTGGGAGGTAAACTATTAAGCCCTTATATGGTGGTCCCTCATCTTTTCCGGGGCAGCAGGGTTTACGTTTCCTTTTTAAGCGCTCTACACTTGCACGGAATTATTGAACAGATTCCGCAGGTTATAACCCTGGCTTCAACTGCTCATACCAGAAAAATAACCACAACGGTTGGCACATTTTTGGTTCATAAAATATCATCTCAGTTTTTTTCCGGTTTTGAATGGTATAAGGGTACAGGGAGTTTTCTTGTAGCCGAACCTGAAAAAGCATTAGCCGATTGTCTTTATCTTTTTACAAGGAAAAAAAAACAATATGGTTTTTTCCCGGAGCTTAATCTAAAAAAGCCATTTGACGTAAAAAAAGCCAGGGAGTGGATCCAAAAAATACCTGATAAAAAAGCCCTGGTTGCCGCAGAAATTAAACTTGAAGAAATAATTAAAAAACGCAACAATTAAGCTTTTTCTATAGAAACGGTTTAATTGTTACATTTTTCATTTTAACGAATTGAGACTGCCTAGGCCTATTCAAGAAGCGCTCTGCATACACTTTCGTTTTGTTGTAGCCTATAATCTACAAGACACGTATTTAAATAAAGTGGCTTTAAGCGGAGAAGTAGTAAGGCCCAATGATGAAGAAATAAAAATCCACCTGGGCCTGGAATACTGGTATGCAAAGCTGATAGCGTTTCGTATTGGATTTAAAAATGGCTATACCTTAGAAAGTTATACAGCAGGAATAGGGCTGAATATAACAGGTTATCAGATTGATATGGGTTTTGGTACGATGGGTGTATTAGGAAATGTTAGTAAACTATCATTTACATCAAGGTTCTAAGGAGTTTGCAGTATTAAACACCGGGACCTTGAAATAAGTTCAGAATGACACCGTTTTAATACCCTTCGCAGAAATCCATGCCGGGCCCGGCGGTTATCAATACCTGGCAGAAAAATATGTGGGTAAAACATCAAAAGATACATATACCTGCGAAGTAATATGGGATTTTTTAAAAAGCCAGGCAAAATAAGTTTTTTTTCATTATCATATATTCTAATTATAGTTAGTCGGTTCTTTATAAAACGTAAAATTTTTAAATAACGTTCAAACAGTAAAAATTCTCTTTACGTTCATCTTTGTTATGGTGTCATTTTTTGAAAGATTAAAGGGCAATATTTAAAAAAAGCTTGACTTTATGGGAAAAACCTATTATATTAATAGTGAAGACGTGTGCATAGATTAGCAAACAATAGGAAATAATTGTTCTTTGCAGTGAAAGTTACAGAAACCCGAAATGGCAAACTCTGAGAAATCAGAGGACAGGCCGTCTTGCAGACACAGACGAGCCTCCCGTTCATAAGCATATGACGGGGCAAAACCAATGGGCCCTGAGCGAAGTTCTTAGCTTGTACAAAAAAGGATGATGCTTGCAGGGCAGCCGGTTACCGATAATACTTAACTCATGTTTTGATTTGTATTTTTTGTGGTATAACCGGGCTATTTTAGGTTTTCTAATATAGGCTGGTTTTTTTATTTTATAGTATATATTTTTTTTGAAACTTTATGAAGACGTTTGCGCAGGGAGGTTTGCACAGATGCATAAAACAATAGAAGACATCG
The DNA here is from genome assembly GCA_001800285.1 of Elusimicrobia bacterium RIFOXYA2_FULL_39_19. GTDB lineage: Bacteria > Elusimicrobiota > Endomicrobiia > CG1-02-37-114 > XYA2-FULL-39-19 > XYA2-FULL-39-19. The sequence continues at coordinate 30,368 of MGVC01000029.1, read as the reverse complement.
CAAAGTTAGCTAACGTAAATAATTCTACGGTGTCGCGGGCACTGAATAATAATCCGAGAATTAGCGAAGAAACAAGAAGGAAAATATTAAAGATTGCTGATGAATTAAATTATACGCCTAACAACATTGCCAGGTCACTTAAAAACAAAAAAACACAGACTGTAGGGCTGGTACTTCATACTATTACAAACCCCTATTGGTCGGAATTGCTTAAAGACATAGAAGAAACTATGTATAGAAATAACCAGGACATGATATTGTTTTTTAGCGGCCACAAAGATGACAGGGAAGCGGCCTATATGGAACTGTTAATGAAGCGCAAGGTAGACGGGGCGCTTATCACTCTTATGCCGACATCGCACCCGGAGAATTTTATTGAAAGGCTTGAGAAACTTAAAGAAAGCAAATTTCCGTTTGTACTTATATTCGGAGATGCAAACATTAGTTGTAACTGTGTCAGCTTTAACCATTTTTGGGGTGAGTATCTTCTGGTAAGGCATCTGATAAGCATTGGCCATAAAAATATTTGTTTCCCGCTGGGTTCTTTAGAACCGGTGCCCAATGTTCAGAAAATGGAAGGTTACAAAAAAGCTCTGGCAGAAAGCAATATTGAGTTTAACCCAGGACTTATTATTCGTTCTGACTTAAGTAAAATTCCTGAAACCATTGACAGTATTCTGAAAATAAATCCCAGGCCTACAGTTATTTCGGCAGTGGATGATAATATGGCTATGGCTTACTGGAGAGAATTAAACAGCAGAGGAATCAGAGTTCCGGAAGATATTGCAATAACAGGTTTTTATGACATTAAATACCTTGCTCATATGAAGTTTCCTTTAACTACAGTTAAATTATCTACTGCCACTTTGTCTGAAGAAAGTATAAAACTACTGCTTGAAAATATAGAAAACCCTGACATGCAGTATAAAAAGATAGTTATTGAACCCGAACTTGTTATCAGGGAATCTTGCGGCGCAAAATTAGTTAATAAATAATCCGGAGGTTACAATCGTGTACAAAAAACAATCAGTTCGTTATCTAAGCATTTGTGTTTTTCTGTTTTCTGCTTTCTATTTACCGTTTAAGGCCCTTGCTGCCGGAACTAACGGTGCAGACTTCCTTAATATAGGTATTGGAGCACGTCCTATAGCAATGGGCGGGGCCTATGCCGGCCTGGCAGATGATGTAAACTCCATGTATTGGAATCCGGCAGGATTGAACAATATTAAAGGAAGGGAATTAAGCGGAAACTATATTATGTGGCTGGAAGGGATAAGCTGCGGCCAGTTGAGTTATGTGCAAAGCAGGGAAGGTAAAAGCACAATAGGTGTGGGAATAAACTACCTGACAACCGGTTCAATAGAACAAACCGAGATAGACACTAACAACAGTTATGTGGCAACCGGTAAAACATTCAGCAGTCAGGATATGGCAGTTAACGTAAGTATGGGAAAACAAATTGGTGAAGATACTCTTGGTGGAATAAGTTTGAAAATGATTCAAAGCAGTATTGAGGCAGAGTCAGCAAATACTTATGCTGCCGATGCAGGGGTATTAATAGACCTGATAAATTATGATTTTCCTTTTATGCTGGGTATATCTGTTCAGAATTTAGGTGCAGGCATAAAGTACATGCAGGATAGCGAATCCCTTCCCATGTCTTACCGCGCAGGATTGTCTTACATATATTTAGTGGATAAATCTGATGATAAAGTAAATTTTGCTTTTGATATAAGTAAAGCAGGCAGCAGTGATATGACTCTGCATTTGGGTGCAGAGTATTTGATGGGTAAAACAATGGCTTTAAGAGCAGGGTACAGGAAAGCAGGCGGCAGTGAAAGCTTAGCGGGGTTATCAGGCGGATTTGGATATAAGGATGTAAGCGGGATAGGAATAGATTATGCCTGGGTGCCTTACGGAGATTTAGGAGTAACGCATAGAATTTCAATTACTAACAGATTTTAAAGCCAGTGATTAGTTGTTACGTGGTTAGTGATTAGTTAAGTCTTTTAGAAGCCACCTAATTACTTAAAAACATAATCACCGTGTTTGTGTTTTAACAATTCGTTATCATTCGCGTAATAATTTTTTAGATAAAATTCGTGTTAATTTTTTAGAGGCTAAAAATGGAAAGAATAAATTTAAAAAGTGTTATTACTTTAGTTTGTTTAATGTCAACAGTATCTTCCAATGTTTTTGCGGTTGTTTCTGGCGCTTGGGTAGAAGGTAACAAGCATCCGGATAAGTATTATGTCAGCGGCAGGAATATAGATGAAATACTTGACGAAATTCTTGACGGCAGTATGACCGATGCAGAGAAAGCAAATAAAATCTGGAAATATGTAATGACTAACATCTATCATTCACCTTCCGTATATGAACCGCTTAACAGAAGTTTAGACAGCGGCAACATTGACGCGCTAAAACATCTGCACTCCTATGGTTCAGCTATCTGCGGGCAGAACGCTCCGGTAATGAATTCATTTTTTGAAAAAGCCGGGTTCCGTACAAGAACCGTAAACCTTCCGGCCCACACCGTCCCGGAAGTTTATTATGACGGCAACTGGCACATGATAGACGGCGATGGCTGCGGTTATGCGGTTGACGGCACAGGAAAAATTGCAAGCGTAGATGAAATAAGAGCTTTAAGTTTAACAGACCGGGCTGCATTATTTGGCAATTCTGTTTCAGCAGATGACCCTCATTACCAGCTGCCTGGATACGGCTATGATCACCTGTGGGATTATAATATCACTTATGCCTATCCATATTTCGGATATTCTTACAGTCACTCAATGGATATTACTCTTCGTCCCGGTGAAACATTCACAAGATATTTTGACCGGCAATGGAGCCCCAGTTATCAATTTTGGGGTAATAATAATTCAACAATTAATACACGTACCTGGGGAAATAGTTATGTAAAAATTCCAAATGCTCCGCCTACCCAGACCTCCGGTTATAATGGTTTCGGTATGTATGCAAACGGCGAATTCATTTATACACCGAACTTATCACATTCCTCCTGTTTTGAAGGCATGTTGGCAAGCACAGATGTAGTTTCACAGAGCGGCTCGCCGAAATTAGCAGGTACCAGCGGCAGTTCCGAAGTAATATTTTATATGAGAACACCCTACGTAATAGCCCCTCATCCTTCGGATGATACAAATCCCAGCCTTGCCGGAGCAACTAAAGGAGCTGTAATAAGCGGCAGTGCAGTAGGCAGTGTAACTATGAGTATTTCCTATACCATGGGAGCTTCCTGGATAAGTATAGGAAGTCTAAGCGGTTCATTCAGTAATGACATTTCAGATTACGTTAAAGGAAGATACCAATATTGGGTTAAATTTAATTTTACAAATGGCAGCGGATTGGATGATTTAACCTTAAATACAAGAGTAATGGTAAACTCCATGATGTTATACAGTTTATGCGGTTTGGAAAATGGCGTAAACAATGTCACTTACACTTCAGATAATTTATCAGTGAGGGAAATAGTTCCCGATATCTGGACCAGCCAGGCAATATATGAAGCTGGAAGGTATTCAGATTCAAATGCTAAATGGAATAATGTAGATACTGCGCATTTGACATTAACTAGCACAGCTCTTCCTTTAGAAGTTGTATATAAGGTAGATTGTCCCGGGGCGATAAGAAAACTTGATTTAACCTGTCATTACCAGCTCTGGCTTAGTCAACCCTTTCATGAGATGTATTATTCCACAGATAACGGAAGTTCCTGGGTGCTGATTTCCAGCCACACTCCAGATTCCTGGGTATATTCATCGCGCAGTTTATATAACGGCAGCGCTGTGTTATCCGGTTCAGCAACCCAATGCCTGGTAAAATTTAAGATAACGCCGGATCCTGCACAAAAGAACAATAACGGGTTCAGGGGATTCTTTATCTATGCCTATTATGAAAATCCTTCTACTTCAGAATTAGAAATTACCCATGGCTGGCAGATAAGCGGTTCAACCTATACCCAGACTCAAACAATTCCTGCAGGCACAAATTCTTACAGTTATACAGTAAATGTCGGCGGGGCTCTGCCTCTTGGAAGCAACAGTGTTTCTCCCGGGAATAAATATATAAAGATGTATGTTCCAATTCCTACTTCCGGCACAACAATCAGCGGGTATGTAAAGAATAATTCATCAGCAGGTGTAAGCGGTGTATTGTTATCTTTAAGCGGCAGCAGTACCGGCACATACACAACAACTTCCAGCGGATTTTATGTATTCAGTGTATCAACCGGCGCAAATTACACAGTAACCCCAACAAAAACAGATTGGAATATAAACCCGGTAAACAAATCCTACACAAATATCATGACAGCACAAGGCAGCCAGGATTTCTTTGGCAGTTATACCGGCACAGGATATGACATATCCGGAACAGTAACCACCAGTACAAGTTCAGCGCTTGGCGGGGTAACAATAACCTTAAGCGGTGACAGCAACGGATCCACAACAACCAATGGAAGCGGTGCCTATCAGTTCAGTACCTTGCCTCCCGGAAATTATACAGTAGCTCCCAGTCTTAGTAACTGGAGTTTCAGCCCGGTAAACAGAACCTATTCAGGGTTAGGAACTAACCAGACATCGCAAAACTTTACCGGAACCTATGTTATTCCTTCCGGTTACTCTGAATTTGTATGCTCAATAAAAAGCAGCGGCGGGGATTATAAATCAATTGCCGGCTGGGAAACAGCAATCCAAAGCGATATCACCAGTGCAGCCAGCAAAGTATTCAGTGGTGCGAAGACCGGCACAATCAATGACGGCGCAAGTGTAACCGGAGCAACTTCCGGTGCTACTGCAACAGTGTATCATTGCACTGCCAGCCAGTTATATGTAAATGTAATCGCCGGTACATTTCAAACCGGTGAACAGATAAGGGTAGATTCAAACAATTATTTTACTGCCGGCAATACCGGCGATAAAGTAATAGCAGTAGCAGAATGTTACCCCATGACAGACACAACACCTGTATCAATATTCGGGTGGACCACCAACGCAACAAACTACATAGAAATCCGTACACCTGACGGATATAAACACAGCGGTAAGTGGGATACAAACGCATATATATTAAGCGCCGGCACTACAACAGATTCTTTATATATAGGTGAATCCAATGTCCGCATAAATGGCTTACAAATAAATTTCACAAAAAACGATATAGACGGCGGCAATGGAATAGATGTGTATGGTGATGAAACCAGCGCAGAAGATATACGGATAAGCAACTGCATAATAAAAGGCCCTGGCAATTTCACAACGAGTAATAAGAGAGGAATTTTCGGTTCAAAAACCGCCGCAACCGGGCAGAACAGTATAGTACGAATCTGGAACAACCTAATCTATGATATGAACGGTACGGGTACAAGTTATTTTGGTATGTATATAAGAGATGCAGACAGAAAAAGGTACCTATACAACAATACGGCAGTAAACTGCGGGTACGGATATTATTCCGATGAAGCCAGCGCCATAGCCAAAAACAATATAGCACAGGATTGTACAGACGGATTTGGAGCAAGTTTTGACGGGGCATCAGATTACAATATATCAGATGTTGCCAGTGACGCACCCGGCGCAAATTCAAAAAACGGTGTAACAGTAACCTTTGAAAATAAAACCGGTAAAGATTTTCATATAGCAGTTGGAGATACGCAGGCCCAGGATGCCGGCGTTGACCTTTCAGCTGACGTATACTTATCATTCAACACAGATATAGACGGAACCTCAAGAAGCGGTACCTGGGATATAGGTGCCGATGAATACAGTGCCGGCGGAGGAGACGTAACCCCGCCCAACGCGCCAACAAATCTAACAAGTTCAAATCAAACCCAGGCAACAATAACAATGGACTGGACGGCATCAACCCAAGCCGGTGACGGTGACAGCGCAAGTTTCTACAGAATATACAGAGACGCAGTATTAATAAGTACAGCCGTCGGAATAATTTATACCGATTCCGGATTAACAGCAGGAATAACTTACAGTTACGGGGTCTATGCCGTAGATGATTCAAACAATGTAAGCGTATCTTCTGCCAGCGGCAGTTTTTCAACATCAGCCGGCGGGTCAGACACAACGCCGCCAAACGCACCATCAAGTTTAAGCAGTTCTGCGCAGACCGAAACCAGTATAACCATGAGCTGGACAGCCAGTGCGCAGGCCGGTGACGGTGATTACGCCAGTTACTATAGAGTATACAGAAATGCATTAGGATTAGTAGGTTCAGCCGATGGTACAACATTTACAGATACCGGCCTTACAAAAAATACAACCTACAGTTATTATGTTTTTGCAGTAGATGATTCCAGCAACGTAAGCATAAGTTATGCATTGGGGAGTTTTTCAACTTCCGGTTCAGATATCACACCGCCTGCAATAGTATCTGTATCAGTAACAACTGCAACCATAATAACCATAGAATTCAGCGAGCCTATAGAACAAACCTCAGCAGAAGAAGAAACAAACTATGAAATAAACAACAGTGTAAATGTAATAAATGCAGTTTTAGGGTCAGACCAAAAGACTGTGACTTTAACCACCAGCCAGCATAGCGTAGGAACAACATATACCATAACCATAAATTACATTAAAGACCTTTCAGGCACACCCAATACAATATCAGCCAACAGTACGATGAATTATATGTACGGTGATACAACCGCGCCCGAAGCAGTATCCGGTTTAGGTGCAAAAGATTATCCTACAGATAAAGGCGGAAAAGTAATAGTAACCTGGACCAACGTATCAGATAGTGATATAGCCGGTTATAAAGTATATTATTCACCAAACCCGTTTACCAGTATAACCGGGGCAACGTATTTCAGCGGCTCCCCTGTTTCCAACCCGAACACATCCAGCTGTGTAGTAACCGGACTTGTAGTAAACAGTCAGGACTACTATTTTGGAGTATTGGCAATAGATTTATCGGGTAATGTCAGCGGCAGTATATCCAGCGTAGGCCCTGTACGAGCTATAAACAACAGGTTAGGTGAAACCATAAACGGCCAAAAAGTATATGAAGTAATAATGAATAGTTATAACCTGAAAGCTAAGGTTATAGCAAATCCCGGGTTAAATGACGGGGTGTACATAAACATAAAAAAACCTGAAGATAAAACTTCAAAGATAACGCAGGCAAACACAGCTGCGCAGAATGATACAAGGATATTGAGTACAACAATAAATGATTTATCGGATACCAGTACAGAGTTTAATGCTTTGATGAATTTGGTGGAAAAAGTAACGATAGTATTAGCTTATCCTTCAACAATAACCGGTGAAACAGAAAACGGGTTAAGGATTTACTGTCTTAATGAAACCAGTAATGAGTGGGAATTGGTGCCCGGGGCGCAGGAATTATCCCCGCTTGCAAATACAGTGGCGGTAGAAGTAGAACATTTCAGCGTTTATAGAATAATGGGGGCAGTATTATCAAAGGACAATTTAAAAGAAGTAAGAGTGTACCCAAATCCTTTTAAACCCAATGATAATAAATTAGAAAACGGTGACTGGAATACAGGTATAGTATTTGATAACCTTACAAACAATTCAACAATAAAAATATATACGTTAACCGGAGAGCTTGTAAATACACTTGAAGAAACAAACAATGACGGTAAATACATTTGGGACGTAAAAAATAAAGAAAAAGAAAAAGTATCCAGCGGAACGTATATCTATATAGTTACCAATACAGCCGGAGATAAGATGACGGGTAAGATGGCTATAGTGCGATAGAGACAGGTTCTCGACTTCGCTTATATATAAAGTTATTCTTCGAGCGTAGCGGGGCACAGTTGAGAAAATTTGAATTGGAGGCGTAAGATGCATAAAATTAACAAAAAGACTTTTGGTATTTTTACAGCAGTTGTGTTGGTATTGTTCGCATTAAGTTGTGTAACTATGAGTGAGGCAAAAACAAAAAAATCTGCAAAAACAAAACAAACAAAAAAAGTCAGTTCATCAGCACCGGCACGCAAATTATCTGTATTAAATTTTTCAAAAGGGGAACTGCCCAGCAGTGTTAGTGAAACTGTTTCAGCTGTTTTAACAGAAGAAAATATTGAAGCCGGAGACGAGTTAGGTTTGAAAATTAATTTTAACGGCAGGGGCTGGTGCGGTTGCGGCAAAATTGACAGGTCCTGGTCCGGATTTGGCAGTTTTAAATTCAATGCTTTTAATCCGCAGGATAAAGATCTTACGTTCACTCTTGTAATTAAAGACAAAGAAAGTATAACTAACAAAGTAGGCAGAGATACCTGGATAGTTTTGCCATTTGTTTTAAAGCCCGGAATGAACAACGTATCACTGGATTTAAATAAAGCAAAACCTTACGGTGAAAAAAGAGATCTTGACCTTTCTGAAATAAAGACCTGGCATTTTTCATACAAATTTTTTCCCGAGCAAAAATGGGAAGAAACCGGCCCTGATGAAGTTACAATATTTGTCAGCGACATGAGGGTTGAAGGGTAAAAAGGGGAGTTAATAAAATATATTTATGAAAATAATTAGTATTTTTTCGTTATTGATAGGTTTTTCAGTTACCGGATACGCGCAAGTACCGGCCGGCATAAAAATGTACGACATGGGCACAACGGCTTCATCTGTACAGTCCGGTTTTACCAGGGTAACTACCACTATGACCTATTCCGCAGGCGCTGGTTTTGGCTGGACCACCACTTCAGGTTATTCCGGTTCTGGTTTGGATGTGCCGTCTTACAGCAATTTTCCTGACCCTATTGCCTGTGACTGGATCGGCTGGTACAGGGCTTATTCACAAACCTGCAGATTCAGGGTGGATGTAGCAAATGGCGATTATATTGTGTTGTTAATGTTCAGAAATCCCGTGCCGATAAGGGATTATTCAGTCAGATGCAGTTTTAACAGCGGTTCGTCCTACACCACATTATTCAGTTCAAGCATCAGTTTAAGCAATGCTTATACGCAGAGCCACTTTTTTTTAGGCAAAGGATTGGATTATACTCCCGGGCAGAATGCCTTTGACAAATATATTGACTTATATTATCCCATCCGCAGATACGATGTCACAGTGACAAACAGTAACCTGCTTTTAGAATTTGTTAACTGTGCAGTAAGCATGATAGTGGTTTATCCAAAAAGCCAGGAGGCAGCAGGAAATACCTGGCAGGCAGAATTAAAAACATCCCGTAAAGCTACTTTTAACGGCAGTTATTATGCTGAATATTTACCGTCAGATTCAACTGCTGTCCCGTCTGATGAAGGTAAAGGTTACCGTCTTTTTACCAGAAAATATATATACGAAGCCTATCCAAATACCAAACCAAAATCTTATGAATTAATTTTAGCAACTTCTGTAATAACTTTAAGTGCAGCTAAAGGAGAATTTGAACCGGTAACACTCGGTGTATATCCTTTAAGTGACCTGAATAATGTAAGCGTAACAGTAAGTGATTTAACAGGCGCCGGCGGGACAATACCAGCTGCAAATGTAGAAGTAAGAAATGCGCACTACATTGAAAAAAGAATTGAAGTATCAGATATCTGGCAAAAAAATTATACACCAGTTCCGTATGCTCTTATGCAGGATGCTGCAGTGAATATTCCTAACGGGCTGACAAAACAATTCTGGATAACAGTAAAAGTTCCGGACAACGCTGTAGCCGGTGATTATACAGGTACTGTAAATTTTGCGCCTTCCAACAAAACAGCAACTTCAGTTCCTATTACCGTAACAGTAAGGAATTTCAGTTTGCCTACCCCAAATCAATGCGGCCATACCTTCGGCTGGATGCAGGCCGGCATGGAATCTCGCAGCGAGAACCTGCGTTTACTTTTTTCAATAGAATTAGCAGAACCTGTAAAAACTCAGGCAAAAAACAAACTTAAATCCATACTTGAAAAAGAAATGCAGAGCATGAAAGATCACGGATATAATGCCATACAGATACCTACGCCGGAATTATCCGGAACCAGTGTTGATTATACCATTCTTAATATTTATGCTGAAGTTATGGCAAGCAAAAATTTCGGCCTGGACCCTGCGCACCCAAACCTGATATTTGCTAAAACTATAGCCAGCAGGCTTATAAGCAACGGTTACACAGAATTCAGTACCTCATTTAACACAACATTTAAAAATATTGTTACTTCTCTCAGAGACTGGGCTAATACAAATAATATCCCTTTAGTATTCTGGGTGGTTGATGAACCGCGTCAAAGCCCTACCAGTGATTGCCAGGCAAATTATGCAGATACTATACAATACCTTAATTTAGTCAATTCAGTTTCTAATGTAAGAACTACAATTACAATGTTAAGAGATTCTGATGGAGGGGTAAATTACATTCCCATGGTTGATTATATGAGCATTGTTCAGGTTTTACCAAGCTCACTTGGAAGCGGAGTAGTCGCTCATGCGCAAACTGACAATAAACCTTTATGGTTTTATAATATGGGAAAAAATGTCAACAGATATGAATGGGGTTTCTGGAACTGGTCTACTTCAGCTGTCGGCGCCTGGCAGTGGAACTATCATTTCTGGGTAACACCGTATTTTCCTTTTGAGTACATGACAGGTTCTGACTGGGGAGAGTACGGAGTGGTGCTTCCTTCGGAAGACGATAACCCGGTTCCTACTACCTGGTATGAATGGGCCCGTGAAGGCATAGATGATTACAGGTATGCATATAAATTAGAAACGCTGATAAGCAGCGCTGTTGCAATGGGGTATAGTTCAAATAGTGATGTTACTGCAGCTGTTGCTCTTCTTGCAAGTATTAAAAGCAGTATGCTTACCTATCCAACAGAAGCAATCTGTGAGGGTGTGTTAAGCAGGGCTTACAGTGGTTCAGAATTTGATAATTTAGATTTATATAGAGAAAATATTGCATTGTCTATATTGGCGCTTCAAACAATAGTGGGAACTCCGGGAGATTCAACTCCTCCGAATGCTCCTTCAAATCTTGTTTGTATGGCCCGTACAACTTCAAGCATACGTTTAAGCTGGACCGCCAGCACCCAGGCCGGCGACGGAGATTATGCCAGTGGTTATAGAATATATAGAAATTCAGTTTATATAAGTACGGCAGGCGGGACAGCTTATACAAACACAGGATTAAGCGCAGGCACAACATATAGTTATACAGTCTATGCAGTAGATGATGCGGGCAACCAAAGCGCAGCCAGCGCCAGTGGAAATTTTTATACTTCAATAACGGCAGATGTCACTGCACCAAACCCGCCTACGTCTCTTATTAGCACAGGACAAACCGAAACCAGTATCACCCTTAGCTGGACTGCCAGCGGGCAGGCTGTTGACGGCGATTATGCAGCTTATTACCGTGTATATAGGGAATCAACATTGATAGGAACACCCAGCGGTACAACCATGCCTGATGCAGGGCTTAGCACAAATACTACCTATAACTATACAATTTATGCAGTAGATGATTCCGGCAATCAAAGCACAGCCGGATTACAGGGAAGTTTCTCTACTTTATCTGTCGGCGGAGACACAACACCGCCGGAAATAGAATCAGCTTCTGCTTCAAATAAAAATGCAGTCAGGATAACTTTCAATGAACCGGTAGAAGAAGTATCTGCTGAAACAGTTTCTTGCTATAGTTTAGATAACTCAATAACAGCTACGTCAGCTGTATTAGATGTTGACCTTGAAACTGTTATATTGACTACTAATGATTTATCGTTAGGTACTACCTACACAATAACTGTAAATAGTGTAAGGGACCGGGCCACAAGCCCTAATACAATAATTTCAGACAGCCAAATTAGTTTTGTATATAACGGTACCATAACACCGCTGGAAAAAGTACAAGCCTTAAAATCTGCAGATAATCCCGCAGATACCGGCGGTAAGGTAGTAGTAAGCTGGGCTGTCAGCACAGACGCAGATTTGGCCGGATATAAAGTATATTTCGGGTCTGAACCTTTCAGCAGTATAAACGGAGCTACCTATTTTAGCGGGTCACCGGTAAATAACAGGGATGCATCTTCCTGCACGGTAACAGGCCTGGCGGTAAACAGCCAGCCCTATTATTTTGGTGTACTGGCAGTGGATAGTTTTGGGAATGTCAGTTCAGAAACAGGCTGCACCGGGCCCGTAAGAGCTATAAATAACAGGATCGGTGAACTGGTTAACGGTATAGAAAATTATGAAATTGCTGCCGGTTTTAATACTTCAATTAAAGTTTTAGTACCTCCCGGTACAAATAAAGGTGTTTTTATTGATATACTTACAGTAGAAGGAACCAGCAGTGTGCTTAGTGAAGCTACTTTGAGCCAGGTCAGCCAGGCAAATTCTAAAGCGTCAGTAAGTTCAAAAATAATAAGCACTACCGTAAATAGTTTATCAAGTACATGTACGGAGTTTAAGGCAAAACTCAGTTTATTGTCAGAAGTTACAATAGTTATTCCATATCCTGCCAATATAACAGGAGAAACGGAAGATAGTTTAAGAATATATACATTAAATGAAATAACCAATGAATGGGACCTTGTAAGCGCTCACCAGGATTTAGATAAGGTAAACAACACTGTTTCGGTATCAGTGCCTCACTTCAGTATTTTCAGGATACTCGGCACAGTTTTGTCATCAGATAACCTTACCAGCGTAAGAGTTTATCCGAATCCGTTTAAACCAAATGATGCAAAAGCAGGGACCGGTGACTGGTCTACAGGAATAATCTTTGACGGTTTAACAAACAATTCAACCATAAAAATATATACAATGTCAGGTGAACATATTGTTACTTTAAATGAAACAGACAATAATGGAAAATATGAATGGAATGTAAAAGATAAATCAGGCAACAGGGTTGCCAGCGGAACTTATATTTACAGGATAACAAATTCAAACGGCGAAAAATTAACGGGGAAAATCGGGGTAATAAGGTGAACCCCCACTATGGTCAACGCCCCTGGCCCCTCTTTGCTAAAGAGGGGAATAAAAGGGGAGTTCCTGAAAAAGAATAGAGGGGAGTTAATAATTGGAGGCAGTTCGTGATCAGGAATTTTAGAAAAATAATAATTTCTACCATTTTTTTGATGTCTTTGTTTTTTTCAATCCAGCCCATACAGGCGGCAACTGAATTTATCTGCACTATAAAACCTGCCGGGGGGGATTATACCAATTTGTTAACGTGGGAGTCTTATGTTGATTGTGAGCTTAATGTAAGTACTACTATGGTATTTTCACATGGCGGAATTACGGGTTCAATACTTGATGGACAGGCAGTTACAGGAGTAACTTCAGGAGCCACAGGAACAGCATTGCATGTAACTGCCAGCCAGATACTAATAAATAATATTGTCGGGACCTTTCAAAGCGGTGAACAGGTTTATAGGACCCAGAATGTAAATTATGTAATTTTATCCGATGCAGGCGATTCCGCCATTGCTGTAGCAGAATGCTATCCGATGGAAGATACATCACCATTGTATTTAAATGGGTGGGGAACCAGCGCAAGTAATTATATAGTTGTCCGCACACCGGCTTCCGACAGGCACAACGGTGTATGGAATGATAATGTGTTCAGGATGAGTCCTGTAAACAATTATTGTATACAAAGCACTGAAGCAAATGTCAGGATAGAGGGTTTGCAGTTTTATCATAACTATGATGCGGCTAATGCCACTGCTATTACATTAAGCGGTAATGCGGCAGATGGTGCTCAGGATATAAGGTTAACAAATTGTATTTTTAAAGGTAAAGAGGGAGGGTATAACTATACAGGTGTTCGTGGAATTTATCATTCAGGCAGCCACGCTGTCGGAAGTGTTGTTCAAATCTGGAACAACATATTTTATGATTTCTCCAATAACTATAGCTCAAATTCTACCATTGCTTTACCTGTGGGAGGCGTAAATAGAACCATATACGAATACAATAACACAATTTATAATTGTCAGACAGGTATTTCAAGGATTAATGGAGATGTTGTCCTTAAAAATAATCTCGTGCAAAGATGTACCGACGGTTATACCAGCGGGTTTGATGCCAGCAGCGACAACAATGCTTCCGATTTAACCGGCGATGCACCGGGAACCAACCCCATTACCGGGACAGCAATTTTTGTTTCTTCTTTTAATTTTCACTTAACCGGAGGGGACACTTTTGCAAAAGATGCCGGTGCCAATCTTTCCTTAGATGCAGATTTACAATTTACTACAGATATTGATGGTCATTCACGCCCTTTTGGTTCTGCCTGGGATGTGGGAGCAGATGAATATGAACCTACAGATGTTTTTCCTCCGGCAGCCATCTCAAATTTAACAGCTCTTTCAGGTGTTAATGATGGTGAAGTAAAACTTGTCTGGACGGCTCCGGGAGATGATGGCACAACTTATAACCTTAACAGCGGATTCTATTTAATAAAATGGTCGTCAGTAAATGTAATAACGGGCAGTGAATTTGACAGCCCTCCGTCTTCCCATGCAGTAATGCAGATAAATATTGCCACAGCTACTGTTCCTGGCACAGAACATACTTTTGTAATAACTGGCCTTACTCCGGGAGCGTCCTATTACTTTGCCATAAAAACCAGGGATGATGATGCAAATTGGTCAATCTGGGTATCAAGTAAAGATGTCAGTACTATTAATCTTGCCGCTTACGGCCCGTCCTATGACGCATTTCCTTCAGCGCCGACAAACCTTCTGATGGTAAGTGTAAGCAGTGTACAGGCAAATTTATCCTGGAGCGCAGTCAGCGGGTCTGACCTGGATGTGTATAAGATATACTGTGACAGCTGGACCTGGCCCAATGGAACAGACTACAAATTAATGGGTTCAACAAGCGTTGTTTATACTTCCTGTATAGATTATGGGTTAAAGCCAAATACAACGTATATGTATAAAATTACTGTAGTTGATCAGGGGCCTGTTGCCCTTGAATCCGGATATTCAAATACAGTAGCAACAGCAACCCGGTGTGATATTCCTTCAACACCAGCACTATTAACAGTTTACCTGTCAAGCATAAGTGTTTCAATAAATCCCGTCACTAACCCCTACCCGACTTTGTACGCTATTAAGGTAGCAAGCAATAATCAAAATATTTCAACTGCCGGCCAATACGTTCAAGATAACACGGGAACTCTGGGAGCCAGCGCAGTCTGGAAGAGTACGGATAATTGGGTCTCAAGCGGAAATGTCTGGATAGGAGATGCTTCTTTAGCGCCTAATACAACTCATCAGATAGCAATTCTTGCAAAAAATCACAGTGAAATTATTTCAGTAAACTATTCAAATTTAGTTACTACAGTAACATTATGCAATCAGCCCGCTAATGTAACTTTTGGTGCGGTATATTATACTTCTGCAACAATTACCTGGGAAAAAACAGAAGTACCCCAAAATCCTGAGAATACAATATATATTGTACAGGTTTCGTCAACAAGCGGATTTATAACAGCCTATACCTCTGTTACGGCGCGCAGTTTACAGTCAGCAGTAATCAGCGGATTAAGCATAAACACCACTTATTACGGCAGAATAGTAGTTCAGGGCTGGCAGGGAATAAATCAGGTTACAAACATCAGCGGTTCTTCTTCAACCTTAAGCGCTGTGCCTTCCGCGCCGTCATTGCTGGAAGTGTATGCCTCAAGCATAAGTATTTCAATAAATACCGGCACCAACCCGTACCCGACAAAATATGCAATAAAAATTTCCAGCCGAGCAGAAAATATAACAACCCAGGGGCAGTATGTTCAGGACAACGCAGGCGCGCTGGGAGCCAGCGCAGTCTGGAAGAGTACGGATAACTGGGCCTCAGGCACAAATACCTGGGTAGGGCAATCTCTAACACCGAATACTTCGCATCAGATAGTTATACTTTCAAAAAACTGGGATGAAGTAGTTGCAGTTAATTATGCAAACATAACATCCACCGCAACAAAGTGCAGCACGCCAGGCGGGGCAGGTTTTGGAAGTGTTTATTACAGTTCAATGACAATTACCTGGACAAAAACGGAAACACCTGCAAATCCGGAAGATACCATTTATATTGTGCAGGTATCAACAGCAAATAATTTTACCACTGTCAGCTTTAATGCAGCAGCGCGCAACGCACAATCGGTAACCTTGGAAAGCCTGACTGTAAATGCCACCTATTACGGCAGAATTATTGCACGTAGCTGGTATGGCAATGATGTAATTTCAAATATTAGCGGTTCAACAGTAACAAAGAATGCAACAGACGCTCCTTTTGCGCCGTCAGCCGTAACGCCAACAGTACTTGGAGTATCCAGTATAACCTGGAACTGGAGCGATAACTCATCAGGAGTGTACCAGGAACAGGAGTTCAGAATATTTACAGCTACCAGTTCACCGAATGTGCAGATAGCAACAGTGGGACAAAATATAACTACCTGGAACCAGACAAATTTAAATTCTAATACAAGTTATCAGATATATGTTCAGGCTTATAATACAGCCGGTTCAAGCAGTTCAGGAGTTTCCTATAAATACACTCACGCAAAACCGCCGGCAACGACTGTATTTGACAGTGTATTTATAACAAGCATAACAATCAGCTGGAATGCAAACAGCAACCCAACGTATACCCGCTGGGGTATATTGCGTTCAACAGATAATTTTGTAAGCACCAATACAATAACGAATTTCGCATCAAATTATACAAGCACATCTTATCCGGACACTAACTGTTTAACGCTGACGACCTATTATTATAAGGTACAGGCATTTAATGAAGAAGGCATAGCTACCTTGTTTGATATTACAATTTCTACAAAAACCAAACCAGCGGCACCCGTTGCTCCCGCTTCATTTACAGGTACAGCAATTTCAACCAACATAGTAGAATGGGGCTGGACAGATATTTCAAATGAAGAAGGATACCGTATAAGAAGGCAGTCTGATAATAATATTCTTAATTCAGTTTCAGCCAACACAACGTTCTGGCGGCAGGCAGCTCTTACGGCAAATACATCAGCAACGGTATATGTAGAAGCCTATAATGTTACGGGCTCCAGTGCATCTTCATCAGCAGCCAGGTATACATTTGCAAATATACCGTTAAGTGCAGTTTATGCAGGTATAGGCTATTCAAGTGTAACAATCAGCTGGACTGCAAACAGCAACCCGTCTTATACCCGCTGGGGAATTTTGAGATCAGCGGATAATTTTGTATCTACAACAACACTTACGAATTTTACATCGAATTACACTGATACATCGTACATAGATACAACTTTAAGTATCGGGAGTACGTACTGGTATAAAGTACAAGCCATAAATGAAGAAACTTTAGTGACATTGTGTGCAAATGCAGGTTCAGTAATTACGTTTAGGCCGACAGTAACAGATATTCCTTCAGCTCCTGCCGGGATAAGCGGTACGGCAGCGGGAGCCTCCAGTATAACCTGGAGTTGGACAGATAATTCATCAGGATTAGCGCGTGAAGACGGGTTTAAGGTTTATACAACCACCAGTTCACCGAATGTACAGGTAGGTTCAGTTGGAGAGAATATAACTACCTGGACCCAGCAGGGGTTAATACCTAACACAAGCTATCAGATATATGTCCAGGCGCAGAATGTTCTTGGGTCCAGCAATTCTGTAACGGCGTCAAAATATACTTATGCAAACAAGCCGTCATCAACAACTTTCAGCGGAGTATTCATTACAAGTGTAACCATAACCTGGAATGCAAACAATAACCCGGCCTATACCCGCTGGGGCATATTGCGTTCAACTGATAACTTTGCAAGCACCAACGCACTAACGAATTATGGCTCAAATTACACTGACACTTCATACACAGATGCTACGCTTTCTGCAAATTCAACTTACTATTATAAGGTAATGGCCTATAATGAGGAAGCAGCAGCAACAATTGCCGGTATTACAATTTCAACCAGAACCCACATAATGCCTGAATTTATACCGCCGGTTATTTCATCTATCACACCTACAAATTTATTATCCGGTGTTAATGTTGCAGGCCTGGTGGTAAAAGTGATGTTCAATGAAAATGTAGACGAGGCATCCGCACTGTCGTGCATAAGCGTTAAAGCAATTCAAAACAGCCTTGGCCAGACAATTGATACAGCCCTATCCGGCACTGCCAGCTATGATGCAAACACCCATGAACTTTCCTTTACTCCATCAGTTAATGCAGGATACAATTACAAATATCAAGTGGATATATCTACTATAGTGAAAGATGTTTCAGGCAATGCATTGGCCCTGTCTTACAGTTTTACTTTTGTAACCATATCGGATTATCAGCAGAGCAATACGTATATTTCCGGTGATGGTAAAATAAAAGCTGAAATACCGTCAGGAGCCCTGCCGGTAAACTTTTATGTTAAAATAGGCACCGACCCGGTTAATTCACCCGATAAAATTACTCCGTCGGATATAACAACAGCAAACGGCAGTATTGATAGCTCTGAAATTTTAACCGGGTTAGTATATGAATTAAATATCTACAATACTTCAGGTGAAAGATTAGCCGGTGGTTTTGGGGCGGATGTTTATATAACAATTAACTATGATGACGTTGATAATGACGGTTTTGTAGATAATGTATCACCGCCGGCCAGTGAAAGCACCCTAAAGATTTATTGGCTTAATGAATCTGATAAGGCCTGGGATGCTTTAGCTGTAACAGATGTTGATACTGCATTAAATACAGCCCGTTCAAAAGTTGCCCATTTCAGCGTGTTCAGCTTAATATCCGGCAAGGGTACAACTGCAAGCAGTGACCTGAAAGAGGCTTTTGCTTACCCGGTTCCTTTTGAACCCGGGCTGGGCCATACAATAATTTCTTTTAAAAATTTAACCGCAGCTGCCAAAATAAAAATTTATACCATAAGCGGAGAACTGGTAACAGAACTGCTGGAAGATAATGGCGATGGCATTTATGAATGGGATGTGAAAACAAAAGAAAATAAAATGCTCGCCAGCGGAGTATATATTTATTACATTTACCGCCAGGACGATGCGTCTGACAAGAAAACCGGAAAGTTTATTGTAATAAAATAAGTTTATGCCTCCTCTCTCTAAAAGGGATAGGATGAAGGTGAGGGTGTAATGATAAAAAATATATTTAAAATCTCTATTTTAGTTTGTTTAATTACAGCTGGCAATTTATTTTCTGCCGGAACTACCGGTTTTAATTTTTTAAAAATCGGCGTGGGTGCCCGGCCCGTAGGCATGGGCGGCGCTTTTGCGGGCTTGAGCGATGATATAAATTCTATTTACTGGAACCCTGCGGGATTGGCTCAATTAAAAAACCGTGAAATGACTGCAGCGTATTTAAGCTGGCTGGAAGGAATAAATTCTCAGTACCTGGCATATGCAGGACCGTTAAAAGATAATAAGGGTGTTATAGGGGTTAGTATTAATTCATTAACCAGCGGTGCTATAAATAAATATGATATAAGCGGTACCCTTAACGGTTCAACCAGTGCCGGAGCTATGGCAATAGGGGTTACGTATGCGAAAGGCGAATTAATGAAAGGCAGTAAAAACCTTTCCGGCGGCATAACCATAAAAATGGTTCAGGAAACGCTGGCCGATAAAAGCATATCGGTTCCCGTTGTTGACCTGGGGTTGCTGAGCAAAAAAGCGTTTTCTAATAACAAAATGTCATTAGGGGTAAATATTCAAAATCTTGGTTCAGGAGTTAAATATATTAATGAAGTTGACCCCCTGCCGCAGAACATAAAAGTAGGTATAGGGTATAAAACAAATGAAAAAACAATGGTTTGCGTGGATTATAATGTCCCCAATGACAATGCCGGATACATTAATGCAGGCGTAGAATACAAATTAAATGAAATGATAAATTTAAGGGCAGGATACAAAACCGGAACAGACATAGATATGGGTGTAAGGGCCGGGTTCGGGATTTTCAAAAATAATGTTGGTATAGATTATGCCTATGCCGGTTACGGGGACTTGGGGATAACTCACAGGGTGAGTTTAAATTATATGCTGGGAATTGTTGAAAAAGAAAAATCCAATGTTAAAAAAGTTAAAAAGGTTAAGGCAAAAAAAGAAGAAGTAAAACAGACAGAAATAAAAACAGAAACAAAGAAAGTAGAAGATAATTCGGAAAAAATAGATAAGTTATGTAAAAAAGCAGAATTGTATTACACCAGAGGCAAGATGAAAGAATCGCTGGAAGTATTGCAGGAAGTATTAAAAATAGATTCTACCAATAAGCGCGCCAGGGATTTGTTTATAAAAATCTCAATGCAGAAAAAATAAGAAAGTGGCAGGGGCTGGTTGCCTGCCTGTTGGCAGACAGGGATAGTGGGATGGTAGGATAGTGAGAAAATAAAAGTGGATACGTGGTTAGTGATAAAGTGATTAGCTTAAAAGATGGTTGTTAATTGCTGTATAGATATGTGATTAATTAAGTTTTTTACAAATCACCTAAGCACCTAACAACATAACCACTATTTTTTGGAGGAATAAATGTTAAAAAAAAGAATAATTAACGTAATAAGTTTAACGTTTTTATTAAGTGTTTGTCTTGTTGTTAACGCGCCGGCAAAGAGTAAAAAAGATTTGCAGAATAAGCAGGATAAGCCTGAGCCTGTTTATGTTGAAGATGTAAAAATGTTATGTGATTTTGAAACAGCGGAAGATATTAAACCGGATAAAATATTTGTTGAAATAGAAGAGGTAAAAGACCCGCAGAATTTCAAAGTGGAATTGTCAAAAGAATATGTTACTTCAGGAAAAAGTTCTTTAAAAATGACTTTTCCTACAGATGCCCCCTATCCCGGCATACATTTTATTAATTTGCCTAAAGATTGGAGCCAGTATGATAAAGTTCAGCTGGATATTTACAATTCACAGGACGAAATATTAGAAACATTTTTAGCTGTAGCAGATGAAGATGCAGGGTTTACTGAAAAATCATATTTTGGCACCAATAAATTCAGATGCAGCACTAATATCAGGCTCCAACCGGGTAAAAATACTCTGGAATGGGAATTAGCTGGTTTATTGGTTCATGACAGAAGCCGTGAAGTAGAGTGGTCTAAAATTAAAAGAGTAGCTTTTGGATGCAATAACCCTCCTGCGGGAGCTGTTATTTATATAGATAATTTCCGTTTAACAAAAACAGTTTTAAAAGAAACAGATAAAGAAAAGAAAGAAAACAAGAAAACTGCAAATAAATCAAAAGGCCCAAAAGCTGCATTGGTTTTAGATGTTGCCAAAGGTGAAATGCCCGGCGCTATAAGTGATAATTCAATGGCAACCCTCAGCGCTGATTATGAAAAAGAAATCGGGCTGGCACTAAAAATAACGCTGGCACACAGAGATGCCGATAAGCCCTGGGGCTGGGTAGGCGCAAATAAAATTAACAGGTCCTGGTCAGGTTTTGATGTGATTAAATTTGACGCATACAATCCATATGAAAGTTCTCTTGCTTTATCCTTTGTCATAAGGGATATGCCTGCCAGTGCCGGAAAACCTTTTAATAAAGGATTTGTATTGCAGCCCGGTAAAAACCAGGTGGAAATAGTATTGATAGATGCTAAAGCGGAAGACGGCCGGGAAATGAGTTTTAAAAGCCCGGAATCCTGGTCTTTCAGCGCGGCAGGAGAAGTAATAAAGCAGCCAAAAACTTTTTATGTCAGTAATATAAGATTGGAAACCGGTGAATGAAAAAAATATTTATAAATTTGTCATTACGAGCGAAGCGAAGTAAGCCCAATGATAAATTGAAGAAAAATTGCTTTACCCGTCGTGCACGAATTGATGGGATTCGTAATGACCTAACGCTTGTTTTATTGTTTTTTGTTGCATCTTCCCTTTTTGCCCCATATCTTTTTGCCGAAAACTGGCCCGGCTACGAAGGAACCCTTCACCAGAACAGTTCTGCCATAGACATATCGGGTTCACTTCAGCTCAATTGGGAAAAAAGGTTTGCCTACAAATCTTTAGGTTCAAGCTACGACGCTTCCTACAGCAGTACCGGCATGACTTCCAGGAACATTGTTATTTATAACGGTATGCTGGCTGTTGCAAACACCATTGATCCGACTCCTATTTCCAGGACTACCTACGTAACGCTTCTTGATTATTCTACCGGAACGGTTATAACTTCCATTAATTCCACTCAGATGTGCGGGCCCAGAAGAGACCAGATGTATAATAACGACAATTATATGGAAGCCTATGATACAGGTATAGGTTTCAGTGTTCTGGCGTGGGACCCTACTACTGAAATTCTTTTTATGATGAATGGCGGTGACGGTACAACCCAGACAGCTTATAAAATCTTAAATAGCGCAGGGTCTTTTGTTTATGGCGAGCCCTGGTATGTTTCATACGCTTCACTTTCTGCCTGGAAAGATATTTACGATAACTACCCCTTACTGCAGGATTCCACGGGGCTCACAAGAGATGACCTGACAACACCTGCAGTTAAGGAAACACCTCTCAGGGATACCATGCTCATGACCGACCATTGGGATTACAGGACCACATCCAATGCTACGGGATTTTTTGATGTTTCTATTTCAGGCAGCCATATTGCTGAATCCAGCAGGTCCGGGCATACAACTTGCGGCGGGCTTCACATAATTAATAAATATACAGGTTTGCGGGCTTATGAAAATGGCGGCGGCCCGTCAGCACTTACCCGTCCTTTTAAGATGTGGGGTGGGATTATAAGTGATGGAGATAAAGTCTATTACGTGGGTGCTTCAAACGATGTAGATGCTGATGGTGAAATAGGAAATGATGAAGGGTATTCACCGACAGCGACTGAGGTTTTTGACCAGGGGTTTGCGATAGTGGGGGCTAATATTGTTTATGTAGATAGTTATACTAATGGTGGATATGCAGGGATAGGTTATAAAGAAAAAGCAAATGTATCAACACTTTTCGGTTATAAATACGATTCCAGTTACCTTGATGCTACGCATCCTTCAAGTTGCGAAAACCACGAGTCTTATCTTGAAATAGATGCTTTCCACAGAAATAAAGCAATTCTTGTGCAGGGCGACGGAGCCTGGGCGGCATGGAAGCCAAATCAGGCAGGAAACGTACAGTTAATCCACGCATCACCGACAGTAAATGAAACTTACGATATAGGTATTGGTGCAGGCAGACGGGGCCAGGACATATGGCCTAATATGAGTTACATAAGTACCGGCGGCAAAGAATACATAGTTTATTACGGCGCAAACGCGTATTACCGGCAATTTACCGGGGGCGGGTTTGCAAATAACTGGTCAGCAACCATAGGAAATCCTCTGGGGCCAGCGGAACTTTCGGTATTTAGTATAACAGATGAAGCGGTTAAATGGACTTATGAATTAAATAATGTTACCCAGACCGGTAATTATCCGTCTCTTCCTCCCAATGAAGCTACGGGATATTTTGAACGATCAAGAATGGTTGTATCAGGAAGCAAAGCGTATGTTGCCTGGGTAGATCTTTCCGGAACCAATGCAATTTTAAAAGTTGCCGGGTTTGATATAACTTCCAGCGCCGCACCTGTAACGCCTCCTGTAGCTTTTTCATATGATTTAGGAATTCTTTCCGCCAATAACAGTAAAACCTGCGTTATAGATTTGGTTGCAGTAGATGGGAGAATATTCGCTCTTGTTGTTGAATCAAATAACCTTCTGTCAACAGATCATGTGTGGACCGCTGAAAGAGTGGTTTGCATAGCCGGTGATTCTGTAGTGGATGGTACTGTTCCTAATGCGCCTACTAATTTAACAAATCCGGGAAAAACTAATACAAGCCTAACCCTGGACTGGACCGCCAGCGCGCAAGCGGGTGACGGAGATTATGCCAGTTATTACAGGGTACACAGAAATTCAGTTTTAATAAGCACCGCTTCCGGGACAAGTTATACAGATTCGGGATTAAGCGCTGGTACTACATACAGTTATGGGATTTATGCCGTAGATGATTCCAATAATATCAGCGTGTCTTCTGCTTCCGGAAATTTTTATACGTCAGGCATTGCAAGCGATGTTACTGCTCCTAATGCACCCACAAATCTTACAAACCCGTCAAAAACCCAGACAACATTATTATTGGTTTGGACCGCCAGCACCCAGGCCGGCGACGGAGATTATGCAAGTTATTATAGGGTATACAGAAATGCAGTATTAATAAGTACTGCAATTGGAACAAGTTATAATGATTCAGGGCTGACGGCTGGTACAACTTACAATTACGGTATTTATGCGGTAGATGATGCAACTTTGGTAAGCGTGTCATCAGCAACAGGAAGATTTTATACTTCCGTCAGTTTAGCAGATTCAACTGTGCCCAATGCACCCACAAATTTAAATAGTTCAAACCAAACCGAAACCAGTATAGAATTAAGCTGGACCGCCAGCGCGCAAGCAGGTGACGGAGATTATGCAAGTTATTATAAAATATTAAGGGAATCAGTGCAGATAAGCACTACAGCGGACACCAGTTATACGGATTCCGGGTTGAGCGCCGGCACAACTTATAATTATGCAGTATATGCAGTAGATGATTCCAGTAACGTAAGCGCAACAGCAGCAAGCGGTAGTTTCAGTACGCAGCAATCCGGAAGCGATACAACAGCGCCGACTATTGTATCAGTAACAGCGGTTAGCTCGGTCAGTATTAGTGTAGAATTCAGCGAACCTGTAAATGAAACAACAGCTGAAACAATATCAAATTTCAGCATTAATAACTCTATCACAATAGTAGCCGCAGTTTTGGGGCCCAGCCAGAGAATAGTAACTTTAGCTGCCAGTCAGCACAGTGCTGGAATAACATACACAATAACAATAAACAACATTCAGGATAAGGCAGGTACACCCAACACAATAACAGCAAACAGCCAGATGAGCTATGCTTATGGAGATGCCACACCACCTTCCGAAGTAACAGGTACCAAAGGCGTGGACCGGCCTACAGATAAAGGAGACAGCGTAATAGTAAGCTGGACAAAAATTAATGATGCAGATGTTGCAGGATACAAAATATATTACGCATATACACAGTTTTCAAGTACAGCCCAGGCAACTTATTTTAACGGTTCGCCGCTTTCAAATTCAAGTATATCTTCAATAACAGTAACGGGTTTAAATTCTGCCAATGAATACTATTTTGCAGTAGCGGCGGTAGATTTATCAGGAAATATTAGTTCAGTAATAACCAGCACGGGCCCCGTTAAGCTGATAAATAATCAGATAGCCGCGGGAAATTATGAGATAGGATCCGGATATGATGCAAAAACAAAAGTGGTAATTTCTCCAGGGACTAACATAGGCGTGTATATAGACATAGCAGCTCCCGGCGCGGACAAAGCAGCAGGAATATATGCCGCAAATAACGCGGCCGCAAATGATACTAAAATTATTACAGAAACAGTAAGTGAATTATCAGGTACCTGTACTGAATTCAAAGCAAAACTCAGTTTATTGTCTGAAGTAACAATAATAATTCCATACCCTGCAAGTGTAACCGGTGAAACAGAAAACGGGCTGAATATATATTGTCTTAATGAAACAACAAATAGGTGGGAGTTAGTATCCGGAAATCAGACAATAGATAAAGTAAACAAAACAGTGTCAGCGGCAACTTCACATTTCAGCGTGTTTAGAATACTTGGAACAGTATTATCAGCAGACACTCTAAACGAAGTAAGGGTGTACCCGAACCCGTTTAAGCCCAATGATAAAAAACCGGAAACGGGTACCTGGGACACGGGAATAATTTTTGACAACCTTACAAACAATTCAACAATAGAGATATACTCACTATCCGGAGAACTTGTAACTACTCTTGAAGAAACAGATAATAACGGAAAATATCAGTGGGATGTAAGAAACAAAGAAAATGAAAAGCTTTCCAGCGGAACCTACCTATATAGAATTACCGATTCTTCCGGAGAAAAAATGTCCGGCAAAATAGCTATAGTCAGATGAAATCTCACGGTTGTCAACTCCTCTGGCCCCTCTTTAGTCAGTAAAGAGGGGGATTAAAAAGGTGGATACCCATCCCCTTTTTTTGAAAGAGGGGATGGAGGGGAGTTAATAAAAGGTAGAGTCAATGAATAAATCAATACTAATATTTGCAGTGATTGTAATGAATTCATTTATTTGTCAAACAGTTTATTGTGAAGGGCAATCCCCCGATATTATTGCTTTAGAAACAGATGGTGAAAACAAAGATTTCCTGTCATCTTTAAAATTAAGAGAAAGAGTGGGCGCCCTGGGCCATGACATTTATATGGAAGAAAAGGCCTTAGTTTTTGAAAAAGAGCTGCAGGACAGGGGTTATGTTATTTTTATGAGAAATTATCTGGAAAAAGTATATCCTCTTTCTTATCCAAAAAAAGAAGAGATAAAAAATGAAATAAATATTTATTCTGCGCAGGGGGAATATGAACCGGCGGTCTTTGCGGTTTATGCATTAAGGCAATTAAATAATGTAAGAGTAAAGATTGGTGATTTAACAGGGCCGGACAAAAAAACAATCAGCAAAAATAATATTGATATTAAAGTAGTAAGGTATGTAGCTCAAGCAGGAAATAAAAGAAGTTATTCAGTAGAGCCCGGTGTGTTGACCAGCAGGGAAAGCACGGTCGTTCCAGAAAAAACATGCAAACAGTTCTGGCTTACTGTAAAAGTTTCTCAGGATGCTCTGCCGGGAGATTATCAGGGTCAAATAGAGTTTTCCGCAGAGGGTTTGCCTGTTTCTGTTATAACATTGAAACTCAAAGTACTTCCTATAAAGTTACAGATTCCCCAAGATGTAACCTACGCCCATCTTTATTATGATATTCCTAAAAACGAGAAGCTTCAAAAGAAATTGCTGGCTGTTTTGAAAGAGCATGGAATGAATTCAATCAGCTTGACGGGAATACTTCCCGGCTATGAAGCATTAATTGATACAGATAAAATTGATTTTAATATTGCCGATTCATTTATGAAGGTATATAAAGAAGCCGGTATGGCCGGGCCTGTTGTCTTAGTGGATACGATAATCCAGGGCGGGCCCTCTTATGGCGGGATTGAAAAATATAAAAAACTGGATACTGAAGAATCGTTAGCAAAATTAAAACATGGTTTTAAAATGGTTATAGAACATGCCAAAGAACAGGGCTGGCCGCCGGTATTATTTTATGGAAGCGCTGAGTTATCGAACGACGGGAAAGTAGGAGTAGAGTTTGGGAAAAAGCTGATGAAGGCCATGAAAGAAGTTAAAGGTGTGAATATAGCTGTATCAATAAACCGTCCTGAAGGCCTTGAAATAATTCCCTGGGTTGATGTGGTTATGTATAATAAGGGAGTTATAAATGAAGAAACCATAAATAGAACAAAAAAAATTGGGAAACCTTTTTGGTTTACCAGTATAGGAGTAAACAGGTTCACCGAAGGTGTGTATTTGTGGAGAACAGGAGCCGCAGGGCGCAGACAGTATAAACTAAACGGCAGTATGCAGAAAATTGATGACATGCTCACATTGATTTACCCGGTAGATGAAGAATTTTTATGCCATATTAAAATGGAATGGGGCCGGGAAGGTTCCGAAGATTACAGGTATATTTATACGCTTGAATCTTTAATTAAAAAAGCAAAAGATAAAAAGGAAAAAACAGTTTTATCTGCAGTTTCCAGGGCAGAAATATTATTAGGTGAATTAAAAAATGAAACCGAAGTAGATTTTCCGCTTGAGTCAGCAGTAGATAATAGCGGCTGGGCGGACCATCCGGGATTTTCAGACATCAACAGATACGAATATTTTCGTTGGAATATAGCTCAGTCAATAATAGAATTGCAGGCAGTATCAAGATAGTTGAAAACTGACGAAAAAAGGTGAATATATGCATAATCTTGTGAAACTGTTATTTTTTTTGTTGCTTACTTTTACTGCAAATATCTGCTACGCTACAATATTTAAATTTGATTTCGGCGTATACAATTCTCCCGGTACAACCGGTATGATACCTATTGTATCTACTAATTCATATACTTCGGGTTTAAAATACGGCTGGTACTCAAGCGGCAACGGAAGATATACTTCAGGAAATGATTCCTACCCTGACACCGTTGCAAAAGATTGGATAGGCTGGGCCTTGTATTCCGCCCAAAATTGCCAGTTCAGAATGGATCTTGCTAACGGCACTTATACGGTAGTAGTTATGGTTACCAACCCAACACCCATCAGAAGTTCTTACATGAGAATCCAGGGAACAACAGTATTAAGTGAAACTATCAGCTTAAGCAACGTTTATTCAGAAGACAATTTGCTTAAAGGCCAAAGCCTGGACTATACGCCCGGCCAGGACGCTTTTAATAAAATAATTGACCTGGAATACCCCATAAGGACTTACAGCAATGTCACCGTTTCCGGAGGTAATATGCTGTTATATTTTAATAATTACGCCGTGCATATGGTAGCGGTATTTCCTTCAACCTGCACTGCTGAATGTACTGCCTGGCTGTCATCACTTGAAACAACCAGAAAACTTTATTTCAGCAATAATTGTTATACCGAGTATCTTCCTGCAGATTCAACGCCCGCGCCTGCAGATGACGGCAAGGGCTACCGGCTTTTTACCAGAAACTATGTAAGGGAAGTTTACCCTAACACAAAACCTAAATCTTATGAATTATTAACATCTACAGGCCTTGCATTAAATGCCGCCAAAGGTGAGTATGAGCCTGTAACACTTGGCGTGTATCCGCTTAGCAGCCTTACCGGCGTAAATGTAACCGT
This sequence comes from Elusimicrobia bacterium RIFOXYA2_FULL_39_19, assembly GCA_001800285.1. GTDB lineage: Bacteria > Elusimicrobiota > Endomicrobiia > CG1-02-37-114 > XYA2-FULL-39-19 > XYA2-FULL-39-19. Next base: position 1,626 of record MGVC01000029.1, on the reverse strand, counting down.
AAGCGATCTTACCGGCAGCGGGGGAACTATTCCCGGTTCAAATGTAGATGTGCGGGTGGTCCGGTATTTTGAAAAAAGGGTCTGGAGCGATAGTTCGGGCTGGACTAAAAATTATATACCCGTTCCGCTGATTTTAACAAAAAAATCATCCATAGATATTCCCGTGGGCTTAACAAAACAATACTGGCTTACGGTAAAAGTACCGGATAACGCAGAAGCCGGAACTTACACGGGCACAATAACCTTTACTCCTTCCAACAAAACTGCCGCTGCTATACCTTTTACTGTAACGGTAAGGCCTTTTAGTTTACCTGGCCCGGAAGAGTTGGATATGAATTTTTCCTGGATGAGCAGTAAATCTGAAGCCAGAAGCGAAAACTACCGCCTGCTTCATTTTTTTGATTCAGAACCCACCGCTGCTTCTGCAAAATTATTAGAAATACTAAAAAAGGAATTCCAGGATATGAAAGATCACGGATTAAACTGTTGTGAAATTCCTGCACCGGAAATATCAAATATCAGCGGGTCAGTGATAACTCTCAGATGGACTTATCTAAATATCTACTATCAGGCAATGTCTGAAACGGGGTTTGGCCTAAATTCAAAATATCCAAATCAGATGTTTATAATGGATGTTGCCAATGATTTAATAGATGCCGGCCAGACAGAATTCGGTACAAATTTCAATACTCTGTATAAATCAGCCATTACACAGATATTAAGCTGGGCTAACAGCAAATCTCCAAAAGTTCCTATAGTGTTCTGGGCTGTTGATGAACCGCGTGAAACCAGCCTTGCAGACTGTAACAGAAACCGGGCAGATACCATAAGCTATCTTCAGCTTATCAGCCAGGTAGCCGGTGCTGAATCAACTGTTGATGTTCAGTATGATGATGATAACGGGGTGGATTATACAACTATGCTGGGTTACATGGATTATCTTCAGACCCACCCAAGTTCAAAATCAGCGGATTTGATTACAGGCGCCCAGGATGGTGACCCGGTATTCTGGTTTTACAATTTAGGTAAAAATGTTAACAGATATGAATGGGGCTTTTATTCCTGGAAAATGGAGGCCAAGGGCGCTTGGCAATGGTCCTACCATTATTGGGACAATCCTTATTATCCATTTTCTGATTTAACGGGTGTTACCTGGGGTGTTTATGGAGGAGTATTTCTTTCTTCAAGCGGAGCACCGGTTCCTACCACCTGGTATGAATGGTCGCGGGAAGGAATAGATGATTACCGATACATTTATAAACTTGAAACTCTTATAAGTTCAGCAACAGCATCAGGTTATGGTTCCAACAGCGATGTTACAACAGCCAGCGCGCTTCTTACAAGCATAAGAAGCAGTATTGGTACTTATCCTCCGGATGCTCTTGTAAAAGGAACTAACGGCCAGGCTTATAGCGGCCCATTGCTTGATGATTTAGACGGCTGGCGGGAAAACATTTCCAGTTCAATAGTAAAAATCAGCAGCTTAATAGCCAGCAGTGATGTAATTGCCCCCAATCCTCCGGCAAACCTTGCCAATCCTGCCCGTACAACATCAAGTATAACACTAAGCTGGACCGCCAGCACCCAGGCTGGTGACGGAGATTATGCCAGTTATTACAGAATATA
>MGVC01000028.1 GCA_001800285.1 Elusimicrobia bacterium RIFOXYA2_FULL_39_19 | reverse complement strand
TTTTCCTATTTATCCTGCTTTCTGTTCTTTCCACACTGTTTAATTTGCCTCAGGATTACTACGCCTATACTTCCCCATAGATTATAAAGACCCGGGAGAGCCCGCCCTACTAATCACGTAAACACGTAACCACTTATCTACTATCTTTAATACTTGCCGTATTTTCTTGCAGTTTCTATTAATGCGTAGAGGTTTTCTTCCGGGGTATCCCTGGGCGTCTGGTCTCCCGTTGAAAGAATGAAAGCGCCGCCTGCGGCGGCGTCATCTATGGCTTTTTTTGCTTCCTGCACAACTTTTTCAGGAGTGCCTTTAAGCATTACTTCGGTTGTATGCAAATTTCCCATTAAGCACAGCCTGGTTCCGAATTTTTCTTTCAGCTCTTTTAGGTTACAATCACCCATCGGGGGAATTTCCAGCGGGTTTATGCCGTCAAGGTCAGTTTCTTCGGCGCATATTTTTACTAAATCTTTCGCTTTTCCGCAGGCGTGAACCAGCGTCGGGATTCCGGCGTCTTTTGCCAGCTTCGTTATTTTTTGCAGGCACGGCAAACCCAATTTTCTAAAAATATCCGGTGACTGAAGAGTAATAGTTCCCGAGCCGCCGGTAAGTATCAGGTCTGGCTTTACCTCAATAGCTTTTTTTGTCATCTTTACTGCCCAGTCTTCATAAATTTCAACATATTCCTCAAATAATTCAGGATAATCATACAATGCATAAGTCATAGCTTCCAGGCTGCCGTCAAAATAATCTATCAGCGTAGGAAAACCTGAAACGCCCAAGCCCATAGATGCCACCCCGTCTTGCCCAAGGTCTTTTTTCCACTGCTGGTACTCGCTGTCATCCCGGCTGGCAGGGTCAGGAAAGAAATATTTCATGAATAACCTAAAATCTTTCTGCACATCTTTTATTAATTTGGTTTTTATGGTAGGAGGCATATCTTTCCAGTACACTACTTCCTGGAAAAGCTCCCCGCCGGGCGTTTTGTAGGTTTCGCGGGTAACTATTTTATCATCGGATTTTTCAATAATTTCTTTTTTGATTTCTCTTTTATCTTCTTTGCTGGGGCCCAGGTCGGGAGAGGCTTCCCAGCCGCCGTCAAATTTGAATTTCTTAAGGACTTTGAGGTACGCTGTGTGTAAAGGAGGGTCGTTATAAAGATAGATATCCCAGTATGGTTTTCCGGTAAACCTGCAGGGTATCATATTTGATGTGTCCGGTGCTACCGGCACCATGTCCGGCTTGCCTTTTTTAAGCGCTGTTAAAAATCTTTCTTTACTGGTCATGTTGGTTTTTAAATAAATGTGGTTACGTTGTTAGTGGTTAAGTGGTTAGTTGAAGTGGTTAGTAAAAGATTCTACCAATCACATAACCACCTAATCACCCATCCACTGTTTTAATTTCACTCTTTACATTTGCTTTCCTTTTAAATGTTTGTCCGAAGGACATGTCAAACATTTATCCCTACGATTTGGATTATTTATTGTGTTTTTAAATAATCCAGTCAGTGGGTTATCATAGGTAGCAAATGCGCTGCCCTGATTTTCCCTTCTACCATTTGATATCAGGATACTGTCCGTAACCCGCAGCTCTTTACTTTTCACTGCTTTACTGCATACCAAGCAGTTTCTTTGATACATCTACCGCTGATGCCGCATCCGGCGCATAACCGTCTGCACCAATTTCATCGGCAAAACTCTGTGTAATAGGCGCTCCGCCGATTACTATTTTCACGCTGTCTTTTAATCCTGCCGCTTTTATGGCTTCTACGGCTGATTTCATGGCAGGCATAGTGGTTGTTAAAAGGGCAGACATACCAAGCACTTCCGGTTTTTTTTCGCGCACCATTTCTACAAATTTTTCGCTGGTCACATCTATTCCTATATCCGCTACGTCAAAACCCGCGCCTTCCATCATCATGGCTACCAGGTTTTTGCCGATGTCATGTAAATCGCCTTTTACGGTTCCAATCATGAATACCTTTGCCGCTTTTGCGCCTGACTTTGCAAGCAGAGGTTTAAGAATTCCCATACCGGCATGCATAGCGCGCGCCGCAATAAGAACTTCGGGGATATAAACTTCGTTGGCTTTAAACTTTTTGCCCAGCACATTCATACCGGCAATTAAACCTTCGGTTAAAATCTGCTGTGGTGAAATACCTTCATCTACTGCCGCCTGAACCAGCTCTTTTACTTTTGGTGCCTGGCCTTTCATAAGGCTTTCTGCAATTGCATTTAAATCTGCCATTTTACCCCTCCTTTATTTTTTTTGGTTAACGTTTATCGTTACCAGTTTTTTATTCTTCGTACTTTATTTTTAGTTTACTAAAAGTATCGCGCATAAACTTTTTTTTGTAACCTGTTACTTCCGGGTCACCCGGTGTATCCCAGATTTCATCAAGTTTTTTAATATCATATTTTGACAGGTACCCTTTGTTGCGGTATTCCAGCAGGGCCCAGGCGGCTTTTTGTGTAGTACGGCATACAGCATTATGATGTTTTTTCATCATACCTGACGGGCACAGGGAATCAACATTGCTGTTTCCAAAAGATGCCACCAGCGCAAACGCTTTTGATTCCTGCGGCACGTTATCTTCTATAAGTACTTTAGTTTTCATGAAAAGCGGCACATTGGCCGTGTAACCAACTGCAGGCACATCTGATGCTTTTGCAAACAGCTTAGGGTGGTCCCGCATCTGCTGGGCAATAGTCATTTTGTTTAGTTTCACTTCTATAAATGCGGGTTTGGCATCCAGCGGAATGCCCGGTAAATGGAAACCCCAGTGCGCGTCTTCACCCTGGCCTTTTATTTGCAGGTCCGGCCCGAATTTCATAATAAGATCCGCATATTCCTTACAGTCCGCACCGGAACAGCTGGAATCAATTTTAAAAAGGTGTATTTTCTTTGGGTCATAATAATCCGCTAAAGGAAAGAATAAATTTTTATTTAAAAGAAATTTGAATAATACAGGGTGGGTATTGCATAGCGGGTAGTCATCAAACTGGAAGAAATGCGTGTTTCTTATGGCATCCTGCAGTTTGGCGGAACATTTTGCCAGCCCGATGTAGGCGCTATAAAAAGAAAAGGCTGACGGTGCCGCCATAACTATCATGCTGGTATGGCCGTTTTTTTCTACCAGCTCTATCTGCCTTGAAGAAATGTTTATTGCTGTAGAAAGGCCCATTTCTTCTTCAGTTTGGTATACCACAACTTTTGCTTTATCTGCTGCTAATACTTTTACAGGTTTTGGCGCCTGTAAATTTAAAACCGGCAATTCATTTTTATTTTCTTTTTTCATATTAATCCTTATAAAATTAGTTACTAGCCTACACCTTCCAGGGTTAACGCTCGGAAAAATCTGCTAAAAGTGGTAACACATTTACTTCTACTTATAAAGTGGTTATCTTTTGATTTTACTAATCACTTAACCGCCTAACCACTTATCCCCTGCCATTTGAAGCTCCACGCCTTCACGGGCGTGGATTCAAGCCTTATCTACAGCGCAGGAACAAGCTCTACGCTGAAATACCCGAAGCGGACGAACGCTATCCATCCACGGCTTTATAACCGTGGATTTCCGCGGAGGGTGTTAAAACGGCAATATATCCAATGCAGTTTTTACCACTCTGCGCACGATTCTGGCATTTATTCTCTCTGAACCCTGCATTTCCAGCATATCGGCAACATCTGATTTGCTGACTTCCAGTTTTAATTCTATGGGTGTTTTTACGGTATAGGGTTTTATTTTATCTATTTTTGTAACGGCTTTTTTTACGCCTTCTCTTATGAGTTCGTAGGTTTTTTTCGGGTGCAGGCAGATGGCACCGTTTCTTGAAAAACCTTCTTTTACCGCTACGGTTTCTATATCTTTTCCTAAAAATGCTTTTGCTTCTTTTGTAGCCGCTAAGTCGCCGCTGACAAATATTACCGGGATTTTATAATGGCCTGCAAGCACCGCCATCTGTCCTATTTCACCCATTTTTTTGCCATTTAGGTAATAGTTCTGCCAACTAGCGCTTGACTGGGTATGGTCCAGTATGGCTTTATGCGTACCGGCCATAGCATGAAACCCTACAAGTAATACAGCGTCAAAAGAACTATCCAGCCCGCTTAAGCCGTTTGTAGATTCAAAAACATATTCTGCCTTGGGATGCATTTCATCCAGCAGAAAATTCATAGCGTAGGAACCGCAATGGCCGTCATTTACCAGAATTCTGCCGGCGCCCGCTTCTACCAGGCCCTGCACGGCGGCGTTGATGTCATTAACCATAAACTTCTGCGCCAGATTGTACTCCGGTTTGGTTTTATCTACTTGTTCAGGAATGCATACTCCGGTAATTCCTTCCATGTCTGTTGCAATATACGCTTTCATTTTTTTCTCCCTTTTATCATATGTAAAAAATACGCTACCCCGATTCTTCCTTTTACTAATGGTCATCGGGATACTGTTACCCGCAGCCCTGACTTTGCTTTTTATCATATGTTGTCAGGACGCTACCCGCAGCATTTTCAACCCCCATAAAGCATATTAATAATTTTAATTATTATACCAAATTTATAGCCTTTTTAACGGCGCCAAAATCAGTTACTTTCTTTCTGAAACTGCTCCCGGTAAAGCCGGGCATAAAGGCCTGCTTTTGCCAGCAGTTCTTCGTGCTTTCCTTCCTCAACAATAGTGCCCTTGTCTATCACAATAATCCTGTGCGCCTTTTTAATAGTAGAAAGCCGGTGCGCAATAATAAAAGTGGTGCGGTTTTTAAACAACCTTTCCAGCGCTTCCTGTACCTGGGCTTCTGATACAGAATCCAGCGCGGAGGTGGCCTCATCAAGAATAATTATGGGCGGGTTTTTCAAAAACATTCTGGCAATGGAAAGCCTCTGTTTCTGGCCGCCGGAAAGGGTAACGCCTCTCTCCCCTATCTCACTGTTAAGATTTTTTGGAAGCGCATCAATAAAATCAAAGGCGTTTGCCATTTTCAGGGCTTCATTTATTTCAGCACAGGAGGCGTGCTTTTTTCCAAGCATCATATTTTCTTTAATGGTTCCGGAAAATAAAATCACATCCTGCGTGACAATGCCTATATTATCCCTGAGGCTTTTAATGGTTAATTTTTTTATGTCTGTAGTATCAATTAGTATTTCACCTGCCGACGGGTCATAAAACCTGGGAATAAGGTTTACGATAGTGCTTTTTCCTGCCCCGCTAGGGCCTACAAAAGCAATTACTTCGCCCGGATTAACCTTAAGGCTTATATTTTCAAGCACCGTTTTTCCCGTGGTGTAACCGAAACTAACATTATTAAATTCCACGGCGCCTTTTACGGCAGAAAGCTTTAACGCGCCGGGAATTTCCTTTATATTAGGCACGGTATCAAACACGTCATAAATTCTTTCCATGGCCGCCAGGGAACTTTGTAAAACCACGTTTAGTTCAGATAATCTGGTTAAAGGAAAATAAAAAGACCCCAGGTAAGAATAAAACGCCATAAGCGTGCCTATAGTCATAGAACCGTTTATCAGCTGGTAGGCGCCGTACCAGATAATCAGCGCCGGGGCAAAAGTAGTAAAAAGCGTGGAAAAGCCCACGTTCATGGCCTGCCATTTTGACCCTTCCACTACCCGCTTATGATAATTTTCTATTTTTGCCTGAAAATCCACAGCTTCGTTTTCTTCCTGCGAAAATGCCTGAAGAACTTTTATGCCGGAAAACTTTTCGTTTATTGAGCCGGAGATTTCTGCCAGGCTTTTCTGAATCTGGTGGCTGGTTTTTTTAATGCGCGGCGACAACACTTTCATGGCAATGAAAAAAAATGGAAAAATACTTATGGCAATGAGCCCCAGCACTAAATTAAGCTTTAGCAGTATAACTACCAGCACAATAAGCAAAGTTGTGTCCATAAGCGCGCTGATAATGGCTTCGCCTACAAAACTTTGCACGGAATTAATGTCATTGATTATATAGGAGGTAATATTCCCAACGTGCTGGCGGTCAAAATAATTCATGCTCATGCGCTGTATATGCGTAAATAGTTTATACTGCAGTTCCAGGATAACTTTTTTTCTTAAAAAAGCCGCAAAGTAGGACCTGAAGAAAGAAACAATCCCCAGAATAACAGAAATACCAAGCATGAACAGGCATATCTTTGTTACATACTGCGCTCTGTCTGCAACAGGAAGGGAAGAGTTAAGCGCGGTATCAATAATTAGTTTAAGCATCCAGGGAATTAGCAGTGGAAGCAAAAACTTTGTGACACCAAAAAAAGCAGCCACCAGGGTAATAAACCAGTGAGGGTATACATTTTTTAAGAAACGGAACAAAACAGTCTTTTTTTTCATTTTATTGCTTTTGATATCCTGAAACAATTTTCAAAAGAATTTATTGACGTTCTTTATGCTTTTTTACTTACATTTCATTTAAAGGAATTTCAATAAATTTATCACCATAAAACAAATACATGTTTTCGCCCTTGGCCGCTATGGCACCAAAACCCCAGAAAAAAGCACCGGCTTTATAATTTGATACATAGTTTCCGTTTTTAAATTTATTTATTTTTTTGTTTCCTGTATCATAAACATAAATATTGCCATTATCATCCGATGTCAAGGAAACGGGCACTTCAAATTTACCTTTTTCCTCGCCATAACCACCAAATGAATATTTCTTTTCACCTGAAGAACTTAACACCAGAACTTCATGTTTAGGTGTATTAATCACACATATATCACCGTCTTTGTTGACTATTATATCTCCGGGGCTAAACTCATCACCAAACTTAAACTCACCAAGATATTTAAGATTTTTGTCATATTTTTTTATTGAAACTGTACCCCTGTTTGAGATATATGCATTATCCTGCTTGTCAAAAGTTATAAACATAGGAAAAGACAAATCATTTATTGAATCAATATACCTGTTATTGCTGTCAAATATCTCAACCCGGTTGTTAAATGTATCGCATACAAATATTCTCCCTGATGAATCTACCGCTATGCCGCAGGGGTTATCAAACAACCCTTCTGAAGTGCCTTTTCCTCCATAACTACCGACAAGTTTTCCTGAAGCGTCATATTTTGCATAACGGCTGCCCCTAGTAGACACTATCCATTTCTGATTTTTATTGTCAATAAATATGTTACTGGTTCTTCTTATAGAATGTTCTCGCCTGTCGGTTCTTAGTGAAAATTCCAGGTTTTGTTTACCGGATGAATTAAATACCTTTACAGATTTATTTTGAAGGTCGTATACTGCAGTATTATCATTTTTATCTATGGCTATACACACAGGCTGTATAAACTCATATTTATCAACAAAATATTTTATGAATTTCCCTTCTTTATCATAAACCCTTATATATCTTGAGGAATCCAAAATTAGTATTTCGTCTTTTGAATTTATTGCTATGTTTCCCGGAATTTCATCAGTGCTTTCAGAAACAATTTTACCGCTGAAAATCCCCTGTGTATCAAATATCTCTATACATCTGTTGCCTATATCGCTTACATAAATTCTGTCCTGTTTATCTATTGCAAGTGAAAACGGGCTTTGTAATCCGGCGTCGCTTTTATCTGTTATTTTAAAAGTCATAAGCAGATTGCCCTTACTGTCATACTTTCTAATGCTGTTATTTCCCGTATCGGAACAATAGATGTTTGATTTACTGTCAATAACCAGGCCGGAAGGCCTGGACAACTTCTCTTCTGGGTTAGTATTTCCGAAAGAAAACAGCTTTTCCCCTTTTTTATTAAATACCTGAATTCTATTATTTCCTGTATCAGCTGCATAAATAATATTATCAGTTCCAAAAACCAGGCTTAAAGGCCTGATTACCTGATTATCTTTGCTGCCAAACGAAACTATTGATTTTTTTTCTTTGCCTTTGGCATCATATTGTTTTATTGAACCGTCAACAACTGCAAATAAATTATTTTCATTATCATAAGCAATTGCCGTAACATCCTGCGCAAAACATATTGCTGGTAAAAATACCAGCACAATGCTGATAGTGTAAAAATCTTTTAACAATTTATATTTTGTCATTATTAGTTTCATATTTTAATAGCTCCTTTTTGTTTTCATCACTGCAGATAACTTTGATTCTGCTATTTTTATTCAATTTATCGGCCTGCAACGTTTTTTTGTAGCTTTTTGATGGATTAATATTTACATTTTCAGAAAAAACAGATACATCATCTAAAAATACCTGGATTGTTGCATTTTGCAAATCTACTGCAGCTGCCAGGCTTACTTTTAAATCACCATTTTGTTCTTTAGCCAGGTTTAATGCCATTTCTTTCACGGCATAAACAAACCCGCCCGTATTTTTTATAGGGTACCAATATTCGGTCCAGGCAAGCTTTGATTTTGGCTCTAAATAAGTGTATTCTTCCTGAGTTTCCGTAACTCCCCCAAAAAGTTCATAATACATAATATCACTGTCAAAATAATCTTCATAAGGCGGGTCCAGCCTGTTAAAACACCATACTTTAGTTCCTTTAACTGTTTCTGAAGGATATACTCGCACCAACCCCTGGTCCAATTCCAAATCATATGTTCCAACGAAATTATTTTCATTATCCTGCGGGAATAATCCTTGCTCGTGTTCTCTCCAATTTTTAAAATAACTTAAATCCTGCCCCTTATAAACCGGCCAGCTGATAATTGAATGGGTAAGAAATCCCCAACCGTCGGTGTGAATAATCATTTTGTTAGTTGGAAATATAAACCTTGTATCGCTCTTATGGTTTAACTGCGCGCAATTCCAGTAACAATACCTGTTTTTAAACTCTGTGGGGTTTTCAAGTTCCGTAAACAATTCAAATACAGCGGTGTTTTGTTTTAAAGTAACCGTTTCAGAAATTTTCATTCTGCTGCCTAAATCCGTATCAAATGTTTTTACAGAAATACTTTTTTCATCATTTTTTATTATTTCATACTTCCATGGAGTAATGTCGTTTGGTGAATGGCCGCCTTCAGGAAAAGAATATTTCAACCCGCCTATCATACAGGTCCAATCAGAACCTATGCCGTTTAAATCGCATGGTTTAATAACATCAGTATTAAAAAATATTTCTTTGCCTGTAGATTTAAATATGGCACTGTAAATCCTGCCGCCAAGTTCCGGAATAATTGTAATTTTCAGGTATTCATTTTCAAGAATTATTGTTTTTAAATCCTTTTTAGAAATACTCTCCCAGTCACTGCCTTCTACATCCAGCCGCGGATACGGATAACACCTTTCCCAGGGTGCTGCGGGCAATAAAACACTTTCATAATTGTAACTGGTAAATGCTTTTTTGCTTTCACTTACTGTAACTTCCGAAAAAAGGTACTGTTGCGTAGAAAAACACACTAAAAGAAACAACAAAATAATTTTCATCATTTATTACCACCTTTGATACTTTTTAATATATTTAACTGATTCATGGTTTATAGACCAACTCTCCCGATCATTTTTCTTTTTTGTTCCAGGTAGTAAAGATAATTTTCATAAGAAACATCCGGCGGGCAGCGGTGGTCAATATGCGGAATATAACCGCCTTCCCTTACTACCGGTTCAATGCGTTTAATTTCTTTGTCTATTTCTGCCTTGCCCTTCATTAACTCCATCTTATTCACACCGCCCATAAGCAGCAGTTTTTTTCCATATTTTTTCCGCAGTGCCACAAAATCCGTATGCGCTGACTCCAGCGGGAACATACAGTTTATACCGCCTTCCAGAAAACCGGGCACCAGCTCATCTATTTTTCCGTCACAATCAAGAATATTTATTTTTACTCCGTGTTTGGCAAGAAAATCCGTTATCCTTTTATAGCGGGGCACCATAAATTCCTGAAACATGGCCGGAGAAATAAGCGGGCCTTTATTAAAGCACATATCCTCCCACCACATAGAAAAATCTACATCAACTTCATTTAAGGCTCTTTCAATCACCTTAATATTAAGCTCTGTTAAGTGCTCCATCATGTCATGAATAAGGTCCGGCTCAAGGGCAAAAGCAATAGAAGCATTTTCTACACCCATCCAGTTTCTTATATGGCCATATAAACCCATGCAGGTAACACCTAACGGATAATCCCTTTTGGCCCAGCCTTTCTTAAAAAGCTCCCACTTTTGGGGATAACGGTCCGGGTCATCTATTCTTAACTGTTCTTTTTTTATTTTTTCCCAGTCCTGCCTGTTTTCTATGGGAAACTTCAAAAATTGCGGTATGGACCTGCCGTGCTTGGATTTTTTATAAGTAATACCTTCATAATCCTGCATAATTATCTGGTTGCCGTCATCTTCAAGTATTTTTTCTTCGAATCCAGGTGTAAAATTTACCCGCACAGGCATAGTTGGGTGCTGTTCCAGAGAAAAATACAGCTCTGACTCCATCTGGTTGAAGCCTTCATCGCCAACCCTGTGATTCAAACCTTCACCATACCAGCGCTCTATAGTTTCTTCCCAATAGCCAAACTCCATATCCGGCACACGGTCTACTTGCTCAAAATTCATAGTCTTTAAAAATCTTTCTCTTTGAGTCATAAAAAAAACCTCCAGTTTTTTTTACCCCGACGTTTTGATTCCGTAGTTTGCATGGTGCAAACAAGGAAGCAGTCAGCGGGTTAATCCAGTTTTTTTTACCCCGACGTTTTGATTCCGTAGTTTGCATGGTGCAAACAAGGAAACAGTCAGCGGGTTAATCCAGTTTTTTTTACCCCGACGTTTTGATTTCATAGTTTGCATGGTGCAAACAAGGAAACAGTCAGCGGGTTAATCCAGTTTTTTTTACCCCGACGTTTTGATTCCGTAGTTTGCATGGTGCAAACAAGGAAACAGTCAGCGGTAGAAAAACCTCCTGAAAATTATTTTAAAATAGTATTATTTGAATTTAAAAACAAACGAAACGTTTTTGAACGAAATTGATGTTTTAGTTTAAAGAAAATGAATAAGATTTTCAACTGTTTGACGAATTCTGTTTATGAGGAGTTTTGAAAATCTCATTTTCTTTAAACGTTCCGTTAGGAAAAACATCAACAAAAGTGAATAAAACGTTTCAAAAAAAACAAAATCTATAAAAATCACATATAAAACAAATGATCATTCTCAAAAAAACGTGATGTAATCTTATTGATTATTTTTGCCCTCACCTCAATCCTCTCCCACATGGAGAGGATATAAACACACTAACACAAAATTACAAAAATCCCAAAAACAACAAGCGCCTATCTTCCAATTATCCCGAATATTCCTTTTCTGATAATCATCACCGCTATAGCCGCCAGCAGCAGGTTTGACACCTTGGCCAGCGCCAGTGAACCCTTGGACCCGATAAGGCGCGTAAGAAACTCGCTTTGAATAAGCACAAAAGCACAGATGGAAATATTTACAATAAAAGATACCACCGTAGAAACTATGCCCTGTGAATCTGTAAGCATAAGCAAGGTGGCAAGCACTGCAGGCCCTGTAATAAGAGGAATACCTAAAGGAACCACCCCGATATTTGCATCCGTTTCATGGATTTCCTTTATGTACTTAATAATATCGTTTATAGAAAGCACCAGCAAAAGTATGCCGCCGGCCACCATGAAATCATAAGTTGTAATACCAAGAATCTTAAACACTAATTTTCCAATAAAAATAAAACCTATACCTACCAAAAACGCCGTAATTACCGAATCCCTGATAACCCTGCTTTTCTCCTTTTTACCCAACCCTTTTGAAAGCATAATAAACGTAGGTATCTTGCCAAACGGGTTCATAGCCGCAAAAATAGGAATGAAAGAAAGTAAAAATGTATCCATTTATTAAACCGCCTTTGTACTATATTTTCAATGATGCAACTTCTGTAATCCCTTTTTCAAAGGATTTATTTTTTAATATAACATTAGGCCCATATATACCCTTGGGAATTCTTACCAGCGAATAAACAATAGTATAAGGAAGCAGAAAAGTACCCGGGTCTGAAACCGCGTTACAACCTACCTGGGCATAATCACCCATAATGATACCAATTTTATTTCTGTTTAAGTCATAGTTTTTATCATCAATCTTTAAAGTTATTGTTTTGCTTATAATTCCGCCCATAATGCCGAAATTTGCGGAAGTTGCCTGATTGCCGAAATGCGTACAGTAGCCCAGCACGCTGTCTCCTACGTAACAGGTATGCGGAAACTGACAGTCATTCATCATAAGCACGTTTTTCAGTTCGCCTTTAATCACGCAGTTATTGCCAATTATAATATTGCCCCTGAAATAAGCGCCCTGACGTATTTCATTATTTTTCCCAAGTATTACCGGGCCTTTTATGGCTGTACCAGGTTCAATAACAGTGCCTTCACCTACGTAAATGTCACCCTGGTTTAAATATATATTTGCTCCTATAACTGATGCGCCCTTCCTTATATATATAGTATGCGTATCCTTTGAACCTGAAAAACCTATTATTGCTGCCGGTTTGAATACGGCGCCGTTTTCCAAAATAACATTATAACTGCCTTCACTTATAACCGATGCCTCCGGTTTATAGGCGCTCTTTTGCGCAGAAGTTATTTTATTTTTAAGCCAGTCTTTGGCATAAGGCTCTATTTCATTAAGTATTCCGATAACAGAAGTTACTTTTTCGCGTTTAAATAAAGCTTCATGCTCAAACGGGTATTTCTTTAAATCAAAATAGTTTTTTATCTGCAGTTTCTGCGGAACTTCTTCAATTTTTAAACTTGAAAGCGCTGTTGTTTCGCTCATTTAACTCTCCCATGTTTCTTTTTTATCTTTATCCCTTTAGGCAGTTTAAGAAACGTTTTATAATTACCGTCTTCCTCTTTTTCCCAGCCGGCTTCAATAGTACCAAGAGGCGTTGCTACCTTGCCTTTAGTGTATTCCAGCTTCTCAAATACCGGTGAAAAACTAACCTCTTTCCAGCCCGGTTTTTCCTGACGGATTCCCAGTAAAATATCTGACAAATGAATTATTGGGTGCGCGCTCCAGGCATGGCATAAACTATTATTCCCGGCTTCTGCATTCCAAAGTTCTTCGGTAGTAGTTAAGCCTCTGTCAACCATGTCACCCCACCAGCGCCTTATACAGTCTACTGCTTCCTTATTATACCCGCATTTTTTTAACGCTTCAAAAATATAAAACATAAAAAACGGCGAGGGCAAAACAGGATGTTTTCTTTCACCTTTTATCATAGGTAATAATTGTTTTTTTATAAAAGCTTCATGGTGTTGCGGAAATAAGCCTGCAAGTATTGCCAAAGCATAAACATGAGGGACATTTTGCATGGCAGTTTTTCCCGTAAATGTTAAACCTGCAAATATTTTCCCGGTTTTTTTGTTGTAAAGTTTCTTTTCAATCGCGCTTTTAAGCGCTTTCAATCTTTTTGTATACAACAGGGCCGAACTTTGGTCTCCGGACAATTTAAATAATTCCACGGCCGCCTGTAATGCCATAAGATAAAACATATTGTATAAGGTTGGGTAACCCGCATCAAACATAGGAGCCCAGTCTAAAAATAGCCAATACCGGTCATCATAAGGAATAAGCCCGTTTTTTGCTGTAACATTATGAAAATAACCAAGCGCTTTATGAACCCTATCTTTCATTTCTTTAAATAAGATCAGATCACCTGTCTGCCAGTAATAATCCCAGTGGGTGATAACCCAAGTTAAAGTAAAATCCGGAAGAATACAATTATGAGCTATTGTAGGCGCATGGCCGTATGTAAGTCCGTTTTCAATCTGCTGCGTGCCAATCTGTTTTATGCCTCTTTTGAATAATCTGGTATCCGCAGAAAGATAAAAAGTATTTTTTCCCTGCACCCGCGCATCACCCCACCACTGTGACTGCTCTCTCCAGGGACAATCCACATAAGTATCCTGCATACAGCATTGCTGGGTCCACTTGCTGATTTCATATACTTTATTTAACTTCTCATCAGATGATTTGAAATCTGCTTTTATATCCAAAGGATATCCAAGAGCACGTAAACTAACTTTTAAATCCAGTGTTTTTGTACTGTTTCGTATTATTAATGCCAGATATCTGAATCCCCAGTAATCAAACTGTTCATGCTGTGTTTTACCGGCTCTTAAATACAGCCTGTTGCCAAAAGATGCACGTGACCCCTGAATATCAGGGTTCTTCATTTTAGGGGCTAACCCATCAAGTCCTTCACAAACTATACTATCAATAATTTCATTGCCTTTTGCACCTGAAACAGCAAGACAAACTGAACCCACAACCTCTTTTCCAAAATCAAAACAATAGACCGTAAAATTATCTTTGCCTGTCAGATCTGTTTTGATAACCGCAGACTGATAGTTTTTTTTGAAAGCTATTTTTGAATTACTCCATTTTCTATTTTCATCAAAAAACAGTTTAAAAATATCTTTTGCTTCAAAATATCCCTTCTGACATTTTCCTTTAGATTGGGAAACAACCCCTTCTGGCGTTATAATCTCTTCTTTTAACAAAGGGATACCGCGTTTTTCCAGTTTCTGCCAGGGCATTGAACCAAAATTCATACATGTAGGCTTTTTCCATGCAATATCATTATAACCAGGCAGCAGCCATGAATCATCATCAAGAGCTGCATCAAAATGTTCCTGAAAGCCAAGCTGCCTTGAAGCACGCGCAACATTTCTTTTATAGCCAGGCGCGCAGCGGGTTTTCCAATTTATATTTGTTGATACATCTTCACTGCCAATTTTTCCCCAGAGCAAAAAACCTGCAGTACCTTTATGTATATACTGAAAATTTCCTATGCCGCAATTGTGAACAATAACTGCTATTACATTTCTGCCTTTCCTTAAATAAGGTGTTATATTTACAGTATCAAAGGGCCAGGAGTTCTGAAACCCTCTTGCCGGGCCGCGGTTAACAAAATCCCCATTTACATACATTTTGTACTGGGTATCTGCAGTAACGTTAACTTCTGCTTTTTTAGGCATCGCTTTTAATACAAAGACTCTGCGGGCCTGCATCCAGGAATTTACCAGGTCATAATTGTAGTCATCATACCAGATCCATTTAGAATTTATCATTTTTCTCCCTTTTACCAATTGTTAAAATGATGCTGCCCGCAATCATTTTTCTCCCTTTTACCAATTGTTAAAATGATGCTGCCCGCAATCATTTTTTCCTCTTTAATTATTTGTCCGAAGGACATGTTTATCCTGCAACCCTTTCTTTCCCTTTTATCTTTTGATTCAAGG
>MGVC01000027.1 GCA_001800285.1 Elusimicrobia bacterium RIFOXYA2_FULL_39_19 | reverse complement strand
TGCCTCCTCTATAAGATATTGACTGCACCAGATATTTTACATCTTATAAAGAATTTTGCTCAGCCTTGACATTAATCATACAAATCTACCCGTTACCCGCAGCCCTTGCTTTCCCTTTAAATGTTTGTCCGAAGGACATGTTAAACATTTACCCCGACGATTTGGGTTATTTCTTGTTCTTGAAATAATCCAGTCAGTGGGTTACCTAAGGTTGCAAGGACGTTACTCACAGCATCTTCACTCCTTAAATGTTTTTACTGCCCGCATTTTTGCGGGTGTTTAAAAGTATTTTTATGATATTTTTGATTAACACTGGTGAATGAAGGAAATAGATTACAACGATAAAAGAGGAGGAACTGCTTTTGGTATGATATCTTGCAACCTATATTACTTTACGGGCTTATTATAACATATGCCGCCCTAAATAACAAATTAACCGCTGTATATATAAAACTTAAATTTATTAGATTTTTTTAAACACAAATAGATGTTCATGCATAATCAAATGAAAACCGTATTTTTTAGATTGGTTTTTCCAAAAAGGGGTTGTGGCACAGTTGTGCTGTACCTTTATTATATCTTCTTTGAGCAAAAAACCTATCTTTATAAATCTCTCCATCACTTTGTACGAAATCACAGTAAACATGCCTTTCCTTCTTGTATCTCCAATAAGTATGGTGCAGTAGCTATTTGATTTAAGCACTCTATAGCATTCTTTAGCTACTTTTTCAATTTCATCACAAAATTCATCAATATTATGTATGTTTGAAAGATCACCTTCTATTTTGCCATCACTGTATTTTATGATGTCTGTATAAGGTGGGTGAGTTGCAATAAAATCAATAGAATTGTCTGATAAATGTTTAATTGTTCTTGCGTCGCCAACTTCAATGCTAAATTTCAAATTTTCTTTGTGTTCTGTATTAAAATCTAACCGGCCTTTTGCCAATTTTACCGCACTTGGATTAATATCGTAACCAATACCGTTTCTTCCAAGAAGTTTACATTCTATTAAGGTAGTTCCGGAACCAACCATAGGATCTAATACGGTATCACCTTCTTTGGAATAACGTAATATAATATTCCTTGGTATCTGCAGTGCCCAATTACCGCGATAATCACTTTTATGAGTTGCCCAGTTGCCCCTTTTAGGGAAAGACCAGACCGTAGAATATTCAAGTTCAAATTTTTCAGGATTTAGATTGTTCATAATTTACTTTTTTATCGGAAGGCCTAACCAGGCAAGAGGAAGTTCATTAAATCTGTAATGACAATTAACTGTGTGTATGTATTCCAAAACATCTTTATACTCTGGTTTTTTAAACCAATCATTTAACACATAAACATATTCTACTTTTAATCCTAGAGATGCTACTAGTTTTAAGTATTGTTTTCGCTTAAAATCACATGTTTGAAGTTTTTCATCAACAGAACCACTAACTTGCTGGTATTTTACTTCAATGATAAACAAAGTTTCACGAACAATGACTAACAAGGCATCATCAGGCAGGAGCTTTTTAGAAAGAATCATTCCCCAATTCACACCTTCTTCTGAAAGAAATTGATAAAAATCATATTTTCTGAAACATCTTGCTACTAAATTGTTTTCAAAATAGACACCCAAACCTGCCTTTCCAGTAATCTTTCTTATGTTATATCCTGGGACTTTTTCTAAAAGTGATTGAAAACTCACTTTTTTTTCAAAATTTAATCCCGTTATCGTATTTCCACCGCCACTTCCACCAGTTTTCATATAATACCTTCCTTAATAATTACAAACTACTAATTCATTAATTTTACCGCGTTTTAAACCATTGCAATTAATGGCTCTGCGAGCTTTTACGTAAGCAATATTAAATGTTTTATATAATTTTTCAATTATAGGATTAGCTGAATTACTTAACATAACCTTACATTTCTTTTTATTCAATTCTTCAAGAACCCTTGAAAGACGTTGTTGATCTTTTTCTTTAAAAGAATTGGCTGTGTAACCCGTAAAATTAGCGGTTTTGCTTATGGGGTGGTATGGCGGGTCAAAATATAAAAAATCGTTTTTCTTGGCATATTTTAAGCATTCCTCAAAATCAGCATTAATAAGATTCACATGTTGCAACGCAACTGAAACAGCTTTGAGGTTTTCACTGTCACAAATTAAAGGATTTGCATATTTTCCAAACGGTGCATTGAATTTACCTTTTTGATTTACCCTGTAAAGCCCATTGAAACAGGTTTTATTCAAATATATCATTCTTGCTGCTTTTTCTATAGAATTAACGGGTTCTTCACCTCTTATTTTATAAAAAGTTATTTCATCATTCATAAATTTATTATTCATTAGCGTATTTATTAGTGATTCAACATTGTCACGTATAATTTTGTAACAGTTAATCAGCTCTTTGTTTGAATCAATAAGTATTATGTCCTTATTTTCAAGCCTTCCGGTTGAATAGAGATGAAAAAAAAGCGCTCCCCCGCCAAGAAATGGCTCAATATATTTATTAAAGTCATTTAATAAGTATTTTTGAAATTGTGATAAAAGCTGAGACTTGCCGCCGGCCCATTTTAAAAATGGTTCTGCTTTTTTAGCTGCTCCAAGGTATTGGCGGGCGCCTTCTTTGAGTAATAATGTTTTTCTTTTCTTTATTTTGTATTTCATAAACCTCAAAAATATTTTCCTATACTGTCTTTATTCATAGCTTTTACTACTATTCCTTGAACCTGAAAATCCTTTGTAAGAATTATTGGTTTATTCTTGGTGTTTTTTGAACGGGGCTTGAGAATAACATGATCATCATAAGAATGATATTCTTTTATAGTAGCCTCGTCATCAATCAAGGCTACGACAATATCACCTTCTTTTGCGGTTGATTGCATTTTAACCAATACAAAATCTCCATTATTTATATTTACTTCATCCATAGAGTCACCTTTAGCTTTGAGGAAAAAGTACTTATACGGTGGTTTGGCTATTTTAATTGAAACAGGGATAGCGGTTTCAAAATTCTCTTGCGCTAAAACCGGTGATCCGCAAGCGACAGCCCCTATTAGAGGAACCTCAATTGTGTCAGCTCTTGAGTTATCTTCTTCGTTGTTTTTTAATATTTGTAGGCTATTATCCGGTTTTCTTTTAAGAAATCCCTTTTTTATCAGTTTATCAATAACCATAGCTGCAGACCGCGGAGAATTATAACCCATAAAATTCATAAGCTCACGCACTGTAGGAGAATAACCTTTTTGCATAATACTGTTTCGTATTTGTTTTATTGCTTTTATTTCCAATTCTGATAACATTATATTGCCCTTGTTGTAAGTATACAGTAGTATACAACATGTTTACTACAAAATCAAACACTGAGCGTCTTTACTTCAGGCCCCAGAGGACGTGCCACACAATGTCAGCCCAGAAATGGATGCCTACGGCGGCCAGGTAGCCGTATTTTCGAAAGTAATATGCGGTAAATAACGATAGTAACCCGTTAAGCAGTATAATTTCTACCATCAAAATCTGCGGTATTTCGCTAATACTTTTAAAATCATACAGCACCATCATTACAGGAAAGTGGCTAACGGCAAAAAATGCCGCAGATACCGCTGACACACCCCAGAAGATTTCATCCTGAAACCTGTTTTTTAAAAATACTCCGGAAATAAGCCAGACCCAGAACGAAACAAAAAATAACCTGAAAATCATTTCTTCGCCAAAGCCCGCAGTAAAAGATGCCGCTATAGATAAAGGAAAAGGCGGGTGAGGTAAGGAGCCAAAGCCATGAAACTTACCGAAAATTATATCCCCCACAATAAACACAGCCCCTAAAGCAAAACCAATAACCGCCGGAATAAGAAATCTTTGTTTGTTGTTTATTCCGGATTCCCACATATCCGTAAAACCAATTTTTCTTGAAAGGCGCAGGCCTGCCAGCCCCAGCCCGCCGTAAACAAATATTACAGCCACAGCATTAAACACAGCAATATTTATTTTTGATGTGGGCAACTCCTTTTTGGGCGTATAAATACCCTGCGGTAAAAATATTGCTAGGCACGATACAATAACCAGCATAACAAGCACAATAAAAAAAGTTCTTTCTGAGGCTGTGTAATTTTTCATTTTATTTTTGCTCCTTGATAATTAAGAAACTTAGAAAACCACGCGGAATATTAATTAACTATAAAAATTGCGTCTATAAAAAATCGAAAAAAATTTACAAATTTTGCATATTTTCGCTGTAAATCAGGTTTCTTGGCCTGTCGCCTGCTATACCGCACAATCTTTCATAATAAAATGAGCTTTTTGTATTAAGTATTTCCTTAATTACTCTTTCGGTCTGCTCCCCCACGCCTTTTATGGACCTCAATTGCCCCTTTAGTGCGCTTAAAGGTTCCTTCAGCTGGGAAATTGAGTAAGCGGCATACCCGTAAGGCGACCTGTTTCCTGAAAGTTTGAGATAATAGTCCATATGTTCAAGAATAACTATGGCCAAATCATTTTCATTGAGCAGGTTTTTAAACAGTTTCAGCGGCAGGCGCAATGGTATGTTGTATTTTTTAGCAATAACTGCAAAGGTCTCGTTTAAGGACTGATAATATTCATCTTTTGCCAGCCCGTATTTATCTTTTGTGTACAAGTTCTGGTATTCAAGTTCAAGACGCGGGTAATAATCAAACAATGTTTTCCGGAAATTCTCTTTCTGCCGGCCTTCTTTTAATGTCATACCGCCAAAAATTATAAAATCTGCGCCGGCTTCCCGGGCTTTTCTGGCAGCTTTTTCCAGTAAGGCAGGACTGTCTGTAATAAAAGGTATAACCGGCATCAGAAATATTCCGCTGGGGATACCATTTTGCTTAAAATACTTTATAGCTTCCAGCCTTTGGGATGCCGCAGAAGCGCCCGGCTCAAAAATGGATGTTAAATCATCATCCATACTTGAAAAACTGAAACTTACTATGGCACCGCTCTGCTGATGAATTTGTTTTATCAGGTCCAGGTCTCTTTTTACAAGTACGGATTTTGTAAGTATGCTTACCGGCATGCCGAAATCACACGCTACGCCCAGCACTTTACGGCACAATTCATATTTTTCTTCCAGGGTTTGGTAGCTGTCGCTTACGCCGCCGCCTAAATTCAAATAACTTTTTTTAATAGGGGTGCGTTTTCTGTGCGGGTCCAGTTCTTTTTTTAGTATTTCGGGGGCATTTATTTTTACAGCTACCTCTTCACCGAACTTTTCAGTTACATAGTAGCCTTCCGCCTGACCGTCACAATATACACAGCGGTGGCTGCAGCCCCGGTACAAATTCATAGATTGGTGCGTGATAAACCAGGAATCTATTTTTTTGTGTTTCCTTAACAGGGATTTAACTGTTATTTCATTTATTTTCATAAGTTTATTTTGTTTTTTATTGCTAATTGTTCAGAAAGGCGGGGATTAGAAAGTTTTGGTGGTTGAAAGCCGGCGGTCCTTTACAAACAGGCTTCCTTCTCTTTCTTCTGCTGACTTTGCAAACTTTTTCATTTCAATTAATATATCTATTATTTCAGCATAATGTTTTATTTCGCGCCGTTCATTGGTAGATACGCCTATGGATACTGTCATAATAGGAAACTTATGCTCTATTCCCTTCCGGTCAGTAGTAATTACGTGGCCTGTTTCCCGGTCTGGCTTGGTATAGTAGGCGGGAATTCGTTTATCAAAATTTTCTGTTACATAAGTGCAGATATTATCAATTTTATCAACAGAAGTTACCATAATAAAATCGTCCCCGCCGATATGCCCTAAAAAATCATCCTGTGTACCGCAAAGATTTATAGCTTCAAATATTACTTCCTGTAAAAGATGTATTACATTATCGCCTTTGGGATAACCGTATAAATCATTGTATGCCTTGAAGTTATCCAGGTCTGCATATCCTACGGCAAATTTTTCACCGCTTTTTATCCGGTGGATTATTTCTTCTTCTATTCTTGATGTGCCTGGAAGCTTGGTAAGCGGGTTTAATGAAATAAAATCTTTTGTCCTGCGGATAGACTGCGCTACACGGGCCCTTAACTCATCTGAATCGTAGGGCTTTACCATATAATCATCAGCGCCTACCTGAAGCCCTATAACTTTATCATAAACTTTTGTTCTGGTACCGGAGAGAAGTATAACGGGTATATAGCAGGTGGCGTGGTCTTTTTTGATGTTCATGCAAACATCATAACCACTCATGTTGGGCATGTCGCAGTCAAGTAAAAGCAAATCAGGCTTGAGTTCCTGGGCTTTTTTAAGAGCTGATGATCCGTCGTAACATACAACTACTTCATAATCATCAAGTTTTAAAAGTGCTTCCAAAAATTCAATATTCTCGACATTGTCGTCAGCAATGAGTATTTTATGTTTACTCATAAAACCTTGCCGTAAAGGCGGTAAAACTTCAATGAAGCTTTTGTTGCTGTTTTGATTATAGAATATTTATTTAACCGTGTAAATAACAACCGGATTTGCTTGTAAAATATTATTTTTTCAGTAATGCGCGTTTTCTTTTTTTTGAAAATGTTTTTATTTCATGTTCTCTTTTCATGGCAGTGGATTTATCGGGGTGTTTTTCTGTATAAATAAGTTTTACAGGTCCGTTGGCTCTGGTGTAACGCGCGCCGGTACCGGTATTATGTGCTTTTACTCGTTTTTTTACATCGTTTGATATACCGGTATAAAATGTTTTGTTGGCACATCTTACCATATACACATACCAGGGGGCATGTTTTTTTGCCTTCTGCTTTGATTTTAGTGACAATGATTTGAAAAAAACCGGTAATTTTATGGTTTTTGTTTTCTTAACCTGTTTTTTTACGAACTTTTTCATTGGTTTTTCACGGCTGGGATAAATTAGGACGGGTAAAAACTGGGGAGGAAGGATTCGAACCTTCGAATATGGGATCCAAAGTCCCACGCCTTGCCGCTTGGCCACTCCCCAATAATTTTTCAACAGGCTTCATTCTATAATTTTAACAGCTGTTTTTCAATGTTTTTATAATAAAAACCAAAAATATAGAGTTAAAAATGATTTATACTCAGGCAGGCAAAAGTAAAGCTATCGCAGGACAAAAAACAAAAAATAAACACAAAACAAAAAAAGTATTCCTAATGAAAAAAAGCGAAACCAGTCCATAATAGAATCTATTATTAACAAGATACGTTATTGATTCAGCTATTTTATATTTATAACCCTTTTTCCACAACTTCCAGAAGCAGAAAGTTTGTAAAATCCGCATCAATAAAAGGATGGGTTCCCGTTATATCTGAAAATTTTACGTTATTTGCATAATCATAGACACTGTATGTTTTGTTTTTATCTAAACCGCGCAGTTCCACTTTTCCTTTAAATTTTCTCATAAGCGGGGCTTTCATTTCTTCATAATGCTTTTTCACAAGAGCCATTTGTTTGCTTCCAAACTTGCCGTCAAACTTTATATATTCTTCTATACCGCCCCAGGGCTCTACCAGGCCGTCCGGCTCTGTGGCATAAAATGCATAATACATTTTTCCATCTTTGCAGACAACATGCGCTTCCGGTTTGTCATAAATTAAATCATACAGGTTTAAGTATTCACCTTTGGACAGCATTTTATCCCTGTAAATTGTAATCCATTTTTTCCAGCAGTCAATTTTCTCCCGGGTAAGAGGATCTTCTTTAAACGCCATCCAGCCCTGCACTTCCTTTTTGGCTGTTTTGTCTATTCCTTCAATATTGTACCTGGTTCCGGGAACGGAGCCTATCCCGATCTGGCTGGCAAAATCATCCCCGTTATCAAGTATCTCCACATGGTCTGCATATATCGCCGCCTTCGGGCCGATAAGCGCTTTCAGAAACTTTGAATAGCTTCTGCAAATCCATGAGGTCCACGGGTCCGGCACCATTCCCTGATTCTGCCACTGTAAAACTGAAAAAGTGACAGGCGTGCCGGGAGGCGAAGATTCAATAACAGCATCAGGATTAATTGCGGTTGCTGTTTCATAGATTGTACGGGCTATTTCATCAAACCGTTCTATGGCTTCCTCGGGGTACATATGATGATGTTTTTCGTTGTAACAGGCCGGGGAAATATATACCGAATCCTGTTTCAGCCCGTCTATTTTCCAGTCCGCAAAAAACTTTGTTACCAGCTCATGAAAATGTTTTTTTGCGCCGTTATGGCAGGAACAAGTGAAGTAATACCCTCTTTTAGTAATTTCTCTTTTTCCGTTAGGGCTGGTAATAAACCAGTCAGGATTTTTTTCAACAAGCTTGGATACTGTATGATAAGGATGCTTGGATGCTTCCACATTAGCGTTGGGATAATCTTTTAAAAACTCTTTCATATCGGTTATGCCGTCAATCATCCCGGGCATGGTCCATAACTGCACCTTAAAACCTTCTTTATGCAGTGTTTCAATAAACTGCTTAAAGTCTTCTTCTCCGCCGGGAAACATATCTGCCCTTAAATCCCAGTCACCAATATTGCCGTACCACCTGTCATCTAAAGTTATCCATTTTATGCCAATCTCTCTTAACGATGGTAAAAGAGCCAGTATCTCTTCTTTAGTATAAGTTGAATTGAACCCCCAGGTGCACCAGCTGGGCTCATAACTTTCATTGGTTCCTTCCGGAAAATGCAGCCCCTGGCGTTTCATCATTTTGGAATAAGATTCTATTCCATTATAATAATCGCCTTCCTGCAATGTTATTGCCGTTTTCATGGAAATGAACTGGGTTTTTTTGCTGATTTTTTCTTTTGTTTTATAATTGAGGCCCATAGTAACTATACCGTCTTTTTCTACTTTTACCGGCAGGTAACATATTTTATATTTCGTTTCTATGTTGCATATACCTATTCCTAAATTCTTCTGCCAGATATAACTTAACGGCAGGCCACCGCCGTAGCCGGGCTGTGTGCCCCACCTGTAATCAGGCCTGGCACCGCCGCCGTCATGAGTATCATAGATGCCCATATAAGAATCTTTTCTGAAATCTTCCGTGATTTCCTGCACGAGATGCTCTCTCATTTCCCCGCTGCCGAAAAAACCAAAAAATTCATACGGTTTTTTTCCTGCCAGCAATCTGGAATCTACTACCAGGTTATTGGCATATAACCGGTCAAAAGAATATTCTTTATTGCCTTCTACCCTGAATATAGAGCGGATAATTGCACTTGAAGGAAACTCATCAAAAACTTCTATAAGCAGTTCTACGCTTACTGGAACCTCAAAACTTTCTTTATCAATACCCTTTATGGAAAACCTGACGCCTGAACCAAGATAATCCTGGATCTCTGTTTCTTCTGCTAATTCTTTCTGAATTTTAAATTTACTGACTTCTTTACCTTCAATTACTGCATAATGCGCCGGTTTAGCATAGCTGGTGTTTTTGTCTATGCAAAGGGTTATCCATTTATTATCTTTAAGGTATTCCGGAACAAGATACATGTTGTCATAAAAATTTAATTTTAACTTCGGCGTGGCCAGCACTAAACGGTCATCTTTTTTTAGAATTCTGCCGGATTTCATACTATTTCCTCCAATAAATATAATTTATTATTTTTCAATACTAAACATCAATATATATTATTTTCGCTCAAAAAACAATATTGGACTTCACCCTCATCCCCAAATTCCCATAAACCTTTTACCCATCTCAATTTTACCCACAACCTGTTCCCTTGGTACGTCAAGTTGGTACGATTATAGTTTAAATATACGCCTATATGTCTACTAAAAATATACAAAATGGTATATTTATAAACTAAATATTGATATTTGTATATATTTGTGCTAATATGTACATAATGGATAGACATAATGGAAGTAAAATAAACCAATTGCTTATTGCCTGGCCAAAAGGCACTGTTGCTCTTTACTCGTTCCTTAACCGTGCTGGTGTGACGCGGCAGCTGGCTTCTGTATATCAGCGCGGCCATTGGATTAAGCGTATAGGCCCGGGTGCTTTCATGCGCGCTGATGATAAAGACGTAAGTTGGGCAGGTGGCCTGTATGCGTTACAACAATATGACAATCTAAGTATCCATACAGGCGGAATAACTGCATTAGAACATCTCGGTTTTGCACATACAATTCATACCGGAGGCAACAACCATGTAATTTTATATGGAAATCCCAATGAAAAATTGCCATCGTGGTTCAGCAAATATGCCTGGCCAGGCAATGTTCAGGTATATTATTACCCCACAAACCTGTTTCACGCAGGCATAAAAGACGGTATAAAAGAAAAAGAATTAAACGGTTGTAATGTGCTTATTTCCTCGGCTGAAAGGGCAATAATGGAAACTTTGTATTCTTTGCCCAAGCATTCAACTTTTGCAGAAATAAAATTGTTAATGGAAGGATTAAATGCTTTGCGTCCTGAAATAGTTCAAAAACTACTTGAAAAATGCAATTCAATAAAAGTTAAACGTTTATTCATGGTTCTTGCTGAATTATTTAATCACGAATGGGTTAAACACCTTAACTTAAGAAAGGTTAATTTTGGCAGGGGAAAAAGGATGACCGTGAGAAATGGCGTGCTGAATAACAAATATAATATAACCGTACCCGGGGAATATTCAATTGAAAAATAGTATATTCTACAAATACGCCGAGCTTGTTCTTAAATTATTGCCATTTGTATCACAGGAAAAAGGATTTGCCTTAAAGGGCGGGACTGCGATAAATTTGTTTGTCAGGGATTTACCACGGCTTTCTGTTGATATTGATTTAACATATATGCCCCTGAAATCGAGGGAAGAAACTCTCCATAACATCAAAGAAGCTCTTCGTCGGATATCAAAAACTGCCCAAAGAAATATTCCAAGATTGACAATAAATGAAAATTTGCAAGGAAAAGAGGAATACAAAATATTTGTACGCACTAATGATGTTCAGGTTAAGATTGAACCAAACCTGATATTTCGGGGATCCGTTTTCCCTGTTGAAAAATTGACACTTTCCAAGAAAGCACAAGAAATATTTGAGATGTTTGTTTCTGTTCAATCTCTTTCTATTGCCGACCTTTATGGGAGCAAGCTCTGTGCTGCGTTAGATAGGCAGCACCCGAGAGATTTATTTGACATAAAAATACTGCTTGAAAAGGAAGGAATTACACAAGACATCAAAAAAGCTTTCATAGTTTATCTTATCAGCCACAATCGGCCAATTCATGAACTGCTAAATCCAAGATTCCAGGATTTCAAGGAAGTTTACTTAGCTGAATTTGAAAATATGACATCTGAAAAAGTAAGTTATAAAGATTTGCTTGCGATTCAAAGAGCCCTTCCGGGAAAAATCATCAAAATTCTTTCCGATAAAGACAAAAGTTTCATATTATCTGTTAAAAAAGGAAATCCTGAATGGGAATTACTGGGCATTGAAGGTGTAGATAAATTGCCCGGAATACGGTGGAAACTAATAAATATAAACAACATGCCGAAACAAAAGCATATTGAATATACAAAAAAACTTGAAAGAATTTTTGAAACATAGTGTTCTAAATGGACACCAACTATCGCTAAAAAAATGATGCCCTCCTGCCTTCTGGAAAAACTTGAAAATAGTCAATCAAAATGTTAGAATACTTTATTATTTTAAAGATTTTAAATAATGGCTGCGGGCAGTAACCGCTTTCGTGCCTGCTGGTACACGATAGGAAGTGTAGCAGGCGAGCGTCCTGATCACCTTTGATAAAAGGGAAAATCAGGGCTGCGTAGCTCAATTCTGTTATAGCGGCCCGTTCATTTAAAATCTGTTAGATGCAATTCAT
>MGVC01000026.1 GCA_001800285.1 Elusimicrobia bacterium RIFOXYA2_FULL_39_19 | reverse complement strand
AATGACTTTATCATCAACCATTATAAGAAAAGGATTAGGCTTTTTCAATTCCTAATTTGGACACACATGTAATGATATAAATATTTAAAATAAGTAAAAAACGGAGCGTGTAATGAATAAAATTGGGATTGCGATAGCAATTCTTGCCCTAAGCACCAACATTCACTCCGCCGAAAAAGTAAAACCCCAGCCCGTAAAAGCAAAAACCATTAAAAATTATGAAGTAGCAGTAGATACAAGAACAGATATTGAAAAACTAACAGATGTAAATCCTGCTGTGAGGCTCAATTCCGCAACAATATTATCTAGGCAGAGAAATAAAAAACATTTGCCGGAATTTTTAAAACTGCTTGCCGACCCGTCTGCTGATGTCAGGCGCACAGCTGTAAATGCGCTTAATGAAACAGGCACCGCGGAAGAAATAGTAAAACCCGTAGCAGAAACTCTGGAAAAAGAAACTGATCCAAGCGTAAAAATGGCCTGCCTTAATGTAGTTGCCCGCTTTAAATACAAACCTTCTTTAAAAAATATAATAAACTTAACAAATAATGAAGACCCGATTATCAGAACTTATGCCTTAAGCGCGCTTGGAGAATATGGCTCTCCTGATACGTATGCATTGATTACCGCAAAAATAAAAGACCCTGCTGAAGGTGTAAAAATAGAGGCAATGAAAGTTTCTGCAAAACTGCAAATAAAGGATTCTATAGCACTTATAACAGAAGTTTTAAGCTACCCCATTGCACCCGTCAGGCGGTCTGCCGTAGAAGCACTGGGTGAATTAGGTGATAAAAAAACAAAAAGAGAACTTGAAAAATATTTGGATGATAAGGATGCCTCGGTAGTAAAATGCACAAAAGAAGCTATAGACAAAATTGATGCGAGAATAAAAAAATGATCTGGGTCAGTTATACACAGTTGAAACTTTTTGAACAGTGCCCGAAAGCCTATAAATACAGGTACGTAGAAAAATTGCCGTCAAAGGTAAAACCTGTACTGCTTATGGCTAATAGCGTGCATGCCGCCTTAAAAGACTTTTTTCTTATAGCGGATACAGAGCAGAGGACCAAGCCGGTGCTGGAGGATTTGCTCAGAAAGGCCTGGAGAAGCAGCTCGGACAGAAAAAAAGCATTTAAAACAACTCTGGAAGAAAAAACGTACGGTGAAAAAGCCATCGCCATGCTGGGTTCATTTTTTGATAAACATGATATAAAAGCAAAACCTGCAGCTTTAGAAGAATTTTATAAAGTCCCCTATGATGCTAACATTACGCTTTGCGGTAAAGTAGACAGGATCGATACATCCGCGGACGGTTCTCTGATAATTATTGATTATAAAACCGGCAAACCTCCCGCAGATAAAGACGAATTTTTAAATACAGATTACCAGCTGGGTATGTACGGCATTCTGGTAAGAAAAAAAATGCTGACAAAAATAGAAAAAATCATGTACATCTATTTAGAAAATTATCAGGAATTATCTTTATCACCTACAGTAGAATACCTGGAAAATGTTTATGATAAAGTTATTAATGCGGCAAAAGTAATATTAGCTGAAAAAGAATTTCTTCCCAAACCGGGAAGTTTCTGCAGAATATGCGATTTTACGGACCAGTGTGATTGCGCTAAAACAGCGCCTGTAAAACAAGTTCCAGAACCCGAGGAGGTACCTTTTTGAGATGAAAATAATATCTGATTTCCATCTTCACTCAAAGTTTTCACAGGCTACCAGCCAGGACATGGATGTGCCTACTATCAGCCAGTGGGCAAAGCTTAAAGGTGTAAATCTTGTAGGCAGCGCGGATTTTACCCATCCGCTATGGCTGCAGGAATTAAAAAAATACTTAAAGCCTGCCGGGAATTACCATTACCAATACGACGGAGTAAATTATTTTCTTGTTACGGAAGTCAGCAACATGTATCAGAAAAACGCCAAGGTGAGAAAAATACATAACCTGATTTTTGCACCGGATTTTAATGCTGTTGAAAAAATAAACATTGTTTTATCAAGATACGGCAATTTACTTATTGAAGGCAGGCCTACGCTGGCGCTGGATTGTGCGGAACTGGTAAAACTAATGATGGATATATCAGACAAATGCATAGTAGTTCCTTCCCATGTCTGGGAACAGCAGTTTTCTTTGTTCGGGTCTAATGCAGGGTTTAGCAGTTTGATT
Source organism: Elusimicrobia bacterium RIFOXYA2_FULL_39_19 (assembly GCA_001800285.1). Lineage (GTDB taxonomy): Bacteria > Elusimicrobiota > Endomicrobiia > CG1-02-37-114 > XYA2-FULL-39-19 > XYA2-FULL-39-19. Next base: position 54,664 of record MGVC01000026.1, on the reverse strand, counting down.
GAATGTTTCGGCAGCCAGATCCGTTATATCAATTCCATAGAAACGGGTATTTCCAGCGACCCGTCTATGAACTGGCGTCATTCACAGCTGGATACTATGACTCTGCTATCCAACTCCGACGCGCACGCTCCTACCGAAATTGGCAGAGAAGCCAATGTGTTTGAAGTGAATGATATGGATGATTTATACACAGAATTTTTGGAAATGCTTATAGCAAAAGATAACAGCAAGTTTTTATATACAATTGAAACTTATCCGGAAGAAGGCAGGCACTTCTACAATGGCCATAAAGAATGCGGAGTAAAAATACAGCCGGTAAAAACTACAGAAATAATAAACCCCTGTCCTTCGTGCAAAAAACAGATAGCTTACGGAGTAATGCATAGAGTAGAGGAATTAGCTGACAGAGAAGAAGGGTTTGAGCCCAGGGAAAGCATACCGTACAAAAAAGTAATGCCCCTGGAAGAAATTATAAGCAATGTAACTGAAAAAGGCAGAAATTCTGCACAAATAAAAAAAGAATATTTTAGGCTGGTATATAAATATGGTTCTGAAATTAATCTGCTGACTGAATTAACAGAAAGTGAATTAAACACTATTTCAGATCAGAGAATTGCTGAAGCTATTATCAGAATGAGGCATGGCGATGTAAGCATAGCCCAAGGCTATGACGGTTTGTACGGGTCTGTAAAAATAAATCTGCCGGTAGCGCAGGCGGATTCGCTGGCAGACCAGCAGTTGAGTTTACTATAAACACAGAAAGAGAATAGCTATAAATGATTGAATTTATAAATACCTGGATAGCAAATATTCAAAAAAGCTACTGTATAAATCCTTATATCTTTGCAGTAATATATGTAGTAACAATCCCGCCGTTCTGGTACAGTTTCTATAAAATGGTTGAATGCATAAAAAAAGGAAAAAAGGAAAAACTGCTTATTTGGGTTTTTCTTATGGGGTTTACTATAGTTGCCCCTTTTTTATACGTAGCCGTGTTTGGCAGAAATCTGCCGGTATGGTTCTGGTTTGTGATAACAGCCCTTCTTGTTGTTGCCGTCATATCAGCAGTTAATAAAATACGCGGAAAAATAAGCAAATGAAAATAGTTTTTTTAGGTTCTAATGATAGTTCCGTGGAATTTTTAAGGGAACTTATAAAAAATGAACAGGTAACAGCAGTAGTAACCCGTCCTGACAAACCTTCGGGGCGCGGTCTGGAAATGCATTCCTCTCCGGTAAAAATATTTTCTCAAAAAAACAACATTCCTGTGCTGGATTTAGAGCAATACAAGGCCTTACCTGAAAAGCCCGGGCTGGCCATAGCAGTAGCCTACGGTAAAATACTTAAAAAAGAAACTTTTTCCTTTCCTGTTAACGGGACAATAAATATTCATTTTTCCCTGTTACCGAAATATCGCGGGGCTTCACCCATGCAGTGGGCAATTATTAACGGTGAAAATACTACAGGAGTGACAAGTTTTTTTATTGATGAAGGGCTGGATACAGGTAATATTATTTTGCAGAAAGAAGTTAATATTGAAGAAATTGATGATTTTCCGGCGCTTGAAAAGAAAATGAATAATGCAGGCATAGCAATAATGAACGAATCAATAGAGTTAATAAAAAAAAGCGCTGTTAAGTATAGTAAACAGTCAGGGACTGTAACCAATGCTCCGCCTTTAAAAAAGTCAGACGGAATAATACACTGGCAGGAAAAAACAGCCGTAGAAGTATTTAACCTAATTAAAGGTACTAGGCCCTGGCCGGGCGCGCATACAGCGCTGGAAGAAAAAGAAATATTTAACCTTAAGATAATTGATGCCTGTCCTTTTAAAGAAACAGAAGAAATAAAAAACAATACCGGATCCCTGTCAGGTGAAATAACTGCCTTGATTAAAGGCAGAGGTTTTGTAGTAAAATGCAAAGAAAGCTTACTGGAAATAAAAAATGTTCAGCGTGAAAACAGGAAACCAATGGCCGCCTGGGATTTCTGGCAGGGGGCAAGAATGAAGATTGGAGACAGGTTTAAATAAAAATGAAAAAATGGATTTTAAGTTTTATAACATATCCGCTGATTATCGTATTGGCAAAGCTGTTTCCAAAACAAAAAGAAGCTTTGGAGCGCTGGTTTATTGAAAAAAATAATAAAATAACTCAGCAGAGCTTTAAGAAAAAGCCTGAAAATGTACTTTTACTGCTTCCTCATTGCCTTCAAAATGATGACTGCGAGCACAGGCTTTTAAAAACCATTCAAAATTGTAAAAATTGCGGTAAATGCGACATAGGAAACCTAATGAATTTAACGGAAAAATTTGGTATAATGGCGAAGGTAGCTTCCGGTGGAAGACTTGCAAAAAGATGGATTCTTGAAATTAAACCGGATTTTATAATTGCTGTAGCCTGTGAAAAGGAATTATTGGAAGGTATTGCGGCTGTTTACCCGTTTAACGTCATTGGTGTAATAAACGCAAGGCCCAACGGTCCGTGTATAAATACCCGGGTTGATGCCAAAAACGTAGAAAAAATATTGCAGAAAATAACAAAAAGGGAAACAAAATGAATTCATTCAGAACTTTTATTTTGATGCTGGTTTTGATTGTTTTGTTTGTCTGGGTAGGCCAGTTTTTAGGCGGTCAGACAGGTATGATTACCGCATTTTTCATGGCACTGATAATGAATTTTGCAACCTATTGGTTCAGCGATAAAATAGTGCTTATGATGTACCGGGCAAAAGAAGTTAAACAGAATGAAGCAACAAATCTTTATTCTCTCGTTGCCAACGTTTCCCAGCAAGCTCAAATGCCAATGCCGAAAATATATATGATAGAATCGCCTGCACCCAATGCTTTTGCCACGGGTAGAAGCCCTGCACACTCTGCCGTAGCGTTTACTTCAGGCATATTATCTCTGCTTGATAACAGAGAGCTTTCCGGTGTAATTGCACATGAATTATCCCATATAAAAAACCGTGACACGCTTATTTCCGTTATGGCGGCTTCCATAGCAGGCGCTATATTTATGCTTGCCAGAATGGCGCAGTGGGCCATGATGTTCGGCGGGATGGGGTCACGTGATGATAATAACAGAGGCGGCGGAATGCTGGCCCTGGTATTGGTTATTATCGCTCCCATTGCTGCGATGGTTATTCAGCTTGCAATTTCCAGAGCCAGGGAATATGTAGCAGATGAATCTGCCGCTAAAATAAGCGGTGACCCGCTTGCTTTAGCAAATGCGCTGAGAAAACTTACTGAAATTACAAAAAGAGTACCCATGAATTCAAACCCTGCAACTGCGCATTTATTCATTGTTAATCCTTTGAAAGCGGAAAATCTGCTTTCTTTATTTTCTACGCATCCGCCTATTAATGAAAGAATACGCCGGTTGGAAAGTTTGACCGGTTTGCACGTATAATTTTAAGGGGGCTTAAATGGCAATCAATGAAGAAGAAACCAGATGGTTGTTCCAGTCATTAAGAAACATTAATTTTTTCCAGTCATTCAACCTCTCCAATATTGAAACCTTGGTAAAAAGAATAGAAAAATACGATTATCCGAAAGATAAAGTAATTATAAAAGAAGGCGGAGAAGGCAGAGCTTTTTACATACTCTTTAAGGGTAAGGTGCAGGTCTGGAAGAAAAAAGGTTTATTCGGCAAGAAAATGGTTACAGAGCTCGGGCCGGGAAGTTTCTTCGGTGAAATGTCCCTGGTAACCGACCATCCCTGCAGTGCTACGGTAATAGCCTCTGAACCGATAGAACTATTTGTGCTTTTCAAAGATACCTTTCAGGATCAGATATCAGGCAATCCTCAGCTGATGGATGAGTTAAAGTATATTGTTGACAAAAGAAATTTTGAACAGAAACAGGACAATTAAGGAATTATACATTTTTCGGAGGAAAAATGGCAAGAAGAGTACTTATAGCAGAAGACGAGTGGGAATTGCGTAATCTGCTGAAAATATTTCTGGAAAAAATTGATTTTGAAGTAATGGAAGCGGAAGACGGAAAACATGCTTTCAGTATGGCTTCATCTTTCAAGCCGGATCTTATTTTGTTTGACAATAAACTTCAGGCAATTGAAATAATACCAAAACTAAAGAACACCGTGGAATGCGTAAATGTTCCCATAGTGATGCTTATTGATTCGAAAATTGACAGAGAAACACCCATTAAGGTTTTTATTAAAGATTTTATTATGAAGCCGTTTGATGAAAAAAACGTTCTTTCCATTGTTAAAAATATATTCAGTGATTTAAATCAGGGTGATAATCCTACGCCTAAAGTAGGCGGTTCAGAAAAAACTGTAGTACTGGCTCCCGGAGATCTGCCTACCAGCCATTTTGGCGGACCCAGATTAAGAAACTCAGCTGATATGCCTGTTACAGAATCAACGGTTCAGCTTCCTTTTTTTAAAGGTGCGTCGAAAACCGGAGATGTTGAAAAAACAGTAGTTATGAATCCGAACGATTTGCCTATAAATCCATTTGAACAGCCAAAACCTGCTGAAGTACCTAAAGCAGAATCAACAATACAAATGAACGCGGAAACATTCAATGATCTGCCGATGAGCCCTTTTAAATCCGTTCCAAAAATATCGGATGTTGAAAAAACAGTAGTTATGAATCCTAACGATTTACCGATGAATCCATTTGAACGGCCAAAACCGGAAGCACCCAAAACTGAATCCACAATACAAATGAATTCTGATGTATTTAATGATTTACCTCCGAGCCCTTTTAAGGCCTCTCCAAAAATATCAGATGTAGAAAAAACAGTAGTCATGAATCCAAACGATTTGCCGATTAATCCATTTGAACGGCCAAAACCGGAAGCACCCAAAACTGAATCAACTATACATATGAATGCTGATGCATTCAATGACCTGCCTTCAAGCCCTTTTAAAACGCCTGAAGCAGAAAAAACAGTAGTTCTTTCACCTAATGATCTTCCAATAAATCCCTTTAAAGCACAGCCCCGCAGCACCGATGTGTTTAGTGCTGAATCGACAATTCAAATGAAATCAGATCCGTTTAAAACGGAAGATCCCGTACAAGAGCCGCAAAAAGAAGATGCAGTAGAAAAAACCGTAATACTTTCTCCGGGTGATCTTGCGGCTTTTAATAAAGAAAACATTGATTCAGTGTTTGAAAATAAAAATCCTGAAGATACTATGCAGTTTCTTACAAAAGATCCCGCTGAGGCTAATGCTGAAGTTTCTGAAACTCCTCAGCCGGATACCAGAAGTGAAGAACAGCCGTCAGGAGATGCATCGCCTTTTGAATCAACTATGCAAGCATCTGTTTCGTCATTATTTCCGCAGGAAGAACAGCCTCCGGTTACTCAACCCGATATTAATTTAGGCCAGACACCGGAATTTATCCCTGAAGCACAGGATTCTAAAAGCGAAGATTCGCCTATTGCTGAGAAAACAGTACAGTTTGGCAGTGCTGACATGATGAAAGCATTTTCTGAAAAACTGGAACAGAGAGCCCGTCAGGCACTGGATATTCCGGAGCCAACCCCTGAGCCGCCACAGGAACCTGAAGAAGATGAAGATAGTGTGAAGCTTCCTGATATATTTATTAAAGCATCAGCAGAAACGGCAAAAACGCCGGAGCCTTTGTATCAGGCTCCTGTACAGATATATACCCAGAATAGCGCAGAAAAGGCTCCTTTAACGAAGTATTACGGTATAACAGGTATATCCATAAAAGATTTGATAATAGTGTTTTCTAACGGCAAAATCATAGAGAAAAGGCCTGGAGCAGACAATAAAACTATCCTTGTTATAGCTGTTGGTTTAGAAATGAATTCTCAAGAAGTAAATGTTCTAACGGATATTTTCGGCACCACAAGTGTTTTTGCGGTAGATTATAATGTATTTGCCGGTAAAATTTCTGAGCTTAATTCTCTGGGAGCTAACATATACGAATTCAATATTGATGCATTCAAAAAGGTATAATAAATGAAGCACAAAGATAAGAAAAACCAGCATAAACAGCAGGCCCATCATCAGCAGGCACCGGTTATTCAGGTAAAACCTGTAACGGGGATATCAGGCAGGGGGAAAAAGGTAATTTTTTCCGGTATTTTACTCCTCTTACTTGGTTTTTTTGTGCTTTCAAAAACTGATTCTTATGGTCAAAACTGGGCGGGCGTAATTTCGCCTTTTATGATAATAGCTGCTTACATTATTATTGGTATAGGCATTATTTTTCCGGACTCGAAAGCTCAGGCAAATCAAAATACCAGCCAATCTAAATAACAATTCTTTTCAAACAGCAGCAGAATTCCACGGGTTTTGCACGTTGGCAGTTACTAGAGCCGTGAAATCCACAATCAAACCCCAAAAAAACAACATGCAACCAGTAAGTTAGACCATTAAAGCTTTTCAAATGGTGACTGCCTTTATTCAATTGCTGGCAGACCATGAAAGACCGTGTTTTTTGAAACCAGTCATTTTTTTCTCCTTTCATGGTCTTTTTGACCGTTTCATAAATTATCATAAAAATCCTTGCATGGTCTTTTCAAAATGCAAAAACATCACAAAAATGTTTGATATCTTGGCAAAAAATTGTGAATATTTTTCATTGATTTTAGCTAAATTTGAATCAAAAAAACACGTGATTTTTGCCATTTTTTAGCCTTTCACGGCCTTTTTCAGGGCAATTTTTAGTATGCCCAAACCTTTCAGATTTATTCTTATTGTTCAATTTCTATTAGTGTAAAACTGGTTAAAATTGAGCTTAATACAACCCTTATTATAAGGTAGGCTGCCTGTAAAATAGGGTGTTTTTTGCCAAAGACAGGTAGTAAAATAACGCTGTTTTTGTCATTTTTGGCAAAACGCCGGTGTTCCTGCAGTCCCAATAGACCATGTAATAAAAACGGTAAATTTGGCAAAAACCTTATATTTGCCAAAATAGCCAGGATTGCGTCTTTTATAGTTTTTTTTCAAATCAAAATCCTGCCAATTTGGGCAGGAAATTCCTTTTAACTTTTGCCAAGTTTTTCACTTTTCAATTTTTACAAATTTTGAATTATTTTTATTTATTTTAAAATTCGCAAAAAAATGTAAAAAAGTTGGCAAAAATTTAAAAACATAGAGTGCCAGTAATAAATAGTTAAAGTAAAACATTATAACATAGTCAATAATAGGCGCTTTTGCGTATATATATAGATGAATATTAAAGCGATACATTAAATAAGTAGATGTGACTGAATATGACCTGTAACCTAACATAATATTTCTTATCGGAACCATAATATAGGGCAAAAGGCTTAAAATAGACTGTTTTTTACTATAATTTGATATAGTTTTTCCGTCGTAAATTAAGGTGATTTCAAATGAAAGATACAAAGATTTGTTTTTAGATAGAAATTAAGGTTTAGAAAGGCCAAGATAAGCAAGAGCCCCTGGCTAAAGTCTCATCTATAAGTAAATTTAGAGAAGTTATAAATGGCTTATAAAGTAGTAATTGTGTAGTAATTACTTAGTTTTTCCTAGTAGTGACATGTAGATGTATTGGTTAATGTAGATGTTTTTTAAGGTTTTTTATGCTAAGTTGGCCTGGAACTACAGGTTTATGGATATACCCATAACTAAGGGCAGATCCAAGTAATGGGCAGATAAGCCTGCCAAGACTGCTGTTATGACCCATAGGTATAACGCAAAGAGGCGAGTTTTGGCTGTTTTGACTGGTAAAAGCTATAAGCCTTAGGAAATCATTGTTGTTTTTGGCAAAAGCGGCTATTTTTGTAAGTGCAGGGGTAAGCTTGTTTGAAGTTTTAAGCAGATTAAGCAAAAAGGCATTGTCCGGGGTGTGCTTGAAGTTATGATATGAAATAATAACTTTTTTATGGCTTTTATTTGCCAATTTGACGGCCTTAGGAAGTATTTTTGAGTTATATTCAATATCTATAAAATCACAAAAGGGGATAAGCAGGGAAAAAAATTCGAGGCGGGATTCATCTTTTTTATGCTTTCCCCCTTCTTTTTCTAAACGAATTGTCAGGATTAAGGGTAGTTTTATGGTTTTTTTCAGGTGTTTCAAATAGGTTATGGTTTTTGGGATAGACTGGTCTTTAAACAGGTCAAAGCGAATTTCAAGAATATCGCATGATATGTTATTGGTTGTTATTGAATAGTTGATTTCCGGGATTATTCCGGCAACTTTGACCATAATTAGGACCAGTTTTGAAGGTAAAATTCTTCCGTTGGTTTAAGAAATTTTATGCTTTCCTGGTAAGGCCAGCGTTCTATTTCATATAGGTTAGATTTGTTGTTTTCAACAACCAGCTTATTGGCTGTTACTACAAATTCAAGGGTGTCGTTTTCTTTGGCTCCAAGCAGTTCAAATGGAATTGATAATTCAATTATCTTTTTATAGGCACAATCTATAGGTTTGATTGATTTGTCTTCGCTTTCCATTACACAGGATACGCTGTTATCTGATGATATTTTTATGTTTATAGTTTTGTTAAATGGTTTTAAAACAAGGACCTGAAACTGAATGTTTTCAAGTGGGTTTGTGTCTTTCTCGTTTTTATGGGCTCTTAAATCAATTCTTACAAAGAGATTGTTTACGTCAAACCCGTAATAAAACCTGGATATAAGAGACTCTACCTGGTGCATCGTACCGCCCTTATGGCCTACATTGAAAAAACCGGCAGAAATCCATTCGAAATAGTTCGTTATTTTACCGTCAATTGCAGGGGTTATGAAATCACGCGGGCCCTGAATGGGTGCTGCTTGTTTGAACTTGCCTTTTATAGCAATGTGCAGTTCATCCGGGACGGGTTCATGAAGAAGTTTATATATGTTTATCAGATGTTTCCTAAACAGATAATCAAACATTTCATCGTGGCAGGAAGAGTGGTCATCACCATACCACCAGTTCCAGTCGCTTCCTTCAGCTATATAGAGCTCTTCAAAAGCACATTTTAGTTCGGGAGAATCCGTTTTTTGAGGATGTTTTTTTATATAATCATCAAGAAAATTTCTTGTTTTCAGCAGGTATTCCCAAGCCAAGTTATCTTCCGGATGGCCCAGCCAGACGCCGAAATTTGCATTAATCCAGGAACCCGGGAACAGATGTTTTAAAGTAATCTGAGCCGGATGTTCTTTAAGAAAATCAGAAACGATAACCGTTTCAATTTCGGGGTCACTGGAAAGCCGGGCATAAAGCTCTCTTAGGAAATCCCAGCCGTCATTTCTGTAAAATTCCCAGCAGTTTTCCCCGTCAAGAATTACAGGAATTAAAAAAGCAGAATTTTTATCATGCCACAGGCTTTCTTTCAGCCTGTGTACCTTGGTCATGAAGTCGTTTACAGCGTCTTTGGGATCCCAGTGGCTGTAAACAAATCCTATGGAATCTGAAAGTACGCGGTCTCTGAAAATGATGTTTAGGGATTTTGTACCTTCATTGGTATTTTTTTCGACTCTGTAAGGTTGATAAAATAATTCCCTGGGGCTTTTAGATATATTGCCACCTTGCTGGTTTTGAATGGTATTGTAAAGAATTTGCTCATCTGTAGCTATCCAGTTTATACCGGTATCAGCTATCAATGGAATGATGTCTTCTGAAACACTGCCTTCAGAAGGCCACATACCTCTGGGTTTTATTCCGAAGAGTTTTTCATAGTAATTTACAGCTTTTTCAATCTGAACTTTGGCATCTTCCGGGCGAAAAAATTTTTTCGGCAAAACAACGTCCGGCATACCAATTTTAGCTGTGTCTGTATTACAAATTAAAGGTAGTATCGGATGATAAAAAGGTGTGACTGATACTTCAATCTGGCCTTTTCCCTGCATTTCCTTATATTTATCTATTATTTTCCCGCAGATTTGTTTTTGTTTATCAAGTAATTCCAGTTTTTCGGCATTAGTATAATTTCTTTCTTTTTCATAAAGGTTCTTTATAAAAGAGTCATTCCATTTCCAGTAGGGGTCCATCCAAGTAAGATTAAACCACACCTGCAGGTCTATATAGTCCTGTTCTTTTAAATGTTTGGCTACCCTGCTAATCTCGCTTAAGGGAACGTTTTTTCCTCTTTTGTTCAGGAGTTCCAAATATCTTGGATATGGATAAATCATAGTATCCCAGTTACACATAAAGAAGTTAAGCAAAATATAAACTTTGTCATCATCGGTAAGTTCAGTGGCGGGTTTTAAGCTGAGTTCAAGGCATTTGTCACAGGCAACACCGGAAGCATATTCTTCCAGCTGAAGCATAAGCGACGGTACCAAATTAAAGTTGGCTTTAATTTTAGGGAATTCTTCAAGAATTGCAACGGTATCATAATAATCTTTAGTTGCATGGAGTCTGACCCAGGGCATTAAGTAGGATACACTGCAAGGCTGAGTGGGTTTATCAATAGAAACAGGAGCGTCTCTGTAAACTGGTTGGTGTTGGTGCCATAGGAAAGCAATATGAATTTTTTGGGACATAGTTAGAACTTAAAGTTCGTTTCAAAGGTAAAGGCTTCAGTAGTTTCGCTTCTGGGCCATATTTCAGCAAAAACAGGAGGCGTGTATCTTAAAAATCCGAATTTAAAAAGCAAATATTTTGAATAAGTGTAACTCATAGTTAAATTTAATTCACCGCCGAGATTATAAATTTTCTTTGTTAAATCACCTGATACTAATATGCCTCCAAGGCTTTCAATAGAAGCGCCGGATCCACCGATTGAAATTGAACCGCCTGAAAGTTTTGGTGCATTGGTGTTAATTGATTCCGATGCGGAATATCCGTATTGTGCAATCCCGAAAGTCCATCCGAACCAGGGTGAAAAATCCAACCCGTAACCTATAACGCCAAGTCCTGAATAATTGGGTATGCCTGTTGCCGCATCGCGCGGTACGTCCCATAAGCAGTCAGAGAAACTTGAAGAAAAATATTCTCCCCAACCCTTTTTCTTCAGCCCGTTATATCTTCTGGAAAAGCTGGGATTAAACGATTCGTCAATATTTCCTGCGCTTGTGCCTGTAGGATTCTGGTCTCCGGACGATGCTGAAAAATTGCCAAAAGCAGTAACTTTACCGATTCTTGATTTCTCATTTGTCATAAAAACCTGGGCCGAGAAGGCTTTGCCGTCAAGAATCATATTTGTGCCGTCCTGAAGGTCAATGGTTCCTTTCTGGTAAGCAAGCTCTACGAAGTAATGCCCGGTTTTGCCTTGTTTTGAATAACGCAGGTCATAATATATTTTATTGATTTTATTGGTTAATTTTGATGTTAATCCCTGAACATAAGGAGTTCCGGTGAAATCTCTTTCTTCAAAGAACCCTATCTCAAGTTTTTTATCATTTAGTGGATAAATTGCTACTACGCCCTGCAAATCAAGATCGGAAGACTGAAAAAAGTTTTCTTTTAACTTAGCAGTAAAAATTTCAGTACGGAGTTCAAAAGGATAGTTAACTACAAGCTTTAAGGCATTTATTCCGGCATCATTGTCGGAAATAATAAGCCCGGCTCCGTATTCCAGCGGTTGTTTCCCTATTGTAAGCTCTATGGGCAGGTCTTCAAAACCGTAGGCTTTCATATAAGCATTTTCTATAAAGGGCTGAAAGTTCATGTTAGGATATGGATAGTTTTTCTGCCAATTGAATTGCTGCCACGGATTAGAGCTACCCACTACACCCAGCATCTGGAACTTTGTAAAAACCTCCAGTTCCGGAGAGAATTTGCCTGATATCGAAACTCTTAATCTTTGAGTATAAAAAGCTATTGAGTCTGTTGATGTGCTGGTGTCAAAATCTAAATTTGGATAGGATATACCGGTAAGGTCATACTCATTTTCTATGCTAAGCGAAGTAGCGCTGCTATAATTTGATATTACAGAAACGGCAATAACCGCAAGGATAAGATGTTTTCTGATATTACTCACCTTTTGAAAGAGCCTCTTCTCTTACTGCGTTTCTGTCTGTATTTCTTTTTTCAAAGGAAGTTTTATTCCAGGATTTCTGTATATTTTCCGATTCCTGCTTCAATTTGTTAAATTCTTCTTTCTGAGCCAGCTGATTATCTTTAATCTTTTCAGGCTGGTTTATGCCCTTTGTTGTTACGGTAGTGGTCTGATCCGCCTGCATAGAAATTTCATGCAGGAAATCCAATAGCATTTCATTACCATCGGCTGAAAGGCCAGCCTCGGCTACAAAATCCTTAACAATAACTTTCCCTTCAAAAACTGTTATGCTGGTTGTTTCTTCATCTATAACATCAACAGCTAAACCGGTTCCTCTGACAGAGGCCGTGCAGACAGGTGTTTTGATAGAAAATCTGTTTTTCTTGTTTTTAGGTATAGAAGAATAAACAGAACCTTTTTCAGGAAGGTTCAACCCGACTTCACATTTTTTCGATTTAAAATCAGTTACCAGAGCCTCTATTTGAATTTTTGTGTTTTGTTCAATTTTAAAAGTTGTGCCGCCTTCAATAACTATGATTATTCTGGAGTTAACACTTGTTTTTAAAGTATCACCCTTGAGAAGCCCTAATCCTGTTTTAGCTTTATGCCACTTCGTAGAGTTTTCAGGCTGGAAAACAACAGTGCCTTCAATCTTCGTAACAACCGCATAAAGATTGGTTCCTTTTGCATTTAAAATATTTCCACAAATAAGCAATGTAGCTGATAAACAAATAATAATTTTTAAAAGTTTGGACATTTTATTCTCCGATTACTTGTTTTGTTGTGGCTGGGCTTGTTTTTGTAATTGGTTTGACCAATAGGATCCGGGATATAAGGTAACGATTTTATTGTAAATTTCTTTTGCCTGTTCAGCATTTCCATTTAAAAGATAGCATCTTGCTAATGAGTCATAAATTCTTGAAGCAAGGAAATGATCCGGGTTTTTTGCAAGGAATTCGTTGTATGCACTTATGGCTTCCTGAAATTTACCCAGGTTTTCTTTCGAGTTCCCCAGCCCCGCATAAGCAAAAGGAGTTATGTTTTTTGATTTCCCGGAAGTTACTATTTCCTGGTACAAACTTGCAGCTAAATTAAAATTGTTTGTTTTGTAGGATATTTCTGCTTTTGTAAACTTGGCAAACTGCCCTACGTCACTGTTAGGATATTTTGAAATAATTTCATCCAGCAGCTGGATAGCCTGCGCTGTCATTTCCTGGGAAGCATACCCTTGCGCATAGGAAATTTTTTCCCAGCTTTGAATTTTTGCCGAATTATAATTTGATATAAAATAAATTGCAAGGCCTCCGAAAACAACAAGTATACCTGCTATGCTTGCAATAGACTGCCAGCGGTTTTTAACCCAGGTGATTATTTCAATAATAATTTCTTCAGGGTTCTTGTTTCTTAAATCTAAGCCGATTTTTGAAAAGATATCCATTTTTTTTCCTATTCATGCCCCTGGCCTGAGTTGAACAGGCAACCTTCTCCTTAGGACGGAGCCGCTCTATCCAATTGAGCTACAGGGGCATTCCTTTAATTTAATATGTTATAAGCGAAAATATTTCAATATCTTTGATTTTTGTTCTTGGTTTCAAGAAAGAAAGTTCAATAAGGAAACAAAGCCCCACCAGTTTGGCGCCGGTTTTTTTTACAAGAGAAGTTACTGCTTTTGCCGTTCCTCCGGTTGCCAAGACATCATCAACTATCAGAATGTTTTCGCCTTTACTGAAAGCATCCTGATGTATTTCAAGAGTGTCTGTACCGTATTCCAGATCATAACTGACGCTTCTTGTTTTCCAGGGCAGTTTTCCTTTTTTTCTTACCGGCACAAAACCGCATTTAAGTTTATAAGCAAGAGCAGAGCCGAAAATAAATCCTCTTGATTCCATGCTGATTATCTTGTCAATGCGTTTGTTTTTATACTTTTTTGCAAGCAGGTCTATAGATAAACTAAATGCTTTTTTATCTTTTAATAGTGGTGTAATGTCTTTAAAAATTATACCCTTTTTTGGAAAATCCGGAACATCTCTGATTAACTTTTTTATGTCCATCTTTGCGCTCCTTTATAAAAGATTCATTTTTTGTGCAATCCATTTCAACTGATATAAAGCTCTTTTTTCCAGCTGCCTGACACGTTCTTTTGATATTTTAAGTTTTTTACCAATTTCTTCAAGTGTATAAGAATTTTTATTATCCAGTCCGTAACGAAGACTGAGAATAGTTCTTTCCCTCGGGTTTAGTTTATCCAGGGCTTTTAATAAATCATCATGCATTTTAAAATTGGTAAATATAAGATCAGGAGTTTTTGCCGATTTGTCGGTAATAATGTCTTTTATGCACAAATCGCCGTCTTCATCAATGGGCGCTTCCAAAGAGCGTATGCTTTGGAACATTTCAATAGTTTCAATGATATTTCTGATTTGTTTTGTAGATAGGTTAAGCTTAAGCGTCATTTCATTAATTGTAGGATATCTGCCCAGTTCAGAATGCAGTGATTCCCAGTTTTTTATCCACTTGCGCAGGTTTTCCCAGATATAGGTGGGTATTCTTATGTCTTTTGAGGTTTCTTCTACGGATTTTCTTATGAATTGTTTAATCCAGTAAACAGCATACGTTGAAAACTTTGCTTTTTTTCTCGGATTATATCTTTTAATAGCGTGAATTAAACCGATATTTCCTTCTTCAATTAAATCAGATACATCAATACCGTATTTTTGATATTTTCTTGCAATCGGAAAAACAAGGCCCAGATTTCCTTCAATTAAATCAATCTCAGCAGATTTGTCTCCGTTTCTAATTCTTTTCCAGAGTTTTTTAATGTCCTTAGGATTAGTTAATCTTTTTTTGGATAAACGGTTAACTTCACTTAGGTACTGGTTATTAGTATCGCTAGTCTTCATTCTGATGTCCTTAATAAGTTATTTTAAAGTCCTGATAATGATTGTTATACGGAAGCGACTGAAGCTCAATATCTGTTACTTTTGCGTAAGGGTGTTTAGTTTTTAAGTCAGATACAAATCTTTCTACTGTTTCGTTTTCACCGGATATTTCAAGTTCAACTGTTCCGTTGTTGTTATTTCTAACCCAACCGGATATATTATACATTATTGCCAAATCTTTCGCAAAATACCTGAACCCAACACCCTGCACCTTGCCACGAACAATTATATTCACATTAATCATCATTTAATTTGTAAGTGTTAAGCCAAAAACAAAATTATTAAAAACATTTTTAACATTCTGCACATCTGTTAAAAAAAGATCCAGCTTGACATCTTCGGAAAGAAGTGAACGCAGACCAAAATTAACCTGACCCATAGAAGACTTGTAGTCAATTATCACCGATGAATATTTTGCTGGAAAAGAAAATGACATGAAATAACTTATTTTATCCTGACTTGAGAAATTTATATCTACACCGCTTCCGATTACAGAATTAAAAAGTGTATCAAACTGTCTTCCGCAAACGAAATATAATGTTTTTCGATGTGTACCAAAAGAAAAATCAAAAGGTTGTTCATCATAACCCTGCCTTAAAACGTTATATTTAATATGAAAGGCTGCAATAGTAGATGTCTTGTTCTCAAAGGTATCATTTGTAATAGGTGATAACTCATTGAGATCCAGAGAAATGCCGGCTTCAATATTTTTTGAAAAACCATAATTTACACCTACGTTAAATCTGTGTAGTCCAAAACTGAATTTTTTATAATCAGTAATGTAGGGTGAAACAGTTACAATATTCCCGGTATAACCTAAAAGGCTTTGGGAGTTAATAATGTACTTATAATTTTCGTCCTGAGCAAAAATAGAGTTGTTATTTAAGAAAAGAAGTAAAATAAGAATTGGTAAGATTTTATTCATTATATTGAAACGATGCTGCGGTTAATCTGTTGAGAAAAATGCTTTAGCTAAAATTAAGAGCGAATAATCTATAAAATCAAACATTAGCTTTTAGAAATTGCTTAAAGCTAAGTTCGATAATTCTATAGGGGTAGCAATTAGCATCCTGACAACAACTTATAAAAGAATAAGTCAGGGCGAAAAGATGAAAAGACTAAAAAAAGCGATAAATCTATAAATTTAAACAATAGCTTTAGAAAACCGCTAAAAGCTAAGTTCATAAATTCTATAGGGGCGAACAGAAATATAAACTCAAATTATCGTGAAAAATGTAAACAGCGACATAAAATATTAAAAAAGAACCAAAAACAAAGTTCAAATATTCTATCGGGGCGAGTGGATTTGAACCACCGATCTCATGGTCCCGAACCATGCACCCTAAACCACTGGGCCACGCCCCGATCTTTCTATTTTATCATTTGATATCGGGATGCTGCTTGCTACCCCGATCTTTCTATTTTATCAAAGAATGTTCCGATAACAACTGGTAAAAAAATATCGGGGCGGTGGGACTTGAACCCACGGCCTCTCCCACCCCAAAGGAGCGCCCTACCCCTGGGCCACGCCCCGATTAACCTGTTTATATCAGAACTATTTCAATATTTTTAGGATTTCTTGAATTGTTTTTTTTGTATCTTTTAGAAGTTCAATAGCTTCGGAAGACTGTTTTAATTCAAGGTTTAATTGTTCTGATTTGTTGTGTTTCTGAGACGAAATATGTTTTTTTGCACCGGCAATTGTAAATTTTTTATTGTATAAAAGTTCTTTTATTTCTGTAATATACTGTATGTCTTTTTTTGTAAATTTTCTATGGCCTGAATCTCTTCTTTGGGGTTTTAATACAGCAAATTCCGTTTCCCAATATCTGAGAACGTACTGCGGCAAATCCGTTATTTTTGCCACTTCTCCAATAGAAAAAAATTCTTTGTCAGGAAGAATAATATCCACGGGTAAATTAAAGCAAATTTAAATTAATCAAGCAAGTTAACGGCAGGTTTAAACTTTACTTTCTTCCTCGGAGAGATGAGGATTATCTTGCCTGTTTTAGGGTTTTTTATTTTTTTTGCCCTGTGTATGGTAATGTTGAAGCTTCCAAATCCGGAAACAATTACTTTTTCTCCGGATTTCAGGGATTCTTTTATTGTTGCAAATAAATGTTCAAGAGCCATTTTTGCTTCACGTTTTGTGCTTAAAACTTTCGTTAACGATAATACAAGGTTTTCTTTGTTCACTTATTCCTCTTCTGATTTTGGTTTTCTGGTCATAAGATCCCGGACAGCTTTTTCAGGGCTTTTATTTTTGTAAATTACTGTATAAATTTCGTTAATTATGGGTAGTTCAATTTTGTATTTCTTTCCCAAAAGGTATGCTGATTTTGCGGTTCTATAACCTTCCGTTGTGGTAATGTTTTCATTGAGTGCTTTATTCAGGTTAATGTGCATTCCTATTTTTTCCCCAAAATTTCTGTTTCTTGAATGGCGGGAAAAACAGGTAGTTATCAAATCACCTAAGCCGGCAAGCCCCATAAACGTATGGGTTTTTCCTCCCAGCTTGTTGCCAAGCATTATCATTTCCCTTAACCCTCTTGTTACCAGTGCAGATTTGGTATTGTCGCCTAGTTGCAGGTTGTCGCTTAACCCGCAGGCTATAGCAATTACATTTTTTAGTGAACCGCCTATTTCCACACCTATAACATCATCATGTGTATAAACACGGAAATTATGTGTCATAAACATGTTTTGTATAGTTTTTGATGTACGGCTGTCTGTAGAAGCGGCTACTACTGCAGTAGGGTACCCTTTTGCCACCTCGATGGCAAAACTGGGTCCTGAAAGCACGCAGATATTTTTATCTTTCACTTTAAGTTCGTCTTTAAGCAGCTGTGTCATTCTTTTCAATGAATCGGTTTTTATGCCCTTGACTACGCTTAAGAAAATACATTTGTTTATATCAATTTTTGTGTTTTTAAGTTTTTGTACAGTATCTAAAAAACAGTGTGACGG
Source organism: Elusimicrobia bacterium RIFOXYA2_FULL_39_19 (assembly GCA_001800285.1). Taxonomy (GTDB): domain Bacteria; phylum Elusimicrobiota; class Endomicrobiia; order CG1-02-37-114; family XYA2-FULL-39-19; genus XYA2-FULL-39-19. The sequence goes on along the minus strand of MGVC01000026.1, from coordinate 36,853 downwards.
TACTGCCAGCATTATTATGTTTTTTCCTTCAACAGCTTTGTTTATATCATTATAAAATTTTACAGTTGACGGTATTTCAAGGGTAAAAGTTTCTGCTCCTCCGAATATTTCCAGTTTCTTTTCGGTTTGCATTTTCATACACTTTTCAGGAATTATTTCCCATACGCTTACCTGATAATTTTTCTTAGCCAGGAGAGTTCCAAGGGTTGTTCCCCAGGCTCCTCCGCCTAATATCGCTATTTTAGGTTTAATGTTCATATTTTTATTTTCGGCTCCTGTTTATTAATTAAACGGCTGATATTTGTTTTATGTCTGTAAATTATCAATAAAGCAAGCAATGTTATGGCTATTTTCAAAGGCAGGCTGTCTGTAAAATACCAGGTGCTGGTGGCCACTAAAATGCTGGCAAGCATGGATGATATGGATACATAACGGGTTATAAAAAGGCAGATAAAGAAAGCACTGAGGCCTATTACTGCAGAAACAGGTACAAGCATTATTACAACGCCGGCACTGGTTGCTACGCCTTTTCCTCCCTTAAAGCTAAGCCAGACAGTCCATGTGTGCCCGGCAATGGCTGAAAGTGCGGAAATAAGGTTGAAATAGTTATTGTGAAATAAAGCGTTTACAATAAAAACTGCCATAAAACCTTTAAGCATATCCAAAATGAACACAATAATACCGGCCGTTTTTCCCACTGTTCTGAAAACGTTTGTGGCTCCGGGGTTGCCGGACCCGTGTTGTCTGATATCAATGCCTTTAATCATTCTGGCAAAGATGTAAGCAAAAGGTATACTTCCCAGTAAATAGGATATAACTGCAGCCGATAAAATGTTTAAAAGTATAATTTGCATATTTTTAGGCGGTGATTTGCTTAAGACCCTTAAGGCAGTAATCTACAGTTGCGGCTATTGTTAAAAGTCCTGTAACAACAAAAAGTGCTCTTAAGTAAGGAAAGTGTATTAATACGGCAAATAAAGTGAACATCTGCATAAAAACCGTGAATTTTCCTAAAAAGTGTACTGAAATTCTATACTTGTGCGTCATTGTGTAAATAATGATTACTCCGCAAATTAATATGATGTCTTTTCCCAGAATAGTAACAAAAAGCCAAACCGGTGTTTTGCCCTGCAGTGAAAAAATATAAAAAGAAGTGATAACTAAAAGCTTGTCTGCTATCGGGTCTAAAGTAGATCCCAGGCTGGTTTGAAGTTTTAAAGTTCTGGCAAGAAAACCGTCAAGGAGGTCTGTGATAATGCAGATAATAAAAAGTGTAAGTATTATGTTTGAATGCCTGTTAAGGAAAAGAAAGTAGGCAAAAACAGGAACAATAATTATCCTTGAGATTGTGATGAAATTAGCGATATTCATTGAGTTTTCTTATTTTTTCCAGGGTAATACTGTCAGTTTGAATTTTAATCTTCAGGTGGTTTTCTTTATAAGTTTTTTCAAGTATCTTTGTTCTGGAAAAAATAAAATCCATTAGATTGGGTTTATTGTATTTAACCGTGATAACTCTTGTTATTTCAGAAGTATATAGAACTTTCTCAATTTTGTCAAGCAAAACGCTTATTCCTTGTGAAGTTTTAGCTGAAATTGTTACTCCATTGTTACCAGCAGAATCAGCCAGCGGAGAATCCTTGGGTAATAAATCTGATTTGTTGTTTACATAAATAATTGGAATTCCTTTAATGTCCAGCTCTGCTATTGTTTTGTTTACAATTTTCTCCTGTTCCTGATAATCCGGATTGGAAAGATCGTTTACAATAAGAATACAATTCGCATCTGCTATCTCTTCTAGGGTTGACCTGAAACTGGCAATTAACTGGTGCGGTAGTTTGTTTATGAACCCTACCGTATCTGTCATCAATATTTCTTTTCCGGAAGGAAATACAATCCTGCGGGTAGTGGGGTCTAATGTAGCAAAAAGCTTATCATCAGCATAAACGGCATTTTCTTTCTTTTTCATTAAGGAAGAAACCAGCCTGTTTAAAAGCGTGGATTTTCCTGCATTAGTATAACCCACTATGGCAACAACGGGAATACCATCGTTTTTTCTTCTGGCTTTCTGTACTTTCCTATGATACTTTATTTTGTCAATTTGTTTGTTATAGAATGATATTTTATCCCTTAAACGGCGCCTGTCATATTCAAGTTTTCTTTCTCCGGGGCCTTTTGTACCTATTCCGCCAAGCTGGTTATCCAGATACACGCCTTTCTGGTTTAAACGCGGAAGATAGTAGCTCATCTGTGCCAGTTCTATCTGCAGTTCAGCTTCGCTGGTTCTGGCCCGGTGCGCAAAAATGTCTAATATTAAACGGGTGCGGTCAATTATTTTAACATCCATCAGTTCTTCAAGGTTTCTTTGCTGGGTTGGGCTGAGTTCATCATTAAAGATAACGGTAGTTATTTTATTATTTTTTGCCACTTCGCCAATTTCCCGAGCCTTTCCCTCACCGATAAAATAAGCAGAATCAAACTTGGCCCGGTTCTGGACATAAGAAGTAAACACTTCCCCTCCTGCAGTATTGGCCAGCCTGCTTAATTCATCGAGTGAATTATAGAGTTCTTTATAAGAAACTTGCGGGATTTTTACACCTACCGTTATAACATTTTCCATATTTCATCCGTTATTCTGTTTTCGTTAAAATCTGTACTGTCTATCCAGATAATGTTTTTATCTTTTTTAAACCAGGTAATCTGGCGTTTGGCATAGTTACGGGTGTCCTGTGCAATTAAAGTCTTCATATTTGTTTCAGATATTTTATTTTCCAGAAAAGCAATTATGTGTTTATACCCTACGCTGTTTAATGCAGGAGAGTTTTCAATTTTAAAACCCTCTTTCAGCAGATTTTCAACTTCTTTTATAAATCCATTTTCAAGCATTACATCAACCCGGTTGTTAATATTTTCATAAAGTTTTTCTCTTTCACAATGAAGCGCGAAAATACGGTATTGTCCGGATTTTAGTTTGTCGCTTACGGGTTTTCTATGAATTTCAGAAATCGGTGAACCTGTAATATAGTAAACTTCAAGCGCGCGGATTATCCGGTTAATATTGTTTGGGTGTATTACTTCCGCAGACTCCGGATCAAACAAACGGAGTTTTTCATACAGATAGTTTCTTCCGTGTTTGTTTTCCAGTTCGGCCAGTTCCTGTCTTATGCTGTGGTTTTTTTCAGGAAGTTTAGCTAATCCTTTAATCAGTGAATGGATGTACAATCCTGTACCACCGGCAATAACCGGTGTTTTGTTTTTATTTTTAAGAGAAGAAACCAATGTGTTTGCCTGTTCAATGAAATCCCCGGCACTGTAAGTTTCTTTTGGGTCAAGAAAATCTATAAGGTGGTGAACAATACCTTTATAAACAAAAAAAGAAGAATTGGATATTTTCTGGTAAGCACCTTCAGGTTTGGCTGTACCAATGTTAAGTTTTTGGTAAATTTGGCGGGAGTCTGCGGAAATTATTTCAGTTTCCAGCCTTTTTGCCAGGGTTACAGCTACTGCGGTTTTGCCTGTACAGGTAGGTCCGGCTAAAAAAATCATATGCGTCGGAATTTTTTCTGTAGTTCATTTATAGTTATGTTGATTATTGTCGGTCTGCCGTGCGGACAGCATAAAGGCAGGGTGCAATTGTTTAAATCTCTTATCAAAGCTTCTATTTCACTTACGGATATTTTGTCTCTGGCTTTAACGGCGGCTCTGCAGGATGCTCTGATTATTTTTTCTCTGGGTTTAAGCGTCAGGTTATCTTTATCTGCAAAACCGTCAATAAGCACGGAAATGAATTCTCTTAAAAAATCTTTGAATTGTTCCATGTTGCCGAACACTGCAGGCATTGTTTTGAAAACAAGAGTGTTTTTGCCGAACTCAGAAAGTTCAAAACCCAGTGCGTTTATTTCAGGAAGATTTTTCATAAGTATGCTTAATTCGTGCGGGGCGGCTTGAAAGGTAAACGGAATCAGAAGTTTTTGTACGGGAATATTGTCAGGATTTAAACTCTGGTTAAGGAATTTTTCATAAAGTACTCTTTCATTAGCAGCGTGCTGGTCCATTACTAAAAGGCCTTCAGCAGTTTCTATAAGTACATAAGTATCATGCAGAACTCCCAGGATATGGTATTCACTTAAAAATGTTTTTTGGGTTTCGGTTTTATAGTCAATTAAATTAGCGTCTGCAAGATTTGTTTCAGCGGAGGCGGACTGACGTTGGTTTAAAGTTTCAAGCGCATTATCTTTGTAGCTGAAAACAGCCTGTTGTGAAAACTGTTTTGGAAAAATGCTGTTTGAATTTTGTTTTGATATATTCTGTTGATTAAAACTAAAACCAGGGGCTTCCTGTCTTGTAAGGCATTCTTTGATAGCGTGCCGCAGTGATTCATAGATGTCTGTTTCGTTTGAGAATTTGACCAGTTTTTTTGTGGGATGAACGTTAACATCTAAATGCTGAGGATTGATTTCCAGGTATATCAGGGCAATCGGGTGCCTGCCTATGGACAGGCTGTCTTTGAAAGCATCGTAAAGAGACTGTGAAATAAGCTTGCTTGTTATAGGACGGCTGTTAACAAAATAATATTGCAGGTTTTTATTTGAGTTTGTGGCATCAAGTTTTGATACAAAGATTGTAAGTTTTATAAAGTGATGTTCGGTTTGGGTTTTAAGCAGGTTGGAATAAATTTTGTTTCCCAGTATGTCTATTATGCGGCCGTCATAATTTTTAGAAGGAGGTGCAGTAAAAAGATTTTTGCCGTCGTTTTTAACGGAAAATCCTGTGCCGGGATGTGCCAGGGCGGTTTCTTCCAGAGTTCTGATAATATGTGATTGTTCAGAATTTGCGGATTTTAAAAATTTTCTTCTTGCCGGCACGTTAAAAAACAAATCTTTTACCGTTACAGTAGTGCCCCGGGCGTGGCTGGTTTCCTTGCTGTTTACTGTTTTTCCGCCTTCTATTTCTATTTCCCATCCGGCAGGTGAATCGGCGTCTTTTGAGCTTATGGAAAAATTTGATACGCTTGAAACAGAGGCTAGTGCTTCACCGCGAAACCCCAGTGTCTGAAGTTTGAACAAATCTGAAAAATCAGACAGTTTGCTGGTAGCATGCCTGATAACAGAAAGCTCTACATCTTTTTTATCCATGCCTTTACCGTCATCGGTAACACGGATAAGTTTTTTACCGGCATCTTCAATTTCAATATTTATGTATTTTGCTTGTGCGTCCAGGCCGTTTTCCAGGAGTTCTTTTACAATGCTTGAGGGGCGTTCTACTACTTCACCGGCAGCTATTTTGTTGATTACTTCATTAGGAAGGATATGGATATTTGGCATTTTTTAACCGCGGGATTTCTGTTTTTTTTCGCAGAGCGGTTTATAATGGCATTCAGTCTTGCAGACATGCTTTTCTGTGCCGGCAATTCTTGTTTCACAGTCGGCATAATCCCGGGACATGGTTTCTATTTTTTTAAAATCTGTATTTTCTAACTTAACAAAGTTTATACCAATACGGAAAGTGCTTTCCTTGCATACGTCCCAGACTATCCTGCAGTCTATGGAGTTTGTTTGAAAGCCCGGCAGGTTTATTTTTGTGGCTAATTTTGTGCCTGTTTTAATGGATACAAAAGTTAAAAGGCCCATGCCTCCTAAAGAAAGGTCCATAAGAATTGCGGGTACAGGCACAGTGGATTCTCCTATCATTAGCTCAACAGGTTTTGCAATATTTTTCATTACCGGGAATCTTACGTGTTTTCTTCTTTCATTGGCATGCTTCATTTTTCGTACCTCTTTTTCCATTGTGAAATAAGTTTTAGTGCTTCTATAGGTGTCAGGTTGTCCGTATCTGTGTTTTCCAGGTCTTCCTGCAAAGGATGTTTTCCTGCAAAAAGATTTAATTGATTATATGAATTATCTTCTTTATTATCAAGTGTTTTTAGCTGTGATTTGCCTTCCAGTTCTGAAAGAATTCCACGGGCCCGCTCAATAAGTTTCTTAGGCAGGCCTGCCAGTTTAGCTACATGAATTCCATAAGCTTTATCCGAAGGTCCTTCTACTACCTTGTGTATAAAAACAACCTCATCCTGCCATTCCCGCACGCTGACATTGTAGTTTTTTACTCCCGGCATTTGACCGGCAAGTTCTGTTAATTCAAAATAGTGCGTGGCAAACAATACCTTGGGGCCCTGCTGGTCAGAGATATTCTTATCTGTGTGCCTTAAACCGGAGAGATATTCTATAACTGACCAGGCAATGGAAATACCGTCAAAGGTTGAGGTGCCCCTGCCCACTTCATCTAAAATAAGCAGACTGCGCGGTGTAGCGTTATGCAGTATATTTGCCGTTTCTCTCATTTCTACCATGAATGTGGATTCTCCAGCAGAGAGGTTATCGCTGGCGCCCATACGGGTGAAAATCCTGTCTAAAATACCGATTTCTGCGCTTGAAGCAGGGACATAAGAACCTGTCTGTGCTAAAAGGGTAATAAGTGCAACCTGTCTTAAATAGGTGGATTTACCCGCCATGTTGGGGCCGGTAAAAATAATTATCTGATTGTCATTACCGTCAAGAAGCGTATCATTTGGTACAAATGCTTTCATGAAATGCATTTTTTCAAGGACCGGGTGCCGGCCTTCTTTGATATCAATTATATAGCCATTATTTATTGCAGGCCTGCAGTAATTATTTTCCTGGGATATTTTTGCAAATGAAATAAAAACATCTAAACGGGCAATAGCGGAGGCAATAAGATGTATGCTGTTTGCGTGTTCTAAAATTCGGTTTTTTAATTCCCCAAAAAGTGTTTGCTCAATTTTAACGCTTTTTTCTTCTGCGGTTAAAACTTTTTCTTCGTATTCTTTCAGCTCTTGAGTGATAAATCTTTCTGCATTTACCAGGGTTTGTTTTCTTATGTAATCCTGCGGAACCAGGTGCATATATGATTTTGTAACTTCCAGATAATAACCGAACACGCCTGTATAACCAATTTTAAGCGAGGTTATTCCTGTTCGGTTTTTTTCTTTTTGTTCAAGCTCTGCCAGATACTCTTTCCCGCGTCTGGCAATTTTTCTAAGGTCATCAAGTTCTGAGTGGTAACCTTCCCGGATAAAACCGCCTTTTGAAATATCTGCCGGCGGATTGTCTGCAATGCAGTGTGTAATTTGTTGTGAAATTACAGATAAATCTAAAAGGTCATTTATAATGGAATTTATAATGCAGGGGCTTGTATCAATAACTGTTTGCGGATGTTTGAGTATGTCTTTAAGTTCCTGTACCAGATTTAAGGTGTCTTTCAAAGATACTAATTCTCTGGGTGAGGTCATTCCGGAAGAAAGGCGCGATACTATTCTTTCTAAATCACAGGCGGATTTTAGCAACTCCGAAAGCGTGCGCCTCATAACGCCTTCATTTATAAAAAAAGCTACTGCGTCCTGCCGGGAAATTATTTCCTGTGTGTTTGTAAGTGGATGAAGTAGGTATCTTCTGATAAGCCGTGAACCCATGGCGCTTTTGGTATGGTCAATAATTTCTAAAAGTGAGTTTTCCCTTTTTTTTGTAGAAAGGTTTTCTACCAGTTCCAGGTTTTGTATGGCGGTATCATCTAAAAGCATGAAATCATTTGGAGCGTAATATTTTGGCGGCCTTAGCGGCGGCATATTATGTTTTTGTGTGCTTTGAATATATTTTATAATTGCACTGGAGGCGCAAAGCGCACGGGTATAGCTATCTATGCCAAAAGATTTTAAAGCAGTTACGTTAAATGTTTTTTTAAGGACTTCCTGTGAGTTGCCCGGGTCAAAGTTCCAGTCATCAGAAAAATTAATGGCATCAGTGCCCAGTGCAAGGTTTTTAATCAGTGTAGAGTCTTTAAGTCCGGCAGGAAGTATATATTCGCTGGCATTTATTCTGCTGATTTCATTTTTTGTTGTTTGTACTGCATCAGCTCCGGTAAGTTCAGTAATATAAAATTCGCCGGTAGAAATGTCTATGTAAGCAATGCCGAAGCTCTGTTCTGCGGTTTTGGGGTTTTTATGCGCATAAATTGCCATGAGGTAATTGTTTTTGCGGTTATCAAGCAGGTTATCTTCTACTAAGGTGCCCGGCGTAATAAGCCGTATAACTTCGCGCTTTACAATGCCTTTGGCTTTTGATGGGTCTTCCGTTTGTTCACAAATAGCAACTTTAAAACCTTTTTTAATAAGTTTTGAAATATAACCGGAAGCGCTGTGAAACGGTACCCCGCACATAGGCACTGTTTGGCGTTTGGTAAGCACCACTTCCAGCACAGGGCTGGCTTTAAGGGCATCATCGCCGAACATTTCATAAAAGTCACCCAGCCTAAAAAATAAAATAGAGTCCGAGTATTCGGTTTTTATATTGTGGTACTGCTGCATCAAAGGCGTTAGGGCATCTTTTTCTTGTTTGGTCATTTTGATGTAAGTCGCGTAGTTAATTGCAGTGAAGAAAAGTTAATTTTCTACTTCACCAATGAGAGAATGGATTTTTGCCTGGGTTATTTTAACATTTATTGACTGGCCAATCAAATTTTTTGCAGACCTGAAAACAATGCCTCTGTTATCGCGGCCTTTGCCGAAAAATTCTTTTTTATCGTCGTTTATTTCCGGCGTATCTGCGGAACTTTCTACCAGCACTTCTGAAAGCGTACCGATAAGTTTTGTGTTTCTTTCTTTGGCTATGCTGTTACACAAATCCAGCAGCTCTTTATGCCACTTTTCTTTTTTTTCTTTGGTTACGTCATCTTTCAGTTTAAAGGCTTCGGTTTTACTTCTGGGTGAATACTTAAATACGTAGGTAAAATCAAACCCTATTTTATTTATAGCTTCAATAGTAGCTTTATGGTCTTTATCTGTTTCGGTAGGAAAGCCTGTCATAATATCTGAAGTTATGGAAATTTCTGAAATATAGTAGCGGATTTTCCTGACTAACTGGTAATAGTTTTCAAAAGTATATTTTCTATTCATTAATTCCAGTATTTTGTCAGAGCCGGACTGAAGCGGCAGATGGATATGGTGGCATACTTTATTTAGTGTGCTAATAGATTTCAGCAGTTTATCGCTTACGTCTTTAGGGTGGTTAGTCATAAAGCGGATGCGTTTAATATTTTTTATCTCACTTACTTTGGCAAGCAGGTCAGCAAAATCAACATTGTTTGAAAAGTAGGAATTTACATTTTGGCCTAAAAGACTTATTTCTTTGATTCCCCTTTCTGTCAAATCAGTAATCTCTTTTAATATTTCGTCTACAGGCTTGCTTTGTTCCGGGCCTCGTACATAGGGCACTATACAGTATGAACAGAAGTTGTTGCACCCTCGCATAATGGTTATATGTGACGAGATTTTATTGTCATTTTTAGCAACAGCCGCGGCAATGCCTTTTTGAATTATTCCGGATTGCGTCATTATTTCCGGGAAGTTTTGCGTATTTTTTGCGCCTATCACCAGGTCAACCTGCTGATACTTTTTTTTAATTTCATCACCCAAATTTTCTGCCATACAGCCTACCACTATTACTTTGCCGTTTGGGTTAGCGGCTTTATAATGTTTCATGTCGCCTATTTCGGTAAAGGCGCGTTCTTCCGCATGCTGGCGCACTGAACAGGTGTTAATAATTACAATATCGGCATTATCAGGGGTGTCAGTGGGCAAATAGCCGCAGCTAATCAGATATTCGCTGAACATATCTGAATCCGCCGCATTCATCTGACAACCGAAGGTTTTAATGTAGTACTTTTTCATTGTTTTTTCTGTCATATTTAAGTTATTTCAAAAATCCTTAATAAGTTGTGTGTGGCTGATCAATATTTATTTCATTTGTTTCTTTGAGTTTTTTGGCGGCAGATAATTTTCACCGGAAACTACCTTTCTGCCGGTTTTGGATTCAAGCTCAAGCCTGGCTTTTTTTGCAATCCGCCCGCCTTTGATACCGGCTATTGCATTTTCGTCCATTCCTGTGGCATCAGAGGTTTCTGCAATCTGTCTTGTTGAAAGTTCAGCTAAAGCTGTAAAAATCAGTTCAGCTTCGGTCATGTGGTCACGAAGGTTTTGAGTTTTCAGTCCTTTGATTTCTTTATGGGTTTTCACCGTCAGGTCAGACCATTCTTGATGAATAATGTTTGTGAGTATGGCATATTCTTCGTCTTTGGTTATATCATGTTTGTTCCAGTAATCTGTAAGTTTATTGCGGGTTTCCTGTCCCATCATTCTCTGCTGAATCCATTTTTCGCTTCTGCCGTGTTTTTGCCAGTTTTCTCTAGCCCTGTTTAGTGACTTTTCAGGGTCAGCCATTTCCTGCATCCGTTCGTACCCTACCTTGGCAAGCCATAGCTTTATTGGTTCTGCTTTAGGACTGGGTACTGATTGTATAAGCCTCAACAGCGTTTCTGGACTGGCAACATCAGTAAGGTATTTCTTTCCATCAGATGCTTCCAATTTCAGTTGGTGACAATTTGTCACCAACTGGCTACCTTCTTTTTTTAGCCTTTCTTTTAGTTTATTCCAATATTTACGTGCAGTTTTGTAATCCGGCTGCTGAATCAATGCCTGAATAATATCAATTACTGAAAAATACCATAATTCAGCCTTTTCATCATAATGACGCCTGATTTTGTAGTTTTCAAAAACAGCCAGTGTGTTTTTCATTATCTTGTCCTCTTTTTGAACTTGTTCCATTTTGGAACAAGTTTAATTCATTTCAGTATGTGCAAATTACGCACTTACTGCTATTTTGTATCAAGCTTTAAGGATGTCACAATTTGTGATATCCTCAGGATTTCTTCCTGTTTCATAGTTAAAAATTGTGCCTGTACGCCACGCTGGATTAGGCAAACTGTATCCCTTGCGACAAAATCCTTGCTATATTCACTAAACGGTTCAAATTTTCAACCTTTCCTACTTCGTCCCGCTTAACGGGACTACGAAGGACAAGTTCCCCCATCTGAAAGCATAGTCCTTCCGTAGCTCAGCATTGGTGAAGCGAAGGAGGATATCTCGTTTGCGCTCCTACGGTCAACCGAAGGTTTTGATGTAAAAATATTTATTAAGCATATTCATATTGTTTAATAGGGTAAATCCTTGCAATATTCACCATGAACCTTACCTTGTATCCGGGCGGTATGTAACAAGAATCAAATTGTGGACAAAAAGGCTAATAACTATAATAAAAAGAACATGAGAAATTGCCTGCCCCCACCCGACTATCCCGCTTAAACCTCTCACTAAATAGATGAGCATTAAAGTTAATGAACATAAGAGGGCCATTACTATGGTATTTCTTGTGCTACTATAAATAGCTGTAGCTATGGGAGTTAATACGAACAGCAACCATAAAGGGCCCCAGAATTTTCCCAGAAAATAGACAATAATAATGTTCATAAAAAGGTTGAAAAAGAGCCGTACCACTCCTATTAAATTTGACCATTTTTGTTCACGTTTAGCAAAATAGCTTGTTAAGTTATTAAAAACAATCGAAAATAGCATAAGGCACAGGAATCCCACGGTATAGGTTACTCCGGGATTTGAAATCAGCAGTGCTATAAGAATTAATGCTGTTGCAAAAGGCGTGAAATAAAGGTTTACGATTTTAATTGATTCAGGTTTTATCAAATTTTACCTCTCTTTCTGTCTTTTCTATCAGTATATTGAATCATTACCATCCATGAAATTGATACATATTATTGTTTCTATTTAACTATATAAGTAAAAGATGAATCAAAACAATCATAAGAATAATGATGATAATTTGTGCTTTCCACTTCGACCTGCCCCCCGCAGATTTTTATTGTTGAATTATTGGCAATTTCTAATTCCAACAGTTTATATCTCGACACAAGATAGTTACGTCCTTGGCCATAACGTACTATTTCAGCATCTCCATAAATTTGAAAGGTATTGTTTTCGTTGTCAGGTTTGCACCAAAAATATGAGTTACTCACAATGTTGTCACTCGCATAATACCATACTTTTGAAACTAATCCCGCTTCTGCACCCAATGTTTTGCTTGCGGTCAGACCTGTGGCTGAATTGTTATCAGAATCTATTGAAACAGTAAGACTCACAATGTGAATATATCCATTATCGCTCAATAATGCTAAATCAGATGGAATTGTTCCTGCAAGATTCCATCTAACATACAAATATGTTCCATCAGAACCGATATCTATTCTTACAAGGTCACTCGGGGGATAATTTGTTACACCTGTTGGAGGAGTCCCGCTTACTGGATCTTCAAAATCACCTTGTGGGTCAGTTCCGGAAGAAATAAGTATACTTTCTAAATAACTATCACTAATATCTAAATCCGTTTTTCCTGTATAATTGTCAACAGTATTAAAAACAGTTGTTGTTGTCCTTGAATCCAGTTCTCTTACTTTCTTCTTTATCGCACCAGTAAGGCCAAGAGCCCAAATGGTTGATGAGGCAAGGGCAAGAACCATTAAGCCTAAAAGTATTTTTCTCATTTTTCTATACCTATTCCGAAATAATAATTTATCCCGATGCTATATGTAAACTCGCCACCGCTTTCAGTAATTGAATGGGCCGTGTCTAAAAGGGATATTATTGCCAGCACCATGTCCATTTGAAGTGAAAGGTAATCTACAATAAAATACTCGCCACCGGCAAAACCTTCCAAGGCAGTCCCGGTGCCTTCGCTTGAAGCTCCCTTAAAAGAGATGGTATGCAATCCGGCTCCGGTAAAAAGCCTCACATTAGATTTGTCTCCAAGGTAATAATATCCCCTTGCACCGATCACGGTTATTTCATCTTCGGATTGAACCCTTGCTTCAAGGCCTATTTTTGGAGCAAGGGTATACCTGAAACCAATGCCGGGATAATAAACCCCTACAGCAAATTTCTGACTTTCTGCGTAAGAAAAAGGAGCTACTGCGAAAATGGATAAAAGCAGGAGTATAATTTTCAAGGATTTACTATTTGTTTTCTTTTGTTTCATAACAGCTTAGTGTCTCCTTTTTAAATTACCCGCTTTCGCAGAATGCCCCGAGTGTAAAATAGGAGCGTGAATGCGCTGCAGGGTGTCCCCTAAAGCTGCTTATGCAATGCGGCAAAGAGCCTTGCATGTTGCAGAAGCGGTTAGCGCCAGGGGATGTTCTTCGGCGGGTTTAGCCGAAGATGAAGCAGATGCTATAGTGCTTCACTATATTATTTCTTTATTTCCGGTAAAATAGTTTGGCTATCTTTTTCTATTTGCATCAGCCGGACTTTAGGCAACGGCAATCTTACGGCTACGGCTTCTGCCAGTTTTATGCTGGTGTAATTTTTTGGAATAGTGCGCCAGCTCAAGGTAGAAGAATCATAATACTGCACTTTCCAGCAGGGATATACAATTTTTGTTTGTTTTTTCACAGTAAAATTGCACAAATTTAAAAAGAAGATTTGAATAAACGTGTTTATTTTACAAACTCTACGGAATTTCCTTTACACTGATAAAGGTAGTTTTATTATGAACGTAGTCCCCTTACCTGGTTCACTTTCGACTATAATTGTTCCATTATGGTTTTTTATTATTTCATAACTGATACTTAATCCCAGTCCTGTCCCTTTACCTACTTCTTTAGTGGTGAAAAATGGTTCAAAGATATGTTTTTTTATTTTCTCAGTCATTCCTTTGCCTGTATCTGATATGTATATTTCTATTTGGTTATCATTTGTTTTTGTTTTTATTGTTATTTTTCCATTGTAGGATATTGCATCTATTGCATTGTTGCATAAATTCACTATAATTTGTTGTATCTGATTCTTGTTTACAGATATCAGTGGCAAAGCAGTGCTGAATTCTTTAATAATCTCTGATTCTTTTAGTTTTACTTGGGATTCAATCAGTGATAAGGTTTCGTTAATAGTTTTATTAATATCTATTAGTTCTGCCTGTGTTTTCCCGATTCTTGAAAATGTAAGTAAATCACGTATTAGTTCTTTGCATCTTATTGCTTCACGTTCAATTGATTTTAACGGCATATAAAGCGGGTTCTCTTCTTTAATGTTTTTAGCAACAATTTGAGCAAATCCAAGTATTACACCCATAGGGTTGTTAATTTCATGAGCTATCCCTCCAACTAACTGTCCTATTGCTGCCATTTTCTCAGATTGAATAAGTTGAGATTGAAGTTTTTGCTTTTCTTCTTCATCTAATTTTTTGTCAGTGATGTCAACACTGGCACCAATCCATTCTATAATGTTTCCGTCTTTATTAAGTACAGGAATACCTTTTGTCCAAAAAAATCTATAAGTGCCGTCATATTTTTTAATACGATACTCTGCGCTATAAGTGGTTTTTGTTTTTATTGCTTCGTTCCATGTTTTTAAAGCGCATTCGGCATCATCAGGATGCAGAGCTTTTGCCCAGCCAAATCCCCTGGTTTCTTCATAACTCTGCCCTGTAAACTTTCTCCACGAAGGGATATCTTCCTCAATTTCACCTTTGGCGTTTGTAATCCAGGCTAGTTGTCCTGTAATTTCAATATAAGAGCGGTAACGTTCCTCGCTTTTCTGAAGGTCATCTTTTGCTTTTTCTCTTTCCTCGACCATTCTACAGAGTTCCATTCCAGCTATAATTTTCCCGTTTTTATCCGTTAAAGCTGTTGAAATGTTTTCAAATCTGAATGGTTTCCCATCCTTGGTAATACCTACACGTAAAGCTTGGTGAGCTTTTCCATCCTTAAAAGTAGCCTGGATTGGACAACCTTCGCATATTTTCTCACGTTTTTCATATACAGAAAAGCAATATTCTCCTGCATGATCGCCGAAATTATCAATCATAAACTTATTTTGATAGATTATCCTCATATTCACATCCTGAATACTGAGGCCATCTCCCATTGCAGTCATTAAAATATCCAACAGATTATTTTTGTCTTTAAGTAATTCAAGTGCTTTAGTAAAATTCTTGTCTGATGTGATATTCTTCATTTTTTCTCCCAGGGGCAATTCATAGGTCTCCATTTCATTATTTGTTTTTTTGGAAATTGGCTAGTCTTGGTGCTCTATTATCTTTCAAGAAGAAGTTGGTATGTCTTAATTTAATGTTTTAAATTTGTTTCTGTTGATTTTATTTTTCAAACAGCTTGCCCCATAAAACCTCTTTATTTAGATATGTCAAAAATAGTTTAGTTTAAGAAATCAGTTGCTTTTACCTGCGGGTGGCGGTAACGCGCTCTGCCGGCAGTATTTTTGCCGTGCTGTATGGCTTCCTGCGGGCACCACTGAATACACGCCATGCATTGTTCACAGTTCCCCTGCCATACGGGTTTGCTGTCTTGCATTTTTATGTTTTTAACCGGACATATTTTTTCACAGATATTGCAGGCGTTGCATTTTTCATCTGCCAGGTAGTTTTTATCTGCCTTGCGCATACTTTTGCTTCCCATGGACTGGAGCGTACTTCCCAGTAAGTTCATTACCAGCCCGCCAACTTCAAAGGTGCCGGTTTTACCACTGCTTACATATTGCGCAATTTCAGCAATTTTTGTTTTTGCTTTTTCAAACAATTTATCCTGTACTGCTTTTTCTCTGGCACCGTACATAGGTATGTAATTACCCGGCATGTGTACAGCAAATCCGGCCTTAAGCTCAATACCTTGCAGCTTTAACAGTTTTTTGATCTGTATGTTTGTTTTTCCCGGAGAACCGCCGTAAGTGACAACGGAAAAGAAATATTTGTCAGCTTGTTTCAGCTTTGCAATAAAATCACACACTATTAAAGGCGCGCCCCAAATATACACAGGAAATACCAGCCCTATTTTGTCTGCAGATAAATCAATCTCTCCTGTAATGGCCTTTGAAATCGGAATAACTTTTGTACTGCCAAAACTGTTTGAGAGTTCTCTGGCAACGGCTAAAGAATTACCTGTGCCCGAAAAATAGTAAATTGTGGTGCTCATGTTTCCTCCGTTCTTGGTTTTTTATAGTTGAAGAATTATATATTTCGGCGTGTTTAAAAAACCCGCCCTACAATACTGCTAATTAATATGTTAATGTTTGTTTAAAATTATATCAATTTCCGAATTGAATTTAAAGTAGTATTTGTTATGCAGGATTATTGTATTATCGTTGTTTTTTTGCTTGGTTTGTGTTTTGGTTGTTTGTTTTTCGGCTCAGGCAGGGAATCTGCGGTTGTGCTTACTAAAGCGCAAAAGAGTTCGCGGTCTTCTATTATATCTTCCCCTATTAAAAATGAGGGTTTGGCGCCCGGGTAGGCAGGGGCCAGTTTAAACCGGCCTTTTATTAGTTTTTCCCCTGTTTCGGTAACTTTTAAAAAAACTTTATCATCACAAATTAAAATTACAATTTTATTGCCGTAGTATAAACCATATTCACCGAACATCTTTAATGTATGTATGTTTCTCAAAGCTGACAACTGGTCAGCTACGTAATCTACGAATGTTTGCTGTGATGCCATTTATAACCTCAGCCAACCGAAAGCGGAAATTCATTAGAAGTCATATTTGTTGTGTTTTTTTATTTGTTTGGAAATCCTGCTTATTCTCTTTTCGGTTACTATCTTGTCATTTCTGGATTTTATTTTTTCCTTGCGTACAGCCAGATATCTTAGTTCTTTCTGAAGTTTAAGATAATTTTGGTATCTTTTTGCATCCAGGGTTCCGGTTTCCAGTGCGCTTTTTACCGCACAGCCTGGTTCACTTTCATGGGTGCAGTTGCCAAACCTACAGGTTAAAGAAAAATCTTCAATATCGGTAAAGGTATCTTTAAGAGTGGGTTCATCGCTCCATAGCTGGATTTCACGCAGGCCCGGATTATCTATTACTATTCCGCCATCCGGCAAAATTATCAGTTCTCTGTGAGTGGTTATATGTTTGCCGCGATCATCACCTTCGCGGACAGCGCCTGTTTTCTGCCTGCCTTCACCCAAAAGGCAATTTATGATGGTAGATTTCCCCGCACCGGAAGAGCCTATAAATGCGATGGTCTGTTCTTTTTTTATGTAAGTTTTCAGGTTTTCTATGCCTTCATTATTAATGGCGCTTAAGGTGCAGATTGGTACCCCGTCTGCTATGGCAGTTACTGCTTCTACTATTTGTGCATAATCAGGGCAGGCGTCAGTTTTATTAAGCAGGATAACGGGTTTGGTGTTGCTGTCTTTGGCAACCGTCAGGTAACGCTCAATACGGCGCAGGTTATAATCGCCGTCAAGCCCGTTTACCAGAAAGATAACATCAATGTTTGCCACTATTATTTGTTCCTGGGTTTGTTCTCCGGTTACTTTTCTGGAAAGTTTGCTGATTCTTGGAAGAATGCCTTCAATAACGGCAATGCTTTTATCCGGCGATAGTTTTACTAATACCCAGTCCCCTACTGCAGGAAGTTCTGCAAGCGAAGCGGCATTAAACCGGAGTTTACCGGTTAACCCTGCTTTTAATTCACCGGATTCACCGTAAAGGCTGTAAATTTCTCTTTGGGCAGTTACTACTCTGGCAGGAAAAATATGTTCGGTTTTTAATTCGTTGAAATGATTCTCAAAAAATTCGTTCCAGCCTAAGGTTTTAAGGTCCATGATAAATGATACTAATTAATGAGAGGTATTAGAAGCCTGAATGCAGGGTTTGAAAAGTCAGCCAAAAAAATGTAAGATTAGCATACCATGAAAATGTTATTTGAGTTTTTCCCAATCATTTTGTTTTTTGCCGCATTTAAACTCAAAGGCATTTATACAGCCACTGCGGTAGCGGTAACAGCCGGGTTTATCCAGTTGGCTTATGTTTATATAAAGAAGCGCAAAATAGAACCTATGCTTTTAATCAGTGTTTTGGTGCTGGCAGTGTTCGGCGGGTTTACGCTTTTTCTTCATAACGAAATGTTTATAAAGTGGAAACCAACTATACTGTACTGGATATTTGCTTCTACGCTGTTAATTGCCCGGCTGGTATTTAAGAAAAACCTTATTGAACTGATGCTTAAAAAACAGCTGTCGGTTCCTGAAAAGGTATGGAATGCCCTAAACTACAGTTGGGTAGCTTTTTTTACAATAGTTGGCGTGCTGAACCTTTATGTGATGTATAATTATTCTACAAGTACGTGGGTAAATTTTAAGTTGTTCGGTTTGATGGGTTGTATGATTGTTTTTGTAATATTGCAGAGTGTTTTCTTAGCGCCTTATATGAAAGACCTGCCTCAAAAAAAAGAAGAGAAGCCGGTTCAATAATTAAAATCCCTGCCGTTTCAGCCACAAAATACAGCTTTTAGTCCAGTTTTCCACATCTTTAACACCCTGAGCCATTCCTAATCCGTGCTTCCCTGTTTTATACACATGCAGTTCATAAACTACATTATTTTTATGAAGAGCATCGGCAAACGCTCTGCTGTTTTTTACGCTTACTCCCGGGTCATCAGCGGTATGCCACAAAAACGTTGGTGGTGTACTTTTTGTTACCTGTTTTTCGCTTGAGAGGAATTGCAGAAGTTTTTTTGATGGGTGTTCCCCTAAAAGGTTATTTATGCTTCCTTTATGTCTGTATGGTTTTGTAAATGATATTACGGGGTAGCAAAGTACCAGCGCGTCAGGCCGGCAGGAAAACTTATCAATATTATCAGAGGAAGCAGTGTCGGTTTTCTTGTTACAAAGCGTTCCCAGGGTAGAAACTAAATGGCCGCCAGCAGAAAACCCCAAAGCTCCAATACGGTTAGGATTTATATTCCATCTCTTTGCCATATAGCGTGCGATGCGTATTGCACGTTTTGCGTCATTTAACGGTACAGGATGCCGGTTTGGTGAAACCTGGTAATGGCACACTGCTGCAGAAATACCGTTTTTGTTAAGCCAGCGTGCTACGGGTGACCCTTCATGCTCAGCTCTGTGATTGTACCCGCCTCCCGGAAAAACTATTACCAGGGAAGAATGCTTTTTTGTTTTAAGCAGGTACAAGTCCAACCAGGCTGTATGGTTTTTCCAAAGCGGAATTTGATTGATTTTCTTTTTCATTAGTTTTAGTATATCGTTTTTTGGCAGGCAGGTCAAATATGGATATGTACGAATTAAGTTGTCATATTCGGGGTTAACCCGGATATCCATTTGGAATTTGTTCTAAAGGATCACCCATAAAATCATTAGGGGATGACAATAGGGCTATTCAAATAAAATTAACTTTTACAGTACCCTTTTACCAATTGCTTGTTTACGGCTATTACTTTTTTTACAAAAGCACGGTCATCATTTCCGGTAACAGGCAAGTTTTTTGCTTTTGTTATATCGTTTATTAATTGCAGGGCGTCTACTAATTTATTTGCCGGTATAGCTGTTTGCTCTACCACTGAAAGTTGTTTTATTATTACACCACTGCCAAGCGTTGCATTAAATACCACGGCGCCAAACCCAATGAAACAATTTTTCCCTATCTTACACGGGCCGTGAACTATACATCCGTGAGACAGCGAGGTTTCATCATTTATTATAACAGAACTGTTTTGTAAAGAGTGTACAACTACACGGTCCTGTATGTTGCAGCCATGTCCGATAGTAATGGTAGTGCCGGGTTCATCAGCTCTTATTACCGCGCCGGGTCCTACAAAGGTTTGTTTACCAATTATTACATTGCCGATTATTACCGCAGCCGGGTGTATGTATGCCGATTTAGCTATTCTTGGATATTGCCCATAAGGATTTTTGTTTATCATTATTCCCCCCATAAAAACAAAAAACCAACATATAGTATTAAACTTTATGTTGGCTTATTCCACAGCACACCCATTTAGGTGCCCTGTTTAATCTTCCATAATATTACTGTTGTGTTTACATATTATAACAAAACTATCTATTCTTTATCAATAGAAAACTTATTTTCCAGATTTTCTTCAAGTACAAAGATTATCACTCTTTCACCGGTTTTTGTGCTTATATCGGTGTGCAGACTTTTTGATTTTATACCCGTTACATCCAAAACAATCTGTTCAAGCAATGCCCGGCCGTTTTCCAACAGTTGGACGCGGGTTTTTTTTATCAGGTCAGCGCCTCCGGTAGTTTTAGTCAGTTGTTCTTCGGCGGGTGTCAGCACACCTTTAAGGCGCACCAGTATCATATCTCTGATAATGTAAGTTTTTGTTTCCAGAGGCCCGCGGCCCATATACTCTTTTTCAAATTTTATTATAGCTTCGCTTATTTGAGCTTCAATTTGGCCTTTTGATTTGTTTTCTTTCATTAAAGTATCCTTTATTTTTAAAAGCAATTCCAGATTTTAAACAGGGTAACTAACTATTGTTTTCAATAGGCAGGCAGACTGTTACTATTGTTCCTTTGTTTACAATGCTTTCTATTGAAATTGCGCCTGAATGTTTGTTTATAATTTCATAACACAAACTTAGCCCCAGACCGGTGCCTTTTCCCACTTTTTTAGTAGTAAAAAAGGGTTCAAAAACATGCCCTATCAGTTTCTCATGAATTCCTGTGCCGGTATCTGCAACTGTCAGCTGGATGTTGTTTTCAATTTGTTTTGTAGTTATGATAATTTGTCCTTTTTCGGGAATGGCATCAATGGAATTATTGCAGAGATTTATAATTACCTGGGTAATAAAATTTGGGTTTATTTTCATCGGGGGCAGGTTAATGTCTAATTTTTTAATAATTTGAATTTTGTTTATGTTTGTCCTTGTTTCTATAAGAATTAATGCGTCTTCTACAATTTTGTTTAAATTGCTCTCGACAAAAAGATTGCTTTCTTTTCGTGAAAACAGTAAAAGGTTTTCTATGAGATATTTGCAACGCAGGGCTTCTCTTTCAATAGAGGCAAGGGGCAGGTAAAGAGGATCATCAGTTTTTATTTTTTTTGCAATAGTTTGTGCAAAGCCAAGAATGACCGCTAAGGGGTTATTTATTTCATGAGCTACCCCTCCAGCTAACTGGCCCACAGCGGACATTTTTTCCGATTGAATAAGCTGATTCTGAATGTTTTGTTTTTCAATGTTTTCCTGCACAAGTTTTTTTTGAGTTAAATCTCTTGTGTATTCAAAAAAGTATGCAACTAAGGAAACAACAAAAAATGAGCTTAAATATCTTGTTTTAAATTCAATCGGGTAAAAAGATGTGTTCAGGGGCCATCCGGTCGCAAAAACGAATGTGCTAATAAGCAAAAATGATAAAACAACAGCAGTTCCACTGGATAAACCTAAAATAAAAAATGCTGTTAAAGGAAGGAAGTACGTCCATAAATGGCCGGTGTTATTTATTCCTCCTGAAAGCAGCAAAAACAAAAATAATATCTCTAAAGAAACCACAGAAGAATAGTTAATAAAAAAAATCTTTTTTGTGGTTATGTAGTGAATAAATGAAACAATAATGACAAATTCGGTAATAAAGACATAAATGCTCAACGGTGAGTTATGCCGAATATAAGTAATAATGCCAAAAGAAGTAAGGAAAATCAGTTCAATAAGGAGCAAAACATACAGTAATGTTGTTTTTCTTTTTATCTCAATTTCATTAAATACATTTGTCTGGTTCATGATTTGTACGTGAAAGTTAATCAATTATGTAAAAATTATTTATTAGTTTTTGCGGTTTTTATTTCTTATGTTTGTTAAATAGCGTTTTAGGCCGGTAAACATAGCCTGGGCACACATCTCCTGGAATTCTCTCGTGCGCAGCAGCGCTTCTTCCCTGGGAATTGTCATATAAGCGGATTCTATAAGCACTGCCGGAAATTGCGCCGGCCGTGTCAATACAAAACTGCTGTAATCCAGATTGTTATCTTTCAGCGCTGTGTCAGGATTTTTCTGCGGTGAAAATACTTCCATATAGGCTTTATGAATTTCATCTGCCAAAATGAAACTGTGCTGGTTAAAGTAATAAATGCTAAAACCGCCGTATTCGTAAGGGTTCTGACCTTCCCCGGTGGCGTTATTGTGAATGCTTAGCAGTATATCTGCGCGTTCTTTCCATGCCAGCTTAGGCCTTTCATATAAGGAAAGGTCTTCTTCACCTTTACGTACCATAAAGACCTGCGCGCCTTCGTTAAGCAGTTTATCTTTTAAAATGTAAGCAATAGAAAGGTTAATATCTTTTTCATAAGTGCCAGTTATTCCTACGGCGCCGGTATCTTTGCTGTGGCCTGCATCCAGCGCAATTAAAATATCTTTAAACGGGTTTCCACTGGAAATTTCCGGCGGGCTGCGCAGCTCAAATACCAGAGTTGAGCCTTCATAACGGATATCATAGCCCCACCAGGAATCAGCCCTGGTATTCAAACGGAAACGGTAAATATCTGTTTCATCCTGATACCACTGCATGTTCACTATAGCGCGGGTAGATTTGTTCTGAAAAATCCAGTCTGTATTTGAGTATGCCCCGAAAAGAATAATATCAATATGGTTTTCATTCACGTAGGGCACTACTTCAACCGGTATTTTCATGCTTAACGGGATTTTCACCAAGACACTGCGGTCATTTTCTCTTACGCTGGGACTGCCTACCATGGCTGTTTTATAGGCGGTTCCTTCCGGTAAAGGTTTAACTTCAAATTTACTGATATATAAAACCATCCTTTCAGCGGCTTTAATCTTTAGTTCGTTGCCTCTTCTTCCTACTACGCGCAGTCTGGTGCCTATCGGAGGAAAGAGCATATAGGCGGCTTTGTCGCCATAATTTGTAGAAGGGCCTGCCCTTAAAATAGCTGTGTTTGTAGTAACTTCAACAATTTGCAATGTATCCAAATCCATAGTCCTTATCGTACCGCCTGATTTGGCAGACAGGCTTTTCCCCGTAGCTTTATCCGTTATGGTTATTATAATCCGCGTATTTTTAAGTTCAATTTCCTGCCGGATTATGCAGGTTCCCTGATAAAAACCTGCTGAATTGCCTGTCATCCTGTATTTTTTCTTTATGCCTGCAATTCTAAAATAAACTTCCTTTTCCGGTGTGGCGCTGCAGGAAACAGTAAGCGCCTCAGGTGCCAGTACTTCCATATCAGCGGAAGGTTCTATGTTGTTAATAAAAAGAGTTTTTGTGCTGACAGCTACAGAACCGCAGGCTATGATAATACTGCGTTTAACGGTATAAATAGTCGTGCCAATTCTAAGCTCAGCTTTTATAGTGAAATTACCGGGTGAATAATCTGTCATGGCTAAAAAACCGCCCTGCGGATGAATAGGTGTTTCTTTGCCGTTTATGGTAAGTTTACCTTCAGGCCTTGCGTAGCCGTAAACAAACGATGAATCTACCGCGGGCATGCGCATCCCTTCATAAGGGTGCACTATTCGTAAGATTCCGGTACTTGCTTCTACTACTGTAATCAGTGGTTCTGTAGTATTTTGAATAAGCGTGGATGTAGATATAGCTATCTCTTTTATGGTATCGGTAGATTGGGCATAAAGGCAGGTATTAATTAAAGCGAAGCAAAAGAGTAAACAAAGTTTTTTCATTTAAACGGTAGCAGAATTCTCCGCCTGAGGCGGAGATGAATGCATGTTTGACGTTTACCCCTGCGATAGTTTTCAAATTGTTTTTTTTATGAGCAATATCCAGATATCCTATTGTAAAAGGATAAATCAGGATGAAAACTGCACGGGGTAGGTGTTTGTGCCACGGGCGAAGCCCGTGGGAATCAACTAAAGGACCTTTCAATACTATATAGCACTTTTTTAAGCACCGTTAAAGGGCAGGCAATATTCATTCTCATAAATCCCTCTCCCTCAACGCCGAAAATACTGCCCGGGGATAATCCCGCCCCTGCTTTTTTATAAAAGAAATCTTTAAGCTGTTTTTCTGTCATATTCATTTGCCGGCAGTCCAGCCAGGCCAGAAATGTGCCTTCCGGTTTTACAAACTTTATTAACGGCAGGCGGTCCTTTATGAAAGATTCCAGATAAGTCATGTTATTTTCAAGGTGTTTAATCAGTTGTGTATGCCAGTCCCGGCTTTTATTACAACCCGCCTCCCAGGCAGAGGTGCTTATACGATTGGCAGATTCAAGTTTTTTAGCCATTATATAGGCACGGAACCGTTTTTTTATTTCTTCGTTTTTTGTTACTGCGCAGGCGCATGCCAGCCCTGCTGTGCCGAACGTTTTGTTTGGTGAATAAAGCGTTACACAGTTTTGGGCTATACTTTCTGCTATGCCGGCTATAGGCACATAACCGCTTCCTTTATATATGATATCACAGTGAATGTCATCAGATACTATAAGAATTCTTTTTTTTACGCAGATTCTTCCTATTTGTTCCAGTTCTTTTTTTGTCCAAACCCTGCCTACCGGGTTATGCGGGTTGCATAGGATAAAAATTTTTACGCCGGTTGCTTTTTTTGAAAAATCTTCAAAATCCATTGCATAATGCCCGTTACGGTTAATCAGCGGATTTTCTATCAGTACCCTGTTGTTTTCTTTTACTATATTAAAAAAAGGCGGGTAAACCGGAGTCTGGATAAGCACTTTATCTCCCGGCTTGGTAAAAATATCAAGCAGAAAACTTATAGAGGCCAGCACGCAGGGCGCAAAAACCATGTCTGCTTCTGATAGTTTTACTCCATGTTTTTTATTAAACCATTGAGTTATAGCTTTTTTCAGTGTATCGGGATAATAGGAGTAGCCGAAAATGCCGTGGCGGGTAATGGAATTTATTGCATTAAGGATTGGGCCGCTGGCTTTAAAATCCATATCGGCAATACTCATGGGTGTGATGTTTTCCGTACCAAAAGCCCAGCTTAGCCGGTCCCATTTAGCGGAATTTGTATTTTTACGGTTAATGATTTGGTTGAATTTGGATTTCATTGGGATAAATTCAGTTGATAAGTTGATATGTTGTTAGGTTGATATGAATCAAATTTGTATTCTTATCAACGTATCATCTTATTAACATATAAACTTGATTTTTATTTTACTATGAAGTAGGCTATAGCGGAAATTAGTGCTGAACAAGGTATGGTAAGAATCCAGGCCCAAATGATGGTACCTGCAACTCCCCATTTTACTGCGGTTAAACGCCTTACGGAGCCGACACCCATTATAGCTCCTGTAATAGTGTGGGTGGTACTGACAGGAATACCAAAAAAAGATGCTATAAATAACATTATAGATGCTCCTGATTCTGCACAGAAGCCGTCAATAGGTTTAAGTTTTGCTACTTTCTGGCCCATGGTTTTAACAATGCGCCAGCCCCCAAACATGGTACCCAGTGCAATTGCTGCCTGGCAGGAAATTACAACCCAGAAAGGTATATGAAACGTGGGCCCCAAAAGACCTGCCCCGAAAAGCAAACTGGCTATAATACCCATGGTTTTTTGTGCATCGTTTCCGCCGTGGCCTAAACTGTAAAGAGCTGCAGATAGCAGTTGTCCTTTTCTGAACAAATGGTCTACTTTTGAAGGATTGCTTTTACGAGCCATCCAGTAAACTGCTAATCCGAACAAAAGGCCTAATATTAATCCCGCTATCGGTGAAACAAAAATAAATATCACTGTTTTTGTTATGCCTTCAAATACCAGCGCGCTGGTGCCGGCTTTTACTAATGCTGCCCCAATCATTCCTCCTATTAAAGCATGAGAGGAGCTGGTTGGAAGGCCGAAATACCAGGTAATGATGTTCCATCCGCAGGCTCCCATAAGAGCACCAAAAATGAATCTATTATCAACTATATTAATATCAACAATACCTTTTCCAATAGTATTAGCTATATGCAGGCCGAAAAACAGGAAAGCAATAAAATTAAAAAATGCAGCCCATAAAACAGCAGCGCGCGGTGAAAGCACGCGGGTGGATACTACCGTAGCTATAGAGTTAGCTGAATCATGAAAGCCGTTTAGGAAATCAAATGTTAAGGCAAGAAGGATTAAAAGTAGAATTGTTAAGGTCATAGATTTATATTTGTTTTACCAATATGTTTTCTACCATGTGGGCCACATCTTCGCAGATGTCCAGTATGGTTTCCGCTTCCTGAAAAATATCTTTAAGCTTTATTACTTTAATGGGGTCTTTTTCTGTTTCAAAAAGTTCAGCCAGTACTTTATCTCTCATCATATCGCCTTCATTTTCCAGGCGGTTTACTTCTACACAGGCGTCTTTAACTGACTTATAATTTTTTGTATTTCTCAGGCCTTTTACGGCGCATTCTACTGCCAATACAGATTCTTCAATCATGTTTGCAAACGCAGTCAGATGTACGTTCTTCTCTGTCATTTTATAAACCAGCATCCTGTTGGTCAGGGTGTGAAGCATATCGGTAATATCATCTATCTCTTTTACAAGGGCGTGTATGTCTTCGCGGTCAAATGGGGTAATGAAAGATTTGTTCAGCTGTTCTATTATATCATGGGCTACTTCGTCCCCCTGGTGCTCTATGTTATGCAGTTTGTCCAGTGCTTCCTGGCTTAGTTTTCCTTCTGTAATCATTTGTTTAAAGTATTTTGCTCCTTCTACAGAAATCCCTACTTGTTTTTCAAACAGGTCAAACATATTGAAGTCTTTTGGAAAAAAGATTGATAGCATAATGTTCTCCTTTGTGTTGTTTTAGTTTTTAAATAAGCTTTTCGATTGCAACCAGCTGTAATTGAATGGTGAATTGAATTATATAAAATAATGTTTTGTAAAGCAATTAAGAAAACTTCGCGGTAGGTTAGATTATTTTTGTGTTAATCAGCAGTTGTGTAGCATTTGTTCCACAGTTTTAGGATTTCAGCGCTGTCTTGATGGGTTAATGATTCTTCAGCCATCATTTTCAAATCTTTATAGTACTTATTTGATAGTTCTTTTCTTATTACAGCAATGGCGGATGGATTCATTGAAATTGACTGTATTCCCAGCCCAACCAGTAAGCAGGCGCCTACCGGGTCTGAACCTATCTCTCCGCAGACAGTCACTTTTTTTTTGTTGAGGCGGGCACAATCAGTAATGTTTTTTATTAATCTTAAAATCTTTACTGGATTTAGTGAAGGCTTTTGCCCTGAGGAAACACACTACGGTTAGCGGTCTGTTGAGGCTTTCCTGTAAAGCTATAGCCACATATCAGCATGCAGAATTCTACCTTGAAGAAAAGAAGAAACAGGAAACACAGGTTCAGAAATTAAAAGACAACTGCTGGCGTAAGATACCTAAACGGGAAGTTCAGCGCGCAATAGAATTCAAGCAAAAGGAAGCCTTTGATTACGCTACTGCTGCAATACATCTTGAGCTAGAGGATGAAGAAAAAAGCCGCGTTTCTGTGATGATGGGCCAGGATATTAGTCCATCTGGGACAGATATATGTTAGGACGCTAAATAATATTATTCTGTTGTTTCTTCTAGGATAGCAATGTCGCTAGATTTTTCACTGCGTAGTTTTAAAATCTCTTTTATTTTCGTTAACTCAGCTAAAGCAGTATTTGGAATAAGTTTTGAATTCTTGGCACAGATATCTTCATATTTCAGGGCTATAGACAATTTAGATATTTTTTCTTCCGGCTGGAAAAATGATTTAGTTATGTCTTCAATAATTTTACCTAACGTATCATTTTTATGGGGTTTAATAGCTTCTGATTTTTTCCTTACGTCTATATCTTGTTTGAAAGAACGCAATCCTCTGTCTACTAGCTCTTGAGCAACGTCCAATATCGATTCCTGTAAATTCTCAATATTGCAAAAAATATCCTCAGATGATTTACCTGACGGCAATGCTTTTATTTTCAATTTTTTCGATTTTATTTCAGCTTCACAATATTTTCCTAATTGCTTATCAATAGTACTCCCCGTTCCATTACCATCGATTAAAGCGACAACCTCCCTCCCTTCCGACAACATCAATTTTGCCATTGCTATATAATTCTCAGAACATCCAGCATCAACTATGCTAAAATCGTTCAAGTCTATATCAAGTTTATTTTCTTTTTTAAAAGTTTTCATTGCATTAAGAACATAAATTATATCTGACGGTCCTTCTACTAACAAAGTTTTATCGGCTATTAAAAAATTATTGCTAAGTAATATACCTAATGACGCGCGAACAGATTTCCAATTATTTATGAATGGTTTTTGGTCCACCTTCGTTCCTTGTTTAGTTTTATTCACTACAAGGTTTCTGTCGTGATGATTTTTGTTTATCAAAAATATCGAATGAGTTGTATATATGATTTGTGTATTTTCAGATATTGATTCAAGACTTCTTTGCAAGTCCAATTGAGCATGAGGATGTAAGTAAGTCCCAGGTTCGTCAAAAAGAAAAATATATGAATCATTTGGTTTATTTTGAGTCCTTGCAGATGTAATCATTGAAAGCAAAAAAAATGTTTTGAACCCTGAAGAACGCATTGAAGGTCTAGTATACTGACTTTTTATTGCAGGATCTTGTATTTTAATAACAATAGTGTCACCATTTGAACCAGTATGCTCAAATTTCCATTTCAGCTCTCTGCCTTGATTCCATTTATCGTTAAGAATTTTCGTTAAACGTTCTGAAGCTTCATCTAATAACCTTGAAGTTTTATCATTTTGAGTAAACATTTCCTGCCTGTTCTCCCAAATACCTGCCAATCTGAAAATTCCTTGCATAAATTCAAATTGTGGTTGGGTTAATTCTGTTACTTTTACCTGGTCTACTATATTGGTAGTCGGCGAAACAAATAATTCTACCCTGGGTTTAAATTGAAGAATATCTTTTCCTTTTGAAATAGGTATTCTGAAAGGCAGAGACTCAATTGATATTTTATTAGAGTTGTTATCTCTTGAATAAATAATTTCTTCAGAACTATTTATTGGGAAACACTCTTCTGTGGCAGTTGTAGGTTGGACGTCAGGCTGGGAATCAACTTCTTGCACGGACATCCCTTTCAATATTGTTTTCACATCGTCAGTATACGAGAAGTGCCATTTAATTTTTACAACGGAATCTTTATCCAAATCCCAATTCTTATCCTCTGGTTTTATTTGAAATTCATCGTTCAGACATTGAATCGCTGCTAAAATATTCGATTTTCCATGGTCGTTTGCGCCAATAAGAATAGAAACTCTTTCATCTAGGATTAAAACTACTTCATCTTTGATAGACCTGAAACCAGTAATTGCAAGATTCTTTAATCTCATAATACTGATTATATTTTCATTACTTGTAGTATTTGTGCCCCGTACTTCTATTAATTGGGATACCCTGAAAGGTAAAAACGGATTGTTGATTACCTATGAACCTATGCCCGGTGATTTAAGGGAAGACCTGTCCAAAGCGTTTATATCATTCAAGTTATACAAATCAATAAAGATATACAGAAAAAACTACGGAAACACACCTATCAGGACAGTTGACCTTTACCTCTGCAAAGAATTCAAAGGCAAGGATTTCACTACACAACCCGAATTATACTGATTGCAAGACCTGACCCCAGCATATCTGCGCTAATCTGTGTTTTTTCTCTGTGTCAATCTGCGTTTTTTACTTAGGGTGTTATGAATTTTAAATAGACGCTCATGTCTAAATAATCATCTATTATATATGGATTTGCGCCAGGGGTTCCCCTGCTAAGTGCTATAACAAACCTTGAACCGTCATAAATCATCGGACCCATTACCGGTATTTTTGCGTCTATTGGTGAAAATATAGTAAATAAATCACTGGTATAACTGCCGGAAGTATCCATAAATATGCCTTGTATAGTAGCGGATGAAGTCATTTGATTTGCATAGTTTAATACTAAATACGCATCTCCGCCAAAAACTCCGTTGCCTGTTTGAATTGCACCACCCACAAGGCTGCCTGAAGTATTTACAAACTGGCTGTAACTTACCCATACACCGTTACTTACTTCATCGAGCCAGGTGGCCAGGTAATTTGTTCCATTAAAAGTCACAAAATTATAGTTGTAGCTTGGAGCCGTGCTTGAATTTATGGAAAATTCAGTTCCAAGGCTTCCGGAAGTACTTACAAAACGCCCTCTTACTTCATAATCATCTACATCTTCTGTCCATATTATAAGAAAATTAGTTCCGTCAAAAGCTACTCCTCCCCAGTACTTACCATAACCTGAATTAATCTCTATTTCATTGCCCACAGAACCTGCCGGCGAAATTGTCCTGCAGTAAACTTTGCTTCTTGAATTATTAGAATCCACTTCCACGTCATACACAAACAGGTATGTTCCTCCGCCATATATTAGAGCATCATTCCCTCTGCTTCCAACTGTATCCATAGCAAAAGCTGAGCCTGAAAGATTTCCGTCTGTATCTATGAACTGGCCGTATGCATCGTAGTCATTAGACCCCACTTCATTTTCCCATTCCATAAGATATTTGGTTCCATCAAACGCTACGATAGGCGCGCCGCCGTTTGCTCCAAGGTCCACTGTTTTAACCACACTGCCCGATTGATTAACAAGTTTTCCAATAATGTTATCACAAGTAGTTCCATTTCCTTGTATGGCTATCAAATAATTTGTACCGTCAAATGCTAATCCTCTTGAACATACAGCTTCATCTCCTGCCAACGCAACAGTATATTCGCTGCTTATAGTAGGCGTTCCGCTTTGTGCTAAAGGCCTCGGCATGATAACAGTAGCCGATGAACTAGCAGAAGAATAATTTTGCGAATTGTCATAAGCTTTTACTGTATAAATATAAGTTGTTCCCCCGGTAAGATTATTGTCCGTGTAAGACCTGTCTGTTACCTGGGAAATTTTAGCCCCGTCCCTGTAAACAGCATACCCGGCAAGATCGGAAGCGGATGATACTGCCCATAACAGAACTACTGTTGTAGAACTTGTTGCGGTCGCACTAAGGTTTGCCGGCGCAGAAGGAGCGGTTGTGTCGCTTTGTGCCGGGATAAATACTGTTACGGCCGAAGTCTTGGCTGATTTATTGCCGGACCAGTCATATGCCAGTATCTTGTAACTGTAAGAAGTGTTGGGTGTAAGACCTTTGTCGTTATAAGTTGTTTTTGTAACTGCGGCTATCTCCGCATCATTCCTGAATATTGAATACCCTGCAATATCTGCAGAGACAGATGCTGTCCAGCTTATAACAGCGGTGCTTGTGCTTGTGGCTATCGCTGAAACGCCAGTGGGTAAAGCGGGAGCGGTTGTATCTGCCTGGGCAAGCGGCGTTGCCTGGACAGCCGAACTCGCATTTGAATAATTGCCTGCATAGTCATAAGCTTTTATTTTGTAAGCATATGTAGTTCCCGAAGTGAGGTTGCGGTCAATGTAGGTTGTATAAAGGATGCTTGCGATTTTAACATCATCTCTATATATTGCGTATCCCGCGACATCTGTTTCAGAGCATGCGTTCCACTGGAGAGCTATCTCGGTTGAACTCAAGCCGTTTGCGCGCAGGTTTAAAGGGGCCGTAGGCGCAGAAGTGTCAGTGCCTGTAAGCGTTGTGGCGGTTACGGCAGAGGTTTTGGCTGACTTGTTTCCTGCCCAGTCAACGGCTTCAACGGTATAACTATACAGTGTATTTGGCGAAAGATTGCCGTCAACATAAGTTGTATAAGGTACAACCGCTATTTTTACACTGTCCCTGTATATTGCATATCCCGCGACGTCCGTTTCAGGCGAAGGCAGCCATTGAACCTGAACTGCGCCAGCGCTTGCGCCCACGGCAACAAGATTTGAAGGAACGGAGGGGGCAGTTGTATCATTAGCGCCCGGGGCAATAGTATTAATAACGGTATTTGTGGCAGTTTCCCTGATTATAGCGCTGCTGAAATCAGTATCATAACCAATCGAGGTTTCTTCCAATACTTTATCAAAACCGGAACTGTCCGCGTCAAAAGGCGTTGAAAACATATCATAGGTATTCGGGTTCACGCCGTATTTATCCACCACGGAGCCCACTAAATTTACCACCACCTGTTTTATGGTATTTACAACTTCGGTTGAGGGTATTTGCCCCAGGGATGAAAAATTGCTGTCAAACGCGGTACTCACATCAGAAACACCTTTCGAAGACTTGAAATACATCCTCACAACAAGGTCGGTGAACGGGTGAATATTGCACGTGCCTGATGCGTTTGCCACGCTGAAATATGTTGTTGTGTCATCAGCTACTTTTAATAAAAGGGGAAAGGCCATGCCCGTAACATCCAGCGTGTATTTTCCGTCGCTGCCGGTTAAAGTAGTTTTTGATAGGCCAGTTGAATCCTTGAGTGTTATCGTTTTAGATGCTATAGGTTTCCCTTTTGCCGCGGTTCCGGATATGCTAAGGGCAGTGGTCCCGGTTGCTATTTTTTCCCTTACTTTAGTATCCAGCTCTTTTACCTGACTTTTTACGGCGCTGGGCATTCCAAAATGGAACCCTGCGGCATAAAGCGCCCCGAAAACAAACATAATTGCTGTCAGTGAAATGATAAATTTTTTCATATTAGTCTCCCCGCCCTTCTATACCGGGCGCGGCCTCGCTCGCCTTTGGCGTAGCGGGCAATTTTTTTATCTTCCGAAATAATAATTGATTCCAAGGTTTGCAACGAATTCCATGCCGGATACGGATACGGACGTGTCTGTGTCGGAGAGGGAAATCATTGCGGGTCCTATATCCAGTTGCAGGGATAAAGAATTACCAAGGAAGTATTCGCCACCGATAAATAGCAGGGTGGCAAATCCCGAGCCCTTGCTTACTTCTCCCGTGAAGGACAGGGTGTCCATTTCCAGCCCGGCATAAAGATGTGTTTTTGCTTCCGGGTTGAAATAATAATAACCTCTTAAACCGGTAACGGTTACGTTGGTGTCTGTCTGGATTTTAAGCTCCAAGGGGATTTTGTCGGTCAGGAAATACTTCAGCCCGATACCGGGATAATTTAGCCCAACAGCAAAATTGCCCCCGTTAACTTCTGAACGGACCGCAAAAGAAACCGTGCATAACAGGTAAAGGATAAGTCCGGTCCTGATGAAAAAGTTTTTCATAGCCCCTCCGATAATGCAATTTGATTGAGACTACCTGTAGTGGTCGACCTTGGTCGACAAAATCGTTCAGCAAGCTGAAACACTACGAATCTCCGGATGACGCTTCGCGTCACCTCATAACTGCTACTTTTGTTTTTGCAACGCCTATGCTTGAATTAAACACTACTATATAAACGCCGCTGGCGACCGCTTCATCGGATGAATTTTTGCCATCCCAGGAATAAGAATATATATAGCCGCCAGCTAATGAATTGTTGGAAGAATCATAAACAGATTCACCGGCGATGTTATAGATGTTTATCTTTATTGAACGGGCGGTCTGGCCATGCGGAACGGAGTATTTAATAACCATATTTCCGTTTTTGGGATTAAACGGATTCGGCCCGCCTATTACTTTCGGTTTTTCCAGGACTTCGGTAAGAGTTTCCGGCGCCCAGGCAAGTTTATAAAGACCTGAATCTGCCCCGCCGTACATTGAACCCAAAACAAGGCACCTTATAGTGCCGATGTCATTACTGTCAGTTACTTTGGTAAATTCTGTGCCAAGAGATACACTTGCATAAATCCCTTGTGGCGTTGCAACATAATAAATACCTTGGGAAAAAGCTATGTCCTGCACGTCGTTTGCCTGCATTTCCGACTGCTGCCAGGTTGATCCGCCGTCACTTGAATACATCAGGCTGTCATTCCCGCCGTTACTTTTACACATTGCAAAAACAATGCCGTTAGTATCAACGGCGATTTTATAAGGGAGGTAATTATCAAGCCCTGTAACCTGGGTTTTTACAGGTGTATTAACGCCGTTGTCTATGATTTTCCACATGCCTCCGAAAGTTTCTACTCCGGAGTTACCATAACCGTGCTGGTCGCCTATCCCGGCATAAAGGATTGCTGGGTTTGACGGGTCGATGGCCAGCGCATGTACGGAATTTCCCGTGAAAGGCATTTGTGACCACGTAGCGCCGTAATCAACCGATTTATGTAAAAATTGCCCCGATGAAGCAGTGTTTACGCTTCCGCTTGAATAGGATAGATAACAAATTGAAGGATTATCTTTGTTGAATACTAATTTTGTTATGACCACGTCAGAAAATGGACAGAAAAATACCGGGTTTGCCGGCCAAGTGTCCCCGCCGTCAGCGCTTCTGAAAAGTTCACCGCGCGCGGCATAAAGTACAACTCCCGTGGAAGGGGAAACAACAACACCGCCAACACGAGGCGATAAACCGAAAACTTCATCCGGGCAGTATATTTTTCTCCAGGATTGTCCGTTATTGGTGCCTTTATATAGGGTGATGTTTCCTATCATGTACATATCTCCGGCAGGGTCCTTGCACCCGCTAAGTGCTATCACACCGCCTATACCGTTGTTTGCGGGTTGCCATGACGCGCAGGCATCAGTGCTTTTTAAAATCCCCTGTTCGCTGTTTGTAAGGTAAAAAAGACTAGGGTCAGAAGCAACCGGCACTACTACGCCGGGTTTTGCTCCCATTTGTGTATAAGATATAGGCATGGAAGCGTATAAAATCGTATAGTTGTCCCATGCAGGGGCTGATGAAATAGCCAGGCTTCTTGAAGATCCCGTGTAAAAATACATTTTAGCGCCGTCCGGTGAAAGATGTCTTCCTGATCTATACGCGGTGCATATGGTTGTTGAAATAAAAGTTGCTCCACTATCGTTGCTTATTTCGCAAAAGTGGTCTGTGGCGCCCGAGTTGGTATTTCCATTTACCAGAACCGTGTTTGAAGCAACTTGGACATTGTCCGGCCAGAAGTTAAATGATTTTATAAGAGTCCAGCTTGCCCCGTCATCAGTGCTTTTATACAGGAATCCGCTGTAATCGGTTTGATAGACATCAGCGGCATTTTGCGCGGTAACATATAGATTCCCGTTGCTATCCACATCTATGCTGGTTGCATAGTTGCCTGCGGCAACAGCAGTTTTGCTGCCCCACGTGAGCCCGCTGTCGGTTGATTTGTAGAATACCGCATTTGGCCCTGTTTCAGTGCCTGCAATATAAAATGTGCCGGGAGTGTTTTTTGAGGCAACTACCCGCTCTATACTAATATTTATACTTGCATTTTTCCATGTTGCCCCATAATCGTCCGTTCTGAAGCTGTCTGCAAGCGCGATATTGGGCTGGGTTGGATGCACCGCAATAGATTCTGGCCCGAAACCCGGAGATTCTGCAAATTTTACTGAAGTCCAGGTTTCCCCGCCGTCTCTTGTGACATAGGTGCCGTTGTAAGCGCTGCACACATAAACTACCTGCGGGTCAGAGGGTGCGACAGCTGCAACCTGGATATCTCCGCCCCAAAGCGGTACTTTTGTGTAATTTTCAGCAAATGACAACCCTACAAAAGACATTAAAACAACCGCTGACAGCAATAAACTGGAATCCTCCATTTAACCTCGAAAAATAAAAATGTTGTCCTGAAACACTCACCTTATGCTTAAGTTTACCTCTTTTTTTCCTGGGTGTCAAATGAAATTGCCGCCGAATTCCATTTCTTTGTCACAAAATATTTTTTGACACCAGATTTGCAATGTTTGCCTGTTTTTAAAGACACCTCTCTCGTCAATATTTAGTTATAAACCGGTATTGCTTTTCTTTGTTATCCCGAAGGTGCAGGACACAGTTGGCTTATCTTACTCATAATGCCACGCCATATCCATTCTTTTATACTCACCTCTGCCAGAAGCATGTGGTAATACCGGGCATGCTTTATCAACCTTCCGCCTATTTTTATCAGTTTTAACTGTATCGTCCTCAATGACCAGTCCTTTATTCCTTCCGGTAATGCCAGTGTCCTGAAAATGTTCCCCAGATTGTATGCCATTATAAACAGTTTCAGCCTGACTTCGTTTTCCATGAATCCCTGACAGCTAAGTCTTGTCCAGTTCAGGGCATATTTTCCTTCTTTTATCCATTGTTCACAGGTGCCCCTCTTGTTGTAGAATTTCACTACCTTTCTGTTATCCCATTTCAGGCTGGTTACTATGTAGCCTATCCTGGGGAATAATTCTCCTCTGTGATGCTCTATCTTTACTACTATCCTGCGTTCCTTGTCCCACGAATCCGCACGATACTGGAAACTCAAGAATTTTATAACAGGTTTATTCCCGGGTCTTCCCACAGGTCTCTTTGCATATTCTTCCACCTTCTCAAATAACTTGTTATTCTCTTTTATCCGTATTGCATAATCTACCTTGAGTTCTTCACATAGCTCAAACAGCCCCGGTATTGCAAATGCAGCATCTCCCCGCACCTTTACAGTTATATTTTTCTCAGTATAATACCGTAATACCGGTTCCAGAAATTCTTTCCAGCCGTCTGCACTGTGAACATTGCCGGGTCTCAGCTTTACTTTGAGACAGTCCCCATGCTGATTGAATACAAACAACGGATGATAACACTTTAAGCCAAAATGTCCGTTATAACTTGAAGATTCCTGTTCTCCATACACAGGGCTCTCTGAACTGTCTATGTCCAGTATTATTTCCTTGAGCCCACGCACTGAATCTATCTTCTCTATCCATTTCATTATTAATTCGTCCATTTGATTCAGATTATTTCCTTCCAGCAGTATCTCTTTCTCAAATCTCCCTATTGTCGTTTCTCCTGCTCCCGCTTTTTCCAATGCACGCTCTCCGATTACTGCTCTCATGCCGGGGTCTTTCCTCAATCCTTCCGCATCATTGGTATCTTCATAGCCACCAAGCCTTGAATATACTGATTGCCGTAACAGCCCTATCATTTCATGCTGAATATTCTTGCCATACCGATTGTCTTTCAGATAGTCTTCCGCCATTTTTGTCAGCCCCAATTTTTCATCCAGCTCTCTTATCGCTAACAGTCCTCCATCAGACGTTACTTGAGCTCCCTTAAAATTTATTCGTAACTTTTTATTAAATTCAACACAAAAACAGTTATTTTCGCTTTCACCCATTGGGTACCTCCTTTTTCCGTCGGTTATTGTCTATATTATAGACGATAAAAAGGGTTTTGTCAAAATAAATATTCATTTCTATTTGGAGAATG
>MGVC01000025.1 GCA_001800285.1 Elusimicrobia bacterium RIFOXYA2_FULL_39_19 | reverse complement strand
CGACAATCGGTAAGGTTAATGACTTTATCATCAACCATTATAAGAAAAGGATTAGGCTTTTTCAATTCCTAATTTGGACACACATGAGTTATCTCTTAATGTAAATGTTTTACAGTATGACAGCATTTTTATATTTAGGTTTATTAAATATAGTGTACCGTAATAACCATCACTTTCATGCTCTACAAAAGCAAGCACACTATTATCAGGAGAAACTTTGATAGCTGATATTTTGTTTTCCGTAGAATATATTGTCATTGAATTTTCTCCATCTACATCCATAGTGTTTATGTAATCACAGCTAAAACTTTCTTTTAAATAAGCAATTTTAGTTTTATTGGAGTATATATCAAATAATGTTTCCTTTTCTGGATCGTTTGTAATACGTGTTTCACCTGTTCCGTTACAGCTTGTTCTCCAGATATCAAAATTGTCTCCTGAAACATCTTTTGTATAGTAAATGTACCCATCAATTGAACCCAGGGGGCTGTAAAAACAATGATCCGTCAGTCTTGTCTGGGCAGCATCAGTATTTGGTAAAACGCAAATAGTCAAACATAAAAAGATATAAAAATGTTTAGACATTAAATTTCCCTATATTATTTTTATTGTTTAGCTATTAAAAATTATTAAAATTTAGAATTTAGCCCAAAATAGTGACCGTTTGAAAGATATCTTGCTGGAACAAAAATATAATTCACATCAATGAAACTATTAATTTGAAAACTGAAGCCTAATTGCACAAGAGCTTCATCTACATTCATTTTATAACCTAAGTCAAATGTCATTTTTTCCCTACCATATTCAAAACCAATATATGGAATTGTACGATTTTCGCTTAACAAATATGATGCATCTATACCAAATCCAAGATGTGTTGTAGTATCAGCCATGACAAGATAAGCAGCTCCTGCAGAAAAAGTCTTTGGTAATGAATCAACACAGGTCAAAAAACTCGAAGAATTTCCAAAATTCTGCAATGAACTGCTAAAACATAAATTATTAGAATATACGTATATTATCCCAATATCTACTGCATAGGCTGACGCTTCTTTAATCTCTGCTAAATTACTTGTTGCATACTTTAACGAAATACCTGCTAAAATATTCTGACTGACCTTCTTGCCTGTAGAAATTATTAACAAAGAGTCTTTCTGAGCCGATACTGTTTTTGTGTATTCTACCCCACCTTCTATCCAGTCAAGAGTTGTTTTCCCAGCATCATAATTTACATAACCTACACATATTCCTGCACGACTGCTTACCGCTTGTCCATAAACCAATCCATTTAAAGTATCTTCCGAAAAACCTGATTCACTTATAAAAGAAACCTCTCTGTTTTTTATTGTTCCAGAAATTGAGGCATTACCAAACACGGAGACAAGATTACTGTTTTTTGCAATAATACCGTTTAATGCCACAGGTTTTTCTAATTGAGGTTTGCGAAAAATCTGCCAGCCGGATTGCCCTGTAGCAGCAAGGCTGTATGAGGCAATTAGAGTTATCACGATTAAGTTTATGAGTAATTTCATTTTATTCCCATTCTTCATCAATATAAACGAATAAAGCGTAGAAAAGTTCCATTCTATTTTGTGTGTTTTTAAGGATTGTCGACAGGAAGGAATACCCGAATAGGTGCTATTCTTACATAACACATCAAGAATCAAACGCTTTTCGTTTTACATCCCACATCCCGCATCAAACATCCAACATCTTTTCTATTGCGCGGGGGTTTCTTCGGGCACTGGTTCTGCAGCTGGCTCAGTTGCTTCCGGGGCGGCCTGCTGGGCCGGCGCTTCCAGTTCAGAATTCACGGTCACGCTGACTTCAGACCCTTTTTTGGTTTTTGTGCCTGCGGCAGGAAACTGCAGTAATATCACATCAAAATCTTTATCGTCGCTGTAAGATTTGCTTATCTTGCCCAGTTTAAGCCCGGATTTTTCAAGGGTTTTCTGTACATCATCAAAATAAGTATCTATAAGTTTTGGTACTGTTACCATGGGAATTACTACTTTTTTTACTACTTTCGGCGGGCCATTGCTGATTATTAAATTTACTTTTGAACCTAAATCTACCGTGGTGCCCTGCTGGGGCTCTATGGAAATAATGCTGTTTGCGGGAATAGAGGGAGACTGGATCCTGTTTTCCCTGTCAATTACCAGGTTTGCTTTACTGATTTCTATTTTTGCTTCTTCAAGCGTCATTTTTATTACATCCGGTACAAAGGTCATGGCCTTGCCTTTACTGATTGTCAGTTTAACAGCGCTTCCTTTTTTTATCTGTATACCGGCACCCGGGTCCTGCTTTACTACGTAACCTTCAGGGATAGTAGGATGGTTTTCTTCGCCGGTAACTTCAAAAGTAAGGCCCTTGGTTTCCAGCATAAGCTTTGAATGTTCAAGTTTTGATTCGCATACATTAGGCACTTCTGCGGTTTGTTTAGTGAATAATATAGGAATAATATAAAGATAAGTAAGTATGGTGACAATAACTGCAGTAATAAGCGAAGTTGTAAATGCTATAGCAAACGTTTTACCGTTTCCGCTGTGATGCCTAACAACCGGATGGCCCTGAGGGTGCGCTCCCGGCACAGCATGTGCGGGATTTACAGGATGTGACGGTGGAACCTGATTATTCATTACCATAATAAAACCTCCATAATACAGCCGTTATTTAACGGCAAAAATTTATGTGCTTTTAAGAAAACAGTAAAACAAAAATAAGCGCTGGGGCGATGAAGTACAAGGCAGTGAACTGCATTAAGCATCATCGCTTTCTTATACTTATCAACTAAAATTACGCGCACTGCCGGTGAAGCAGGCTTGTAACCAGATGTTC
Source organism: Elusimicrobia bacterium RIFOXYA2_FULL_39_19 (assembly GCA_001800285.1). Lineage (GTDB taxonomy): Bacteria > Elusimicrobiota > Endomicrobiia > CG1-02-37-114 > XYA2-FULL-39-19 > XYA2-FULL-39-19. Next base: position 17,547 of record MGVC01000025.1, on the reverse strand, counting down.
AAGATCCCTTATATCCATGGGTTTAACCAATGCCGTGTCTGCGCCCAGAGAAATCATTTCAGATATTCTATGTTTGTTTCCGGTAAGAATAAGTATTTTTGTATTTTCCAGGTGGCGGTGCATTTTTATCTGTTTACACACTCCGGCTCCGCTTTGCCCGGGCATTTCTATATCAAGTATCACTAAATCAGGCTGAAAATCAAATAATTTTACCGACGCGGTAATACCGTCATAGGCGGTATCTATATCATAATTTTTATCTATGGTTTCAAGTACAATTTTTACTGATTCAACTACATTTTTGTCATCGTCGACAATAAGGATTCTTGGCTGTCTGTTCATTAAGTTTCCTTTTCCTTATTATAATTATTTTGTTTTTGACTTTAATGCCTTTACTATCTTGTCCAACTCATCCAATGAATAAAAGTATATAATAATTTTGCCCTTTTTTCCACGTGAAACCACATGCACCTTGGTACCCAGGATTCTTTGCAGGTTATTTTCAAAATCTATCACTTCAGGGGACTGCCTGCGCTTTGCAGGTTTTTTTGACAGTACCTGTTTCCAGCTCTGTACAATATTTTCCACTTCCCTTACGGTAAGTTTTTCTTTTTCAATTCTTTTTATCAGGTCTTTTTGTTTAGCGGTATCAGAAATACTGGCAATACTGCGCGCGTGGCCGGAACTAATAAGCCCACCTGATACCAGGTCCTGAACTTCCACCGGCAGGTTCAGTAACCGCAGGCAGTTCGCCACAACGGACCGGTCTTTGCCGACAAGTTTTGAAAGTTCTTCCTGGGTAAGGTCAAACTCTTCCATGATGGATTTATAGCCGTTTGCTTCTTCAATGGCGTCTAAATCTTCACGCTGAATATTTTCAATCAGTGAAATCTGCGACCGTTCCTTGTCTGTGACCTGGCGCAGGATAACCGGCACTTCTTTAAGGCCGGCCATTTTTGATGCGCGGAAACGGCGCTCGCCTGCTATCAGCTCGTATTCGCCGGGAATTAATGACGGGCTGATAATAAGCGGCTGTATAACACCTTTTTCTTTTATGGAATCTGCAAGGTCTTTTAATTTTTCCAGGTCAAACTTTTTTCGCGCCTGGTACCTGTTGGGTTTAATTTTATCCAGGTGGACTTTATGTATTTCATCTCCCTTTATGTCTGCTTTTACTGCGTTTAATACTCCTCCGGGGATGAGTGAGCTTAAACCTCTGCCTAAACCTTTTGCCATTTGAAATCCTCCTGCCGGGTAGGCATCCCGATTACCTTTGATAAAGGTAAACATCGGGATACAGTGATTACGTGGTTAGTAGTTAGGTGTTTACGCAAAAACTAAACTAATCACCCGTCATGCAATGACTGACGAGGTCCCGTCTGAATCTGAAAGACGGACTTAACCACCTATTATTATTTTGTATAAACCACTTTTGTATTTCCTATTAAATCATGCAACCCGCGTTTATGCGGGCTGAAAAACAACATTATAAAACCTATGCCGAGCGTAAGGCAATTAATCAGTTTGCCTAAAAACCGCAGGACGGACAGTTTATAGGAAACAAATTCATTATGCGTAGTTACCACGCGTATGCCCACTATTACTTTGCCAATAGTCTGGCCAAAACGCACCGTCATCCAGATTTCATAAAATATGCACAGAAAAACATATACAATAGAATATATTTTTTCCGTAGATTCAGGGGAATTATCAAAAAAGATAATTATAGAAATACCGCTTATCACGCTTAAAACAAAAAGCACAAAACAATCAATACCAAATGAAATCACGCGCACCCAGAAACCGGCATACTTGTCAGGTTTTATACCTCTGACAATATTGTGCCCTGTGGCACCCAGGGGCGCCAGATTAGCACCGCAGCTTCTGCAATAATTTGAATCTTCAGCATTTTGTACTCCGCATTTTGAACAAAACATAAACTCCTCCATTACATTTTCCGCCAGTTTTTAATGGCGGACAGAGTTTATGCCGAAGCCTATGGTAGGCTAAGGCAAACTCCTCCATTACATTTTCCGCCAGTTTTTAATGGCGGACAGAGTTTATGCCGAAGCCTATGGTAGGCTAAGGCAAACTCCTCCATTACATTTTCCGCCAGTTTTTAATGGCGGACAGAGTTTATGCCGAAGCCTATGGTAGGCTAAGGCAAACTCCTCCTGCCGGGTAGGCATCCCGATGTCAAATGGTAATCCGCTGACTGGATTATTTCAAACACAGTAAATAATCCAAATCGTCGGGATAAATGTCAGTGACCATACTCGTGTCTGCTGAAATCCGATTGGAAGGATAGCAGGCAACACATGTCCTACGGACAAACATTTAAGGCAAAAATCGGGGCTTACATTATTTTGCGTACTGTGAGGAAATATTCCTGAAGAAAACCTCTTAGCGGCGACTTTGCAATTACTGAGCCGCTAAAAGAGCAGATGGCAAATCTGCGTTTTTCGAAAGGAATGTTTCCGAACACTCATCTGTGTCTTCTTTCAAAAACACTTTGAAAGCAATTCAAGCATACCGTCTATATCAATATTTCTCGGGTTATTTTTTACTGAAACAGATGTCAGGCTTTTACGCGCCAGCTCTGGCAAATCCTGCTTTTTAACGCCAAAAACTGAAATGCCTTTTGGAATTCCCAGCTCTTGCGCTATTTCTTTCACCTGCGCAATTAAGCCGGGCGTCAGCTTATCTTTGCACTCAACTGCATTATATTCCAGCACATGCGGCAGTAACACAGCCACCGCCAGCCCATGTGAAACATTATACATCACGCTGACAAAAGGCGCAATTGCATGCACCAGCCCCAGCCCGGCATTTGCCAGCAGAATACCGCCGTAAAGCGAAGCCATAGACATTTTTTCACGCGCTTCATAATCATCCGGATTTTTTACAGCTTTTAAAAGCGAACTTTTTACCAGCTCTATACCTTCCCGCGCCATAACATCTGTAAAGGAAGAAGAATTTTTGGCAGCATAAGCTTCCAGAATGTGCGTCAGGGCATCCATACCCGGCTCTGCTGTGAGATTTTTATTTAAAGATAACGTAAGTTCCGGGTCCACAAGGGCTGTTCTTGCCAGAATAAGGTCTGAGCGCAAACTTCTTTTTGTGCCAAGCTTTTTATTTATTAAAACAGAATTTTTTGTCACTTCAGAGCCCGTGCCGGAAGTGGTGGGCACCGCAATAAACGGAATTCCGGGAATCTGTAATTGTTTTGTACCGTCCACTTCCATATAATCCGCTACGGAAACAAAGTTTTCCTGTCTGCACATGGAAGCAATTGCTTTTGCCACATCTATTACGCTTCCCCCGCCTACGCCAACCACCACGCTGCAATTATTTGCCCTGGCAACTTTTACGCCTTCATCTACAATATCAATATCCGGTTCCGGGTACACTTTATCAAAAAGCGTAACAGTTTTATCTTTAAGAATATTTTCAAGACGCGCTAAAAGCCCCGAACTTCTAATAGCGCTTCTGCCGGTAACAAGTAAAACCTGTTTTTCACCGGGCTTTATTTCCCGGGTTAATTTATTTATACTGCCTTTGCCAAAAACTATTTTTGTAGGCAGGTAAAACTCAAAATTATTGTTTATTGCCATTTATTTTTCCCTCCGCATAGCCCAGCAAACTGCCAAGTATGGCAGTCATAATAAAAATAGGGATAATGTTTCTTATATCCTGCCAGCCAACCAGCACCAATACAGGCAGAACCATTATAAAGGAAACAACCAGTCCTTTTAGGGCGCCTTTTATTTTTAGATTTACTGCAGAAATTATAAAACCAGCCCCGGCCCACATACAAAATGCTGAAATATTGGCATCCCAGGTAAGTTTTTGCAGTATCATTGGTATTACATCTACTATTCCCGCTAAACAACCAAGCAAAAAACCTGTTATATTTTTATGAATTTTCATTTTTTCTTTCCTTAAAGAATATGTAAATCTTTTTTATTATCAAATTGATTTTCCTCGCCCCTTGCGAGCGAGTATATTTTACTCTTCACTCTTTACTGATTTATTACGGAACCAACTCCCTTACTTTATTTTCATCAAGCACTTTTATTAATTCAAGCATCAGCTTAAGCGTATTTTCATAATCTTTCATATTGATTATTCCTGCGGGGCTGTGGGCATACCTCATAGGAACGCCGATATAAATGCACGGCACGCCTTTGGTGTGCACATAGACTGCTGTGCCGTCGGTTGTTCCGCCGGTCATAGCGCCGTACTGAAAAGGAATATTATGTTTTTTAGCTGTTTCTATAACCAGGTTTCTTAATTTTAAATTGGGTATCATACCGCGGTCAATCAAACAAATAGAAGGGCCCTGCCCCATTTTTAATATGCCGTCTTCATTTTCCATACCCGGCACATCTGCGGCAATACTGATTTCTGCAACTATAGCCACATCCGGATTGACCACCCAGGAGGAAGTTTTTGCGCCGCTTAAACCCGTCTCTTCCTGAACCGTGCCTACGCCGTAAACCGTGTTCGGGTGTTTTTCATTCTGCAGAGCTTTGATAATCTCAACAAATAAGGCACAGCCTATTCTGTTGTCAAAAGCTTTTGCCAGGTAATAATCCCTGTTTTTCATCTGCGTAAAAGCACAAACCGGAATAATGGGGTCCCCGGGCTTAATGCCGAAATCATCTTCAACTTCTTTTCTGGAAGAAGCGCTTACGTCAATAAACAAATCTTTCATTTCTATGCCTTTATTGGCCCTGCGCTCTTCTTCGGTAGATAAATGCGGCGGCTTGGAACCGACAACGCCGGTAACATCACCTTTGGAAGATTTTATAACAACCTGCTGTGCCAGCACTACCTGTGGCATCCACCCGCCTAAAGGTATAAATTTAATAAAACCTTTTTCCGTAATGGACTTTACCATAAATCCCACTTCATCCATGTGGCCGGGAATCATAATTTTAGGGCCGGACGAAGCGCCCTGTTTTTTAAAAATTACACTGCCTAACTTATCCTCCTCTACTTCTGCCAGGCCTTTTAAATGTTTTTTCAGTATGTTTTTGATTTCCAGTTCAAACCCCGAAACCCCGCTGGCTTCCGTAAGTTCCTTTAAAAATTCAATACGCGCTTTTTCCATCTCTCCCCCTTTCTTTTCCTTTTACCAAATGTTGAAAGGACGCTGGCCTGCTACACTTCCTAACGTGGGTCTCCCAATCTATGGGGAAATTGTGGATAACTTCTATAATTTACGGGACAATAATTGCTATAATTTGTCATTGCGAACGTTAGTGAAGCAATCTCGTTGTTTTAGATTGCCGCTTCGCTAAAAGCTCCTCGCAATGACTGAAATGACATTATTCTGTGTTCTAATTCTTAAATATTTCTGCATTCTTGAAATAGAACACCTTTCCACAACTATGCCTATACTTCCCCATAGATTATAAAGACCCCCTAACGTGTACCAGCAGGCACGAGTGTGGTAACTGGCCTGCTACACTTCCTAACGTGTACCAGCAGGCACGAATATTGCAACTGCTCGCAGCCCCTCTTTCCTATTTAATATTTTTACAATGTTTGTAGGGCGGGCTCTTTGAGCACGCCGTGCTATTTAAGCTTCGGATTGTTCGGTGAACAATCCCTACTTTTCCTTTTACCATCTGTTGCAGGGATACTGCCCTGATTTTTCTTTTTACCGTTGGAAATCAGGATGCTACTCGCTGCCCGTAATCCCTACGATAACCCTTAATTTATTTTGTAGGGCGGGCTCTCCGAGCACGCCTTGCTATTTAAATGAACTATAATTAATTTTAGAAAAAGCATAATCTTCCCATATGGACACCATACCTTTTCTTACCGGATTGTTTACTATGTATTCTGCTATCTTATTTAGCGATTCATCTTTTCTAACGATATGCTCATAATAATTTGTTTGCCATAATGGTTTTACAAATGCATTTTGTAAAATTGTTTTTGTAGTGTGTCTTTTAAAAGCCGCAACCCAACCCTGCAGGGTTTTGCCATATCCTTCGTTTAGTTTCAAAAGCAAATGCAGGTGGTCCGGCATGATGCAATATGCAAAAACAGTAATTTCTTTTAATTTAGTAAAACGGAAATCTATTTCGTTGACTAAACAATTAGCAATCTCACTATTTGCAAATACATTTTGTTTTTTTGAAGTGCAAAGTGTTAAAAAGAATACGAAATTCGTGTTTGAATAGTCAAAATCTTTTAAATGTATTTGTTTCCTTTTTGGAAATTTTGCTGTGTCATTCATGATTAATCTTATCGGATTATTCGGCCTGATAGATTATCCTGTAATCTGGCATCAGGCACTCTGCTGGATTGTTCGGAGAACAATCCCTACAACAAAAGCTCATTTTTTGTAGGGCGGGCTCTTTGAGCACGCCGCGTGTTTAAAGCACTTTTAGAACAAATTTACTTCTGTTTTACTTTTTACCGGTATTTCAATATTCCCAAGCAATGTATGATAATACACCTTTGCATTAATAAGCACACTCACCTTTGACCCCTTGCTTATGCCTTTAGTAAAAATCACTGAAAGCAGCTGCACAGAATTAAGCATGGCGGAAAGTTCCAGCACCTTTTTTTCCTGCGGATTAATAAAGGTCTGCGGAATAGTTCCTTTGATAACAGGCGAATTATCCAAATCAAGAGCCGTAATTTCATAATCAATACGGTCCAGGCGCACTTGCTTTTTTGTTGGGTTATGAATTTCAAGATTTATTGTAACCGGAATACTTGAAAGAAGCGCGGCTATATTAGGATTTTTTTTATAGGCATCCGGAAAATCTACAGACAAAATAGAAAAGCTGCATTTCTTTATCCGGGCTCTGGCAGAAAACCCGCAGGAAGAAATGCCAAACAGAAATGAAAAACATACGAACATAAATAATATTTTTTTAATTGTAATCACCTCTAACCGTCACAGATTTACCAAATCACCACAATAGTGCCTGCAATAACTAACAGGGCACCTATAAATACTTTCAAACTTACTGTTTCACGCAGAATAATAACGGATAACAAAATTGCCAGAGCAACGCTGGTTTTATCTACCACGGCAACAGATGACACTTTCCCCAGCTGCAAGGCCCGGAAATAAAATATCCAGGATAAACCCGTTGCCAACCCTGACAGGCATAAAAATATAATATTTGTTTTTGAAAGCGTGCTTAAGCCTGAGGTACCGCTTTTTGCAAACACTATCAGCCATGCAATAAATAATATCACCACGGTTCTTACTGCGGTTGCCAGGTCTGAATCAATGCCTTTTATGCCAATCTTGGCAAGTATTGCGGTACACGCCGCAAAAAACGCAGACAACAAAGCATAAAACCACCAGGTATGCATACAAGTATGCATAAAAGAATTCATAAGTTTCACAAGCCCCCCAAAATCCATTTCCAGGCAGGAATTACGGAAATCTTAAAAGCATCAATCTTTATTTCCTCTTCCGTTGAATCTGTCAATATTATTCCTTTTTTTAATTTAAACTCTTTCATAGCGGCCACTAACCCGTCTAGCTCTCTTTTTCTATTATTTACTGTCAGCTCGGTACATACCTGATAGGCCATTTCAACTGCTTTGCCTTTTTTTATGATAAAATCACATTCAAAATGAAAATCATCCCAATAGTATAATTCAAAATTATCCCTTAAAGCCCTGCGCTTAAGCTCTATGGCAGCCAGGTTCTCTAAAAGACGGCCCCTGTTTTCGCTAACATTAAAACCCAGTGAATTTATAAACCCGTTATCCATTACGTAAAGTTTTTTATAAGTAGCCAGCTGTTCTTTTATTTTAAAAGAAAATTTATTTACAGTAAATATCAAAAAACTGTTTTCCAGATACTTCATATAATCACTGACCGTATTTACGCTCTTTATTTTCAAATGCCTGGCAAGATTGCTTTTTGACACCTTGCAGGAAAATGAATTTAACAGCAACAAAGCCAATTCTTCAATTAATACCGGATGCCGGACCCCGTAGCGGACAATAATATCTTTTTCAATTATTGAGCGCCACAGATTCCTGAGAAATTCTTTTCCGAATTTATAATACTCAAAAAAACCGCTGTTGAACAAGTAATTATTAAAAATCTTTATAATTTCACTTTTTTCTTTTGTTGAGTAGGCAGATGTTTTTGATAATTTTAAACCTTTAAAATCAAGATATTCAGCAAAATTTAAAGGAAAGAGCGTGAAATCTATAAACCTGCCGGTTAAATGCGTGGCAAGTTCTTTGCTCATAAGGTTTGCATTAGACCCGGTAATTATTATTTTATACTTGTTTCTCAGCCTGTTAATAAAAAGCTCCCAGCCTTTAACGTTTTGTATTTCATCAAACAATATAAAATCAAATTCCCCGTATAAATCATAAAAACATTCTAAAACAGAATTAAAGTCATTTGATTTTAATTCCAGCAGGCGTTCATCATCAAAACTTAAAAAGGCATACTTTTTTGATTGAGCCAGTAAGTGAGAATAAAAAGACTTACCCGCGCGCCTGACCCCGCTTATCAGCAGGGCATTTGGGTAAGCAATATATTTTTTGCAGAGTTCCAGGCCTTCTCTTGAAACAACAGCCTCTTTTTTCAGCCTTAACTCCAATTCTTCCTGCTGGTCAATGATAACGCTTTTTAGATTTTCCTTATTCACACAACCCCTTACTTACTTTATTGCTAATGCATATAATATACAATATTAGCATTACTAATGCAAATAATTAATAATACTGTTGCGCCGGTGCCAATTAACTGCTTGACGCCTGACTACAATTCAAAACCCCGAACTTTCATAACTCTGGTTCTTTAACAGTTTTATCAAGCCAGTCTAATAATTTACTTTCAAAAACACCCTGTGCGTCAAACAGCTGCACGCCGTGGCGCGCTTGCGCACCTTCAAAGAAATAAGCGTTGCCCTTTAACTGGTTTGCCACCATGGTCATCTGCGTAGCGGTGCTGTATGCATATGCATCCCCGGGTGACGCGCCCAGCGCAATAGGCCTGGCGCCGTAATTTTTTATAGCTTCGTTAGTTTCAATGCCCGCATAATTCCAGCCGGGTGATAAAAGCACTGCAATAGGAATAAATTCGTTTTTTGAAGCGTAAACCAACGCCACATTGGCGCCTAAACTGGCACCGATAAGCCCCACTTTATTTTTAGCTATTCCTTTATACCTAAGATATTTTATAGCGCTGTTAATATCTGTAACCATTCGTTCCCACTGCGAGCCGGGGCCCGCAGTAGTAAACTGGCTTATGGAAATTTCCTGCGAATTATTTGTTTTGCAGCTGCCGGCATGGCCGCGCAAATCATAGGCAAAATAGCCGTAGCCTCTGGCTTCAAGTTTTTTTTCAAACCCTTCCCACTCCCCTTTAGCGCTTGCCAGGCCGTGAAGCAGAATAAAGGTCAGCTTATCCGAAGTTTTTGGAGGCACATATTTACCTGAAATAATTATGCCGTCAGGTGTAACAAACTGCGCCTTATCATCTGCGCCCGGATTTATTCTGGTACAACCTGCTGAAAGTAAAAATATAAAAACACAAAACACCAAAAAACTAATTTTATTTTTCATTTCTTTTCCTTTTATTGAATTCTTAAAAAAACAATACTAATAATATCTTGAATTTCAAAACCAACCAAAATGGTTTTTAAGCGACCTAATGATTTTAGGTGATATTAAACCGTTGCCTTCAATTTTCATTTGTAAAAACAAAACCATTACATCCTCACAATCAGAACCGGCGGCACATTCAACCAACCCCGCTATAATAAGGAAGGAGCGGGACTGCCTGGAAAAGAAGTACACTATTTTTTCAATCATATTAGTCCGCTATATTAAGGAATTCTTTTGCAAAGTCCAGATATGCCAGTGAACCGCGGGAGGAAGCATCATAAAAAAATACCGGCTTGCCATGGCTGGGCGCTTCCGCTACGCGGACATTTCTGGGAATAATGGTCTTATAGGCTTTTTTACCGAAAAACTTTTTTACTTCAGCTACTACCTGGTTGCTTAAATTGGCTCTCTGGTCAAACATAGTCATCAGCACGCCTTCCAACTGCAGCTGAGGGTTAAGCGAACTGCGCACCAGGTGGATAGTTTTCATAAGCTGCGTTAAACCTTCCATGGCATAATACTCGCATTGGATAGGAATTAGTACAGAATCGGAAGCGGTAAGAGCGTTAATGGTTAAAAGACCAAGAGAGGGGGGGCAATCAATAAATATATAATCATAGCTGTTTGTTATGGTTGCAAGAGCTTCTTTAAGCCTGTTTTCACGGTTTGACATATTAACCAGCTCTACTTCTGTGCCAACCAGGTCCACGTTTGAAGGTAAAAGGTCCAGAAACTCTATGCTTGTCTGCAGTATGCCGTCTTGTGGCCTTTTCTCATCTACCAGCACATCATACGCGCTGAACTCTATTTCATCTTTATTCAAACCCAGCCCGCTGGTAGCATTAGACTGCGAATCCAGGTCTATCAAAAGCACGGATTTGGTAAGGTATGCCAGGCCGCTGGCTAAATTTATAGCGGTAGTTGTTTTGCCTACTCCGCCCTTTTGGTTACAAATTGAAATTATTCTGCTCATAGTACTCCTTTGTTTTAAATGCAAGTGCTTAGTTTTAAAATATTGTGATTATGTGGTTAAGTCCTTCTTTCAGATTCAGACCCGTCCTTCTAAACCGGACGAGGCCAAGTCAGAAGTAGTATGAGTGGCGGGACCCCGCCAGTCAATGCATGGCGGGTGATTTGCTTAGTTTTGACTAAATATCTAATCACCCAATCACATAACCACTGTCTTTCATCACTGCCTTTTAATGTTTCACGTGAAACACTGCGGGTAGCGTCCCGGTCACAATTGATAAAAGGAAAAACCGGGGTTCCGGGAGGTATCCCGATTTCCTATGGTAAAAGGAAAATGAGGGAACAAAAAAAAACCACGAAAGACCTGTTTTGTTTCGTTTAAACCACTGTGTCCTTGCTGGTTTATTACACAAACACGTAATAAACCATAACGCAGGATAAGTATCTCACACGTTCGCTTCGCTCACAGATACTTAATTGTAATAAATCAAAGCGCTATTATCAAGGATGAAGTTAACTATCCTTGCACAATTAAGCAACAAAGCAAGAAACGACCCTGTTTTTTTTGTAGGACGTGATCCCCGATCACGCCGTGTTACTCAAAAAGCTTCGGATTGTTCGGTGAACAATCCCTACATAGGCACGCTATTATTGTTTTGTTTCACGTGAAACAAAACAATAATAGAACCGGAATCAGGACACTGCCCCGGTTTTTCCCTTTACCAACTGTTACCGGGATGCTACCCGCTAACCGTAGCCCTTCACTATTCACTATTTACTGTTTACTGTTTACATTTGCTTTCCCTTTTATCATAGGTAGCAAATGCGCTGCCCGCAGCCCTGATTTTCCCTTCTACTGCTTGATATCAGGACACTGCCCGTAGCTCTTCACTGATTTACTATTCTTGCGGTTTAAGGAGTTGTTTTATCCGGCTGGAGTGTTCAGACAATCTGAATTTGCGTTTGTCACCGAAGTTATTATGAAGGAAGGAACAACTGATTTTATAATGCAGTAAATGCCTGAACATTTTTTTAAGCGCAGTATCTGCGCCATAGTACCTGATTGCGGTTCTAAGCTGTTCATTGCAAACCGCGGTACGTTCTTCAAGGGTAGGGGGAACTATATCGTTTCCTTTTAGTAATTCCAGTATATCTTTAAACAGCCAGGGGTTGCCTAAAGACCCGCGGCCCACCATTACACCATCACAGCCGGTATGCTGAAACAGCTTAATTGCATCAAAAGCGGTAAAAATATCGCCATTTCCTATAACCGGTATCCTTACATGGTCTTTTACGGCCTTGATTATGTCCCAGTCTGCTTTGCCTTTATATTTCTGCTCTCCGGTTCTGCCATGAACTGTAATTGCATCTACTCCTGCCTGCTCCAGCCTCATAGCAAAATCTACCGCATTTACATTTTTATCATCAAACCCTTTTCTGAATTTGGCTGTTACGGGTTTGCCGGTAGCTTTTTTTGCTTCCTTTATAATAGCTTCCGCAAGCTCAGGAGTTTTCATCAGCGCTACGCCTTCGCCTCTTTTTACTACTTTTTTTGTGGGGCAGCCCATGTTTATATCTATCAGCACTACATCCGGATTATCATTAAAGTATTCGCAGGCCTCTGCTATTATTTCCGGCTCGCTGCCGAATAACTGCACGCCAACCGGTTTTTCATCATCGTGCATTTCCAGCATTTTCTTGGTGCGCTTGTTTTTATGGTAAAGCCCGCGCGCCGCTATCATTTCAGTATATACTAACCCTGCGCCCAGGCGCTTGCAGGCTACGCGGAAAGCCACATCGGTAACACCTGCCATGGGGGCAAGGAATACATTATTTTGAAATTCTAATTTTCCAATTTTTAAAGGCATGATATATTTATGTTTTTTCCGTCAGTATTTCCGTGGAGAGTTTGGCTTATTTGAGTTCTGCTAATTTTCGCAGCAACTCGCCTGATCTTTTATATTTCGCGCCTTCTTCAGCTTTTACTTTTTTATAAAATTCGCAGTTAATGCAGCTTTCAAGTTTAGCAGCAAATCGACCCTGCACTTTTCCGCTACAAAAAGTTCCCGCCACAACCCAGCAGGTCCGGCCTGCTTTTTTTCCTGAATTATCTGCATTTAATGCTTCGTTTCTAGTTGCGGGGCACACGCCTAATTCTGTTACTTTTGCTCCGCTTGGCTGCCTTTCGCAATTCATAAATTCCCAGCAATTTTGTTTTTCTTTCATTGGCACCTCTGTTTTTCTTGATTTATTATAATACATTTACCCGGTATGTTCAATGAATGTTTTATTCAGGTGTTATGTGGTTAAGATTTTAATGATTAGTTGAAAGATTTGTTTTACCAATTATAAGAAGAAGTAAGCGTACTGCTTGCAGTAACTTATGAGTTGACCCCGCGGGCGAAGCCCGTGGAATGCTGCTGCGGTTTAAATTACGTAATCACCTAACGACCAACCACTTATCTACTTGTATTTAATTTACGGCCTGAAATGGGGCTCTTTGTACCTTGGTTTGTTTTTGGTGACATACCAGGAAGGAAACAGCTTTGCAATTACCTTGTTTGCCAGCAGTATCTGCATAAGCCACATGGCTATTATGGCAAATATTAAATGAAGCACCGCAATATTTTCCAGAAACGGTTTTAAAACTCCCGTATAGTCCAACAATTCATTCGGCACAAACTTTAAAAATATTATCGGGCCTGCCACGGCACCTATTATAAGCGCTAAAATGGCTATTACCGAAACTTCAATAGCTCCGGTGGGGCATAAATTTATACAGCGGAAACACTGCTGGCAGTTCCAGCCCCAGTACGGCCGGTGGCCCAGCCATTTAATTGTTTTGCTGGGACAGTGATTGTAGCAGTACTTGCAGGCATTGCATTTATTGTTTACGGTAAACATTTTTCCCAAAAATTGCCTGCCGAAAAATACAAACAACGGGTAAACCACCGCAAATACAGCAACAAGCAGTATGTTTGATCTTGAATATACTACAGACTTGCCGCCTTCTATCAAACTTTTCATATATTCTTTCATCAATGTATCGCTTTGCGCAAATATTTTATCCTGCGTTTCTTTATCCGGAAGGGTTTCAAACATTATCCAGTTTGAAACAAGCGTAAAGGTTCTGGCAAAAATCAGCTTATAACCTTTCAGTTTTAAATGTATTGCGGCCTGCAGTACGCACACGCCTTCATTTCCTGCGGAAGCTATAAATACAAAACATTTCTTTCCTAATTTAGATTTAGGCATATTTCTTAAAAACTTTGCCGTTAACTGCGGTAAACCAAACCCGTAAACTGCAGATATTATGCCTATAAGTTCGGCATTTGCATGTTCCGGTGGGATAACTGCTTTAACATTTCTGTTTTTTCCTGCAATATCTGCAACTATTACGGTGTAACCCGCAGTTCTGAGCTCATTTGCTGACTGGTTTGCCAGCCTGAAAGCATTACCCGTGCCGGTAAAATAATATATTACCGCTGTTTTTTGCATAATTTTCTCCCCTTAACAATAATTCGGTGATTATCTAATTATCTTGCTAAACACATAATCACCTAACAACTAATCACTTGCCAATACTACTTCATTGCCAGTTTCAGCATCCAAACGTATGCCAGGTTTGCCAATGGCTGGCGGTTATTTCTTTTGCACAGCTCGCGCATATTTGAAAAATGCACATAGTAGCTGTACTGGGCTGCCTGGCAGGTTATATAATTATTATAAAGAAATGAAAGCTGAGGGTCCAGTTTTACTGCATTTTCAAATTCTATCAGCGCCTGCCTGTCATTTCTGCCTATATACATAAAAGAAAGAAGCAGGCGCGCCATAGCACTTTGCTCATTTAGAGCCAGGGCTTTTACATCTGCGTTTAACGCTTTATCCAGCTGGCCTGTAAAAAAATAAATGTGCGCCAGCCTTTCATAGGCAGAAACATCTTTTGTAATGTCATACACAAATATTGACCCGCCGGCAGTTTTTACCGGCTCTTTATCTTTCAGCCAGTAAAACACATCATGGCCAATACTTCCCAGGTACAGCCCCTGTAAATTTGTAGCGCTGATTGCCAGCAGTTCTTTTTTGGGTTTAGCAGAATTTATGCGGCTTTTATCACCCCATAAACCAAATGAATATAAATCTTCAAACACAAAACCTGTTTCTTCTGATGATCCTGCGCCGTAATAAGACAATATCACATCACTGGGCTTTTCTTCTTTGATAATTTCTTTCAGGCTTTTCAGGTCCTGGCCCCAGTCAATATTTGAATCTACCAGATAGTTATACCCTTTGCCTAAAGCAAGTTCGTTAAAATATGCCAGGTAGTCCGGGTGCTGTTTGGCGGATATTATTACCAGCCAGGCGCATAAAATAAAGGAAAACACTTTATATTTCTGCGCCACAACGGCGCACAAAAGCAGTATTATCGCATACGCCGGCAGAATGTACCTAAACCCCAGCTGAATTTTATTTACCGAAGCAAAACCAACCAATAAAACAACGGCTGTATATAACACAACAACATTTAATATTTTTTCCTTTGAACTTTTTTTTCTGAAAAATATAAAAGGGGAAATTATAAATAACACTATCACAGTAACTGGCGTTTTAAATAACAGGCAGACAAGATAATAATACCAGAAACCTGTGGTAGAATATTTGCCCCAGCAAAAAGCCGCCTGGCCATGGCTCTGGTAGAGCAGTGTGTTTTTAATATTTATAAAATACAGCGGAAATTCACTGAATTTGTAGCCTGCGGCTATGGTAAACGCTATTACAAAAAGTAAAATTCCTAAAACCGGCAGATATTTTTTGAAATCTGATTTAATCAAACGAATTTTTTTAGTTAAAAGCGCCGCCATTAATGCACAGGCATAAATGGGGAAAAGAAAAAGTGCGGTATGTTTGGAAAGAAGCGCCAAACCGGCAAACAAACCGGCAATAACGGCACTTTTGTAGGACGGTTTCTCAATTAAAAGCAGAAAAGTTATAATACTTAGCGCAATTAAGGCGCTGACAACCGTATCTTCTGTGGTAAGAAAAGCATTTCCCAGAATATTTGGGCAAAATGAATAAAAAAACGTAAAATACAGCGCCGCCATAGGGCCGAAAAGTTTTTCCGAGTAGAAAAACAGCAGAAAACCCAGCAATACCACCGCTGTTATAACAGCCAGCCTGGAATAAAACAGCATTTTATCTGCCGGTACCGTGTTTTTATACAGAAAATTCAGTGACAAGGCCCACCGGTAAGAACCCAGCTCACCCCAGGGGTTGGCAACACTGCGCCATAACACGCTTTTTAGCCATAATTCATCACTGGTATCAAACTTTGGTTTTATTATTAATAAAGGAAAGGCTGAAATAGCCGGCACAAGAGGCGGTTTATCTATGGATATGCGGTAATCGCCGGTTTTTAGAAGCGTGTAACCGTAAGTTACATAAAAAGCTTCATCATACGTGGCAGATTTCTGCCAGGCAGTGTGCACTAACCTGCCAAACATAACTGCCAACAATAAAACTGCAATTAATTTATGCTTTTTCATAGGGTTTTGAAACTAAACGATATAAAGATTTTTAATGGAGGTGCTAATTTGGCACCTCCAATAGATATTTATTTATAACTCTCAGTCACAGCTGTCTGGTTAAAATACTAAGTCTAATAAATCCTTAAAAGATGTCATTCCGAGGGAGCGTCTTAATAAAGCGACCGCGGGAATCTCTTTTAAGAGTTAAAAAGGTGAGATTGCCGCGCCAAAAACCGGCTCGCAATCCCAGCTTGTCCTTTTATAAATTGATGTTGGGATGCTACCCGCAATCCCAGCTTGCTACGATACTTTTCCCTGACAGCCCTGAATCTCAATATAACTTCTCTTTAAGGTGCCAATTTGGCACCTTAAAAGGCATGAGAACATTCACAATCTCTCTCTTTTGCCTGTTCCAAAGAACAAAATAGGCTTTAACAAAAACAACTCTTAGTTTTTATTTTTATTGATATTCTAATATGTTTTCCATTTTCCAAGGGTAATCTCAACACCCAGGTAGGCAGTATTATATCCGTCAATATAGCCAAGCTTTAGTGACGCTAAACTTGTAGGTGCCCAAATTAGCGCAACATCTGAACATTTATTACTTAAAGAAGAAATAACATATATTGAAGCAATATCATTTATTGAACAATATTCGCTCTTGTCTTTTCTAAGAATTATGTAATATAGGTTTAATGGAAAACTTGTTGAATCAAAATAAGCAACATTCTTTTTTGGATCTTCGGATTTTATTGTATTGCAACTGAATTTATATAATTCTGTTCCTAAGCCAAATTTCAATGGTTCATTTATATAACAAATCCGTATGAAGTGGCCGGTATATAAAAACGAATTGTCGTTTGCATTAGCAATTGCCGCCCCTGCAATATCATAATATATTCCTGATTTGTTATCACTGCCAAACACGGCCATTGAACAATTTACTGTTAAAATTAATACCAATAATATTTCTTTCATTAAAAACATCCTTTCTTTGGCCTCGGCTTTGCCTGAACCTTAAAAAACATTCCTTATTTCTTCTACCAACACCAGAATAATATATATTGTGTAGTAAGCATCTAATGTACTTCAATCTACCTACTAACCCAGCGAAGAAACATTCTATTTAATCCGGTGAGGGAACATTTTTGAAAAAAACCTTACTCCTACCACCAAACAAAATAGTTCATTGCGTTTGTATTGAGCACCATTGGGCTGATTATGAGCAAAAATATTTTTGGTTTATTCATCGAGGACTGTTTGAGCCCACTCCTGGCTAAGCCGAGGGGCGAGTTCCGCAGATGCCAAAAATATTTGCAGCGATTAGTTAAAGGTGTGAAAAACAAATCAATGAACCTATTTCATGTCCCACACATCTCGGGTCTCCCAATCTATGGGGAAATTGTGGATAACTTCTACAATCTATGGGGCAAACATT
>MGVC01000024.1 GCA_001800285.1 Elusimicrobia bacterium RIFOXYA2_FULL_39_19 | reverse complement strand
CTCAGAAGATAACAAGCTTTTCTGACCTGCCTCTGAATGATGTCCTGGACGTTTATTCAACTGCATTTGAAAATTACATGCAGGAGGAAATCAATTTCGGCGAAGATCAACCCGGTGCTATCAAGGATCTCGGCGTAGAGTGTTTATCTGTTTATCATAAGGATATCTCGCCGAAGATTCAGCCTGTTAGTGTTGAGGAACATCTGGTTTTAGATTTTGAAAACACCTCGTATGGACTGCAAATGTACCTGGACGTAATTGACGATCATGGTTTCATACGAGATTCAAAAACCAGCAAACGTTCCTATTCAATTGATGCTGCCGAAAAAGACCTACAGTTGGCAACATACAATCTTGGCTACAAATTCATTAAAGGAAAAGAACCTCAAGGGCTTGTGTTCGATGTAATGGTGAAAACACGCGTTGCAAAAACACAGATGATTTTTGCCTCGCCGAGAACAGAGGCACAGTTGAACAGATTGCTGAAAATGATAGGTTCTGTCGCACAGGCAATCCATTCGGGAAATTTCTATCCTTGCGAGAGCCCGATGAGTTGTAGCTGGTGCGGATACAAAAATCTTTGTGAAAAATGGTAAAGGAGGCCACATGAATCAAGATTTCTGGAAAGACGCAGATATAATAAGCGTTTATTCACTCGAAGAAGCCGTTTTGGACGGCATGTTAATTCGCGTGGGTCAATGCGGGAAATATCCGATTATCTTCACGGCTAATTTGTTCCACGAGGTCGGCTTTGAGGATAGGGATATAAGGGTCGCCCTTGTTCAAAAAGGACTTGAGATGCTCAAAGTTCCTGACCCGGAAGACACGAACACCATGCGATTACGCGTTATTGAAGTAGGCAGGATATGGTGTATCGCAGACCCTCAGGCCATAACCTTTATGCGGCCCGAAGATTATTGACGGAGGTATGTATGAAATTACGATGTCCGAAAGGTTGCAAGACAAAGATGAGAGGCAAGTTCTACCGTGGCTGGTTTGTGAATTTTCTATACGACAGCAGGGGCAAGGAACTTAAGCTTGACGACACAAGCTGGGAACATTATGACCCAAGTTTCCGGTGCAGACTCTGCCATGAGCCTGCGGTAGAAGAGGAGTAAAGTTTATTCAGTTTCAGCAGGGTAGCAAAGCAGGAGTGATTTCCGTTCAACTCGGGGATTGCTCCTGCCATTTTTATTTATAAACAAGGAGCGTGAAAAACCATGAGAAAGTATAAACCTTCATTCAAGCATTTGTTCGTCAAAGTCAGGCTTGAGAAAAACAACTACAAGGTTGGACAGCAGATAAAGACGCCTGAGTGCGTAATCCGGGCTGTTGAGCGAATGATACATGACCTTGACCGCGAGGTGTTCATTGTCCTGCACCTGAATACCCGGAACTCCGTGGTTGCCGTAGAGGAAGTTGCAAAAGGCAGCGTTGATTGCGTGGTAATAAGTCCACGGGAAGTATTCAAAACTGCCCTGCTGTGCAACGCCTCGTCAATAATTCTCATGCATAATCACCCGGCAGGCAAGACTGACCCGTCAGAGGAAGACAAAACAATTACAAACAGGTTAATTGACGCAGGTAAACTGCTGGGGATTGAAGTGCTTGACCATATTGTTGTCGGCAACGAAGGTAAATTCCTGTCATTTCGGGAAAAGGGATTTATCAAGGGGGCAGCATGACCAGGATAAAGTCGCTTACGCACTTGAAAAGAATCCTGTCAAAGGGTAGTGGCGAATTCTTCATCTTGTTGAATTGCAATTGCCGGTCAAGCAAAACAATTGCGTACAACAAAGCTAAAGACATGTTCCATATAACTAACTGGATTGACGGGAGCGTGCAGGATTTAACCGGCAAACAGTTAATGAGTGCAGGCTGGACGAATGTCGGCGTAGCGATCCGAAAAGGTTCATTCTATTTTGAAAGCTACGGGTAAGTAACGTATCCGATGTTAATCTGGTATCCGGCGGGGGTTCCTGAAAGGGGGCTCCCGCCACACTTTATAGAAAGGAGAAACTCCGATGAAAAACTTACAGATACATAGATGGTATAAGAGCCTGGAGCTGGCAAGTCATTGTATGCTTGAGCAAAATTACTGCGTAAATAATTTAATTTCAATCGCAGAATATATTGAGAAAAGCACCGGAGTCAAAGCGAATCCCGTAGTGCCAACGATTAGGTAGGCTATACAATTCCATGTCTGGTGGAATAACAAAGAAAAACAGAATCATTGACGGTAAAAAGATTCAAGAAATTAGGTTAGCCGGAATTTCAAAAATACCCCTTGACTTTTTGTAAAAGGTAGTATATAATCGTAATAGCGATACAGCGATTACATGCAGGCATGGGGAAAAATATGGAAAACCAAGAAAAACATAACGAAGAAAAAAAGGTGGTAAGAAATTATCACTATCATCCAATTCTCTCAATTGAGTTATTTGAGACTTTGGCAAATTTGGTTAGATTAAGCATTTTGCAGATACTAAAACAGCATCCTAATTTAAATGTAGGTGAGATTCACAAGCGTGTGAACGAATCACTCCAGGCAGCCAGAGAGAATAAGGAATTTGCTGAGGTATTAGTTGAAGAAATAAAACTGTCAGTAATCTCACAGCATTTAAAAATACTTCGGGATAGAAGGTATGTTCTTTGTACAAAGGCCGGATTGCACACAGAATACTGGCTCAATACGCACCGATTAAAAGAAGTAGTAAAATATACAAAAGATTTTTTAAGCGGAATAGCCGAGTAATTTTTTTTGCCTATTAATATGCGGTCTATCGCATATACGAGAAAGGATGTATTTAAAATTAAAATAATAGGAGAAGAGTATGCCAAAAGTATCAGTCAGCAAAGCACAGTTGTGGAAAGATATTCGTTTGAACTGCCTGGAGTGTTTAGGCGACAGCGACAGGGAGGTTCAGCTTTGCACTTCGCCAGAGTGCAAGGTCTATAAACGCCGGTTCGGCAGGCCGTTAAGGGATACGGATCCGATGTATATAGCCGGAACCGACAGGTATATAACAGTAGCTGGAAAGCCGTTTGCCATATAGCCATTATTTTGTCGCCAACTACCCCTTGTACGGGGTGTTGGAGCTTCTAAAATCGATTAAATTACGCGGAGGGTATGATAATGCCTGGGAACGAATTAGTAGATGAAATCAGCAAGCATGTGCGGTTACATAAGCAAGGCAAGCTTTATGTCGGCTTATGTCCGTTTCACAATGACGAGAAGACGAAGTCGTTCAAGGTTTACCCAGACAAGGATTACTGGCGGTGTTTTGGGTGTAACAAGTGGGGTCATCTGGATGACTTTAAAAAATTGATTTCAGATCCAAATATAAAGGAAGGCAGAGCCATGAAACAAGAGAAAAAAGAAGCGGTAAAAAAGAAAGTGAATCCTGAGATATTAACAAGTGTCGCTGAATTCTATTACCAGCGGTTGAAGGAAAACGAGCAGGTATTGAAGTATCTGACAGAAGAGCGGAGAATATCCCGGGTTACGATTGACAAGTTCAAGATAGGGTATGATGACGGCGTAGACTTATTGCCGTATATCCAGGAACAATTTCCTAAGTGCGACAGCGATAAGTGCGTCAGGGAATTGGCGGATTCCGGGCTGATAGTTAATTACGGGACACAGGAGCAGGCAAGATACGTGCAATTTTTTAATCACTGCATAACGTTGCCGTTCTACAAAGGTAATCAGGCAGTATATATGGTCGGTAAAAATCTGGATTTTCCTGAGAAATCAGACGCCAAATATAAGAACCTGCCAGGAGAGGAGATCGTTAACGTTTTTAACATGGATAGCATTGAGCAGGCAGATAAGGTTATCTTAACCGAGGGTATCTTTGATGCAGCGTCTCTCATTCAGAACGGGTACTGTGCGGTTACGATGTCAAATATCAATGCTTTTCCGCCGCAGGCTATGATAGACATGCTCTATAGCAAAGAAGTTTATATCTGTTTTGACTCGGAAAAAAATGGCACAGGCATAAAAGCAGCGGTTTCCTGGGGACAGAAATTCCTGGAGCATGGCATTGAAGTTAAGATAATTGAATTGCCGTTGCAGGACGGCGAAGAAAAGATTGACGTAAACGAATTCTTTGTTAAAAATGAAAATGCAAAGGAAATCTTTGAAAGCCTAATATCAAACGCAAGAAGTATTTACAGCTATATCAGCGTAGACGGTATGTCTCTGTTTGATTTTATGAAAGTGCTACTCAGGAATTTTCCGGGAATGTGGCCTAAGATTGAAGTTTCACTTTCGGCTGAGATGACATTGAAAATCAAGGATTGCAAAAAGCCTATTGCACTTATATTCATCGGTAAATCCAGCGGAGAAAAAAGCACTGTCATCAGTATATTAGACGGTGCTAAGTTCATAGTGCACAGGTCTGACAATTTTACGTCCGCTTCATTTGTCTCGCACGCTTCAAACAAACGGGAAGAAACACTGAGGGATAAAGTAGATTTACTCCCCAGGATTCGCAACAAGGTGCTGCTTACCTCTGATTTAGCACCGCTATTCTCGCAGGAGAAGGAAAGGTTGCAGAGTGAACTTGGGATACTCGTGCGTGTACTGGACGGACAAGGGTATAAGACGGATTCAGGCGTGC
This sequence comes from Elusimicrobia bacterium RIFOXYA2_FULL_39_19, assembly GCA_001800285.1. GTDB lineage: Bacteria > Elusimicrobiota > Endomicrobiia > CG1-02-37-114 > XYA2-FULL-39-19 > XYA2-FULL-39-19. The sequence continues at coordinate 10,675 of MGVC01000024.1, read as the reverse complement.
ACGGTAGCAGAGGTTATGAAGGCGAGTATCAGTTTGTCTGGATAGGTGCTACTGTTGATATAAGCATGCATACCTGGAACATAATGGGAAATCTCGGGCCACGGCTGTACTTCTGGAGAATTACTGAAATACAGAGGACGGATAAGGAATATGTAGCAATACTCCGGGATAAGAAAGGGTATGACCATAGAATCAACGCTTGCAGGGAAGCGTTGAACAAGTTTATGATTAGGAAAATGGCTATGGGAAATGTTGTGTGGGAAAAGGATAAGGAATCAGATGAAGTAGTAAATATGATCGTAAAGTATGGCGAACTTGTCGCAAGAATGAGAAGCACCATAGCAAGGCTCGAGGACGATGGATACGGCGACAGTATGCCTAACCATAACGAGGTAAGGAAAGAGGATCCGAAAAGGGCTAACCAGATATTGTATGACTGGGCAAGAGGGCGGGCATGGCTATATGACCGCAGGTCAATTGATGAATCAGATTTAACCATGATTCGTGAGATAGCATTCTCAACCGCACCTACCAGACGTAGCCAGATTTTGCATGAACTGGTTAGGAATGACGGTAAACTGGATACTGCCGGTGTCTGTAAGGCAACCGGCACCAGCAGGAATGTGGCGTTAGTAGATATGAAGGTTATGGAAATCATTGGTGTAGCCAGGTATTATCAAACCGGCTCCAGCCATGGTGCTGAAATCGAACTGGTTGAAGATATGAGATGGCTGCTGGACGAAGAGGAAAGACGCAAAAACGAACCCTTCTAACCCACAAAATCTCGCTTTAACAAAACTGGGGTGTGAGGATTGGAGATTAGAGATATATACATATAAATATACCCAAGTATAAAAAATTAAATGAATTTAAATGAATATTTTCAATTATAAGAGTAAAAAGCATACATATACAGGGGGGAGTTTGGTTAAAGCGAACTTTCCATCTGGCTACAACCCTTAAGAATGGGATAGGAAAAAAATATGGATACTTACTTCTTACGTTCCTTGTCAGGTATGTACTCAATGAGGTCGGATACTGAGCACTTGAGGCATTTACACAATTTGTCCAGTGTCTCAAACCTTATGCCTTCAAGTCTCTCGTTGTATAGCTGGGAGAGGGTATGCGGAGTGATGCCGGTCTTGCGTGCAACATGTGCGGCTCTTAGTCTCCGCTCGCCGAGAAGTTTGCTGAAATGCGTCTTTATAGCCATGAATAGTACCTTTTTAGAGACATTGACACTGTGTTATATAAGTTATATAATGTGTTACTTGACTTACATAAATAACTACTTATATGACATATACACTCAACTAAGCGAATAATATGGTTATTTTATACTAAATCTAATCAGATAAGTCAAACGAGGTTCAAATGAAAACAGGAATCTATGTCAGGGTTAGCACGGAAAACCAGGAGCTTGAGAACCAAACTCGCGACTTGAAAGCCTTCTGTGTAAAGCAGAGCTGGGAAATCCATAGGGTTTATGAGGATGTGGTTACAGGTCGCGAAACCAGTGAGAATAAGCGTCCTGGGTTTGCTGAACTGTTTAAGGATGCACACCAGAAGAAGTTTGATGTTGTTCTATTCTGGGACTTGTCACGATTCAGCCGGGCGGGTACTCTGTTCACACTCCAGAAATTGCAGGAGTTAAAGAACCTCGGCATAAACTGGCATTCGTACCAGGAGCCATACATCTCAAGCCTTGGACAGTTTTCTGATGTTGTGATCTCAATCATGTCAACGCTCGCCAAGATTGAAAGAGAAAAAATCAGCGAGCGTACCAAAGCCGGATTGCGGCGGGCAATGGCTGAGGGCAAAAGAATTGGCAGGCCCGCGAAGTTATGCAGCAAGGGACATAAACTCAGCCGGATATTTGCAGGAAGGAATCAGGGGAAGGTGCAGTATAAATATGTTTGCCCGACCTGTGGATAAAAGGGGTATCAGTTTTAACATACCCTTTTTTGAAACAGTTCCGTCAGAAGTCATAAAAATAAAAATAGTAACAGTAAACGGCCGTTTTGTGAGACTTAAAAATGAATAACCAAGAAATCTTAAAGAGCGTAGTTGAGTATTACCACACTTCATTCCTTGAAAGCAGGGAAGCTATAAGCTATCTTGCAAGCCGGGGAATCAATGACGATGAACTGCTGCGTAAATTCAAAGTCGGATACTCAAGTGGTAGTCTGCTCTCGATACTACCGCAGGACAGCGGGGATGAGCTGATAGCTGTCTTAAAGCAGGTGGGTATTCTCAAAGATGATGGTACTGAAACATTGAAGGACTGCATCGTATTCCCCGTATATGACCCAAATGACAACATAGCCGCCTTCTATGGCAGAAGAATAACCGGGCAAATGCCTTTGCATGTGTGGGTTCCAAATGATCGGCGGCCTGTATGGAATTATCGGGCAATGAAATCAGCAAGCCAGGTCATACTCGTATCAGGAATCACAGACGCTCTCAGTTGCATGATAATGGGGCTGGGTAATGCTGTGCCTATCTATGATACCGGACTGACACCTGAACACATTCAGATGTTAAAAGATTACCGCACTGAAAAAGTCTTCCTGTGCTTCGGCAACAAAGTAGTTGAACACAGGCTATCAATGAAAGAGAAGATTACCAGTCTGGGGATAGATACCTATGAACTGGATTTCCCGAAAGAATACGAGGACATAAACGCTGCCCTAATAAGCGGGTTCCGCAAGAATCAGTTTGTTGACCTGATAAAATCAGCATACTCAATCTTTGGCGAACTCAAGCCCACGGTTAGCAAAACTGATGATGGGTTGTTCATTGATTTCGGGAGAAGGTCATACAGGATAAAAGGGATTACAACAAAAAATCTTGAGCAGATGAAAGTAAATATCAAGGTTTGCGATAAGGACAACTTTCATATAGATACGCCTGATTTATATACCGCAAAATCCCGCAGTATATTTATCAAGCAGATAAGAAAGATTATGCCAGCAAAGGAATCTGAGATTGAACGGGAACTTCTGTGTATCATTGGGGAAGTGGAAAAGGTTTGGGGTGAATCAATAATGGCTGGCGAAACCATAGCGGGACAGGAAATGACCGAATCTGAAAAAGAGCAAGCAGTCGCCTGCCTTAAAGACCCTAACCTCATGGGAATAATCAAACAGGGTTTTGAAGTGTTAGGCTATGTAGGGGATGACTCAGTGAAAATAATAACTTTTCTTGTGGCAATATCCCGAAAGATTGACCAGCCTTTGAGTTGCACCATTGTCAGCCAGAATGGAGCAGGAAAATCTTTCCTGATAGATACAATCCTTGAACTTACGCCGGAAGAAGAATATGTCCACTACAACAGGATAAGCCCGCAGGCTTTGCTCTATGTAGATGAACATGAGTTTGAAAACAAGGTTCTTGTGATAGAAGAAAAAACAGGAAACGGGGAAACCGAGATGTCAATAAAGTCCTTACAGACAAGGAAGAAAATAACGCTTGCCCTGCCTGTACGTGACCCGGTTACTGCAAAGATAAAAACTGTAACGCATACCATAAACGGGAATGCTTCCGTGATAATGACAGCAAGAAAGCCTAACAGCGGCGATGATGACGCTTCTTTATGCCTTGAACTGTATCTGGACGAATCAAAATTCCAGACCGAACTAATACATGAGGCACAAAAAGAGGCGATGACACTGGAAAGCCTTTCAAAAAAAGATAAACAGAAAGCGGTTATCAGAAAAATCCGCAGCATTCAGAGGTTGCTCAAAGATGTAAAGGTGATTATCCCTTTTGCCAGCGAACTTAAATTCCCTGCGGAGTGGGTAAGAACACGCAGGGATCATGTACGCTTTCTTAATCTCATAAAAATCATAACATTCTTGCACCAGTATCAACGCCCGCTGAAAACAAGCGGGGGCAGGGACTATATAGAATCTACAGTAGATGATTATGCAATAGCATACGGGCTTGCCAAAGACTTGTTCGGGGAAACATTCCGGGAACTTAAAAAACCGCAAAGAGAACTTCTTAATACAATAGAGAAGTTGTCAGACACAACAGACGTGATTACTCGCAGGGAAGTCCGCCAGCAGACTGGAATGCAGGATTATAGTTTGAGAAAATTACTTGGCGACCTGGTGAACCTTGAATATTTGACTGTGACAGAAGGCAAGCAAGGCAAGTGCTACTACTACAAACTTTCTGAAAGAAATGTAGACTCCGAGAAAGTAGTCATTGGGCTTACAACGCCGCTGGAACTAATGAACAGGCTTGCTGGGCCAGGATACCAATAATGTTGCTGGTTTTCTTGTGCTAACTTTGCGAACTTCGCAAAGGTGGCACGAAGTCAATTTCAATCAATTTCATATATGAGTTCATAGTAACTTGCACACCCTTTGACTTTTTCAAGGAAAGCATAGGGGTGCAAAAAAGGGGGTGTCTTTATGACCGATATTATTACAAAACTCAAAATTTGGATAGAAATGTTAAAGAAACACATGGAAGCCATGGGTTGTTCAAAGCGGACGCTCAAAGATTACCCGGAGCAGTTGAAATTCTTTGTTGAATACATTGCCTCAATCGGGCTTGCCGATGTTAATGAGATAACAAAGGATGTCATTCTCAATTATCAGGCGTACCTTTACGGCTACATCAATAAAAGAGGGAAGCCGATTTCGCTGGAAACACAGTACGGCAGGCTTACGCCATTACGGACTTTATTCCGCTTCCTTGTACGCAAAGGATATTTTCTGTATGACCCCACTTCAACGCTTGAAATGCCAAAGCGAAAGAAGAACCTGCCCCGCGGAATCCTTGAACGCAGGGAGATGTATAAACTCCTTAATCAGCCGAATGTTGACACGCCGTTGGGACTAAGAGACAAGGCAATGCTGGAACTTATGTATTCCTCCGGCATAAGAAGCGAGGAGTTAAGGAACCTTAAAATTTATGAGGTTGACACAATCAATCAGGAGATGAGAATCACTCAGGGTAAAGGCGGCAAAGACGCGATTATCCCGATAGGAGAGATAGCCGCAAAGTATATTGACGAATACCTGAAAATTGCCCGCCCGAAACTATTTCAATATGCGGAAGAAGTCCTACACTGCCGACCGCAGGAAAATAACCTGCTATTTATTACTAAGGGCGGGAAGCAAATAAATGCGGGCAATCTTATCTGGGTAGTGGGGAAATATATCAAACGGGCTAAAATAGAAAAGCATATTACTCCGCACTGCATGAGACATTCCATGGCCGTGCATATGCTACGCAGTGGAGCTAACTTGCGAGTTGTTCAGGAAATGTTGAGGCATTCCAGCATTGAAACAACCCAGATTTATACGCACATCGCAATAAACGATCTGAAACGGGAACACAGGAAACATCATCCAAGGGAGCAGTCAAGATGATTTACCAGCAAGAATTTATTGATTATTTACATTCCAAGGGCACAACTGCAAAAACCATAAAATATAAGAAACTTTATCTTGACCAGTTTTTTGATTGGCTGGATGAACTGGGTATACACAAGCCGGATAGTATCAGACCTTCCACGCTTGAAAAATATAAGATAAGGCTTTATTGTAGAACAAGTCAGGTGACAAAACAAAGGCTGGATGAGCGGACAATATTCGCAAAGATGTATGTTGTAAAAGAATATTTTGGATACCTGAAAAGCCATGATCGTATATTGTTAAATCCTGCATACAACCTTGAAATGCCAAGACCAAAGGAAAAACTGCCGAAAGATGTTCCATCGGTCAGTGAAATTCTTGCCCTGCTGAACAAGCCGAATATTTCAACGCTTGTAGGAATCAGAGACAGGGCAATGTTGGAACTGCTATATTCCTCAGCCCTAAGAAGACAGGAACTGGTTAACCTGAATGTGTATGACATTGATTTTAGAGAATCCATGTTGCGGGTAAATAAAGGCAAAGGCGGAAAAGACAGACTGGTGCCTTTTGGAGCCAACGCCCGCCACTGGCTTGAACAATATTTGCGGGAAGTGAGAACAAAATGGCTGGACAAGAAAAACGAGCCTGCCCTGTTCCTCACTGTCAGTGGCGGTCGCATGAATCCGGTAACGCTTTATTACAACATAAAAAAATATACCTTGCTTCTGTTCCCGGGAAGAAAGATTGCCACGCACACGCTCAGGCATTGTTGTGCCACACATTTACTAAAAGACGGAGCAAACCTGAGGATAATTCAGCAACTCCTGGCTCACAACTCGCTGAAAACAACACAGATATACACAAGGGTAACGCCGATTGACCTGAAAGCAGCCCATAGGAAATGCTTTCGGAAGAAGCGGGACAAGAAACGCATTCGTGGGAATACTGGTAAGGGAGTAGCCAGATTATACGAAATGAAGCCCGACAAATAGCCATAAGATACATATAGGAAATATTTTCAATCCGCCTTGTTTAATACCCGCCAAAATTGTATAATTTCCAAGTAAATACTGACTATAAGACGCTCTTTGAAATACAGCCTCTCCCTATGGGTCTACTATATATAAGGAAGCAAAATCTATAGTAACTAAATAATGCAAGATACTATGACCCTGTTCTTTGTCAATTCATTACGCCGGATACCATCGTTCAAGATCCTTATGACCCGCAGAGTTTGAATAGGTACGCCTATTGCAGAAACAATCCGATAAGGTATACAGACCCCACAGGAAACACACCTACCGCAGGGGTAGATGGAGTAACAGCAGATTATTCAGGAACTGGATATAGTGTAGAAGGTGTTGGAAATGCAAATAGTATAATGCTATATGGTCCTATAGCAACAGCCGGTACACCTGACTGGATAAGTTCTTTTGGTATTTCTTTAACGCCAGGTGGTGCACCTGATTTTTCAGGTTATTTACAAACAGCATATAATCAGCTGATACTAGGTAATTACAGTCAAGAAACTAATTTATTAGGAACAAGCGCACAGATTGGTACTTCCCTGATTGGTGTAGATTTACCAGGTGATATAAGGGATGTAACGTTTGATATCACAAATTATCAGTTTACTTGGTCACATAATTTTCAGCTTGCTACTGATGTCGTAGCATTTTTACCAGTAATAGGAGCATTGAAATATGCTGATGAGGCTGCAAGTGCTGTAAAAATTGAAAAAACAGTCGTAATTGGAAAAATGAAAGATTTAGTAAAACCAGGCACTATTGCAAAAAATGAGCGATTATTGGAATTACCAAATTTGCACAATCCTAAGTTAAATTGGCAACAAAATTCAAGTCGTTTAAGAGAAAGCATGAAAACAGGTTTACCAATAAGAGACGCTTCTGTTAATCCTTTTGGACAATTACGAGATAATACAGGATTCCTCAGAGCAGAGAGGAATCTATTAGAAAATCATAATTGGTTCTATGATTCAATAACAACACATTGGTACAAAAAATAATTTGGGGATGATTATGAATACATCAAAATCAAAATGGGATACAGTTAATTTTGTAAATATGGTTTTAAACATATTTAATTTTCTAAACAAAGATTATGAATATTGTGTAACTAAAACGGAAACAAAAGATATTTTATCAGTTACCTATAAAAATGATTTAGTATTTGTAACTCTTTACTATGAGGTTTATGGTGCTGAGATTGGGTTGAAAATAGGACAAATGCAAAAAAATGGAATATCTACCGAATATGGGCTCGAAGATATTTTAGAGTATAAAGGAATCAAAAATGAAAAGGTATTTTTCCAATCTACTAACGAATCAGGTGTTATGTTTTCATTGCAAAAATTAGCAGATCTAGTTAAAAATTACGCGATGGAATTTATTAGGGGCGAAAAAAGTAGTTATGAGAACTTAAAAAAATGGGTATTCAGCAGATCATTAGAATTAACTCGGTCACAAATTATTGATAAAAAAAGAAAAGAAGCACATCAGGCTTGGGAAAATAAAGATTACCCAAAATGTGTTGGTCTATATAGCTCAATTGTGAAAGAACTGACACCTGTTGAACTTAAACGACTGGAAATTGCCAAAAACAAGTAAGGACAGTTTAGCGCGCAGCACATTCCGAGATGAGTTGAAAACTCCTCCTTCGCTGACATTTTTCTGCAAGACATCGCTATTTACGATAACAGAAAAACAGCTTCGGATGGGCAAGCCAAACTACGAAAATTTGGTATTGATAGCCAGTAAAACAATCAAACAAAAAAACAGGAACAATCCTGTTTTTTGTTTTTAAAAGCAAAAAAGTTCTTTGAAAGTTTGGCAAACTGGAGAAGGCGAGGGGGACGTTGTTAAGTAATGAAGTATTGAAACAATTAAAGCGTAGTAGCGGATTGCTTCTTTCAAAATATTTTAATATATCGTAATGACATAAGGGCTAGTGGGGCGGAGTCAATTTGACAACTTAACAGAAACAGGAGAAAATCCTGTTTCTTTTTTTTAAAAGAGTTCATAACAATTTGAAAGTTCTTTGAAATTATCGTGAAACAGCGGTAGGAAAATGTGATAATGCAAACGCAACCATAGCAGCGTATTTAGGGTATGGCGGTGAAATAGGCGAAAAAAGTTTATATTGGCGGTTAAGTGACGGGCAGGAAGGGGAAGGTGGTACAGAAACAACCCCGCCGGCAGCCAAAGAAACAATTACACAACAGCAGTTAATAGCCTATAGCAAAACAACACCAACGGCAGCTATAGCCAATGGCTTAAGGCAAAATGCCAGCATAAAAGTAAAAGATGCAAACGGAAACAGCGAATTATTATATGGAAGAAGGATATTTTACGATTATGAAAACCGGCCAATACTTATAGTAATGGCAGACGGCACGCAGGAAAGTTATACTTATGACCACGAAGGGCAAAGGATAAAGAAACAAGCAGGTGACGGCAGTTATATAATGTATTATGGTACGCTTTTTGATGAATTATACAGTAGCGGCAATTCATTACTAAAACAAACCTTATACATATACGCTGGCAACCAGAGAGTAGCAATGAAAGATTCCAGTGGAAATGCGTATTACATTCACGCAGACCACCTGGGCAGTACACACCTTATGACTAACGCCACTACCGGCTCAGTGGTACGCACAAACAAATATTTGCCCTATGGCGGCACTTTTGAAACCTCCGGCACTGCAGACGATACCCACAAGTACACCGGGCAGGTTCTTGACGATAATACAGGATTGTACTATTATAATGCAAGATACTATGATCCACAGTTGTGTACGTTCATTAGTCCTGATTCTGTCGTTCAATCCCAGTATGACCCTCAGAGTCTCAACAGGTATAGTTATTGCAGGAACAACCCTATAAACAACACGGATCCCACAGGTCATAGAATGGAGCCAATGTTTGATGATTACGGTGGTGGATATTCCTATAGTTCAAGGCTTGATCTTTCTTGGAGAAATTCCTCAATTGGAAATGCGTTCAACACTGGTTGGAATTATTTTGCTGGAAACATTGTGGAACCTGGTATCAATCGGTTTATTGAAAACAGGGAACAACGACTGGCAGAAGGTAGAAATCTTAGTTTTTATTCCTACAGCAAATTAGGCCTTCTTGAAAGAGATGCGTATGACGCAGCAATTGGTTTTATGGGAGGGATAAGTGTAGTAGGAAGGACTGCAGGAATTGCCACGAAAATAGGTGGGGAGATTGCCGATGAGGCTGTTTCTGGCTTAAAAGGGATTGCGAAAGCTACCGAGGGTCAAAAGAAGGTAGTCATAGGCGAAACTATGACACGGGTAAAGGCATATGCAAAAGAAATAGGTGCAGATTATTACAAAGCTTGGAAGATGACTCCATATGACGAAGCAAAAGCACTTGCAAGAAATGAAAACTGGATACAAGGCAAGATGAGTCAAAATTATACAATATATGATATTGGGATTGATCAAAGCAGGGCCTTTAGAAGCAAAGCCTATGAACTGGAAACTAGTTTAACAGGTGATTACACAAACTTAATACGGATTAAAAAGTAAAGGAGGTCTAATGGATAAAAATCAATATTCTTTATCAGACGCATGGTTGTTGCTGTCTATTATGCTTTCTGTAAAAGAGGAGACAGTAAGCCTTAAGAATGTAATTGCAGCAGGAGATTTTATTCAGCATGCAATTATTACAAGAGACGAAATTAATTCTGGAATTTGCAAGTTACAGTCTGATGGGTTCATAGGATATAAAAATAAGATATTTGTTTTAACTCAAAAGACAAAGGATGCTTTTAAGCTAAACAAGAGGAGCAAGATACTATCTGATTTGGAAAAAGTTTATAGTAAACTATTAAAGAATAATGAGAGTCCATTGTGTTGTAATAGTTATAAAGACCAGGTCTCTCTGGAAGAATATAATTTTGCAGTCCAAGATTATTTAAAACAACGTTAGCTATGCTGGAAATCCGGGTTGGCCGCAAACCCTTCCAAACGGGTAATCTTGCGGCACGAGTAAGGTTACTGGCAACCTGAGCCATGATACGCCAAATTTGAAGCGTAATACCTCTTTCGTCATTACTCAAGCACCTGCCTCAAGAATTACCTACATCAAACTGCCGCAACATTGTGTTCCTGGTGCGTCCAGCCTGGTATTTTCGCCTCATATTTCATCCTAATATCCGCAGTTTGACCCAATTACCCATGCGTTTTTAAAAGACAAGCAGAAGGCATTTCTATATGCAAGTAAAGACGGTTATTTACTTGAAAAAAAACGATT
>MGVC01000023.1 GCA_001800285.1 Elusimicrobia bacterium RIFOXYA2_FULL_39_19 | reverse complement strand
TCTGTCCTTAGTACGAGAGGACCAGGATGGACCAGCCTCTGGTGTTCCTGTTGTCGCGCCAGCGGCATCAGCAGGGTAGCTATTGCTGGTACGGAATAACCGCTGAAAGCATCTAAGCGGGAAGTCCACCTCAAGATAAGGTTTCCCATCTCGATGAGAATCGAGACTAAAGATCCCCCGTAGACTACGGGGTTGATAGGCCAGGTGTGTAAGTGCTGTGAAGCATTTAGCTGACTGGTACTAATTGATCGAGCGCCTTGGCCATATCATTTGATCCAAAATATTTTGAAAATATAAGATATAATTGACAAAATAAAAAATCCCGGTAGTATTTCCGGTGAGGTCACACCTGTTCCCATTCCGAACACAGAAGTTAAGCTCACCAGGGCCGATGGTACTTGTTCCCAATTCGGAATCGGAAGAGTAGGTCACTGCCGGGTTTTTTTGAAATTTAATGTTATTTAATATAGATTTAATGAAACAATATGTCGTGCTGTTATTTTTGTTCTTTGTAATTCAAAATAGTTCTAAAATATTTTGTTCCGAAACAATGGATACAGCAACACAGTTGGAAATGGGATACTTTAGAGTGTCACTATACCATACAGAAAGTTCATATAAACCTGAATTTAGTATGTATAGCAAAAGGCAAGATATTAAAGTAGGTAATATTAACGTTGATTATCTAAGTATAACAGAAAGCCAATTACAGAGTGACTCGGATTTGTCTCAAAGTGTTTTGAAGATTGTAGTTAATCCATTTGGTGGGTTTTCTTGGTGGGGAAAAGTTGGATCAACACAGTATAAAATAAAAATTCCTTCCTACAGTTACACAAATGAACTCGAAACAACAAATCCTGGTATATTGCTTGGTTTAGGTCTAAAATACCAAGTCTTTCCCGAAACAATAATAACTCCGGGTATAGTAATTGAATATTCTGTTAGCTTAACAGAAAATAGGGTAGATCGTCTTTTTAATGATGGTGTATATATTGGTCCTGTAAGTAATAAGGTACGGAATATTGAAAATCAGTTATCATTTAATATTAGTAAAATATTTTATAAGATTGAACCATATTTAGGTGTTAAAGTTAACAGAAACGAAATTCGTCTCATAGATGAAGAATCATTGGGTGAAACACGAGGCTCTAAAGACAATATAATCATTTTTCTTGGTTCAAAATTAAATTTGTATAAAAATGAGTCGTTGATTTTTGAAGTAAACTATATAGGAGAAACATCAATTTCATTAGGATTTAACGTGGGTTACTAAAATGGTAAGTTCAAAAGAAAAAGTATTTGAAAGTTTAACAAAGGATGTGGCAGAATCGCAGCATCTTATTTTTACAGAATATCAAGGTTTAAAAGTCAATGAAATAGAAGAGTTGAGAAAATGTTTGAAATCATTAAATTCCAGATACTACATTCCTAAAAATAAAATATTATCTATAGTTTTTAAAAATAAAGAATTAAATAGTTTGTCAGAAGGTTTGAAGGGACCTATCGGTTTAGTGTTTGTAAAGAATCAGGATCCTGTTCAATCATTAAAAAAGGTAATTCAGTTTGCGAAAGATCACAACAATTTAAAATTAAAATCGGGATTTATTTGTGGCAGATATTTAACAATAAAAGAATTGTCTGCTGTTGCTAATTTGCCTTCAAAAGAAGTTTTGATTGCCCAAACAGTGTTTGGTATCAAGATGAATCTTGTCAATCTAGTTAATGTATTGAAAAACAATCATGTAAAACTAGTTTGCACAATAGAGCAAATTAAAAAAGTAAAAGAAAAAAATTAAGGAGGATGTAATGTCAACAAATTTAAGTGGTAAGGAAGCAATAATTGAAGCGATTTCAAGCATGACTGTAATTGAATTATCTGAGTTAGTAAAGTCATTAGAAGAAAAGTTTGGGGTTCAGGCAAGTTCTGGTTTTGCGGCTATGCCAGTAACGGGGGCAGCAGCACCGGCAGCAGCAGTTGCAATCGAAGAACAAACAGAGTTCGCAGTGGTTCTTACCAATGCTGGTGGAAACAAGATTCCAGTAATAAAAACAGTAAGAGAAATCACAGGTTTAGGTTTAGCTGAATCAAAAGGTTTAGTTGATGGTGCACCGAAAACTGTAAAAGAAGGTATAAGTAAAGAACAGGCGGAAGAAATTAAGAAAAAACTCACCGAAATTGGTGCTACAGTAGAAATAAAGTAACTACTACAAAGTAATTCCTTGTTTTACACTAGATTTAAAAATATCTATTTAATGAGGTATGTTTAATGAAACAAAGAAATTTTGCAAAGTTGAAGACGATTTTAGATTTACCAGATCTAATAAGTTTGCAAAAGTCTTCTTACAGCGATTTTCTCCAGTCTGATGTTGCTCCTGAAAAAAGAAAAATTCAAGGTTTGCATCAGGCTTTTTTAGATGTTTTTGGGGATGCATCTTTAGGAGAAGGTGTTGAAAATTCAAATCAAAGCTTAAAATTGCAATATATAAATTATGTAATAGATAAACCAAAGGTAACAACAGATGAATCAATAGCAAAAGATTTAAATTACGAAGCTTCTCTAAAGGTTGTTTTTAGATTGCTTCAAAAATTAGAAAATGGAAAGATCAAAGAGCTTTCGGAACAGGAAGTGTACTTGTGTGATCTACCTCTTATGACAGACTCAGGTTCATTCATAATAAATGGTGCTGAAAGAGTTGTTGTAACACAGATTCATAGATCTCCCGGTGTAATATTTGAAGAAGATGAGGAAAAAGCAGTTTCTCACTTAGGAAAGAAACTATACAAAGCAACAATAATTCCTTATCGTGGGGCATGGATTGATTTTGAGTTTGACTTAAACAACATATTATACGTTCACATTGATAAAAAACGTAAATTACCTGCAACAGTATTGTTGCGTGCAATAGGTTATGAGAATGATTCAGATATTTTAAGGTTATTTTATGAAATTGAAACCATAAAAAAGAATGATTATAAAAGTATAGTTGGTTGTTTACTGGCTGAAGATGTAATTGACGTTAAGACTGGAGAAGTAATTAATGAAGTACTTTATGAAATAAAAGAAGAAGATATAAAGAAATATTCAGAGAAAGTAAATGAAATAAAAGTAGTCAGGTTAAATCAGGAATTAGATAATCTCACCATAATTCACACAATAAAAGAAGATCCCACGAAAACCAAAAAGAAAGCCATTGATCTTGTTTATAAAATCCTGCATACTCCTGAATTAGTAACATCAGAAATCGCTGAGAGCTATTTAGATGCTCTTCTGTTTAAGCTAAGAAGATATGATTTAAGCCGAGTCGGAAGATACAAATTAAATAGAAAACTCGGAAAAATATATTCTGAATTAGAAGTGAAATTTAAGAATGATCACGTATTTGTTACGCCGACTGAACGAAAAAGAGTACTTACCAAAGAAGATATAGTTGCAACAATGAAATACATTGTTAACTTAAATACAGGATTGAACGGTTATTCAGTTGATGACATTGATCATTTAGGTAATAGGAGAATAAGAGCAGTTGGTGAGTTGTTTGAGACACAAATAAGAATTGGATTAGTAAACTCAGCAAGGTTTACAAAAGAAAGAATGAATTCTGTTGACAAAAAAACAGCATTAACTCCACGTTTAATTTTAAACACAACACCATTGGTGCTTTCAATTCGTAGATTTTTCGGTACTTCACAACTTTCACAATTTCTAGACCAGACAAATCCACTTGCAGAATTGACTCATAAAAGAAGACTATCTGCCCTTGGTCCGGGTGGGCTACATAGAAAAAGAGCAGGATTTGAAGTAAGAGATGTTCATCATACACATTATGGGAGAATTTGTCCTATTGAAACACCTGAAGGACCAAACATTGGTTTGATTACTTCCATGGCAAGTTATGCCAGAGTAAACGAATTCGGTTTGATTGAAACACCATATAGAAAGGTAGAAAAAGGTAAAGTAACAGACAAAATTGATTATTTAACTGCTGACCAAGAAGATGATTTTATAATTGCTCAAGCAAATGCAATTATTGATAAAAATAATAGTTTGATGCAGAAACAGGTTTCATGCAGACATAAGAGTGATATTAAATCATATGAGCCAGAAAAAGTAGATTATATTGATGTTTCACCAATTCAGTTAGTATCAGTATCTACAGCAATGATTCCCTTTCTCGAACATGACGATGCTAACAGAGCTTTAATGGGATCAAACATGCAAAGACAGGCAGTTCCGTTACTGTGTTCAGAAGCACCATTAGCAGCTACGGGTGTTGAGAAAAGAATAGCTATTGATTCTTATGCTGTTGTGACTTCAGAAAAGCCTGGAGAAGTAATGTATGTTAGTTCAGAAGAAGTTGCTGTTTTTAACGATGATAAAGAAGTAGATATTTATCATATTAAAAAATATAATCGTTCTAATCAAAATACTTGTATAAGTTATAAACCAATAGTTTCAAAAGGTGACAGGGTACGTAAAAAAGAGGTAATTGCTGATGGTTTGTGTACATCAAATGGCCAAATAGCTTTGGGTCAGAATGTTTTGATTGCTTTTATGTCTTGGGAAGGTTTTAATTTTGAAGATGCAATTCTTGTAAGCGATCGAGTAGTAAGAGAAGAAAAGTTTACTTCGATACATATACAGGAATTTCAAGTTGAGGCAAGAGATACAAAGATTGGACCGGAAGAAATAACAAGAGATATTCCCAACGTTGGTGCTGAAGACCTGCTTAATCTGGATGAAAACGGGATAATCAGAATTGGAGTAGAAGTAGGTCCCGGTGACATTTTGGTGGGAAAAACAACGCCCAAGGGTGAGCAACAAGTTACCATGGAAGAACGTCTTTTGAAAGCTATTTTCGGAAAAAAAGCAGAAGATGTTGCCGATGCTTCGTTAAGAGTTCCTCCTGGAGTTACAGGAAAAGTTATAAATGTTCAGGTTTTAAACAGATGGGAAAAACTGACAAAGAAAACAGAAAAAAAGAAAGTTCAGGAATATTATGAAGAATATAAAATTGAATTAAAGAAATTAAATGAGTTAAAAAATGAATTAATTGAAAATGCAAAAAATAAGCAAGAAAAGGATAAAATACTAAAATATATTCAAAAGAAAGAAGAAGAATTAGAACTTGAAAGAGAAAGAAAAAAAGAACAGTTAAAAGGTGGAGATACATTAGCTATTACAGTAAACAAGGTAGTTAAGGTATACGTTGCATCAAAAAGAAGACTACAGGTTGGCGACAAAATGGCAGGAAGACATGGTAACAAAGGTGTTGTGTCAAAAATCATACCTTCAGAAGATATGCCGCGTTTACCAGATGGTACTCCCGTTGACGTGGTTCTTTCGCCATTATCAATACCTTCTAGAATGAATGTTGGTCAATTACTTGAAGCCATGATTAGTTGGGCTGCCAGTGTTACAGGTGAGCAGATGATTACACCTGTTTTTGATGGGGCCAAAGAAGATGAAGTAAGTGAGATGGTTGCGAAAGCAAAAGAACATTTAAGATCAAAAGGTATGCCTGAAAAGTATTTACCTACAGATGATTGTAGAATTACCTTATTAGATGGCCGGACTGGTGAACCTTTTATGGAAAAGGTTACAATTGGAAATATGTATTTGATGAAGTTGTTCCACATGGTTGAAGACAAAATACACGCAAGGTCAACAGGCCCATATTCTTTAATTACAAGACAGCCACTAGGTGGAAAAGCACAGTTCGGTGGCCAAAGATTCGGAGAAATGGAAATCTGGGCTATTGAAGGATACGGAGCAGCCCATACACTTAGAGAAATACTTACAGTAAAAAGTGATGATGTGAGTGGCAGAACAAAAGTTTACGAAGCAATAATAAAAGGAAAAACGCTGCCTGAATCCGGAATTCCTGAAGCATTCAAGGTTTTAGTGAAAGAATTACAAGGGGTTGCGTTAAATATAGAATTAAACAAAACAAAAGATGATAGTTCTGGTGTAAAAACACAGAATACAAAGCCACAAAAAGAAAAAGCTGCTGTATAATAGGAGATAAAAGAAATGGCATATTCATTTCTTAGTAAAAAGAAAAACACCCCACAATTTAATTTTTACGATTTTGACAGTATTAAGATAACTGTAGCTTCTCCCGAACAGGTTAGGTCTTGGGCATACGGCGAAGTTAAAAAACCTGAAACTATAAATTATAGGACATTCAAGCCAGAAAGAGATGGTTTGTTTTGCGAGAGAATATTTGGTCCAGTAAGAGATTGGGAATGTAACTGTGGTAAATATAAATTTGTAAAACATAAAGGTGTGGTTTGTGATAGATGCGGAGTTGAAGTTACTGAATCAAGAGTAAGGCGTGAAAGGATGGGAAGCATTGAGTTGGCTGTTCCAGTGTCACATGTTTGGTTTTTAAGAAAACCGCCATCAAAAATAGGTATGTTTCTTGAAATTCCCTTAATTGATCTCGAGAGAGTCATATATTATTTAAGATATTTCGTGCTTGAAGAATTAAAAGATAGTAATGGGAAAGTAGTAATAAAAGAAAAAAGTTTATTAACTCCTGAAGAATATAATAAGTACAAAATGGAATTCAAAGATAAATTAAAGGCAGATATTGGCGCTGGAGCCATAAGAAGAATACTTGAAAAAATTGATCTTCAAAAAGAAATAACAAGAATTGAAGATGTGTTGAGGAAAACACAGTCTGAAGCGGAAAGAGCAAGAATGACAAGAAGATTCAGATTATTTGAAAGTTTTATAAAAGCAAACATGAGGCCAGAATGGATGATTATGACGGTTCTTCCAGTTATTCCTCCAGATTTACGGCCATTAGTATTATTAGAAGGAAGCAAGTTTGCTACAAGTGATTTAAATGATTTGTATAGAAGAATAATCAACAGAAATAATAGATTGAAACATATTCAATCTCTGAAAGCTCCAGAAATAATGATTAATAATGAAAAAAGGCTTTTACAGGAAGCTGTAGATGCTTTATTTGAAAATGGAGCTAGATCAAATCCTGTAGTAGGTGCTGGAAACAGACCTTTAAAATCATTTTCAGACATTTTAAAAGGTAAGCAGGGAAGATTCAGACAGAATTTATTAGGGAAAAGAGTTGACTATTCAGGACGAAGTGTAATCGTAGTCGGCCCAAATTTAAAATTGCATCAATGCGGATTACCAAAAGAAATGGCCGTAGAGTTATTCAAGCCCTTTTTGCTTCATGAACTTATTAAACAAGAAAACATAACACTAAAAGCTGCAAAAAGAATTCTTGAAAAACAACAATCAGAAATTTGGAATTTGCTTGAAAAGATAATAAAAAACCATCCAGTAATGTTAAACCGTGCTCCAACATTACATAGAATGAGTATTCAAGCATTTGAACCGGTTCTTGTAGAAGGCAAGGCAATTAGATTACACCCGCTGACATGCGCAGCCTTCAACGCTGATTTTGACGGTGATCAGATGGCTGTCCACGTACCGCTTTCACCCGAAGCACAACTTGAAGCAAAACTTTTAATGATGGCGCCAGTTAACATATTTACACCTGCTAGCGGAAAACCAATTGCCGTAGCAAGCCAGGATATGGTTTTAGGTATAGCATATATGACTGCTGTTAAAACTGGTGAGAAAGGAGAAGGTAAGATCTTTGCTGATACAGACGAAGTTATATCTTCATTTCAAAGAGGATATATTAATCTTCATGCAAAAATTAAAGTAAAAGGAATTAATAAGTTATTCGAAACAGATAACAGGAAAGAGTACTCAGATGTCACAAAATGGAAGGATTTTACAACGTGTGGTCGGGTATTGTTTAATGAGGTTATACCAGAACCGATGCGTTTTGTTAATAAAATTGTAAACAAGAAGGAATTAGTAGTTCTTGTAGAAAGATGTTATAGAGAATTGGGTCATTATAGAACAGTCATTTTTCTTGACGATTTAAAAATGATTGGATATAAATATGCTACAAAATCCGGAATGTCAATTTCGATATCGGATATGATTACTCCAGAAGTAAAAAAAGACATAATTAAGAACACAAATGTTGAAATAATGGATATTGAAAAGTTAGCAATGAAAGGTTTGATTACAGAAACAGAAAGATATAACAAAATTATTGATATATGGATGCATGTCACAGACAAAATTTCAGATATTATGTTTGATAACATGAGAAAAGAGAGTGATTTACCATACAACCCAAACAAGTCAAGATTTAATCCTGTATATATGATGGCTTATTCAGGAGCAAGAGGAAATCAGCAGCAGGTTCGCCAGTTAGCCGGTATGAGAGGATTAATGGCAAAACCACAGAAGAAAATAACTGGACAAGTTGGTGAAATTATTGAATCTCCTGTTGTTTCAAATTTTCGTGAAGGTTTAACAGTGCTTGAATATTTTATATCTACACACGGTGGTAGAAAAGGTCTTGCTGATACAGCCTTAAAAACAGCAGATGCAGGATATTTAACAAGAAAACTTGTAGATGTAGCACACAATATAGTTGTTACTGAAGAAGATTGTGGAACAATTAATGGAGTAAAAATAGGAGCACTTCAAAGTGGTGAAGAGTTAATTGAGCCTTTAGAAGAAAGAATTGTGGGAAGAATTGCTCTTGATAACGTTGCATGGATTGTAAATGACGCAACCGGTGAACCGATTGAAGAAACAATAGTAAAAGAAGGTGAAATAATAAGTTTTGAAAAAGCGAAGAAAATTGTTCAAGCAGGAATAGAACAAATTAGAATACGGTCTATACTCACTTGTGAAGCAAAAAGTGGTATTTGTGCTAAGTGTTATGGTTTAAATCTAGCAACAGGAAGAATCTCTGAAGTAGGTGAGGCTGTAGGCATAATTGGTGCTCAGTCTATAGGAGAACCCGGTACACAGCTTACCTTAAGAACATTCCATATTGGTGGTACTGCAAGCCGAGTAGTAAGAAGCTCTCAAATTGTTGCAGAAAATGATGCAACAATTAAATTTTATAATTTGAAAGCAGTAAAAAACAAAGATGGAAATCTTGTGGTATTAACTAGAAACTGTGAATTAGTATTATCAGAAATAAATAATAAAAAACGAAATGTATACAAGATGCCTTTTGGTTCAAGATTGAAAGTCAAAGATAATGATAAAGTAAAAAAAGGTGAGTTAGTAGCTGAATGGGATGCATATGCTCTACCAATTATTTCAGAATATGAAGGAAAGATAGAATTTGAAGATATTATAGAAGGTAAGACCTTGCATAGAGAAAAAAGTAAAGTCACGGGTCTTATTGAATATATGATAGTTGAATATAGGGGTGAAAAATTTCATCCACAGATTGTCGTTAACAAAAATGGAAAAAGATTAGCCACATATCCAATACCAATAGATACTATTTTAGTTGTAAATAATGGAGATAAAGTAGGAGAAGGCGATATCATTGCGAAAATTCCTCAAGAAGTTGTAAAAACTAAGGATATTACAGGTGGATTACCAAGAGTTATGGAGCTTTTCGAAGCAAGACATCCAAAAAGTGCTGCTGTAATATCTGAAATTGACGGTATAGTGAAAGTTAGTTTGACTCAAAAAGGTACTCCGAAAGTTACTATAGTAAATGAACAATCAGGAATGTCAAGAGAATATATAATTCCAACTGGAAGACATCTTGTTATTTATGAAGGTGACAAAGTTGGAGCAGGAGAACCTTTGACCGATGGAGCCATAGACCCTCATGATGTGTTAAAGGTAAAGGGCGCAAAAGAAGTACAAGAGTTTTTGGTTAACGAAATTCAACAGGTTTATAGATTGCAGGGTGTAGGTATTAGTGACAAACATATTGAAATCATTGTCAGACAAATGCTTTCAAACGTTAGAACAACAAATCCCGGCTCCAGTAAATTTTTAAGTGACGAAATAGTATCACATAGACAATATGAAGAAGAAAGAAGTCGTTTGGAAGAATTGCGTAAAAAAGTATCAAGAGAAAAAGGCCGCGAAGAATCAAAGAAAATTAAAATTCCAGAGATGCAGCCAATTCTATTGGGGATTACAAAAGCTTCCCTTTCAAGTGAATCTTTTATTTCTGCGGCAAGTTTCCAGGAAACAACTAGAATCTTGACTGAGGCAGCTACACTTGGCCAAGTTGACAATTTAAAAGGTTTGAAAGAAAATGTCATTATTGGTCATTTAATTCCAGCGGGAACTGGATTAAACAAACAGTTAGTTTTAGCCGACGTCACTAATTAAAGAGAGAAAATATGCCAACAGTAAACCAGTTAGTAAAATTTGGACGTAGAAAAATTAAAAGTAAAACTAAAGCACCAGCATTACTGTCTTGTCCTCAAAAAAGAGGTGTATGTACCCGTGTATACACTACAACTCCTAAAAAACCGAATTCTGCCTTAAGAAAAGTTGCTCGTGTAAAATTAGCTGGTGGTGTTGAAGTAACAGCTTATATTCCCGGTGTTGGTCACAATTTACAGGAACATTCATTAGTTTTAGTTAGAGGCGGAAGAGTAAAAGACTTACCAGGTGTCAGGTATCACATAGTTCGAGGTGTACTTGATGCTGCGGGTGTTGACGGAAGAAAACAGAGTAGATCAAAATATGGCGCAAAAATGCCTAAATCAGGGAATTAACTATGTCAAGAAAACCATTAAGACCAAAACAGAGAAGAAAAACATTAGCAACAGATGCAAAATTCAGTAGTTTATTACTTGGAAAATTTTTAAACAAACTGAATTTTAAAGGTCAAAAATCTACAGCCGAAAGAATTATATATACTTCTTTCGACATAATTAAGGAAAAACTAAAAGAAGATCCCTTGAAAGTGTTTATTCAGGCAATAGATAACGTAAGACCGTTAGTTGAAGTTAAGGCAAGGCGCGTTGGAGGAGCAACTTACCAGGTGCCAATTGAAACACCAAAAGATCGTTCGGAAACCATAGCAATGAGGTGGATAATTCAGTATGCCCGTGAACGTAAGGGTGTACCAATGCATCAGAAATTGGCAGATGAGTTAATATCGGCATATAAAAAAGAAGGTGCTGCAGTAAAAAAGAAAGAAGATACTCACAAAATGGCTGATGCAAACAAAGCTTTTGCACATTATAGATGGTAAACCGCTTACATATAAAAGGAAAGAATTGCTGAAATGGAAAAAAGATATCCTTTAGAAAAAATCAGAAACATTGGAATTGTGGCACACATAGATGCTGGTAAAACTACAACTACTGAACGTGTCCTATATTATACTGGGAGAATACATCGCATAGGTGAAGTACATGAAGGTACAGCAACGATGGATTGGATGGTTCAGGAAAGAGAAAGAGGAATCACAATTACGTCAGCTGCCACTGTCTGCTACTGGAAAGATTGCGAAATTAATATTATCGATACACCAGGGCACGTTGATTTTACAGTAGAAGTAGAACGTTCACTTAGAGTACTTGACGGATGTGTCGTAATATTTGATGCAGCAAATGGAGTTGAGCCGCAATCCGAAACAGTTTGGCGGCAAGCCGATAAATATCAAGTTCCAAGATTGATTTTTATTAATAAATTTGACAAGGTAGGCGCTGATTTTCATGAAACTATAAGTCAAATTAAGAAACGTTTAGCAGCAAAACCGGTAATTGTTCAATTGCCATATGGAAACGAATCTACATTTAAGGGTGTTATTGATATAGTTAATGAAAAATTCTACTTTTGGGAAATTGAAAACGAAAAAGAGTTTAAAACCTTAGACGTTCCGGAAGAATATAAAGAAGAAGTAAAGAAATATCGTGAAATATTAATTGAGCAATTAACAGAAATAGATGACGTGATGTTAGAAAAATATTTACATGGCCAGAAAATTGAAAACACTGAATTAATGGCATCTATTAGAAAGGCGACGCTAACATGCAAGTATTTTCCAGTGTTTTGCGGAACTTCTTTTAAGAATAAAGGTGTACAACCATTATTGGATGGAGTAGTGAACTTTTTACCAGCTCCGACAGATCTTGAAAGCGTTAAAGGTTTTAATCCCGAAACAAAGAGTCCTGAAGAACGCAAACATGTACCAGAAGAATCGTTCGCTGGTTATGCTTTTAAAATTCAAACAGATCCATACGTAGGGAGATTAGTATTTGTTAGAATTTATTCAGGTATATTAAAAAGTGGCAGCTCAGTATACAATGTAAGAAAAAACAAGGTTGAAAGAATTTCAAGATTGTTAAGGATGCATGCAAATAACAGAGAAGAAATAAAAGAAGGGCGTGCAGGAGATATAGTAGGTGTTATTGGCACGAAGGAAACGATTACTGGTGATACTATTTGTGACAGAGATCATCCAATAGTATTTGAGCAGATGCATTTTCCCGAACCAGTTGTTTGGATTGCAGTAGAGCCCAAAACAAAAGCAGACCAAGAACAATTATCTTATGCATTGAACAAATTAGCCGAAGAAGATCCTACTTTTAAAATTAAAATAGATGAAGAAACAAGTCAAACTATTATTTCAGGTATGGGAGAATTACATCTTGAGATAATTGTAGATAGGTTAAGAAGAGAATTTAATGTAGATGCAAAAGTTGGAAAACCCCAGGTTGCATATAGAGAAACAATATTGAAAAAAGTGGAAGTTGAAGGAAAATATATAAAACAATCTGGTGGACGTGGACAGTATGGACACGTGTGGTTTGAAATTGAACCTCATGAAGGTTTTGAATTTGTAGATAAAACAAAAGGTGGTTCAATACCGCATGAATATATATCACCAATCGAAAAGGGGGTTAAGGAAGCAATGGAATCAGGCCCTCTAATCGGATACCCTCTTATTAACATGAAGGTGACTCTTACCGACGGATCATACCATGAAGTTGATTCATCAGAAATTGCATTTAAAATGGCTGCAAGTATGGCTCTTCAAAATGGTACAAAAAAAGCAGATCCGGTTTTGCTTGAGCCGATAATGTCAGTTGAGTCAGTTACTCCCGAAGATTATATAGGTGATATAATGTCAGAATTAAATGCACGTCGCGGAAAAATATCAAGTATTGAACATAAGAACAATTTATGCTATATTAAATGTTCTGTTCCACTATCTGACATGTTTGGATATGCAACAACAATAAGATCTTTAAGCCAAGGCAGAGCGTCGTATACAATGGAACCTTTGAATTATGAAAAGGTTCCAAAAAACATAACAGAACAATTAATGCCAAAAACAACATCATAAAACATAAATAGATAAACAGTTTTCAAGGAGGAAGAATGAGTAAAGCAAAATTTGAGAGAAAGAAACCGCATGCGAACATAGG
>MGVC01000022.1 GCA_001800285.1 Elusimicrobia bacterium RIFOXYA2_FULL_39_19 | reverse complement strand
CCATAATCTCCTCCCATTAAATTATATATAAGATTATAGCCGTTTACACAGTTTATTTTACAAACTCTATATTCACATCCTTGCTTATATTAACTGGCAGTTCAACTTTGAATTTCACGGTTTTAATTTTATTCCCACATTATTTTGTTATATTCGGGCATTCCTAAAACTCTTTTTAAGGCCTTGATATCTATCACTTTTCTAATTTCAATTCTCAAATACTGGGTTCCTCGCTTTCCAGGCCGTGTCGCAATTCTGGAATGTAGTGGCCAAGCTTGCTTGGCGTTAGTAAATAGCACCATCTTTTATCATCTGTTTGCCGACCACGGTCGGCCACTACCATTAAGACACAGTCTGTTCACGGGGATGAAAACAATTTTTTATTACTTATCCTGCCTTCTTTCGCAAGACGGACTTCATCGCTGATTTTACAATCCTTCATTTCCTACCCCTTTTTTCAAACATCTTTGAAGCAGGGATAAAGTTTTCACTTTATCACGCAGATTTTTCTGCTTCTTGAAACTGCACCCTGTTTAAACCTTACCACATATATGCCTGATGAAACGTAACTGCCATTTTTGTCTTTGCCGTTCCACTCAAAAGTATGTGAACCCGAGCCTATATATGTATTTTCAGGAATAAGGTTTGCTATCAGGTCCCCGTTTAAGTTATACACGTTTAATATTGCCGTACCGGCGCTTTCAACGTTATAAATAACACTTACTTTACCGCCCTCTAAAGGTTTAAAAATACTGTTTTTTAAACTCAAACCCACAGACCCACCATATGTCCCGATAAAATTCTGACCCGTTAGGCTTGCGGCGCTTATTGATGCTGAAATATTTTCAGGATTGAATTCCCAGCTTTCTTTTGTTGGAGTGATGTAATAACTTCCCGCCGGCAATCCTGTAAATTCATATTTACCCTGCGAATCAGTGGTTTGGGGAGCAGGGTTCAAGACTCCTGTTAAACTTACGCTTACACCGCTTACTACCATGTTTTTATTGTCTTTAATGGTACCGCTTATTGAATATGTCGTTCCCGAATAAGTACCTGTAAAATTCTGATTAACCTGATCTGTTATTAATGGGTTGTAGGTATTGTTTAACGGATCAATAGCCCAGCTTGCCAATAGGGGCGTTACTGTATAAGTACCGGTGCTTAAATTTGCGAATTGATAAAAACCTGTTTCATTTGTAAACACTGTCAGGTTTTCCAGTCCGGCTAAGCTCACAGCCACACTGCTTACTGCTGCATTTGTGTTATCTTTTACATACCCGTTAATTTTGCATAGTATGTTTGTTCCAGAATAAGTACCGGTAAAATTCTGCCCGGTTTGATTTGCGCTGATGTTTGATAGAAGAATGGATGAACCAAAACTCCAGTCTGTTTTGTTTGGCACAATAGTATAAGTCCCCGTGCTTAAGTTTGTGAATTCATAGTAACCTGAGCCAGTTGTTGTTGTAGTAGTGCTGGCTGTACCGCTTAGTGCAACTGTTACTGCCGGAATATTTGCACCGTTATCATCCTTAACATAACCGCTGATAGTGTATTTAGGAACCACTGTTACAGCGTTAGTTATTACTCCTCCGCCAAAAGTGGTAACATAGACTTTTTCTACATCGTCCGGATGCAGGAAAGCCTGCCGGCAGGCCCTAAAGGGAAAATCCGTTTCCTGCGTCCAGCTGGTTCCTTTATTTGTGCTTTTGTAAACTTTTACATAGTCCGGAATATCATCGTCTTGAGTTGAACAGGCATAAATCAGGTTCGGGTCTCGGTCATCTACGGTCAACCCGTATATAAATTCATTTGTTAAAACATGTGTCCAGTTGGATCCGCCGTCTATTGAACGGTATACTCCGCCGTCAAGCCCTCCATACGAATAACCGCATATATACAAAGTATTCGGGTCATTAGGGCAAACAGCCACATCAAGAAAATACGATAGCTCACCTGAAATATCTATTTTAGTCCAGCTCTCCCCGGCAGTTGTTGATTTGTACAAAGCGCCGGGTAAACTTCCGCTTCTTGTTACTACAAGGTACAGCGTGCCGTCGCTTTCGCGGCGCATTTTCCACGCATTTAAACTTCCTGATATTCCCGAATTTTTTAAGGTCCAAATTAAACCCCCGTCAGTGCTTTTATAAACCCCTTTACCAAAGGCACAAACATACAGGGTTCTTGAAGAAGCGCTGCTTGTTGGGTCAATTAAAACAAAAGTCAAAGTTGTTGTAGGCAACCCTCCAGCTACCGAAGAAAAAGTGCTGCCACCATTGATGCTTTTAACCAGGCCTCCGGAAGCATTTGGGGCTGTATTTATGACCGTACCTTCCGGGATATCATGGGTACTGCCCCAGGTAGCCCAGATTTTATTGCTGTCATCAGGATCTATCGCAATTCCATAAACATTATGATGGTTTGTTTCGCAATATTTCCATCTAATACCACCATCAGTTGATTTCCACAAACCGATATCCGTGTAACTTATATATATAGTGTTAGAATCATTTGGATCAAATAGAACTTCATAAGTTGTAGTATCTTCCAGCCCGACACTGCTCCACAAACCATTGCCTTCTGACTTTGAATAAACCTGCGCCCAGGTGGTTCCACCATCGGTTGTCCGCGTGATAGCGCCATCGTTAGTCCAGGCAGCATAATTAGCATTTGAAGGACAAATACTCATACCATGCCAGCGGTACGGATAACCGGGAATAGCCCAACCAAAACCAAAATATTCATCAATCCACGCGTCAGTTACGTTTGAATAGGTATTACCATTCATAACTATGGACCAAACGGTGCCGCCATCGGTTGATTTACGTATATTAAGCCCGTCTGAAACATAAATAACGTCCGGATTATTCAGAGCAACTTTAATTTCATACGCAGTATTTTGGTGATTAGTTTTTGTCCAGGAAGTGCCGCCGTCAATACTTTTGTAAACTCCGTTATATTGGATTGTTACATACAAAGATGTGCTCCCGCCGCTGCATCCGATAGCGGCATCATAAATATTTGTTGATGGCAGTCCGCTATTGAAAGCTGTAAAACTGACGCCATTATTTGTTGACTTAAAAAAACCTGCGCTTGTTGCTACATAGATAGTCCGGGTGCCTGCTGAGCCATCCTTATCTATGAATATTTCCCTCACATTGCTATTGTAGGTCAAACCCGTAGACGTGGTCCACGTAGCGCCTCCGTCTGAAGATACTCTGAAATAATAAAGGTAACTGGATGAAAACACACCCCTGTATCCGCTGGCAAAACATATAAAATTAGGGTCATCCGGGTCAACGGCTACCATTAATGGAAATGTTGCCAGCTGGGTTGATGAATTTGTCAATTTATTCCAGGTTTCTCCGCCATCAATTGATTTATAAATAAAATCTCCGCAGGCGTAAATAATATTTTTATCAGCAGGGTGAAATACCGTGCTGGGTACCTGGCTTTTTAAATCTATCATTCTCCATGCGGCGCCGCCGTCATTTGTTACATAATAGCCCCCCATATCACAGGACACAGCCATTACATTAGGGTCAGCGGGACTGATAGCCGAATTATGCATGCCTCCGCCGCCTCCCGGACCGATTGTCGCCCATTGGGCATGAACTACAGAAATAAATAAAAACGCTAAACAAAGAACGCTAAACGCTAAACGAAAAACTTTAAACAACGGCAACCTTGTCTCTGTCATATATTCACATCCTTAAATATATCAGTTAAAAACTCAGTTGTGCCTTTCACTTCGTCGTTATCTCTGATGTTTCCTTTACTGCCTTCTACTCCATCGCTTGTCCCGTCTGCTTTCGCGAGACGGACCACTTACTATTTACCACTTACGACTTACTACTTACCACTTACGGATTTTTTTGTTTAGCGTTTACTTCAATATCATCTTACCGAACCTGTCCGGCTCGTGATAATTGGTGTCCGGTGAAAGCTCTGTCCAGGTAAAAAGTTCATTTTCCACCGCATATCTGTTCCTGTTAAGGTTAAAATAAACAACTGTTCCCGGTTCTACCGGTGTTTTAATTCCTAAATCGCTTAACGGAATAGCCATTTCTACAACGTAGCCTTTTGAATTTAATTCACAGCTTGCGGTAACAACAGGATTCCAGGAAATATCATCAATTATTTCATTGCCCCGGTCCCTGTTATGTTTTGCATCGTAAATGCAGGCATTTGTGTTTACAATAAAATGGTAGTAATATCTTTGCTGCAGGTTTGCATCAAAAAACATTTCAACCCCGTCATCTTCCCAGAGGTCTGCGTCATGCTGTTCCCAGTCATACTTTTTTGAAATCTTTTTCATCAGGCTTTCTTCGCAGTCATAAGCAATGTAAAGTTTTTCGTCGTCATGTGAGAGATAAACAGTGGTTTTTTCTGCAGGATCATCACCGCTGACCAGCATAAAATCCATAATTTTACCTGCTTTTTCCCAGATGTTTTCATTTAACTTGCCGTCAATTTTATAATTACCGTATACTTTCGGGCATTCAAATGTCTTTTTTATAGATTCTTTATTGTTTTCATTTTCCGTTTCTAAAATTTGAATATCTTTTATGGGTTCTTTGTTTGTTAACACACCGCCGCCAAAAGTAGTGACATAAAGCTGTCCGCTGTCACGGGGATTTATTACTACCCGGTGCGTGTTACGAAAAGGCGTTAAAACATTTTCCCATTTTTTTCCGCCGTCACGGCTGACAAAATACCCTTTTTCTTCATCTTCGTTATCATCGTTAGTATAAGCGGCATAAATTGTAAGCGGATTTTTTTCATCAACGGTTACCCCGTATATATAATTTTGTTTCAGGATTTTTTCAAAGGTTTTACCGGCGTCAACGGATTTATATAATCCACCGTCAGCAGTACCGCTTCTATAACATGAAACATATACTTCATTAGGATTATTCTGTTTTACGTAAACATCTGTAAGCCAGGGAAAAGACTGCACTGCTTTTTCCCAGGATTGCCCGCCGTTAACGGATTTATAAAGCGCACCCGTTTTGCCGCCGGGACCCCTGGTAACACCCAAATACAAAACATTGCCGGACATTACCAGCCTCCAGGCACTCATACAGGGGCCTATGCCGTTGTTGATTTCTGTCCAGGTATTACCGCTATCAATGCTTTTATAAACACCTTTACCGCATAGGGTTGCATAAACTGTTCTTTTATCTTTGGGGCTTTTTTTATCAATTACCACGCAGGTACCCACGCCGTTTGGCAGGCCTTTACGGGACCTTTTCCAGGTTTCACCGGCATCGTCGCTTATCAGTATTCCGCCGGAGCCTTTGCCAATATCCTGCAGCATTTTTGATTCCGGCAAATCATGCACGTCTGAAACTGCCGCATAGATACGTTCCGGATTATCAGGATCAATATCAAGCCAGTAAAAAGTATTCCATCTGTTGCCTATGTATTTCCAGCTGTAACCTCTGTCAACAGATTTAAACAAACCGATGTCCGTATAAGTGATGTACATCCGGTCTTCATTTTTCGGGTCAAAATGCACGCCGTAACAGGTAGTTACTTCAAGCCCGCCGCTGCATGCATATTTTCCGGTTTTATTAAAAGAATATATTTCTTCCCAGGTTTTTCCTCCGTCAAGCGTTCTTGTGACACGCATAAAATCCGTAAACACAACTATGTTTTCATCTGTTTCACATCCGGTTAAATTATTCATGGCAAAGGAATTGGTCCAGCCAATTTCTGTGCTTGCCCATTTTTTATCAGTATTTCCCGGGGTTAAGACTGACCTCCAGGTTTTACCGCCGTCTTCGCTTTTATAAACAAAACCGTTATAATTTTCATAAGTACCATAATAAACAACTTCCGGATTTATATAACCAACGACAAGCTTATAACCTTCCGGGTCCGGCACAGGAACACCGGAGAGTTTCAGCCAGGTTTTACCGGCATCGGAACTTTTATATAACCCTTCATTTGTAATGCCTGCATAAAGCACGGTTCTTTTGTTTGCCGTATCGCAACCTAACCCGAACAAGAGGATATTATTGCCCGGCAGACCGCTATCTATAGAAGAAAAACTTTCTCCGCCGTTAACTGACCTGTACAACCCTGAATTTGTGGGAATATAAATAATCCTTTTTTCTACGGGTGAATTTTTATCAATATAAATTCCCCGGATCTGTGAACCAAAAGGAAGCACACTGCCGGCTTTTTCCCAGGTAACTCCTTTATCTTTGCTTATCATAAACTGGTCTAACCCTGTTCTTCTGGAACCCAGGGACAGATAAACAATGCTATTGTTTTCCGGGTCAACTTTTACAAAAGAGGGTATTTTTCTGCCACCTGCATCGCCAAGTATATCTTTCCAGGTTTTACCATAGTCTTCGCTTTTATACAAACTGTTGCTCCCGGCATAAATGGTACCGGCTTCCTGTGAATCAAACGCGCTTATGTAAGCCAGTGCATTTAAATCTATCATATTCCAGTTTCTTCCGCCGTCAGAAGTAACATAATAACCGCCCATATCACAGGAAACTGTCAGGCAGTTAGTGTCTACGGGGCTTATTTGCGGAGAATACATTGACCCGCCGCCTCCGGGGCCTATAGGAAACCACTGGGCAGAGGCAATAGAAATCGTAAAAAGTGAAGAGTAAAGAGTGAAAAGTAAGGCTTTGAAAAGTGAAGAGGCACAATGGCTGGTTTGAAGGTTTGATTTTTGCATTTTTGCTCCCCTATAGTAGAATATAAATTATTAAAATTATTAGCCTATTATAATTATAAGGGATTTCATTCAAACCGCAGTTAAAGGATGGTCAAATAGATGTCAAATATAAAAAGGGCAAAATTTTTTTAATCCGTAAACTTATAACCTACGCCTTCTATGGTTTTTATTCGTTTGCCGGCAGGGCCGAGCTTTTTTCTTAAGCTCCAGACGTGAGAATCTATGGTACGCAGCGAACCAAAATACTCATACTCCCAGATGCTTTCCATTAAAAATTCGCGGGTAACTATTTTTCCCTGTTTTTTAATAAGGGCATGGAGCAGTTCAAATTCCTTGAGAGTCAGTTCAATAGCTTTGTTTTTTACAGACACTATATGGCGTTCCAGGTCTACTGTAATTTCACCTGATTTTACAATTTGTTCTTCTTTTTCAACCGAACAGCGTCTCAAGACTGCTTTTACACGCGCCGCCAGTTCTTTGGGGTTAAATGGTTTTGTTATATAATCATCGGCTCCTGCTTCCAGGCCTATTACTTTATCTACATCCGTATCCTGGCAGGTTACCATGATTACGGGAATATGCTGTGTGGCTTTATCTTTTTTTATCATTTCACACAGCCTTAAACCACCGATGGATGGAAGTTTAAGATCAAGCAGAACAAGGTCCGGTTCAGATTCTTTCACTTTTTTATAGCCTTCTTCCGTATTATCAGCTGAAACAACAATAAATTTTTCTTTTTCAAGGACTTCCTTGAAAAGTTTTCTCATTTCGGCTTCATCATCGATTACCAGAATTTTCTGTTTCATTTTTTATTCCTTATTTTTGGCTTTTTTTTCTTCTACTTTAGGGCATTCCGGATCCGGTGCAGACAGGTCTCCGGTAACAAATTCCGCTACTGCGTGGCAGCCGCCTTTGCATAAATCAAGGTAAGAACATTTTGAGCAAGGGTCTGGGGCACGGGCTATCCAGGTTCTAAGATTATTAAAATTTTCTATCCGGTCCCAAGCTTTCTGCAGGTTCATGATAGAATCATTATTGTTTCGTAAAAAAGAACAACCGTGCATTTTTCCATCGGCTTCCACACCCACCAGTACGTTGCCCGCTTCACAGCCGTAAACTGAAAACAGCTCCAGGTCTTTTTTGGGCGGGTTATGATAACACAGCATGGGTACAAAAGAACAGTCAATTTTAATATTTATATCATATTTTTTTGACAATTTTAAGAGCAGGGGGTAAAGCTTTTTGTTCTGAGTGCTGTCAAGCTTCATTTTGAAATATTCATTTTTTCCCCTACCGGCGGGCTTGAACCGTAAAAACTCAATATCCTGCAATTTTTCTCTGCCGGCATAACGTACTATGCTTTCAATTTTATTAAAATTTGTTTTCGAAATAACGCAGTTAATCCCTACCGGCACGCTTGCTTCTTTGAGCAATTTTACGGCGTTTGATGCCCTTGAAAAAAAATCCACGCCCCGGTTTTTTTTATAATCACTGCCTATCCCGTCTATGCTTACATTTACCTGGCCGAAAACCCGGCACTTTTGAGCTGTTTTTTTATTTATGTAATAACCGTTGGTGGTTAAATTAGGCACCAGGCCCTTTGCTCTGGCATAATTGGCTAATTCAAAAAAATCTTTTCTGGCAAAAGATTCTCCGCCGCCTAATGCTACGTGAAATACCTTCATTTGGGCAAACATATCCAGCACTTTCTTTATTTCTTTTGTTGACAGCTCATTTTTAAGTGCTTTGCCTGAGTCCATATAGCAGCTTCTGCATTTTAGCGGGCATTTATTGGTAACTGATAAATGCACCTCAAGAGGCGCCGTAAGAAATTTTCTCTTGCTTTTCCAAAGAACGCTTTTTTTAAAACCGAGCTCTAACATATAATTTTTGTCTACATGGGCCAGTAAGGGAGGATTGTCTGATGCAATGATGCCTCCATAACTTTCATAACGATATTTAAGATTATTCATATTGTTTTCTAATCCTGAGTCACTTCCGGCGGGCTTGTAAAAGGGTTAAAGTCCTTTGGAAACAGATCAGGATGTTTTGGATATACATTTTCTATTTCGGCTTTGAATAAAAAATACCCGTTCTGATAATTTGATTTATTTACACACTGATATATAAAAAAAATGTAGAATACACTGGCTGCAACCAGTACAGAATTTATAAAACCAGAAAAATAAAATGCCGGTTTAAATTTTATCAGGCGCCTTAAACCCGAAACGGAAATTAGCGTAAGAAATAAACTGGCAAAAGCATATGGCAGAAAATTCCAGAGAACAGCCTCTTTAAAAGGCTCAATCCAGAGAAAAACAAAAGTAATTTTACTGGTTGAAGGTGGGTACTTTTTCAGGATTAGCACGGTAACCAGTAGAGTTATAACCCAGACAGCAAAAAGCACTGTCGAAAGCAAAAACGTTTTTAAGATATATCTCAGGTTTATTTCTTTCCAGAACATGCCTGCCAGTGCCAGCACTAAGGCAAAACCCAGGTAAATCCTTGCCATAAGAAATCTTTGGGATTGGACATAATTGGTTTGAAGAAATTTTACGTTCTGCTTTATATAATTTTTGTTCAACCCGGGGTTAAGCTCAAGCGCTTTCTGGTAAGCATAAATGCCTTTTTTCCATTCTTTTAAAGCTTTGTACTTCATACCCAGGACCAGATACACCTGGTTCAATTCAGGAAACCCTGGGTATTTAACTATCAAGGCTTCCAACGCTGCGGCCTGTTTTTTAAGCTCTTTTTCGTCATTCGTATATTGGCTTACTTTTATGTCAAACAGTGTTTTGGAGGCAGCAGAATAATCACTCTGCTGGGAAAATGAAAGGCTTTGGAATAAAAATAATGTGCAGGCAAAAACTAAAAGTTTATTTTTTGTTTTTTTCTTCATCTTTTTTGCTTTTTCCTTTAGTGTCCATCAAAATCACTGAAACCACGTTTACCAGCGCAGCCACCACAAAAAGCGACACGGGAAACGCCAGCAACAATGTTCCTACCGAACTTGAATTTGGATTGTAACCGTATTTAACCTTTAAAACCTTTCCCTTATTTTTTTTCATAACCGCAGGACCTCTCAATCAATTGGTTGTTTATTTCTTTTATTAAATCTTCTGCAGAAAACGGCTTTGAAAGAAATCTTTTTACACCCAGATTACAGCATTCAGACCTGAATTCGTCCGTATCGCTGGCTGTTAATACAATTATCGGAATATTTTTTGTCAGTGAGCATTCTCTTATTTCTTTTATTACTTCAACGCCATTCATTTCAGGCATAAGTATATCAACTATCAGGATATCCGGAATAATATCTTTTGCCAGTTCTACGCCTTCAGACCCATTAGTTTTACAGAAAACATCAAATCGTTTTTCAAGACAATGCCTTACCAGCCCCAGAGCTTCCTGTTCATCATCTATAAGCAATATTATTTTTCTGTTTTTCTTCTCATCAAGCGCATTTTCTATTCTATCTAGGCAGGCTTTTACGCGGTTAAATTCAAAAGGTTTCTGAATTATATCTATTATGCCCATGCCGGATTTTATTTTATCAACTTCGGCAGGAACAATGGTTACAAATATTACCGGTATGGACCGGGTTTCTTCATTGCTTCGTAAACTTTTCAGCACCGCAATGCCGTCTATATCCGGCATTAATACGTCTATGGTTATTAAGTCAGGTTTTAATCGTCTTGCTTTTACCACCGCTTCTTTGCCGTGTTGAGATAACTCTACATCATAACCACACTTCTCAATATGGCCCTTTAGAAGCGATGACATTGCCGTTTCATCTTCAATCACAAGAATTTTTTTCTTTTGTGCTGGTTTCATCTAATTACCGTTTGACTCCGGAATCGGGCGCTTATTTCGCTATGAGAACCGTAAAAAAGA
Organism: Elusimicrobia bacterium RIFOXYA2_FULL_39_19; assembly: GCA_001800285.1. Lineage (GTDB taxonomy): Bacteria > Elusimicrobiota > Endomicrobiia > CG1-02-37-114 > XYA2-FULL-39-19 > XYA2-FULL-39-19. The sequence goes on along the minus strand of MGVC01000022.1, from coordinate 2,770 downwards.
ATGTACTGCCTTTATCCAATTCGCTTTCTACCCAGATTTTCCCGCCCTGCAGCTCCACGAAACCTTTGGCTATGGTTAAACCAAGCCCGGACCCCTTAACCTTGCCCACTTTTTCATGTTCTGCTTTAGCCTGTCTGAATTTTTCAAATATTGTATTCAGGGCTTCTTTAGGAATGCCTATACCGGTATCTTTTACAAATACTTTTACGTATGAACCTTCCACTAGGGCTCCTATAGTTATGGTACCGTTTTCAGGGCAGAATTTTATGGCATTATTAAGCAGATTGCTTATAATATGCCTGGTTTTGTCTTCGTCAATTAAAACCTGCGGTAATCCGGGCGCAATTGCTTTTCGGAGATTGATCTTTTTTTCTTCCAGCCCCGGCTGGGCAAAATCTGTAATCTCATCAATTACAAAAGCTATGTCCTGCTTTCCTGTTTTTGCTATCAGCTGTTTGGCTTCAATTTTAGCCACGTCTAAGACATCATTTACAAACATAGTAAGCCGGGTTATATTTTTGCGGATAATGCCAAAATATTCAATCTGTTTCTTATCCAATTTTTCTTCAGAATCTTCCAAAAATAGCTCTATATAGCCTTTAATATAAGAAAGCGGCGAGCGTAATTCGTGCGAAACGCTGGATACAAAACTATTTTTTAGTTCATCCAGTTCCTGGAGCTTTTCCGCCATTATGTTAAACTCCTTTGACAAAAGGCCTATTTCATCTTTGGTATTTACTTTTATTTTTGTATCAAGTTTTCCTTCACCAAGCTTCCGGGCGCCATCAACAAGTTTGTTTATAGGTTGGGTAAGCTTAAAAGCAAGAAGAAAAGAACCCGTAATGCCGGTTAAAACTGCAAAAAATGTAACGGCAAATATTCTGTTTTTCATTCTTGATAAGGCATCAGCTATTCTTTTATCTATTTCTTTCTGGTTCAATCCAATATGGGCAAAGCCTGCCACATTGTTTTCTTTGAAAACAGGAAAATAAATATCCAGTATTTTTTCTCCGGCAGGAAGAACGAATTCCTGAGTTTTAATATCGTTTGTTCTCTGCTGTTTTATATCTGTATTTCCCACTAAAAAGCTGATTATGCTATTTTTTCTGCTGTGCAGTATTTTCCCGTCGCCGCCTATAAATGAAGCATAGACAACTACCGGGTCTGTTTTTACCAGCATGTCGCTGTAGTTTATTATCATCAGGTCATCATCCATAGGCAGGGATTCTTCACAGACTGTGATATAATTTTTAAGCAGAACTACCTGATTATTTCTGTTTTCTGTAAGAATCTGCTGTTTTTCATAGACAAATAAAACGGTACCCAGGACCAGCATAATTACAAGAATAAGAATGCTTACCAGAATACTGAATTGAGTTCTAAGTTTCATGGAATATTATCTGAAGCTTTCCTTTTTTAAAATTGAGTCTACTGATTTTATAAGGCTCATGCTGGAGGAAGCATCTGAAGGGTAAGAGGTAACTCCTACTACCAGTTTTAGTTTAGATTCGGGCTGGGTTTTGGTTTTTGTAGCCAGAAAGGCGTTTACGTGCTCTTCAAATTTATCGCCTATCAAAACAGCTCTCTGCTTGGTGGTTTTTGGAAGAAATATTATAAACCGCTGGCCGCTGTAGCGCGCCACTCTGTCACAGGTTCTTACCTTAGACTGCAGTATAAGCGCTACTTCCCTTAACACCTGTTCTCCCTGCAAATAACCGTAGGAGTCATTGAAACTTCTGAGATATTTTATTTCCGTCATTAATACAGATATCGGGTAACGGCCTTTGCTCTTGGCAATTTCTTCATCAATCTTTTTCATGATGTATCTGCGGTTATACATTTCGGTTAAATCATCTTTTACCGATATGCGCTTCATTTTTTCATAAACCTTGGTATTGGTAATTGAAAGAGAAACGTGTTTTGCTATATCCTGGATTATGGTTACATAACTTTTATCTATGGAATTGGGTTTTTTGTTGTGCACATTTAACACGCCTATTACTTTTTCGTCGCTGTTAAGCGGGACACTTAAAAAAGATCCTACTGTAACTTTTGCACCGCCGTAATCATTAAAAGTATTTTTTCCGGAAAGATTTTCAATGAATGCCAGTTTACCTGTTTTTGCCACCTGGCCTGAGATACCTTCGCCAAGTTTAAGCATTTGGTTATCTTTAATGCTGTCAGGCATGCCGTATAAAGCTTTTACGGACAGTTCATCCTGGGAGTTTAAAAGCATTATGCAATAGGCATCCAGACCCATTGTTTTTATCATATCCCTAAGGGTATCGGACAGCATATCCATACTGTTTGTAATTGTTTCTTCCCTGTCAACGCCGTGCAGGATGAATAGGCAATGGATAAGCTTTTTTAATCTTTCATTTTCTTCTTTCAAGCTTGCAATGTTTTCTTTCATGTTTCCCTCTGTAGTTAGTTTGGTTTTGTCAATGAATTATAGCAAATTTGGTAAGCAAGTTCTATAAAAAAACAGGCAGGCTTTCTGCCTGCCGAATGGATTCAAATATAGTGATTAGGTGGTTAGTGGTTGGTGCTTAGCTTTGAAAATTTTCAATTTCAAATTTGAGATTTGAGATTAATAAAATAGGGATACATCCCTATTTTATAATACACAGTTTCTTGGTTTGCCTGATACCAGGCGCATCTATATTAACCAGATAAATTCCTGTAGGCAGTACTTTCCCGTCTTTATCTTTGCCGTCCCACTCCCCTAAATAGGTCCCGGCATTCATTTCATCATCCACTATCTTTGTTA
>MGVC01000021.1 GCA_001800285.1 Elusimicrobia bacterium RIFOXYA2_FULL_39_19 | reverse complement strand
TTGCCGCCGCCTATTACATATATTTTTTCGTTTACTACACCTACCCCGGCACTCATCCTGCCGGTTGGAATAGCTGCTTTATTAGACCATGTATTTAATGCAGGGTCATATTCTTCTACAGAAGTTAACCCAACGTTTGTTATACCATTACTACCGCTAATTGCATATATTTTGTTATTAACTACAGCTAACCCGTGCAAACATCTTGCGGTAAGCATGCTTGCTTTTGTGGTCCATGTAAGTACAGGTACTTCACCAACAATATTTCCGGTAAAGTTTTGGCCTGTTTGGTTTGCGCTTAATGAAACGAAATTTTTGTTTTCCGGGTTGAAAGTATAATCCGTTTTTGTTGGCGTTATTGTGTAATCACCGGATAATAAACCTGTAAACTCGTAATACCCGTTTACATCGGTTGTTGTGTTACTGGTTGCTGTGCCTGTTAAATCAACTATTACTTCACTTAACACTACATTGTTTTCATCATTAATATAACCACTGATTATATAGGTTGGCGGAATATATGTTCCTGAAAAATTCTGATTAATCTGATTTACGTTCAGCGAAGTATAAGCTTTGTTTTCGGGAGTGAAAACATAATTCAGTTTTGTCGGTGTTACTGTGTAATCACCAAAAGCAAGGCCAGTAAACTTATAATACCCGCTTGCATCCGTAACGATATTTGCATCCGCATACCCGCTAACGGATACACTGACATCCGAAACACCAGTATTATCACTATCCTTAATATAACCACTAATAGAAAATGTGTTTTCCTGGTTTTTACTAAACACGGCATAATATGACAAATGCTCTAATTCCGCTACTATTTTGTTGTTTGATATATCCGCATACTGTACCGGCACAGGCTCCCATAAACTTGAACCTGTGTTAAACGTATATATTTTCAAATCTTCGCCAAAAAACGCCGGATCATAACTAAAACTCATTACGGCTTTTGGTACAAATGTCATACCATTTGGTGTTATATCATAGATTTGGCTTTGCGGATATAATCCCTGGCCGGTTATTGCCATAACCGCCTGACTTGGAAGTCCTGTAATAACTACTTCTGCAATATTTATACTAATTGCTGTTAAATGTTGAATACTTACGGGACCTAGCGTTGTTACTTCCGGTAACGTATCTCTGAAAATTGTTATAGTTCCAGTTTTTGCGTTTGAAACTTCAGTATCTTTTACCGTTACAAGTTCATATGAATATACTCCCTGACTAATACTTGAATCTATCTGCCAATTGATTGTATTTAAAGAACCTGAAGGTACATTTGATTCTGTATTTTCATATACTACAGCATTGTCTGTTATATTTTTAACAGTCAGCGTTACGGAATCTGCAGGGGTGGCATTAGCAGTGGCTAATTTATACTGAATTTCAAAAACACCAGTCTGTCCTGATAACAGCGTTACCGGATCAGGTGTAATTTCTGTTACGTTTGTAATTACCGGCTTAATATCATTTATTGTTACTATAGTTTTTAGCGCAGCTGCTGAGGCTTCATCTATATTACCTACCTGCTCATTTGCATAACTTACTGCGTTTATATTTACAGTGTAGGTGCCATTTGGAAGAATTATACCGCCTACTTTTCCATCCCACTGAACCTGCTGTACTCCGCCACCTAATGAAGATGGCACAACAATATCATCACTGGTTTCTATTATCTTTACTGAAATTGACTGGGCAGGTTCTGAAAGTTCAAAATTTAGAAATGTTGGCTCGTTAAGTTTTGGGTTAAATTCCTCAGGCGTAAACTTCTGGCCGGAAAGCACAAAATCCGCATCAACGCTTTTATCAATAACCAAATTTGTTTGTTCTTTACTCTGGTTTCCGGCATTATCTGAAACAGTAATGTCTATAATATAAGGGCCGTCTATAAATGCATTTTCACCGTTATACGTATGCGTATGTACACCCTGATTTTCAGTACCGTTAAATATTTCTTTTACTAACTTTCCTGTATCTTTGTTAAAAACCTCTATTAATACATTTAAATCATCTGGCCTATTATCATTCAAAGTATATGAAATAACAGCATCATTAAAAGGAATTAATTGCGCAAGATTTACCGTAACATTGCTTATTTCAGGAGCTACATAATCCGGGGTAAACATTACATTTACATCAGCTGACTGCGGAAGTGAATAATCCGGAGTAAATGTAATTGCAATAGAGGCTTCTGTTTGTAGTGGCGGTAAATAATTTGGTGTAAAGGTTACAGCTATACTGGCCTCTTGTGGTAATTGTGCCTGCCCTGTTTCTTCAAGCAATGCGTATTCAGAGCAGGAACTCAAATTACCTTCCGCTCTTTCACTACCGGATTCACTATAAACAATCTGATTATTTATCAGAGTTTTATCCCATCCGATGCCCGTCCATTTATATATTGCCAGTTTGCCTGTATCGGTTATCTGTAACGGATCATATTTGAAAACAACTTTTGCAGGAACGGTAAACGCTGTACCGGTAGGCGTAATATCGTAAACTTTGCTTTTTATACTTAACCCCTGACTGGCGGCTTTTACAGACATTTCTGCAGAGGTTATAATTTCATTTACTATCATGGCATCAACATTTGATATCAGTTTTACTACATTATCAGCGCTACAAACTATATAAGGAACATAAACATTAGCAATATTTGAATTTCCTGACCAATTTAATACCTTATCTCCTAACCAAACACAAAAATAATATCTTGCTCCAGAATTTAAATTTCTAACTGTATATGTAAACTCTTCACCTGCTTGAACATTTACTTCTGATTCAATATCATAATCGTCAACAGACCATGCATGATCAGGGTCAGCTGAATATTTTATCCTTATTTTTCCATCTGTAAGGTTCCCTATTGCTCCATCATCACCAGTAATTGTCAATTTTAAATTTACTTCACCTTCGTTCAACGAATTTTGCGCTATTAAGTCATTAATAGACTCTGGTTGTATATCATCCCTTAATACCTGTGTTTTTTCACCGGGTGTAGTGCTGTAATTTACAAAATATTTATGTATTGTATCTGAAGTAGTTGTGTTCACAAATTCAGTAGAATTTGGATTAAAATTTCTATCCATGCTAAAAGTATTTAGTTTATAAGTTCCTTCACCAGTACCTATTACATATAAAATATATTTACCAGCTAAGGTACCTTCTATGTATAATTCTTTATATTCATCTGCTATTTCACCTGTTTCATCATCTCCTAGCTCATTTAAAGAATAATGACTGTTAGAAATTTCATTTAATATAGTACCTGTTTCAGGATCATATCCAGATTTTTTACCTTCTGAATCTATTAATAAAAGTTCTGCAGGGCTATGGATTTGTGCTATATATATATCATAAATCATTTGTGTATCTGTAATTGGAGTCCATCCAGGTTCAAAGGTCTCATAAAATTGATATTGTTGATTATATCTAGTTAAATCAGTATAAGGTCCAGGAGGTTTTTTCCAGCCTGGATCATTGATTTTATATTTTACTCCAGGACATTGTCCTGTTGCAACGACATAATGTTGATGTCCATTATTAGTAACACGTAATACTACAGGACACTTATTTTCAAATTCAGAATTTATTGCATTATCATTTATATTATAGTTTCTAGCATATCGTATTGCAGCATTTGTGTAAATCATCATCGCATAACCATCAAGTCTACTACCTCTGAAATCATTTTTATTATCTGTACACCATTGATTAAAGATTCCTGGATCTGTGTATGATGGCATATAATATTGTCTCATTATTTCAGAGGGATGATAGTTGATATAATATTGAATTATCATTGAAACAGCTGTTAAATGACAACCAGCTTGTCTTAAGGTTAGATATGGAATGTCCCAAAGGTAGTGCTCATACCAATAGTCATCTGAAGATCCTTGATAAAATTTTGGGACATCCAATAAAGTTTTAGTAGAAATAACATTTGATATTTCAGAAGTATTAGGTGGTGTGGCATCATCTAATGTTTTTATTGCAAAATAATATTCTGTTCCATGCTTCAATCCATTAACTGTAAAAATTTCCTTTGTTCCTGTAGCCTGTGGTGTCGTTTCACCTGAGCAATGAACAGCATCATCCCAATTGCTTTCATTTATTTCTGACTCACTATATCTTATATCATAGGTTTTTACAGTAAAAGAATCAGGAGAAATCCAAGTTAAACCTATTGAATCAGTTTCAATAGAACAATCTTCAATTGCTAAATCATTTATTTTAGGAAGTACAGGTGGTGGCAAAGAAGCTACATTTGTTATAGTAACATCATCCCAATAGAATTCAGGAACACTCCAAAAACAAAGATCCATTTTACCTACTACTGGTGTAGCATCATAATTATATTCAGAATAAGTAAACACGCCAATTGTTTCATCATCAACTTCAAGTTTTGTAGAATTTTCTTCAAACCGAAAAACAATTTTATGCCATCCTTCCGTTCTTGGTATATAATAAGAATTACCCATGCTCCACCAAAAAGGGCCTGCCTCATACATGATTTCATAATCTGTTTCGTCTACATAAACGTTAAACAAACTCCGTCTTAATGAATAGGTGTCCGGATTATTCAAATTAATTTCAAGTCCTGCATTAGTACTATATGGTGAATCCAAGGAATCATAAAACCATATTTCAAAATCTGTTGTTGGGCCAATAATATCCAAACTCTTATTTAAAGTGCCATATGTAGTATTTAAGGAACATATACCTGAGTGATATATACTATCTGTGATGTTAGCAGTTCCTGAAATTTCCCATTGCCATAACCCATTTTCAAATCCATCGTAAAATGTATCCGATAGCAGTGTTGTTGGATTAAAAATAATCAAACATAAAACATAAAATAATATTTTTTTAAATTTTAGCATAGATTTATTTTATTTTTGTAGCATATTATCTAAAATTGTTTTTGCATCTTTTATTAATATATCTAAAGGCACTACTCTTTTTTTATACCATTTATTATATTTTCTCCATTTTATCATTTGTTCTCTCCCTTTTTTGTCTGCAACCCTTGGCAATGGAAAAGATGGTTTTTGAATGCCATTTTTCTCAATTATATTTTTGGCATTGTTTAATAATATTACAAAAGAATTAACTTCCTTTTCGTTTAATTTAGTTGTTAAAATATCAAATTGTTTTATCATATTCCTGTATAGCTCTTTATCATTTTTATATTCATTTATAGTATGTTCAAATTCTTTTTTTAGGACCATAAAGTCTACAGCTTTTTTAATTATAGTTTTATCTGCAGGCAACTTAAAATCTATATAAATTTCATGAATATCACCACTAGAAATAATTCCATTAATCTCTGATCCACCTATATTTCCTCCTGTTATGAACATAGTTATTCTATAAATGCCTGTTTTTTTACCTATTACATTTAAAACATATCTACCATTAACAATTTTCCCGTGGAAATCTAAATTATTCCATTCTTCAAATATCTCTCCAGCATTCAGCTCATAATATCCATCTAAAAAATATGAAGATCTGACAGGGTCATAATCATTCACAATTGTGCTTTTTTTTACATCATAACCTATTTTTTTGCCATCAGGGCTAACTAATAATAATTCAACCAAATTACCTGGATGCCCTTGTAAAACCATGCCAGCAGAAAAATAATCGATTTGTGATGGTTCAATATCATTAGTTGCAAACAACATTATGTTACATAAAAACAATATAAAAATCGCACATATTATTGTTTTAAATTTATTTTTCATAAATTTCCTCATTCTTTCCAAAAATTCATTTTTAAGAAAACAATTTAATATCGTGTAATGTTTCCTTCTTTAGGGTCTTCCATTATAAGCTCATTATGCATTACGGGATCTTCGTCTATTGAAAATGCATCATGGCTCGAAGAGGGTATTTCCTCAACTTTTTTATTTGTTTCAAATTCTATGCCTGTTTTTTTACCTTCAGGGTTTATTAAAACCATATCAACCATTTCTGTAGGCTCACTATAAATATTTATACCTGATGGCATATATGTAATATTATCAAAATCATCTGATTCTTCTGAATGTGTTGCAATACTAAAGAAACCCATTAATATAATGAAAATTAGCGTTTTTTTGTTTTTCATAATTTATTCCTTTAAAATTATTGTCGTTAATGTTTTTTTCATCATCTATTGGATTGGTGAATATATTTGGACTTTATACTTTTTGTTCATTGGGTTAATGATAATTGTTTTCTTTTCTTTCTTGTAAAACAACCGCTAAATTTCTTTTCGCCGCTTCATTCTCACTGTCAATTTCAATAGCTTTTCTATAATATTCTATACTTTCATTAATAAATCCCTTTTTTAAATATGTATTGCCTATGTTTACTAAATTATTAGAATTTTCTGGATCAATAATTGCTGCTTTTTTTAATACTACTAAAGCATCATCATACCTTTCTGTTGTGTAATATATTATCCCTAAAATGCTATGCAGACTTGCATCATTTTCATCTGTTTCAAGACCTTTTTTTATAAACACTTGAGCCTTATCAATCATATTTAATTCATAATAACACTGTGCTATATTTGAATAAATACTTGCATCAGGGAATCCGTTTTGCAAAATAGCTAGATAATATTGTAATCCTTCATAATATTTATTTTCAAAAACACATTGATTTCCTTCAGATTTCATTTTTTCTGTCAGTAACAATTTTTCTAAATTAATGAGATTAGTTGAATCGTTATATTTATTCTCGTATTTATTCTCATCGCCGCCAAACACTGCTATGTCAAACATTGGATTATATGGCGAAACGTAATTATTTTTATAAATCAATTTATTATCTTCAATAACTTTATAAACACGTAATGTTTTGAATTGCTTTACTAAAATAAAATGTTTTAATGCTTTTGGTCGAAAATGAAAGATGTAAGCTGCGCTATTTTTTTCAACACTTAATTTGTTTGCATAATATCTAAGAGAATCCTTGGTTGTATCCAATAAATTATCTATTTGATAAACATAGTATTTAACATTCCACTTTTTACATAAATCATAAAACACTTCTTCTTTTTCATACAAGTTAAAAGCATAATTATTGACTTTTTTTCTTGCTTCATAGGATTCATATTTAGGATTTAAAACAATGCTTCTGTCTGTGTTTGTTAATATAACCGGACTTAACCCAATATTTGCCAAAAATATATCATCTTTGGAAGAATTCGTTTTAATCCACCTAATTAGTAATTTGCAGTCCTGTCCGGAGATTACTTTGATTTCAGGTTTTTCTAAAAATAATCTTGCAATAATTTTATCGTAAATATTAGGTGCCTTTATTCCATTTACAAATTGAAAATATTGAAAACACATTAAACCCAATATCAAGAACGTTGTTATAGTTGTTGCTTTTTTACCATTTTTAAAGTGTTTAAAATTTAAAAATAAATGTTTTCCTATAAATATGACAATAAACCATATGAAAAACACACCTATTCTTCTAACAAAAATAAAAAGCACAAACCATAAAATAACAGATATAAATAAAAACAATTCCTTTGTTTCAATTTTCTTTTTCATTAAATCATTTGTGCTTTTAAATAAAGGATATATACAAATTAAAGATATCGGCAAATAATGATGTATTAAATATCCCCATGTTGGTGAATTAAAATCTTCAATCCAAAGTCCTCTTGCTTCAATATTTAGTAAGCTTGGATCAACTGGTTTTTGTAAAAAAAACAATAACTTGTAAACAAACAAAGAATAAACATGCCCATATGATGTATAATTAAGGCCTTTCACCAATATTGCTATTATTAATAATGATACCGATGTCACTATTATGGCTATTTTTCGAACGGTTTTGTTTGATATGTAAAATAATCCAAAAATATATAAAAATAGCATTGGAATGGAAAATAAAAACCTATTAAGCCTTAAATATGAAAATATTGACCCTAAAACAAAAAGAGTAATCAAAAACAACATGTAGAAATTAAATGAAAATACCTTGTCAGCATTTCCTCTATAGTAAAACAACATAATGTAAAGCGTTAAAACAAAAACAATAAAATAAAATATCGAAAAATGCCAACTCGCTAAAGCAATACTTAAAAACGAAGCTGCTAAAAATGCATAAATACTATTTTTTGAATTGCTAAATATTTTAAGAACAAAATATATGCTAAAGAAAATAAATGGCAGCGCGAAATCTTCATATCCATAAATGCCGGTAATTATTCTTCCAAAACTTGATGGTGAGGTAGCATAAAAAAAAGAGACAAGTAAAGCAATCTTCTTATTATCCCAAAGAAGGTTTACTACTAAATAAACAGAAATTATTGATAAGCTAGAGAAAAAACAAATAAAATAGATCAAAAATACATGAAATGGTATTTTATTATTTAAAGATAATGTCTTGTAGATATATCCATGAATCTTCTCCATGAATATTGTTAATTCTTTATTAGTGTCGACACCCTCAGGATATTGAGCTTTATAATCCATTCTTGGAATTTCTATGTCGTAAGCAATCATTTTTGCATATCTATATTGAAAGGATGATTCCGTCCAAAACAATGCTGTATCATCTTTTAGGTTAAAGCTGGGTAATTTTATAAATTGATTTATTTTAAAAAAGGAAACAAAAAAATAAATAATTAAAAGAGTAAATAAAATAATAATCCCATAATAATTATTTAAATATGGTGTAACTATTGATTTCTTTTGAGTATTTAATTGGGTTGTTTTTGATTTAATTGTTTTCATACTTTGAATTTCTAGCAGCAAATTATATTTGCTTTGTTATATAACCTAATAGCTTTTTATAGTAATCTGCAAAATATGTGAAATAAAAGGTACATTCGTAAAAATATAACCCATCATTTATCCTCATTTAATTATGATCAATTATTTTATTATTTCCAAAACACATATTTAAGCAATCCATTTGTTGAATCTGTGTAAGCAATATGTGGGCAATTATTTGGGTCAATTATTATTGAACTCCATGCTCCTAATATACCACCAGTACCATCTAATGTTTGGATATTCCATATCCCATCTTTTCTATTTATATATTGAAGATTGCGAACTGTACTGTTGACTTTATAAGAATAACTAATATTTGGCTGATCATTTGAGTCAAGATCCATAGAAATGGGACCACTCTCAGTCTGATCTAATGAACTTATGTCCCATACAGAACCTGTCCATTTTGCATACTTTAACCATTTATTTTGCGAATCCATATAGGCAATATGAGGATTATTGTTTGAATCTATTTTGATGGAATTGTAATATCCAACTATACCGACACCAGATCCATCAACCTGCTGAACTTGCCATTCAGAACCTGTCCATTTTGCTAAATACAAATTAGAATTTACGCCTGCTGTAACTTTACCAAAAGCAATATAAGGATTATTATTTTTATCTAATGCTATTGTAGTACCGAAAACACCTGTTTTAGTAATTGACTGAATATCCCAATTACTTCCTGTCCATTTTGCACATTTGAGATAGTTTGTAAATTTATCATGATAAGAAATATATGGATTATTGTATGAATCAAGGGCAATGTTACAATATTCACCGACAGAGTATGACACTGTAGTATAATCTTCAACTGTTTGAATATCCCAATTACTCCCTGTCCATTTTGCATATTTAAGACTACCAGATGAATTATCATAATACACAATGTGGGGAATGTTATTAGAGCCTATGACTAAAGAAACATTATCTATATTTCTAATCATATCTACTGTTTGAATATTCCAGATATTTCCTATAGGGGTTGCATATTTTAGTGAATTACCCCGATAAGCAAAATGAGGAATATTATCAGAATCAAGAGCAACGAATGGCCACCCAACACTAGTTTCTGCTGTCGCATCAACTATCTGCATATCCCAAACTCCAATGACAGGTGAAACAGCAGAAAGAGTAACCACTGTGGTTTGAGGAACTGTTAATGTAGGGTCTGTAAGGCTGGTCGGAGATAAAAAACTAAGATCAAATGATTTCTGTGTACCTCCTGTCAAAGAATTAAACATGGTATTTTCTGTGTCAAGTATGGGGTTCCATGTAGGGCCTGATTCCTGCCACTGCAAGGCAAATGTATCTTTACCGGGAACAGCGCTTAAGACCCAGTTATTAGGAGTAGTGTTTGTGGCACGGATTTTCATTTTTGCGTTATCAGTGCCAGGATTAGCTACCGTAAAGTGCCCGCCAGTAGTAGAAAACGTACCTGCGCCATGTGTCCCTGCATCCCAGGTATTTGGTGTTACTTCTACACCTATGGTGCCGGCAAACAATACTGTTTGTGTAAACATAACTACTGCTGCACTGTACAAGACTGCTTTAAACTTAGCCATCTTTTTATTCTCCTGTTTTGTTAGTTTATTTTCTATATTATAAACCGAAAAATCTTTTCAAAAATATTAAACTGCCTGGTTTGTGTTTCTATCCAAAGTGGAATTATAACTTCCAGATTTATCGCTTCACCGGGATTTGGCACTTTTTCTACTTTTACTATACTTTGCCACTTTTTGTTATAAAACTTTATTTTTTTTGGGATTTTAATAGAAAAACCATTTACTTCTGCTGTTTTTCCAGCTTCTACAGTAACTTCTGCAGTTTTTATTGCAAGCCAGGCAGTATCAGGTAATTCTTCATAGCTTTGAGAAAGCTGTTTTCCATATTCTTTACAAGTTAATAATGATATTTTATATTTTGCTGTTTTATTATCTCTATTTATTACTTTTAGAAAACATTTGTCTATGCCAATAAGCTGTATTGTTTCACCAGGAACAACGTTTTGCACTCTTATAAAGGAGGGGTTTACCAATATTCCCGAAGAATATGAAATATTAGAAAATGTTAAAATAAAGATTGAAATAAGTATTGCTTTTTTCACAGGTGAATAATTTCCTTGGGCTGGTTAGTAAAAATCAATAAAGTTCTGTTTTAGTTTAACAAAGGTTAAGGATTGAGGTTTTGCCAATGAATCTCCGATAACAGGTATTCGGGGATGACCGTTATTCCAGCGGGTTTGGAAACCCCGCCCTACAAAAGACTCTTTACTTTTCACTCTTTACTGTCTTCAGCCCTTGCTGGTTTATGAAGTAAGTTTTGTTGATAAGGTTTTGCTAACAACAAATCACTTATTCACTTAATCACTGTTTTTAGCCCTTGCTGGTTTATTTCAAACACACGAAATAAACCAAAACGCAGGATAAATAGCTCACACGCATCATCCAAAAAAGGCGGATGATGCAGCTATTTAAAATTTCACTGAGCCGGAGCGGTTCCGGTCTAGTCTTTGTTTTGCCAGCCGTTCCTGCTGATTTTGAATGTTTTCAATAGCATCTATAAGCTGGAGTGATACAGAATTCAAAAGATCAAAGGTCCGGTTTGGATATATTACATTGTTTTTTGAGTTTCCCACGAGAATGAATCCTATCAGTTTTTCTTTAAACAGAGGAGCTATCAAAACGGATTTTATGTTGCAGATATCCCGGTCTATTGTATCGTTTATACCTTCATGGTCATGCAGTGAAATAGTTTCGTTTTTATCATGTATTAAAGAAACCAGAGGGTGCATTTTTGACAGAGGGCAGTCTTTGATTTCAGAGCCGAATTTTCCCAGCGGTTCATAGTCTTCGGTAAATTCGTTCCAGATAAAAATAAAGCCGGTATCTGCGTTTGGTATAGACAGGCAAAGTTGTTTGATAATTTCCTGACAGAACTCCTGCATGGTAAAGCTTTTTACCATGATACGGCTGATTTCATATACCGTTGCCAACTCCCTGCTGGTTTGTTCCAGACGCTCCAGCGCTGAAAGAAGCAGGGTTTCATACATTTTCTGTGTGCCTGCCGGGTCTGTGATAAGTAGTTTTTTAAACGCCGGGGTGTCTATGCTGTAATATTTCAGTGGTGTTTTGGCTTTTACAGAAGCAGTTCTGGGCTGGTCACTGAACAGGCTCATTTCGCCGAATACTGTATTTTCACCTATAACTGAAAGAACTTTCTGGGTATCCTGGGTGAGGTTTTTTATAACAACCGCTTCACCTTCTGCAATAATATAGAGGTGCGAAGACGGGCTTTCTTCCTGGAAAATTAATTCATCAGCGTTGATTTCTTTATATTCAACAGTTTCTGAAAGTTTTTTTACAAATTCCGGTGAAAAATCGCTGAATGCCGGTATCTTTTTTAGAAATTGAAGTATTTCCATTTAGCCTCCATATTGTAATTTATATTCTATTCTCAATACGAGCTGTAAGAAGCTGCCCCTGCGCTGGAAGATGCATTTTTTCCGCCGGAACGCACATAGTCCGGGTTGGCGGCTTTTGCTGCCGCGTCTTCTACATTTACTTTTCCGGCTCTTACCAGTTCAATAAGCGCTTTATCCATGCTTATCATACCGTATTTTGCGCCGGTATCAATGGCATTGTAAATCTGATGTGTTTTTCCTTCACGGATAAGGTTTGCTATGGCCGGGGTGACAGTCATTATTTCTCTTGCGGCGGCTCTGCCGGCAGTGTCGCACCGGGGCAGAAGTATCTGGGACACTACTGCTTTTAACGTAGCTGCCAGCTGTACCCTGATTTGCTGCTGTTGGTGCGGAGGAAATACGTCTATTACGCGGTCAACAGTTTGGGCGGCATCCTGCGTGTGCAGTGTGGCAAAAGCCAAGTGCCCGGTTTCAGCAATTGTTAAAGCGGCACCTATGGTTTCCAGGTCACGCATTTCGCCTACCAATAATACATCCGGGTCCTGCCTTAGCGCATATTTAAGCGCGGTGGCGAAAGATTTGGTATGTTGGCCTACTTCTCTCTGCCTGATGATTGACATGTTGTGTTCGTAAACGAATTCAATGGGGTCTTCTACGGTAATAATGTTATGTTTGTGTTTTGAGTTTATCAGGTTGATAATACATGCCAGGGTGGTGGATTTTCCAGAACCGGTAGGGCCTGTAACGAGAACCAGCCCTTTGGGCAAATCTGACAGCGCGGTTATCTGTTTGGGAAGTTCAATTTCTTCCGGTGAAGGAATAACGGTCGGAATTACCCTGAGCACCGCTTCTACGCCGTTTTTCTGCAGGAAGACGTTTACTCTGAAACGCGCTACCTTGGGAATAACGGTTGATGAGTCCAGTTCTCCGGATTCCTCAAATACTCTTCTCTGGTCTTCAAATAACACCGAGTAAATTAGCCTTTTACTTTCGTCTGCAGTGATTACCGGAAATTCGTTCATCTGGGCTATTTCTCCCCTTATTCTTGCCATGGGAGGGCGCCCGATAGTAAAGTGTATATCGCTTGCTTTTTTGTCAACAGCCACTTTCAGAATGTCTACAATTTCAGCCATTTTTTTCACCTCAGAATTTTGGGATAAAAACTTATAGGGTTATTATATAATTTTATTGATGAATTGTCAGTATAGCAAGGTTATGGTGAATTCAAGGAGTAAGTGCAACACATGAATTAAAAGACTCAGCCGGAGTATTAAAATCCAGACATTTTCTGGGCCTATCATTC
>MGVC01000020.1 GCA_001800285.1 Elusimicrobia bacterium RIFOXYA2_FULL_39_19 | reverse complement strand
TTCAACGGAACACAGCCGTTTCATTAACATAGTTTTAATAATCATGTCTATCCGACATTTTAAAACTATAATTCAACGGAACACAGCCGTTTCGTTTTCATATTTTTAATCAACACGGCTATCTGCCGTATCAAAAATATATCTCTACGGAACAAAATTAATAAAACAAAAAAGACAGCCTTCAAGCTGTCTTTTTTGTTTTATTAATCACACTTATTTTTACAATACAGGTATCTTTTTAGCTACAAAACTTCATATAAATATTTACTTCTCATCAGCTAACAACTTTCCAATACTATCAGCTATTTTTTCACGCCAAATATGGGTATTTTTCAAAAGAGGCCCGTCATAAGCCATACCGTTATTTCCAACTATTATTTCCATAGGAAGGCTTTCAGGTATTTCTTCTTTTATATTTTTAAGAATCCTTTCTGTTTCTTTTGCTAACTTAACCTTTTCAGAATTACCAGTTTTTTTTGCTTTTGCTATTAAATTTTCTGCCAGCTCTATATATCTCCAGTCATCTATGCCTTCACGGGACCATTCATACCAGGTTGTAGGAACAGGCCCTTCACTTGACGGGAACGTTGCAGCTACGGAACCCCATGTAAACCCACACATATTTTCAAAAGGATAATAAGGTATTTCCTGATAGTCATAGTTCCACTGAACCCGGCCTGAAGCAGATACTCTCCAGGGATAAAAACCAAACGCTGTTCTGTTAATATTTTTTCCGGAATTATGCAGCCATAATTTATCCTTTCCTCTGTTTGAAGAAATTTGACGCAGATTCACAGAATCAGCGCCTGGAAAGGTTATAGTATTGTCTGTTTTTTCAGCGCCGGCTGAATAATCCTTACTGCCTTCAGTATCACGCATAAAAGAAACCGAACTCTTGGCACCCTTAACTTCAGATACTAACTGAACATATTTCATTGTATCATCATAATTACGGTTCCAGGAAGAAAGATTTCTTTCTCTTGGCTCATCTACAACCCAATAGAGCACATCAATTTTCTGTTCTCCAAACCATTTAACTAATTCTGCAATATAATTTTTAAATGTTTTATTAAACTTATCACCGAATTCTTCCATTTCATATTCTTTAATCAGCTGATTGGCTGCTTTTAGAGTAAAAAGCAGATTAGGGTGTTTAAGCCCGATATTTTCTTTTTTCATTGTTTCAACAACCCATGCTAACTCTGAAAAATCCACTGTTACTTTTCCGCTCCCGTCAACTGCCGTAATAAGCACTTCAGGTAAATGTAAAGCGTTGCAGCCATGTTCTTTCATGCTCCTTAAATCTGCTTCAAGCAGTTTTGTTGCCAAAGGTTTACCCTCAGCTCCAAACCAGCTTAATTTATAACGTTCATGTTTCCAGAGAGGCGTTCTGTAATACCACATAAGAGTAGCAGAAATATCTTCCGGATCCGGCAATAAATAGGGACGAACGACAAGCTCTATAGCGACGGAAGAATTTTTGCCGTCTTGTGTTATTACTTCTACTTTTCCTGTATAGGTGCCGGTTTTTGCATCTCTGGGGACATTTACTGTCAGCCATAAGCCGGTGGTCTCATCTTTTGGAATGTCTATTTTATCCTGCTGGGGCTTTTCTAAAATAAACGGCACTATTGTGTGAACATTATCAGCTGAACTTATCTGTTTCTGGTAATACCGTACTTTACGTAATTCTATTGAAGATGCTGCAATAACTGCGCCCTCCATTTTTAAATCTGAAAATTTTATCCTTATACCTTTTAGTTCTTTAAGAGGCCATAACCCCAATAATGCTGGTTCAAATTCCCCTTTTGCAGCAGTCAAATTAATTTTAGAATTTATTTCCTCTTTTTTCGGATAACTTGTAGGATAAATTTCTTCCAGATAATCCCTTACAAAAAGAACAAAACCCTTTTCTTTATCTTCTTTTGATATTCCCGGCTTGGGGTCTTTAGACTCCGGCAAAACTTCTTTATAAGCACTGCTGTAAAATTCACTGCGCCTTTCGTCCCATAACGTTTTCAAAAATTCATCTCCATCTTTTTGCAATGAAAGAGGATATGCTACCAGCATTTCAAGTGCAACATACTGTAACTGTAATTTCAATTTCCCGTCTTTTATGTTAACTATATATTTTTTCACAGGATGTTCCAGGTCTACATGCTCTTTGAATACATCCTGGTCAGGTTTATACGCCGCTGCCCTGTGCCTATTTAAGTATTTCTCAACATAATTATCTATCGTCACTTCCTCCCAAAATAACTTGTTGCCATTAGCTATTATTCCGTAAGGTTTCAATGGGTCAGGATTTGATGCCATCACTGCTATTTCATAATCACCGTTTGGTAAATCTAAAATAAATGTATATTGAGGAGCAGGGGTAGTGTTATAATCTTTTTTTTGCCAGCCTATATAGTCACCTGCCAAGGCATCTGCCTGGTGGTCTTTTCTAAACACAGCTTGCGGCGGCGTGGTTCCCTCCCAGCCAAAACCTTTATCCTTACTATAAGACATATTTGCTGTCACTGACACAAAGCCAGGCCAAACAACCGATTTTTCTGGGCCAAAATCAAAACATTTCATTCCTGCCGGAATATCTGAACCAAAACTTTTTACAGGAAACACTAATAATAAACTCAAAACTAACATTAAATTAAATAATCTTGATACTTTCATCTTATTAACTCTCCTCAATCCTCTCTTTTAAAAAGAGCGGAAAAATGTACTACTAATATTATTTCTTATGCTTAAAATAAATCTGTGTTTTTTTGTCACGGTTATCATGCCAGAAAATAACAGGTTTATTTGTTTTATCAACAATAACTTTTGGGTAATGCGCATCACCTTTTTTGTTATTACTTAGCCTTATTTCCGGCAACCATTGCTTCCCGTCAAATTCCTTATAATAAATAACAGAATTTCCATGCCGGTAATCTTCCCAAACAATAAACAATTCACCGTTTAACCCGCAGGCCGCAGAAGGATACTTTGCGTCAATTTTATCCCAAGCACTTACTCTTACACATTTTCCCCAGGTACCTGCTTGTTTAAGGCGTAAATATATATTAGGCCGCAAACCATAATTTGCCATAGACCATAATGCATAGATATTATCTTTTCTATCTGTGGTTATGTCAGAACCAAAAGAATAATAACTATTGTAAGGAGAAATGTTAATCATTGAATCTTTTGAATTATGAACAGCTCTAGTGATATTTTCGTATTCAACCCCCTGATAAAGATATAAGCAGTGAAAATTACCTTTTGAATCTGATGTTATTGATGGTAAAATCAGGTTTTTCCAATATCCGTTTCTGACAACAGCTTTTTCCCATTTCCCGTTTCTGAATATTTTAAACCAGCTGTTTGAATAACCTTTATTGAAATTTGCATCGCCGCCCCTGGACACATTGGGTCCCTGCCAGATAATTGCAATAGCATCTTTATAACCTGCCATATTGGGAAAATATGAACGGGAATATTTATCTTCCTGATTAATTCTTATGATTTTCTTTACATTCTTTGTGTTAAGATAATAAATATCAGAACTTTTGTTGTATGTATTGGTTTGAAATACTAAATGGGACTGATTTAATTCATCTACATATAATTTTGGATATGCTGGATATATTTTTTCTTTTTTAAATATCACAGTTTTTTTGAAATCTGCACTTTTATAACTACCATGCCAGATTTCAGACGTATTTTTATTTAGAGACTGCCCTGTTAAATTAATATTTCCATTAGAATCCACAATAGGAAAAGCATTTCTATTTTCCCCTGCGCTGTCTGAGAACAGTTTTTCTTCCTTTGCCCATTTAATATTATCTGCCTTTGCTTTGGCAGAAGATTTCAAATATTTCTCTGTCCAACGAAAAACTATTTTCCCTTTAAAAGACTCATTATTTCTATTTTTAAATATTACCTTATTTTTACCTAAGTTTAATGGTTTAAGCAGGTTCGAATTAATCTTTCCAATATTGAAAACAGGGGCGGGCATTTTCCACAATTTAGTAATTCTTTGAACATCTATTATCTCATCTAAAGGCTTAAAAACAAATTTCAGTGAATTCTGTTTCATTATATAATCAATAGGTTTTAAAGAATGAACCGGAACTTTTTCATCTCTGTGAAAATCAGAATATTTATGAAGATATTTTAAACAACCTATTGGCCAGCCGATATGATTTAACCCAAAATGATCTGCTGACTGATTAATCAAATCAGGATCTTTTTTCAATTCATCAGCGCTGGCAATTTCACTTCTTGCATTTAAATAGTAATGGCCCGCATCACAATCAAATACATGCCATTTATTGTTGTAATATACTTCTGCCAGTTGATGCCCAGTATGATACCTGGGAACATCTATGCCTAAATGAGCCGCCCTTAGCCCTGCATGCCGGCATAACTGATAAAACAAAAATGCATGTGTTCCACATGTCCCATACCCGTAAATATTTAAAAGCTTTAAAATATTATTTGAAAAATCTGCAGGCTCCCAGTGAAGAAGTGTTCCTGGAGAACAAAAACGATAAATTGCAATGGCTTTTTCTTTGTCAGACATGCCCTTTTTAATTAGTCCTGCAAGTATACTTTCAACTGTAGAAATATCAACAGATTTGCTATTAACAACTACTGTTGATTTTAGAACACCTCTTGAGCGTCTTAGCAAAAACTCCTGTTCCTGCGGTTCCCTGTCACCCGCAACCTTTATATTGAATATGCATTTATTTTTATTGACACTAAAATATTCATTTTTACGTTTTTTAATTAAATAACTTGATGTATTCTCAATTGTATGCATTAATGGATCCTTTATTTATTCTTGGCTGCCAGGAATTCGTTTATTTCTTTCTGCATTTTCTCTGTATAGGTTTTCACATCGCATCTCTGGAATAATAAGGGTTCAATCTTTTTTCCAAAAATCATTCCCCCTAATTCAATCCAAGATATATCCGGATGTAAATATTTTTTATAAGAACTTGCAAAACTTATACTTTTAAGATAATAGCTGTTATCTTCTTCAGAAAAACTTGCATTTTTATCTAAAAAATCTGTTTCAGCAACTTTTATTATTGAAGGCACGCAATCGCCGGTTTTCATAATATACTTCACATTTTCTTCGCCGCAAATATATTTCAATATTTCAAATGCTTTTGCCTGATTACTGCAGTTTGCTGATATTACCCACCCGTTTGCTGTTATGCGGTTTACTTTTCTTTTTCCTTGAGGAATTTCACAAATACCCCACCTCATATTTTTAACATTTTTTAAATCAAATGTTTGCCATCGCCCGCTGAGCAACATGCCGCCCCTGCCGTTTTTAAATACTTCATAATCACCCTGAGACTGCCTTTCCCTTGGGCTTGGTGTAACGTGATATTTAATGATTAAATCTATAAAGAAACCTATACCGGCACGGGCTGCGGGTGAATCAATGGTGCAACGGGTTTTATTTTTATTCCACATGTTCCCACCCCAAGTATCTGCAAAATGCAATATATCAAAACCTTCAATTATCCCGCCAAATTGTTTTATATTACCGTCACTGTCTTTAATAGTGAGTTTTTTTGCTATTTCTAAATATTCATCCCAGTTCCAGCCGGCTTTTGGATAAGGGACCCCTGCAGAATCAAACAAATCCTTGTTGTAATAAATAATTTTTGGCGTAAACCCGTAAGCCAAACCATATAATTTACCATTACAGGTTAAATCCTCTAAAACAACCGGATAGTATATACTTTTGTCGAAATATTTGTCTTTTTCAATCAGCTTTTCCAGGTCTATTATTAACCCTTTCTTAACAAATAAAGGGATATAATTTGGTTGAATACGAAAAACATCAGGAGAATCATCTGTAGCAATCATGGTCATTATTTTTTCATTATAGTTGGCTGCTCCTACAGCTATAGTTTTTACTTTTAGCCCGGGCCTATTTTTTTGGAAATTTTTGCACATATTCTTCATAAGCCTGATGAATTCCATGCCGCCGGCAGGAAAAGCTACTTTCAATTCATTCGGATTATTTAGTTCAGACTTAGTACAACCTGAAATTAGTAAAATCCCAAGAAAAAACAATTCAATGTAAAATATTTTTTTATATACCATACCACAAAACCTTTATTTTCTTTTCAAAACAACATAACCGCCGGGAGAAACAGGAAGAGATACGCCATCATATATCTTTAATTTAGATTTATTTACCAAGTTGCATTTATAATCGTAGAATTCTGCATTTGAAATGAATCCATTAGCTGTTTTTATGTAGGTTTTTTCATTTCTTGTTCCGTTAAGGATAATTATCTGTTTGTTTGATTCAAGTTCCACTAATTGTGCAGTAAAAACCAGGCTGTACAAACTGGATTCAGACGTCTTTATCTGCCAGACACTCATATCGCCAACCTGTGGCTCTCTTTTTTCTTTTAACAGCCATAAATGGTCATTGTAAAAAGTCATCCATTTTTTTATAACTTCCAGGTGGCTTTTAGGTACCCCGGTCAAGGCTGAAGAAAATGTAGGAACTCCCGCAGTAATCAATTTTATCATCATAACAGCAAGATTCAACGGTTTTTCACTGGGTGTCCAGGCAAGATAATCATTATGAATAACCCTGGCATACGCCTGAATATAAAAACATCTCCAAAGGTCTAAATCAATATCAAAAGGCGTATCTCCCGCTCTTACCATACTGCCATATTGTTCGGTAAGCACATTACCATAATTCTGTTTCAATTCAAGAATAACCTCCGGATTGTATGCTTTCATTGCTTCCCAGATATCTTTCATCATCAAGTGCAAACCTTCAATCATTGAACTGCAGTCATGAGAGTGGTTACTTTCGCAAACCCTGTTTGTATAATTGTTAAACAAATCTATTTTTAAACCGTCAACTCTGTAATCTTTCAGCAACCGCACTGATTCCTTAACTACATATTCACGTGCTTCCTTATTACAGGGGCAAAGTGTATGGTACCCGTTACGGGTCAAAAAGTTCTTTCCATCAAGTTTAACAAATAAATGACCATAAGTTTTTACTTTTTTTGAAATAGGGGCAATTCCGTGCGGAGCTATCCACAAAATGGCTTTCAGGCCCATCTTTTGTATAGTTTTTATCATTTTGTTAAAATCAGTGAATTTCTTTTTGTCCGGATAGAAATCACCCATTCTGTTTCCCTTTTCTTCATCCAACCCTGGGCCATACCAGCCATCATCTATTATAATAGACTTTAAACCAAGTTTTTTTGCTATTACAGCATTTTTAATAATTTTTTTATCGTTTAGCTTTGAAAAAAACGCTGTCCAGGTACACCATACAGGTTCATAAGCAGATAATTTTGGTATTTCTGTTTCTACGTTAAGCCATTTTCTGTAAATATCCGTGTATTCACGGAATGCATGAAACCAGGTTTTGTTTGATTCGTCCATAAACAACATTTCTTTTAAAACTTTTGTTTCCCCCCATTTGAATTTTTCATAAGGCCTTTCTATTTCTATTTCCAGTATATTGGAAGCAACCAGGGTATTTTTTTTATTTGCTCCGGGCCTTACACAGGTAAATCTGGTTTCACGAAACCCTCCTATAATTCCAAAAGAAAAATACGGTTGTTTCTGGCCGTCAAGCAAAGACATAAAAGGGTGCCCGTCTATAGGAAGATTTATAAAAAATGAACGCCTCCATAAATATAATGGAAAAAATGTTTCTGTATACTCCCGTCCGCATTCAGGCGCTATGACCTGAGAAATGCTCTGCAGGGGCAGGTTTACATTTATTTTATATCTTTCAATATTTATCTCTTTTTCATCACCGCGTGAAAAAGAATATTCCAGGTGTTTGCCTCTTTTAACTTTTAAATTATATTTTCCTATAAGATAATTATTCTTGCTGTTGTTGATATTATCAAACTTAAAAACCCTGCCATCTGCCTTTATTTCCAGAGATACTTTCAGCCCTTCCATTTTCCTTACCTTTCCTTATATTTTTATTTAAACTGCATTTAGTATGTATTTTATGATTGGTTTAGTTGAAAATTGGTTCATTTAGAAGGTGTATTTATGAGGACAAATATAATTAACTTATTATTTTCTGCCGCCTAACAAACTTGCTGCCCAGCGGGCAATCATATCATCTGTTTTTCGCATCCAACTCAACAGTTTCTTCTCAAGATTTATCCGTGTATCTTTATATTGCGGGTCATCCGCGCAATTATTCAGTTCATAAGGGTCTTCTACCAAATCATACATCTCATCTTTATCTTCAACATTATATACATATTTATATTCCCTGGTTCTTATCATTCTCTGGGAATAAAGGCCCAGTTCATCACCGTGCTGTTCACAAAATACTTCCTGAGGCCAGTCTTGCGGCACTTTGCCTTCAAGAATAGGAACAATACTTCTACCGTCAATATTTCCGGGAATTTCTGCCCCGGCAGATTCTAAAATGGTAGGCATCAAGTCCAGGATACGCACAAAACTATCAGAAACCGAACCTGCCTTTGTTTTTTCAGGCCATTTAATTATTAGTGGAATCCGGTAGGTTTCATCATACATCAACGGGCCCTTGTTAAACTGCCTATGACTGCCTGCAAAATCCCCGTGATCTGTCGTAAATATTACTATAGTTTCTTTGTCCATACCGTTTTCTTTAAGCCGGTCCAGTATCCTGCCGATTTCATAATCAAGAAATGATATATAACCCCAATAAAAAGCTATATATTTCTGCCAGTCTTTCCACGTAAACTTTTCCACACCCCATTGTTGTAACTTTTTATGGTGAACATAGGATTTATTTTTAAAATCATCCTTAAAATTAGGTACTTCTGGAATTTGTTCCGGGTCATACATAGAGGCAAACGGTTCTGGAATTATGCTGGGATAATGGGGGCCGAAATAACTTACAAAAAGACAAAATGGGTCTGTTATTTTATTTAATTTATCCAGCTGTTCAAGGGCAAGGTTGGTCCTGAAATGAGTTGCTGTGCCTTCTACCGGCACGGGGTCTGTTCCACAAACCGTACTTTCATCTTTATCAAGCATCCATTTGCATTTTAGTGCACTTTTTACTTTAGGATCAGTTTTTGTGCCGGAAACAATATCTTCTGCTGATAATTTGGTTTCATTTGTTTTTATAAAATTCTTACGATAATTTTCATAAGGAGTAAAATCATCTTCACTTCCGCAATGAATATCAAAACCCCATTTATCGGGCATAAGGTCTCTTCCCACGTGCCATTTTCCTACATAGGAAGTTTTATAGCCTTCTTTTTTAATTATCTGTGCTAAGGTTACTTCAGTTTTTGGAAGTTCCAGGCTTACGGCATCCCGTTCATGAGTATTATTCAGAAGGCCATGGTTATGCGGATAACGGCCTGTAAAAAGAGAGGCTCTGGCAGGAGTACAAAGACTTGTTGTTGTAAAGGCATGTGTGAAATTTATTCCTTCCTGAGCCAATTTGTCCAGGTTGGGTGTTTTGCATGTTTTATTGCCATTTACACCTAATCCATCGTAACGCCATTGGTCGGTTATTATAAATAATATATTAGGTTTTTTTTTCATTAAAACCTCAGGGCTTAATACCAAGACAATGTTTTTTTGAAGTTTGTCTCACTTTACGCAATGCAAGACAGAAATCAGTCAGGATAATTAATGTAGTTTCAAATTTGAAATCACTAATCTACTATTTTTCTACCGGTACAACTATACCTTTGATAATAAACCTCTGGGCAAGAAGAAATACTCCCAGTGTAGGAATAGCTGCAACTATCAATGCGGCATAATTCACAGCCGTATGGCTGTATTGCTGTAATTGATACAACCAGACCATTAAAGTCCACATTTTTTCATCCTGACAAACTATAAAAGCAAACATAAATGCTCCATAGGCAGTATTAAAAGCTTCAAGAGCGATTACAGCAAGAATAGGTTTTGAAAGATACATTGTCATATCCCAGAACATGGTCCACTCGTTTGCTCCGTCAATCATTGCTGATTCATATAATTCCTTGGGCAAACTATCAAAAAATCCTTTAAGCAAAAATATGCTGTATCCGTGCACTACTCTGGGCAGAATTAATGCAGCAAATGTATTAAGCAAACCCAGCTGTTTTATCATAAGGAAATTCGGAATAGCAGTTACCATTGGAGGGAATGCCATTGTAGCTAAAAAAATCATCAATATTTTATAAGTTGACGGCAAATTATATCTGCTCATGGCATAAGCTGCCATAGGATTTACAATCAAAGCAAATAAAACCGTAAGGGAACAGAACACAAAAGTATTCCAGACACCCCTACCGCGTGTGATAAGATACTGGAATACATGTTTATAATTTCTTGTTGCAAACTCCCATTTGAAATGCTTTTTGCTTCCAAGTAAATAGGCATAATCCGCTTCTTTGGTAGGCATAGGTATGCTTTTAAATGACGCATAAGCTGTTTCGTGTACTTTATTTAGAGATTCCGTATTGCCATATTTATTTTCCAGGAAATCTCTCCATAAAAACTCCGGGCTTGTCAGAGAAAGGTAATTCTCCGGAACTATTTGGATAAATTCTTCCCAATCCACTAATCTGGAACCTGCCATCAAAATGTTTTTTGGATAATTAATTTCTTCAAAAGATTTGTAATCTGAATTGTATGATTTATTCAACAGGGAAATATTATTGTCATACTTTTTTCTAAGATGGCCGGCATATATATCCCGGGCCGCAGAATTAACTTTAATAAACTGCAGGTTTAATTCTTTTTTTACAAATTCTACCCAGTCAGCTCTTTCTTTAACGTTTATAGGCAAAGTTTGCGAAAGAAATACCTGTGAATAGTTTTCATAATTCGTTGAATGAGCTTTATTATAGTCTTCTATTTTCTTGCCATACTTAAAATACAGGTATTCCTGAATATATTTGCCGTCTAAAGATAAATAGTAAAAATAACTTTTAGGCTGAAGGGCTTTAAAATCCATACGTTTATTTTCTATTTTTGTATCAGGCATTTTATACTGGCGCCAGGCAGGAGTTACACGAACCGTGTGCGGATAATTTATCCATCTCCAGGAATTTGATTGTGCATCATATTTTTCATTAAAAATATCAAGAGAACCTTTGCTTTCATTGTATAAAGCACCCCTGTACTCGCGGTTCATTTCCGGGTAGACCACTTTAGGAGGCCGTGAAAAAACATGGCCTAACATACTGTAAGTCTGGGGCATATCAACCTTGTCTAAAAATTCTTTCCAGTCTGCTATTTTTGTTTCATTTAATTTGCTGGGTGGATCTATTTTCTTAAAAGAATACTCTCCTTCCCTTGTATTAATATTATAGTCCATTACCGATTCATTATATTTTGTTTCCAGATATTTTCGGAATAACATAGTATCGTTATAAAAATATTTGGGTATAACATCATATTCATAAACATCAACTTCACTTTTAAATGATCCTGATACCATTATCATAAATGGATATATCATTGTAATACTGCCAAGAATCAGGAGAATATATACTGAAGCTATTATTATTTTCATGCTTAATGGTTTTTTACCTACGGTGGTCAGTAACGACATACTATCCCCTCCCCGATGCTTTAAACTGCATTCTGCTTAGGCGTTTCATTTGATATACCGTGAAACCCAATAAAATAAACCCTAACAGCCACGCCATGGCTGTTGCAATACCAAATTTCAAATACAGAAATGCATTAAAAAATATTTCCAAGGGCAAGACTTTTGTAGCCCCCGCCGGGCCGCCTCCTGTCATTGCCAATATATAGTTATTTGACATTTTAAAAGTATTCACAAACGCACCTATAAAGGTTATTAAAACCAGAGGTTTGATGGTAGGATATGTAATATGCATTATTTTGTGCCATAAATTTGCACCATCAATATCTGCAGCTTCGTATAAGTCATCAGGTACAGTTTTTAATGCTGCCAGATATATCAGGCAGGCCGGGCCCATGGAGGACCATACGATAGGAATTATAGTACATAACATAGCCCACTTCGGATCCTGCAGCCATCTTTGCGGTACAAATTCATTCGGGGAAATGCTGGTCCACACAATACTCAATATTTTATTCAACAAACCGCCTGCGGAAGGATCATAAAAGTTTTTCCAGAGGAATATTACCACAAGCCCGCTGATTACTGCAGGCAGATAATAAATTACCCGGAAAAATACTTTTCCCTTAGGTACTTCGTGTAATAAAAGAGCTAAAAATATCGGTGATAAAAAACCAATTAAAATATACAGCCCGGAAAAATATAAACTATGCCATAATGTTTCCCAAAACGTTTTATCAAAAAGTACATTAGCAAAATTATCAATACCTACCCATTTACTGCCGCCCATTACGTTATAATCTAAAAAAGCAATTATGGCACCGCTGAAGGTGGGAATATAATGCCATAAGATTTCAAATACTAAAGCAGGTAAAAGTATAAGATAAGCAATCCAGTATTTTTTAAAACCCCATCTAACCTTAACGCTTGAAGGTGTAAATATTTTTCTTAAATACCAGAAAGCCCAGCAAAAAGCAAAAGCAATAATTACACCCACCGCCGTAGCAACTTTTCTTCTATAGGACATTTTGTCTTTCGGGACAATTCCTATCATTTTTTCGTTGGTTTCAATTACTGCTTCATTTAATATTTTCTGAATACGTGGTAGTGCTTCCGAAGGCGGTTTATTTCCCAAATCTTCAACAATTGATATATCTAGAGGTTTTGTCATATAGTCATAAACTACCTGACAGTTAGTCCCGTAAGGTTCAGGAACACCGTTTGCAAGAGCTTCTTTAAATGTCTCTTCCCAGCCCTTGGGTACATATTTTAAGTATTCCGTATGCCCATGTTTTCTAAGATACCCTGGATTAACAAGATGGCCAAATCCATTTTCAATGAGCACCTGGGTACGTATTTTTATAGCTTCAGGGCTTCCCCAAAACTCAACAAACTTCCAGGCTGCATCACGAACCTGCGGATTTTTTACGCCGCCGAATACACACAATATTCCGCAATTGATTTCAGAACCTCTAATACCGGTGGGCCCTTTAGGGACAGGTGCTATTCCCACCTGTTCCGGATTAACGTTCTGCATTAATTGGTCACTGAGATAATTATAGGTCATTCCTATTTTTTCATCTTTCCACATTCTCCATATATTTTCATCCCTTACTGCCGCACCATAAATAGTTTTGCCGTTTTTTACAAACTTTTCCTGTAAAAGCCTTGCATAAAAATAAACTGCCTCTACAGATTCGGGAGTATCAAAAACAGCTTTCCAGGTTCCATTTTCATCTTCTTCCACAGCCCGGGCTCCGGCAGATAAAAGAAAGGAATAAAAATTCCAGGAAGCAGCAGTCCCGCCCATTAGGCCCAGCCCGTAAATACCTTTTTCGGGATTTGTGATTTTACGTGAATATGCCATCATTTCATCCCAGGTTTTAGGAGGTTTTTCAGGGTCAAGACCGGCCTCAGCAAATAAATCTTTTCGGTAAACTAAAGCCATTACCCAGTTATCGTAAGGAAATCCATACCAGTGTTTTTTACCGTCAGATCCTACACGATAAAGAACATCCTTTACAGACTGTTTTACTCTTTCATTTAATTCATTTTCAGGAACTTTATTAATCCATTCATCAAGAGGATATAAAAAACCGCGTTTTATAAATCCATCTGAGTTGCGGAAACTGATGGATATTACATCAGGGGCTACATCGCCTGCTATAGACATAAGCCTTCCTACTTCCTGGCCCATACCTTCTATGCGCAAACCCGTATTGGTTACAACTTCTATATAAGGATATTTCGCCCTAAATGCCTGAAGAACTTTTCTTTTTGCAATAGCATCAGCTGTTGGGTTGCCTTCTTCGGGAATAACATTCTGGTCAATCAATATTTTCACTGTTTTCTGCTCTTGTGCTGATGTTAAAGAATTAAAAGAAAAAATAGAATAAAAAATAAATGATAGGACAATCCTTGAAATATTATTTCTTGTTAGAAACTTTTTCATAATACTCTCCATTGTTCATAAATTCAATTATATAGATTCAACACACTGATTACATAGATAAAATCTATGTGTTTTTTTTAAACCAAGCAATTAAATCATCCGCTTCTTTTTTTGAAGTAGCACCTATATCGTAAAAAACACCTTGGGGGCCAAGTTCTTTGTGAAATATTTTTGCCTCTTCAACAGTACAGTATAGCTGTGTTCCTTTTTTTGCTTTTATTATTTTTTTCAGTATGTCCATCCATTCTATTAACGGCGGTTTACCGGCACCCGGCACCCATTGAACAGCATCTATATCAGGTATTGCCAGAATATCATCAAGATGAACCAAGGCATTTGCTCCGTCTAAATGAAAGATTGAGTAGTCAAGATAGGCAGCTTCTTCGGCAACCGCCGGCATAACAAAACGACGTGCATGCTCCGGGCTTATCATGCACATAAAGTCACACTGCACGACGGCGAATTTGCCTTCGGCATAACAGGGAATCCAGCCTATACATCCCCTGTCTACCATAGCTCCTGCTTCATGTATAGCTTTATGTATAGGAACATACTGGGACCGGACTTGTTTCATAACTTTATCCAGTTCTTCAGGGCAATCAAGTATATCCATACAGAGATTAGCCGGGTCCCTTACAGCGCTTAAACAATCCATATTGCTGTGCAAGTCTATCATTCCTGTAATAAATTTACCTTCACCAAATTTAGAAGCTTTATTAATATAATAAAGCATTTTCTTCCAATTTTCATTGTCTTCATTAAGCTGTAGTTTTACTGTTTTCCAATCAGTAACATATGGGTTAACCCACGAGGTTTGTTTATCTTCTGCAACTGTTAGCTCAGCTCCTAAAAAACTACTGAATTGGTCCGGCCCGAATGAAAACCTGAAAAAAGGAACTGCATCGGCACCAAAATATGTTGATTCTGCCCAGACATCAAAATCTATTAGTACTTTATCAAATTCAGTATCAGAACAACGTGCTCTTTGATACGGCCTTAATTTTTTTGACTTCTCATCCAAGGGAGCTGTAATTGATATACAGGGCCGGTCAATAACTTCCTTGTTCCAGAAAGCATTCCAGTATTGTTTAGCTTCTTTAAAATCAGATTTGTACTTTAGTAAGTCCATTTTTCCTTCGTAAATTATACTAAATTAAACACAGTATTTTAAGTATTATTACAAATAATTATTTAACTTAAATAAATATTTGAACTAGCTCTGATAGGGTCTTTTGTCTCATTCATCCATAACGAAAGCTTCTTTTTCATATTACGGATCAAGTTTCTATATTTTTTATTCTGCACCAAATTCGTAAGTTCATAAGGATCTTTTTTAAGGTCATATAATTCATCTGTTGTATAGGGGCTGAAAACATATTTGTATTTATTCCAACGTATCATGCGCTGTGAAAGCAATGCATGATGACCATGGCTTTCTGCAACCACGCTGTCTCTCCATTTTGTTTTTTTAGATGTTACTAAAGGTAAAAGATTTTTTCCGTCCATTTTTTCTGTAGTTTTTGATTTTATGCCCGCTATTGCCAGAAAAGTAGGGGCTAAATCTAAAAGCGAAACAAGCTTATCAGAAACCTGACCTTCTTTAATCCTGCCCGGCCATCTCATTATCATAGGAATACGGTATGTTTCTTCATACATGAACGGCCCTTTATCAAATATCCCTGCGTGAGCACCGACCATATCTCCGTGATCAGTAGTGAAAACAACCTGAGTATTTTCTTTAAGTCCGCATTCATCCAGAGTTTTTAAGATACGCCCAATCTGCATATCAACCAGGTATACATGAGCCCAGTAAAGAGCAACTATCTTCCGCCACTTTTTCCAACCAAGATTAAGTTTCCAGAATTCTGCAGCAAATTTTTTATGAGCTTCGGGTTTATTGATAAATTTATCTCTGAAATTTCCCCATTCAGGAATATCTTCCGGATTAATAATACTCATCAATTCCTCAGGAACTAAATAGGGTTCATGAGGCCCCCAGAAACTGCAGGTAATGAAAAATGGTTTATTCTTTTTATTATAATCCCGGCTGTATTTTTTAATCATCTCTGAACTTCTTTGTGCCAGATAAGAAGGAACTGTTGCTTCTGCCGGCCCGGGAATAGTACCGCCTATTAAGAATTTGCCGCCTAAGCCAAACAATTTATTTTTAATATTTTTATCTTCATAAGGTGATTTTAACCCTTTTGATTTTAGGTAATCCTGATAATCTTTATGTTTGGGTGCGTAACCGTATCCAGGAAAGTCTGTTCCCTCAAAACCATAAAAAGACGGGCCTCTTTTAGTACCTATATGCCATTTACCAACATAACCGCAATTATAATTTTTATCTTTTTTGAGTATTTGATTAAATAGTACCTCTGAATCAGGCAGTTCCGGTTTTGCATACTGAAACATATCGCAATTATTCCAGAGGCCGTGATTATGCGGATACCTGCCGGTAAAAATTGAGGCTCTTGCAGGCGTGCAAAGCGCACAGGGCGTATAAGCCTGCTCAAACCTAACTCCTTCTCTTGCAAGATTATCCAAATTAGGTGTTTTACAGATATTATTCCCGTTTATACCTACAGAATCATACCGGTGCTGATCGGTAAGAATTAGCAAAATATTGGGAAGATTTTTTGTCTTTTTCATATCTATTTTGCGGATAATATTTCAGGTGATTTTTCTCCGGCTTGAACCATACGTTTTTTTAATATTTCAGCAAGTTCTTTACGCACATTTAAAAGTTCAGGAACTCTTACAAGGTTATTTTTTTCAAAAGGGTCTTTTTCTAAATCAAATAAACCATCTTCATAATACCTGTCGCTTCCTGCATCACGCCAGCCTTCTTTATCGGGATCTGTTACACAATATTTCCATTTCTGCGTTCTCAGCGCGCGCCCAACATGACTCTCGCTTATTTGAATAAACGCTTCTTTAGGCCAGGCCGGGTCTTTTTCTGAGCCAATTTCCTGCAATGGTCGCCCTTTCATACTTTCAGGTTTTTCTACACCTCCCGAAGCAAGAACCGTAGGAGGTACATCTATTAAACTTACGATATCGTCTACAACTTTCCCGCCTTTAAAGCCCGGACCGTAAATAATTAATGGAATACGAATTGAAGATTCATGACAGGTACGTTTATACCCTTCATTAAGAGTTTCAAAATGACAGCCGTGATCGGCAAAATATATAATTATAGTGTTATCATCTATTTTTAACTTTTTTAGTTCTTCTCTAATCCTACCCAAATTATAGTCCAGGCTGTTGCAACAAGCCAGATAATCAGGGTAGTTTTCTTTCCAATTCCCTTCTTTATCTTTCAAATCTTCGGGAACTTCATAATTTTCAAATTCTTTTGCCTTACCTTCCGGCCCTTCACATCTATTGCGGTCATTCTGATGATGAGGTTCAAGATATGACAAAAACAGAAAGAAAGGTTTTTCACCGTTTCGTGTATTGAGATAATCAATAGTAAAATCTGTTAAACAATCAACTCTGTATCCTTCAAAATCAACTTTATTCATGTCAGCATCAAACAAATAACCATCATAACCATGTGAAGTAAATTCAAGAACATCCGCAGCTAACCAATAATCCTTATATCCGCCTCTTCTTTCCGGAGGAATTGCTTTTGTTCTGTAGTCTTGCTGTTTTCCGTTTGATGCAAGATGCCATTTACCTATATACCCAACTTCATAACCGGTTTCTGATAACCAGTTAGCAATAGTTTTTTCATTTAAAGGCAATGGAAGCCCGTTATCTATCACTGTATTTTCTGTGGCATATTTTCCTGTCTGTATACATGCACGTGCAGGGCCACAGACTGGTTGACATGTAAAGGCTTTTTTAAATAAAACGCCCTCCGACGCCATCTTGTCAATGTTAGGAGTAACATTTAACTTCTGGCCGTAACAACCTATGGTATCCCACCTTTGCTGGTCCGTAAAAAAACATATGATATTTGGTTTCTTTTTTAATTCACTCATTTTTTTTACCTTTTCCTTTGTAATCTCTTCGCTTTTATTTCTAATTATTGCTTTAGTCTCTTTTGATTGTGAATCAGTATTGTTAATGGTTATAAGTATAAGGATAAATATTGAAAATATTAAGCTTTTTACCTTTCCCAATTTAGCTTACCCTGCATCAGTGCCCTTTTTCCGGAAAGTGCAGAATTACTTTATATGCTAATACTTAGTTTAAATACTATGTCTTAGTGCTGATTTTCAGAAACAAGCCATTATAATGCATATTTTAGCTTGTGCAGACGTTTTCGCAACTATGCAAAAAAAACGAGAAAACGCCCAAATTACCTACTCGCTTCTCTAATACATATATAGTACGAAAACTGTATTTTGTCAATGGTTTTTTTAAAGTTGTAGTTATATCGATGTAGTCAAAGGAATCTGTTTCTTGCAATCCATTTCTCGGTTATAAAATCCTGGGGTATTTCTTTGGCATACACATCATAATTTTTTGCCACGCTAAACCCGAGTTTGTTATAAAACCTGTCTGCAGTCTGCGGACGGGTCCAAAGCTTCATTTTAGTACTACCCAATTTGCTGCATTCTTCCATAGCTTTAGCAAGAAGAAGTTTTCCTATTCCATAATTACGATAATCAGCCAAAACACCTACGCCGCCGTAATTAGATATTTTTTTAGAATTCACTTCATATCCGGTTAAAGCACCCGCTATTTTATTTTTTTGTACGCTAATTATCATATTTTTACATTGTTGATTAAAATTATTTGCAAACCCGCTCTGTCTCTCTTGCGGCCAAAGGTCATCTTTCATATATTGGATGAAGGCATTTTTATCAGAATTTTTTGCTTTTCTTATAGTAATACCTTCTGATTCTAATTCTTTTATTTTTTTAACAAGTTCCACGGGACATTGATAATTTTTTAGATTTGCTTCAACAAAACATGTTCTGCGCACAAATCCATAACCATTTTTTTAAAAAAATCACTTGCATTTATCATTGTGTCTTCAATACCCGGAAAGAAACTATCTATACCCTCACCGCCGCCGGTAAAAATAATCGGACGTCCTTTGCTTTTATGAACTTCATCGGCAGATTTTAGTAATTGTTCGCCTATTTGTTGCTTTCTGTAAGGCTCACTGACAGCCATAGCTCCTATCCAACCGCTTACTGCCATATGCCAGTAGCTGTCGTTTTCAAATTGTTTGTCAGCAAATGAAATGACAAAACCAACCATTTTTGAATTATTAAAAGCAATAAAACTTGCACTTTCATCAAACTGCACCGATTCATATGTTTTTTTAATTAATGACTGTTTGGATATTTTTGGTTCCATATACAAACCTGAAAAACTCTCATTCCATATTTTTACTACTTCTGGAATATATTTCTTGGAAATATTTTCTATTTTTACAGTATCCATTAATATTCTCTCTCTAACTTTTTAAAATATTCTGCCAAACATCATAGCCAAGCATCTTTATTTACCCGCTTTCGCAGAATGCCCCGAGTGTAAACTTAGGCGTGAATGCGTTGTAGGGTATCCCCTAAAGCTGCTTATGCAATGCGGCAAATAGCCGCGAATATTGCAGAAGCGGTTAGCGACAGGGGATGTGCTTCGGCGGTTTTTGCCGAAGATGAAGCAGCTGCTATAGTGCTTCACTGTTTCAGTTTTTTCACTACTTTCTCTGTCAAATCTCTTATTGCTTCATCACGAGCTTTCCCAAGAATGCTCTTATTAAATTCTTCTGAACCCCATTTTATCTTATCTCTTTTACTAAAATCAGCCATTCTTGTATTTATTTCGTCTTCTTCCTCCGGCAAAGTAAAAAAACCGGTTATTTTATTGTATGTTTTTTCTTGTTCTGAAATAATTTTAGTAACGCTGCAGGACGTTGCTGAAGACAAATAAAGTTCTACTACAATTTTAGCAACATAAAAACGCTGGCCCACCAAAGGCATAGCGCTGTATTCCTTTGAAGTAATATCAAATTCCTTTATATTGCCATAAACTATAATTGAACTTAATATTTCACCGGTTGAAGTTGTTAATGAGAATTCTTTAAGAAGGCTTTTTTTTAGATCTTTAGTAAATTCCCTGGAAATATCCCAGCATTTTTCCTTGAAATCTGAATTATTTCTTAGCGGGTTTACTATAAGATGCGGTTTTGCGCAAAGGATGGAAATATTAAAGCAGAGTAATAAAAATAATATTGAAGATATTTTTAATATTCTTATTTTGCAAATCATGCTTAATCACGCTTTTTGATATAACTCTAATAAATGTACTCATTATTTAATAATACTAAACTCTATACGCCTGTTTTTTTCTATATTTTCCGGAATTTTCCTTTTAACTTTTCTTTTAATTTCCATTCCTTCTTCATCAATTACGTTCTCTTCTATTTCTTCTTCTACATCATAAATTGGCATCATGCCGCCCCATCCCAGGCATTCTATCCTATCCGCTGATATTTTATATTTCTCGATAAAATAATCTTTAACTTTTTTGGCTTGATTATTAGAAATATCAATATTATCAAGAGGGTCACCCGTCGTGGGAGTATGCGACTCTATTTTAATTTTAATTTTTGTGTTTGTTGCAAGACTTTGACCTATTTTATCTAATGTTTCTGTGCCACCGGTGATATTTTTACCGTTTTTATCAAATTTTACACCTGCAATTTTACCGGATTTTATCATTTCAATTGTTTCTTCAATATTTTTACTGCCCGATGCAGGGACAATCACTGCCGGTGTTTCAACTTTTTCTTCCTTCTTCTCTTCTATTCCCGGAGCTAAATCTTCTTCTACTTCTTCAAACTCATCCGCAGGGATTTCTATTTGTTCTTCTTTGACTTCTTCTGTTTTATCTGCCTTTACTGTTCCCGGCCAATAAAGAAGTGAAAAACGCATAATTGAACTCTGTTTCATTTCCATGGGAAGTATATAAGCTATCTCAATACCCAGCAAATCTTTGTTCATATCTTTTCTGTAACTTGCGCCAAGAGAAATACTATTGCCTTCAAGGGAACTTTGCATACCGCCGCGGACAGCATATTGCTTTTCTTTAAACCACTTTTCAATACCTGCAGAAAACTGCGGTCCTCCGACAATAAGATTATTATCAATTTCAGCATCCATTAATACATTTAATTCTTCTGAATACTTATAACATATACCTGTTCTTATTTTAAGGGGCAGTTCTTCTTGTATCTTGCTTCCGATATCAGGCTGATTCAAATTAATTAAGTTTGTTCCCCAGTCAAGTTCTTCTGAAACCGCATACAAAACACCAAGGTCTACACCAAAATTTGTTTTTGCCAGGCTTTCACCTGTATTGTTAAAATATTTCAATTCTGTACCGGTCCAGCCAAGAGACTTTACGTTTATTCCAAAATATAAGTCATCTATAAAAAACTGTTTTGCTGCAGATATAGAATATAATAACTCCGTATATTTCTGGGATGACAGGCTTGCATAAGTTAATCCTACAATATAATTATCCTTTGGATATGCAACTCCAACAAGATTTTGAGAAATATTATCATTTACCAGGCCCGGATATAACTGAGAGTAGCTTAATCCGATATTCGTGCTTTCTATTTTTCCCAAACCTGCCGGGTTAATAAGCCAACTGTGCGCATCATCTGATAACCCACAAAATGCACCACCCATACCCTGGGCACGTATAGATGTGCTGTACATATCATCAAAAGCACAGAAACTATTACCGGTTATGAATACTATTGCCAATAAAATAATTATCAGTTTTTTCATTTTATATATACCTTAACAAAATAGATATCTTCATCCTGCGTTTTTAATTTTGTTGCAGGAGCAACTGTTTCTTTCTTCTGGAACCCGCCGTATAAAACAAAGTTATAATTTCTTCCTATAGATGTTTCTGTTGACATTTCCAGGGCCAGCAAGCTCTGGTCAGCATCTTTTGTTGCATCTGTATTTCTTGAATAACGCAAATTTTTACCGAGATTAAAAGTAAGGCCGTCAAGCGGTTTATATACAAGCTGGAACATAAAACAATTGCTGTTTCCGCCTGAAAAGGCCAGGTCATCTCTTGAAGAGGTGGTTACATATCTGTACTTAGGTATTAACGTAAATTTTTCAAGCAAACTTGTAGGGTCTGATTCAGTAAGGGATTTAGGAAATTTATACTGATATCCTATGCGTGAACTGAATCCTGCTTTCTTCTGTGTGGTTCCCGCATCAAGTTTATTATTAAACCTTGAAACATACAGGTTTTCAACGGTAAGTTTTTTCAGGAATTTAAAATCCAACCCCAGGGTTGTCGTATCATACTGGCTGTTTGTAAAATCAAGAACATCATCACCGCCAAAGCCGGAATATGCCACTAAATCATTAGGATATGTATCTGTTACCTGTTTTGTTTCATATTGTAATTTAAACTTTACATTGCTGGTAAAATCTTTCTGGTAATCCAGCACCACATAACCTGCTTTTGTTGAAGATGAAGGAACGGTTATCATATTTTCGGACTGGGCACCAACCGTAAGCTGTATAGGGGCTATTAACCAGGCAGTTTCTCCTTCAGCATCAATGTTTGCCCGGGTTATTAAATCATCAAATTTATACTTAACATAAGCATTGTTTCCTTCTAAATCATTTCCCCAGTAGGTATAATCTGGAAGCCGGTCATCTTCATATTTGTCAACTATCCAGTTATTATTTCTGTCTTCACCTACCCAAAGTACAGGATCATCAGCCAAATAAGCTAAATTTATCTGTTCCCAGTCTGCAATACCGTCACCATCGCGGTCATATTCAAAATTGAACATAGTAGTAGAATTATTGCCCCAACTCGTATTTCCATCTACAGCAGGCCAAACGTATAAATTACCTGGATTTATTCTGTCATATAAACCATGCTGCTGGCCGGAAGTGTTGTAATCTACCCATTTGTCACTGTCATCATTATCATCTACAAGATTAAAACCGCCTGAACCTGCGGAAGGATTACCATAAGTGGTAGAATATTGCGGATCTATTTTATAATACTCGCCGCCTACAATTACATTATCCTCAAAAAAACCTTTATCTGCCTTAAAGGTCATAACAGTTCCGGAAGTTGTAGCTGAAAGCAGGTTTTTTTCACTTAAAGCATACTCCCCTTTAAAATTAACTCCTTCTATTTTCCCTTCCAAATCATAACCTACTATTTTTAAAGTATCTGTTGAACTATAATTTAAAGATCCGTTTTTATCACCTATGCTGATATAATTCATACCGGGGCTTAATTCCATTTCAAAAAGATCGGTATAATCTGAAGCATTCAATTTTTTAATTTTTAAGCGTCCACCTACAAGTTCAGACCAATTTTTTTGTTTTGTTCCCACAATACCTTCTATATCTTCATATGTATTAACAGCATTATCGGAAAAAGACTCTTCTACCGGGTTTAAACGTGAATATATCATATCAAGTGAAGTTTTAAGCGGGCGGGATTCAATATTAGCTCTTAAACCCGGCAGTTGTACTTTGGATAAAGTATAGGGTGTAAATACTATCATTCTTCTAAGAGACCACATATTTGAATGGTTTGTTATTAACATAGATGTTTTCAGGTTTTTACTGTTTTGACTGGCATACCAGTCATTTACATAAAATCTGGGGCTGCCTTCAAGGCTTAAGTAATAGTACGAAGGATAGTATAGATATGAACGCTTGGTAAATTGTGAATATCCCTGGTTATCAAAAGTAAACGAATTATTAAAATCATATATGAGGCTGAATTTACCTATAGATTCACCGAAACTATTATAATAGGTAGGACCCAAAAGATCTATTTCTCCTTTCTGCCATTTTCTTTCCGCAGAAAAAGAAATTGAGGGATAAAATGCCGTCATTGCTAAAGAAAGCAGCAAAATACTTTTTATAATTATTTTATTTGTCATATTATTTAGTCACTACTACTGAACCGGATGTAAGCTGTCCGCCTACTTCTATCTGGTAAATATAAATTCCTATGGGAACTATTTCTCCCAGGTCATTCCTGCCGTCCCATTGAATTGTTGTATTTGTACTTTTTTCAGCATTTACAAGGTAACGCACAAGCCTGCCTCTTAAATCAAATATTTTACAATTAACTTTAACCGTACTGTTTATAAAAAGCGGTAATTCTGTGGTATCAACAAAACCGTCACCGTTTGGTGAAAAAGGGTTGGGAAAAAATTCTTTGTTCGCAGGCAACAATTCTTCCGAATCAATATAAATTGAAGCAGAATTATATGCCCCTACAAGAGCTCCGCTTGCAAGCTTAGCCCCGCTAAATGAAACTGTGCTGGCTCCATCTGCAACGGCTGATGTGATTGTATAAGTGCATTGATATTTTGTAAAACTTATCCAAGTACCCGTAATGTTTATACTGCTGCCAACACTGGGATTTAATGTAACAGTTGGAATGGTCCCGGTATCCATGTCAGTAGTAAAATCATAAGTAAATGTTGCCAATCCTGGTTTTAATACTTCTGGATCTACGGTAAAAGTTATCTCTACCAAACCTTCAGCAGAACCAACAGAAACTGAAGGAGCGGGGCTTATATAATTTCTTCTTTTATAATGTGCCTGAATTTCTTCTGCGCTAAGCGCTCTGTTATATATTGCCATGTCATCTACCATACCAAAAAACTTTTCTGTCATTGTTGACAATAAATCCTGAGTCCCTATCCAAAAACTCCTGCTATTATTCACATTAGTAAGCGTAGGAACAGCAGCTGTTAATGTTAATGAACCATCCTGAGCACCATTCAGATACACTTTTAATTCCTTCGTAGATGAATCATAAGTCATTGCTGCGTGATACCAGGTATTAATTTGCAGTGCTGTTGCTCCAATTACTTTATTTGCTGTGCTGGCAACTTCTACACCTACATCTAACGCGCTGGTTGCACCGTCAATCTTAATATAATAAGGGCCCGATGAGCCACCTCTTTGCTTGCAGGCAATATATCCTTTAGCCGAAGAACCTACAGCACTCATATTTATCCAGGTTTCAATAGTAACTGCACTGCTTATATTCTGAAAACTAGCACTATCCGAACAATCCACAGTACCATAACTTCCGGCAACTTCAAGGTCCAATGCTGAACCGGTTGAAAGGGTTACTGTATTAGCGCCAATTTTGGGGCAATCAGAACTTAACCATTCGTAACTAAGGGCTATTGTTCCATTATTGCCATTGACTGAAGAATCTTTTGCTGTTGTACCGGTTTTTTCGTCAAAATACCATAATCCTACCGTAGAAGCATCCGGTGAAATTTTCATTGTATTTAAAAAACTGCTGATATTTACCGCGGCAGGGTTATTGTAATACATATATATGGTTTTAGCTGTGGAAGCGGCTGCGCTTACCTTTATATATATGCCCGTGCTGTCTACCCAATGGTTTAACAATGTTGACCCATCGCTGTCTGTAAACCTAATGTCAGAATAATCTGAGATCATTTTTCCTGAGGATATTAAAGATGCGGTTCCAAGATCAGTAAATGAAATAAATATCTGATAATCTGCCATTGCTGTAGATGAATTATTGGTAACTGTTATTGCTTTTCTGTTGTTCCAAGGGTCCGGGGCTGGTGAAATCCAGGCGGCTTGAATGCCGGTTGTGGCTGTTAAGAAGGCAAGAATTAGAATTGTTTTAAATAATTGCATTGTTTGTTTTTTCATTTTATAAATTTAGTGCAGATGTCTTTTTTATAGTTCTGCGCAAACGTCTTCATGAATTTTACAAAAAAAATAAATTCCTCAAAAATCTTTCAAAAACTAAAGAACAAAAAACTGATACTTAAGTATAATACGGAAACGATAAAAAGTCAAGGGTTTTTTAAAAAATGTTTTTCTCTTCTTCCTGTGTTTTTTCCGTCGGAAAAAACACAGGTTTTTTTTCTTATTCTTATTCTTCCAAACGAATATTGGTTATATAAAATGTTTTTGGCTCTTTTATTGTTTCACCGGCTGCTGTAAAACACCACATAGTTAATTTACTTAAATCAAGTTCGTGACCATCTCCGCATTTTGCGCCGGCTAATTCTATAACCACTTCATTTTTCCCTGGTTGAAGAACAAAATTTGAAGTAAATGCAGCACCCTGGCTGGCAGGCATATCTCTAAGCTGCAAGCTAATAGTTAATAATTCCTTTCCCGAATTATACGCATCAAA
Organism: Elusimicrobia bacterium RIFOXYA2_FULL_39_19; assembly: GCA_001800285.1. Taxonomy (GTDB): domain Bacteria; phylum Elusimicrobiota; class Endomicrobiia; order CG1-02-37-114; family XYA2-FULL-39-19; genus XYA2-FULL-39-19. The sequence goes on along the minus strand of MGVC01000020.1, from coordinate 55,384 downwards.
TTTAAACATGTTATACTCTGCCCATGAACCTTTGGGACTGCCCATTCCTGCCCAACCCCAGGGTTTGTCAGCTGCTTTCCAGGCTAAAGTTATTTTATAAGCTTCTCCTATTTCATCTTCAAAATCTGTACTGATTTTTGCTTCTGAATTCTCACTTATATTAACAAGGTTTTCACCGTTTTCAATGTTTATTACAGGCGTGGTTTTTCCGCTGGATTTTTTTGCCGCTTTTTTTACGGTTTTCTTTTCAGCTTTTTTTACTTCCTTCTTTTTTACTTTCTTTTTTGTTTCTTTTTTTCCGCTGCCTTTTTTCACTTCATCACTGGTGGCCAGCCTTATATTGCTTACATAAAATATTTTTGGCTCTTTGAAATTGTCTCCGACACCCGTAAAAGCCCAGGAAACCAGTTTTGCAAAATCTATTTCATGGCCATCGCTGGATTTTGCTCCTGATAATTCAATTTCTATTTCGTTCTTCCCGGGTTTTAATACAAATTTTTCATCAAATGGTTTACCCTGACTGGCCGGCATATCCCTTATTGTAAGGCTTAAAGACAACATTTCATCAGTGGGATTATACGCATCAAAACAAAGTTTATCAAATTCTGCCCAGGACCGTTTTGGATTAGACACACCTGTCCAACCCCAGGGTTTATCATCAGCCTTCCAAACCAATGTTATTTTTAATGCCATACCGATTTCGCCTTCATATTCATCACTAAAAGTTGCTGATGAATTATCACTTATGCTATTGGGCATTTCACCATTTTCTGTATCTAATACAGTCAAAGTCTTTGCTTCTATAGTGCAAACTAAACCAAAATTCAATAAAACCATTATTGCAGTTAACCATCCGATTTTTTTCAATATCATTCTTCCTCCCGAATTTAGGTCCCGATTACCAATTTAAAAGAAATTTCGGAGCCCAAGTTTATTTTTGTTTTTCCATGGATATTTTCATAAATAAATCTCTGGCACGTTCATTTTTCGGTTCTGCCTTCAATATCTCTTGTAATACTAACAAGGATTCCTTAATTTTGCCCCTGCTGTAATAAACTTCTGCTTTTTTATAAAGTTTATCTGTATCTACAGATGATTTGGTTTCAATTTTGCTTGGTTTCACTTCTTCTTTAACAACCACTGCTTCAACTGGTGTTTCTGGTTCTTCAATATCTGCAATTTCTTCATCTACTTCTTCCTCTATTTCTACTTTTTTAACTTCCTTAACTACTTTTTTTACTGCCTTTTTCTTCTTTGCGGGTTTTTCTACTGCTGCAAGTTTATAATTCAAGCTTATTCTGTGGGTTATTCCTAAATCACCATATCCGGCATAGGCATAATCTAAGCCAATATTATCTTTCCATATTCCAACACCTGCCCTCACTCCCATGTCTACATCTGTGCCGCTTTTATAGCCTGCTCTTAATTTTACCATTTGATTAAACTGATATTCTACTCCGGCGCAAAAATATCCCGCATTATCGCTGGGCATATTATAATCTGCGCAAAGCGTTGTCTTTTCATTGGATTTATAACCTATACCAACTTTGATATTTTGAGGTAGAGGGTCTACGTCAGTTATATATTTTGCTCCTGAACCCAAGTTCTGTATATTAATTCCCAGAGACATTTTTCCATTCTCAGAAGCTTTTTTATTTAGAATTCCTATATCAACCACCGGAACAGAAACACTTTTATCTGCAAGTGTTTCCTGTACCATTCTAACCGTTATTCCTCCGGAAAGATTCTTTTTACCTTCCATTAGTTCACCTTTGGCATATGTCAAACCTACTGCCATACCTCCGGCATTGACAACCGCAGTAGGCGCATCATTTTCATCATAACCTCTTATTTCACCCATGCTGATAGAATTTACGCTCAATCCTATGGCTCCCTTGCCATTATTTAGAGGAGTACCAAAAGCCGCATACTGGGAACTCATTCCTTCTATCCAGGTTAAATGAGTTGCCGACATTTCACGGCCTTTAAGAGAAGCCAATCCTGCAGGGTTCCAGTTGATAGCATTTAAATCATCTGCCACCCCCACAAAAGCTCCACCCATACCTATGGGCCTGGCTCCTACGCCAATCTTTAAAAAATTCAAACCTGTGGTACCTGCACTGTATAAGTTGCAGGCTGAAATAATACTGACTAAAAGAATTATTGTAGTTTTTCTCATTTTGTCCCCCTATTTCACTACCATGAATTTACCGGTTTTATATCCTGAATCATCGTATATGTAATAAATGTAAACGCCGCTGGCCAATAATTTTCCTTCTTTGGTTTTGGCGTCCCATTCATATTTACCGTCATTACCGGTTTCTTCAAGTTCAATTATTAATTCGCCGCTAATGGTGTATATTTTAATTTTTGCAGCTGCTGTTAAGTTACTGAATGTAATAACTGTATGCCCGAGGCTGGGTTTAAAGGGGACTGGAAATGCATGAGCATTCTTAAGGTCACTGCTTGCACTGCCTTCGGTACCTATTAAAGCAAATACTGAAAAGTGGGCTACTTTCACCCTGACCGTGTTTGCAGTTGTGTCAACTACCGAGCCGGTTACTTCTTCCCATACCTGGGCAGCTTCATTAAGGTAGTAGATTTTCAAATTGCTTTCTTTAACTGAAGCAGCAGTGCCGTCTACTATGCCGTCATTATTGGCATCCGGATAAGTCATAGTTACATAAGCATCTCCGGCTAAGCCTCCAGACAATTGAGAACCTGAATTATCATACAAATTTATTTCACACAGAATATTAGTAAGCTGATATGTGGAAGTTAATTTGCCGTTTGCTGTGGTTATATCCGCCGGTGTAACTTCATCAGGTGCATTGGCCGGGTCTGTACTGATTTTCATAGAGTAGTAATCGGTACCGGTTGCGCCTGCTGCAATTTCAACTTTTACTTTCTGGTTTCCTGAAATAACTGTATTGCTTTCACTGTAATTTGCAATAGTTTCAAAAGTAAAATTAGTAGCCGCCGCCAGTAAATTACCAGCAAGGTCTCTTGCTGTGGCTGCAACCGCTACGCGGAATTTATGGTTGTAACCAACTGCTGATGCAGGGGTAAGCGTAAGTTCAGATGTGGATGTATTGTAACTTGTAGTACCTGAAACAAGAGTACTGGTTACTGCTCCGTCTTTATCTCTTATATCGGTTACTGTTATGCAATTCAGGGTTGCCTGATCCATTTCCTCGCTGAAAACCACTTTTATTGTTACATCTGCATACACACCGGTTGCTTTATCTGAAGGTGAAAAAGAAATAATGTAAGGAGGTATAGCATCCTGAACATAAGTAAATGTTTTAGTACTATTGGCAGCAATTGTATTTGGAGATGGTGAACGGTCTGCCACATTGTTTATTGTTAATGTATATGTTGTCCCTTCGGTTAATTGTGCAGTTGTTAATGTTACAGTTACTAAATCTCCGCCCAAAGATGCGGCGCTAATGGCTATTCCGCCGCTGATGCTGTAATTAGCTGCAGTTTCAGCTGAGGCTTGGGTAACTGATTCACTGAAAACCACTCTGACTGAAGTAGAAGATAAAGCAGTAGTTGTATTTATGGTAGGAGGGGTGGTGTCTACAAGAGTCTGATAACTGCCGGTAGCGCCTGTTGTACTTGCATTATCTGCATCATCTACCGCATAGACTGTATAGACATAGGTTGTATATGCCGTTAATCCTGTATCAATAAATGATGTCATTATTGTTGAAGTTGTTAACACAGCTCCGCGGTATAACCTGTAATAACTGGCAAAATCTCCGTCTAAAGCTGCTGTAGAAGCAGTCCAGCTTAAAGCAAGGCTGGTTTCTGTTTTTGTCCCGCAGACTAAATTCGTAGGCGCATTAGGCGGAGTTGAATCTCCGGATACAACGTAGTATTCATCCGATCCTATATCCCAGGTACCTCTTGGATTTCCTTCAAAATCTGTACTGAAAGCAAGATATGAATCTGCTGAAAGGTCAAATCCGATATCACGCGCCACAGTATCTGCAGAAGTAAGATGAAAATCTTTGCCTGCTATATCAAGGAAAGTTACATCACCTGTAAAATTTGTTGTACCGGGAGCATCGCTGGCTATATCTGATAAATTATAATCTGAGGTGGCATCAAACGTACCCACAAAACCATTAGTACAATCCTGAATTAAATTGTTCTTTGCAACAAAAATCGTACTGTCATCCTGATACATTCCATACCAGCAATTAACAATTGTATTATTATACACGTAAGCGGTCCTGTCTGCATCTCTTAAAAACATTGCCAGACTGTTGCCGATTGGGCCGGTTATATCGTAAAACAAATTGTTCCAAACTCTTAATGTATTAGACATACCTGTAGTAGCAGTTTTTGCTCCGAATATACCTCTTATTGTGCCGGTAGAAAATGCACCTGTGCCTCTAAAAATACAATTGCTTATTCTCATATCTTCTACGGTTGTATCACCATCAACAGTTATTCCATTGCCTGTACCGCCATCATTTTTTGATATGTTTATCTGAACTCCTTCTACTCTCACATTTGCTTCATCAAAATACAATGCATCTGTACTGGTCCCTACATCTAAAATATAAGCAGTGGAGGTCCATTTACCGGTATGAGAGCCTGTACCTGAAGTACGAATTAATATATAATTAGAAGCGCTTGTTCCTGCTCCTGCTGCTCCCCAGCTGCCTATAGTTACCGGTTTAGTATCTGTCATGCCGTAACATTCTGCAACTGCTATTACCATACTGCCTAAACCTGCAATAGTAAAATAATTGCTTCCGTCTACCTGGGCCTGTTCACCTGATTGAAATGACCCGCTTACTACGGCCAGATATATCTGGGTGTCAGTACAGTGATATACGGTCCCGGTAGCACCAGAAGTTGCACCGGTTACTGAAGCGCCATCATTAATGGTACCTGTTTTAACCCCGCTAAAAACAAGATTGTTACTGCTGGTTAAATCACTGTCTATAGCAGCTTCCCAGTCATACAAGCGGGTATAATCTCCACCGGTAGCTTTTATTTTGCAGACAAATTCAGCCGGAGTTGAATTAATATCCAGTTTAGTACCGGTTACATCTGCGCCGGTTATATTTGAACCTGATGTTGAGCTGATACTTACAGGGCCAAAAACCCAGCCTGTTTTTGAAGGAGTAATAGTATAACTGCTGGCAGTAATGACATACAAGTTATTGAAAGTATAAGCACCACTTGCGTTTGAAGTTGTTACTGTGCTGGTAGAACTTCCGGGAAGGCTTGCTGAAAGAGCTAAGCTCACCCCGCCAATTACAGTACCGGTGCTGGTCCTGACAGTTCCGCTGATGGAAACATAGGAACCGGTATAAGAACTTAAATCAAACTGACTGGTAGTATCTGATACAAAACCGTTTGTAACAATACTTACCGGTGAAAAAGACCAGTTAGTTAAAGTGGGCGTTAGTGTATAATTCTGCCCTACGCCTGTTGAAGCTACAAATGAATAAGCCCCATTTGAGCCGGTAACAAAAGAACCAGTTTCACTGCCTGTTAAACTTACAGTAACACCGCTGACTCCGGTTGCCCCGTTAAGAACAAATCCACTGAGTATAGCACCTGAAGCCGCTGTCATGCATTCATCGGCGCCAATATCCCAGCTGCTTGGCCTGTTATTGCCGTCTATGTCTGTAAGAAATGATATATAAGTATCGGTAGAAAGATTAGTTCCTGCATCCCGGGCGCCGCCAACAGAAGAAGCAAGGTGGAAATTCTTACCGGATTTATCTACAAATGAAACAATGGCTGTTACCGGGTTTGTACCAATAGCATCACTGGCAACATCTGAAAGATTGTTTGATGTTTCAGCAGACCAGCCGCTGGATGGAGCATAGCCATCGGCACAATCCTGAGTTATATTGTTTTTAGCTGTTCCAGTTGCTAAATCTCTGTAAATTCCATAATTTTTACAGTTTACAATAGTGTTGTTGTACAAATAACAGGTCCTATTGGCATTTCGTATGTAAATACCAAAATATCCTGAGGCGCCTGCACCCGTGATATCATAAATAATATTATTCCAAATTCTTGCAGTAGAACCTGCCACTGCAGTATTAGCCCCGAATATTCCTTTTTTTGTTATATTTGCAAAATTGCCAGGGCCTTTAATTATACAGTTTGATATTCTTATATCCTGAGCTCCGCCTGTGTCTCCATATATCTGGATTCCATTACCATCAACCGCATCATCCTTTGATAGATATATTTGCACGCCGTCTATTCTTACGTTTGATTCACCAATATTAATAACATCAGTACTGGTGCCGGCGCTTATTCTGTATTTTGCATCATCCCATATACCTGCATGCCTGCCGGTGCTTGTGGCACGGATTACTATGTAATTTGTAGCACTGGTCCCGCCAGCTGTTACGCCCCAGCCAGATATGGATAACCCGTTTGTGTCATTAACAGCATAACATTCTGCCACCGCAATAGGAGAATCTCCCGCATTACTGGTTGTAAAATAATTGCTGCCGTCTACCTGTATGTTTTCACCGGAAACAAAAGTACCCGAATTTGCCCATACATATATCTGGGTTGCTGTCACATGATACACTGATCCGCCTGCTCCCGATATGGATCCTGTAATATTTGCTCCGTCAGCCATCGTTCCTGTAAGAGTCCCGCTAAAAACCACATTCCTTGAATCTGTCAGGTCACTGTCAACAGCATTTTCCCAGTCTTTTAAATTGTTGTAATCCCCACCAGCGGCTTTAATAGTACAAATAAACTCTGTTGCAGAAAAAACTGAATTGGCCGTTAAAAACATAAGACAAATAAAACTAATTATTCTTTTCATTGCTATCCCCCTGAAAATCTATAATCTCAAATTTAAAATTTGAAATCTTCTCCGAAATTAAGCTGTAAGAATTTCGGAGTTTCGTCCTATTCAATGTAAATTTTTTATGGCGTCCGCTATCTGCCTGCGGTATCCCTGAACTTTATCTGCATCAATTTCAAGAAACCATTTTTCTGTATTTTCCCATTTATCAAAAATGGGAAGGCTGTTAAAAATTTCATCAAGCATTTTTGCTGCCTGGGCTGCTGCTTTAATTTTGTTCTGATCTTTAGATGAATTTGCTTTTGTAATGTATGATTTCAGAGTTTCAATATACCTGCGGTCATCTATGCCTTCTCTCATGGTTTCCCAAATCAAAGTAGGAATTCCTTCAAGATGTTCGCCTGATTCCTGCTCCCGGGAAGGATAAACAAAAGCGGCATCCATGCCGGCGCCGTCTAAATCATTAAAGGGGTCGCCCTGGGTTTCGTTGTAATGCCAGTTAGTAAAACCTTTTGCATTTAATTTCCAATTCCACAATCCGCACAATATACGGCCTCTTCTGGGATGATTGTCTCTTGTAAGGCCGTTATACCAGAAAAAATCTTTTCCTGCTTTTTTTGTTTTTTCTAAAGCTTCTAACAATTTTGTACGGTTAGGATTATAGGGGCCTATGTCCGTATAAGGCAGAACTAAATCTAATTTTGGGTCAGTATTGTTGGTAATTGTTACATAAGTTTTTAATCCCGGGATATTCTTTATGGTTTTCATAGCTATCAAACACTGGTCTAAAGTTGCCTGGGTTCCTGCGGTAGGTTCATCAACCGGATAAATTAGAACTTCCGGCCAGTTGGCTGACTTAAGATGATTTTTCAAATTTGATAATCTATCTTTAAATTCCGGTGAAATGGCAATTTCTGTACCGTAATAAAGATAAACAGGTCCTTTTAACCCGGCTTTTTTAAGATTTTCCATATATCTATCTGCATCTTCAAAACTATTCTTTGTCTTTGAAATACTAAAATCATTAAATCCTGTAATACCGTGCTCCCTCATATCAGCAAGGTCTTGCATATTATCATCACTATAAGCATATACGCCGGTCCAAACTCCGGTTTCCTGTGAACTAAGCAGTTTAAAAGGTAAAACTTCAAAAGATATAGCCAACTCACCGGTAGTTTTAGCTTCACTATTAACTGTAACTTTCCCTTTATATATGCCTGCTTTTGCATTTTCAGGTACTTTTACAGTCAGCCACCATTCCTGAGTATTACCATTTAAAATATCAACTGTATCTATTTTTTCAAGAAGCTGCGGTACTTCTCTGCAGACCTTGCTTTCTGGAAAAGTTCTTTTTAACAGATAAGAGACTTTTCTGATATCAATATTTTCTTTGCTTATTTTGCTTCCATCAGCAGTTGTAAGATCAGACACTTTTACCTGAACTGGACCCAAATCTTTTAACGGGTATACAGCAAAAGTAATTGGTTCATATTCACCAGGTGTGGCAAATGTATTAATTATATTTTTAATTTCTTTTTCTTTAGGAACAGTGTTGCGGTATACTCTATCTATGTAATCACAAACAAAAAGCACATAACCGCGACCGGTTTCTTCTTTGGTTGGTGTTCTTAAAACTGTAGTTTCGGGAGTTTGTTTTAATATATATTGTGTTCTTAGCAATATCTTCATCGTGGTCTGCCGGTCCCGTTCTTCGGAAGCTATTTTTTCGGCAGATTTTTTTGCATATACGTTTCCGCAAAACATTAAAGTTGTTATTAAAGCCAGAAAAATTAATTTTAGTTTCATTCTTATTCCTTTTTAAACCAAATATCGCTGTGCAAACGTCTTCATGTTTATTCAAAAAAAAACGAGTTACTGAAATTATCTTTTATAGAGATACCTTCAATAGCTCGTAATAATATTAATCGGCTAAATCTTATTTTTCGCGTCTGCATTATCGGCAACCGGCTGCCCATCCAACTCATCCTTTGACTTCACTCAGGACTTCGCTCAGGGCCCATTGGTTTTGCGCCCCCTGGTTTCCCAGGGTTTACCATTTCGGGTCTTCTCTAACTTTCAGTAACTTTAAAAGAACAAGGTTGTCTGCTAAGTTTATAATATATAATTGTATTTTTGTCAAGTGTTTTTTTAAAAATATTTTTTTGACATCAATTTACCGTCAATAAATCAAAGAAACATTTCCCGGTTTCCTTCTTTTGATTCCTCTGCCAGGACAACCGTCTGCACAATTTCCAGGGTTTCACTTAGCGGGATGGGTTCTGTTTTAGTTTCAACCATTTTGATAAAATCAGTAAGCATATTGAAATAGAATGAATTTGAATCTTGTACATTAATAGTTCTAAAACCTTTAGTACCATAAAGATTTAATTGAAAAACATAATCAATAGCTTCGTACGCAAAAATAACAAATTCCCGGCAGTCTTTGTACTTAATGATTATTAAATCCTTTGATTTTTCACCAATATTCTTAACTGATTTGATACCAGGCCCAACAACAGATACCAATAGTTCAATCGGATGAATGCCGTAATAAATCAAATTACCCAGCTCTTCCTTACATATAGCAGAGCCGGTAAGGATATCACCAATATCGTCTTTTTTGTTCCTTAAATCCAAGGTTTCTTTTGCGTACCTTAAAGCAGAGCAGGACATTAAAGGAGCGCTGTGTTTCTTTGCCAGTGCCATTAACTCCCTGACTTCCTCTATATCTGGAGAAAAAGGTTTATCTATAAATACAGGTATTCCGGCTTTTAAAAAAGCTAAAGCATGTTTTTGGTGTTTCAATGTACTGTCATCAGGAATTAATACAGCATCAACCTTACCAATCATATCTTCTTTTTCGTTTACTACATTGTCTATACCGCAGATACCGGCAACTTCCTGGGCATCTTTTTTGTCCAGGCTCCAGATATGCGTAATTTTGGCATCTTTTTCCAGTTTTACATTACTTAAAGGACGCCATTTATTTGCAACAGCTTTATCTTTATCATAACCATTGATTATTTCTGAAAAAGCAATTCCGTGCCAACGTTTTGCCGCACCCACTAACCCGATTTTAATCATACCTTCTCCTTAAAAATTCTAATTTGAAATTTGAGATCTCAGATTAATCATGCCGATTACCTCGGCTGCAAAATCACACCCAGGCTCTGGTCTGGATGCTCTATTAAAAGATCGCAGGCATCCGCAGCTTTAGCAAGAGGAAATCTGTGAGAAATCATGGGATTTACTGAAAGTTTCTTTTCGGCTATTCCCCTTACAATCTCTTCAAGATTTCTTTGCGTATCCCAAGGAACAAACACTGCCGGATAATCTGCACCCTGCTCATAAGCAGGGTCAAAATAACCCGGGCCCGTGCGGGCTGAACTGCGCAGGTCTACATTACCAAGAGCCGCAGCAAAAGTTGTAGTTATTTGAACTCCGCCGGGAATAACTATCCTGCCCCAACGGTGCGTATCGGGAGCAATTGATATTGTTTTATAGATATTCTTTAACAACTCTGTACCATCTCCGCCAAGGCATATAAAAGCACAATCAATACCACGCCCTTTAGTAAACTCTGCGCAAGCTTTTATCATATCTTCTTTTTTAGGGTCAATAACTTTATCAAAACCTGTTTTCATAGAAAGCTCTTTTCTGAGTTCAAATAAATCCATACCTATAACATGGCACCCGCTGTAACGTGCCAGCTGGCCTGCAAAATTTCCTATAATACCCAACCCGGCAACAAGCACATTTTCTCCGAATTCAAGCTCGGCTCTTCTTATGGACTGCAGGGCCGTAGCCCCCAGGCAGGCAAAAGTAGCATCTTCAAAAGACACATTATCAGGAATAGGCACGCACATATTCTGGGCAGCAATATTGTGGCTGCTATGCTGGGCATATTTATTTCCCATGCTTGCTATACGCATGCCTTTTTTCAGGCGTTTACAGTTTTTACCAGCCTCAAGAACTATACCTGCATTGCTGTAACCAAAGGGAATCTTTTTAAAATTCGGGTCTGGTTTGTCACGGAAACACTTCACGTCCCCCATTTCCGTGCCGGGGCTTATCAGCGAAGCATGCACTTCCACAAGAACATCATTATCCGTTATTTTAGGAACTTCCTGTTCATCAACGCTTATTTTCCCGTAACCATCAAGCATTACCGATAATCTTTTCATCTACTCCTCCTGATAATTTCTCCGAAATTAATCTGTAAGAATTTCAGAGTTTCGTCCTACTCAAAACCTCAAATTTAAAATATAAAGAAAATCTTATCTTCCCATCATCTTGCCGATGCGCGTATAAAAAGAAATATACTGTTCATAGGAAACATTCGGCAAAACGGGATGATCGCTGCTGGGTATATACCTGCCTTTTTTTATAACTTTTTCAACCTTTTCTAATTCTTTTTCAATTTGCAAAACTGAGCCTGCCGGAACAATTTTATTAACTCCGCCTGCCAAACCTAATTTCGGATATTCTGCCCTGACAACTGACACATCCATTCCGGAACCTACTTCAAAAGGAAGCACTGCATCACAACCGCCTTCAACAATTAAATCAAGTAATTCCGTACAATCACCGTCAGTATCAACAAAAACAAACTCAATACCCGCTTTATGCACAGCATCAGTCAAAAGTTTATATCTGGGCAGCATTAATTCTCTGAATAATTTCGGGGAAATCATGGACCCGTGGTTATAACACATATCTTCCCAAATATATACGAAATCCACGCGGGCCTGTTTTGCTGTCTGTGTAAATAATTCACATCAGAGTTCGCATAACGTATCCATCATATCATTAACAACATCAGGCATATCATAAAAAGAATAAAGCACCGCTTCCGGCCCGAACAATTCACGCAAAGCGCCATAAAAGCCGCAGGGTGAACCGCCGATAAAAGACGGCATATCGCTCTTTTGGTTTATTTCACAAATATTTTTCCAATCTGCAGGAAATCTATTTCCCGAAGCTATTTTAAGCCTTGGTTTTATGTTTTCCCAGGTTTTTTTGTCCTTAACCGGGCTCTCTATTGTCAAAGGAAGTGATAACCTTTCATTAGAAACTTTTTTAATTGCACCGGAACGATCACGTATTGTTCTGGTTACCCCGTTATCTTCTAAAACCTCTACATCAAATTCAGGGCAAATAAAAGCATTTATCGGCAACCAATTACAAAACTCCATATCAGGCTGGCCTTCAAATCATACCTTATAAAACCACTCATCCGGTGTCTTCATTCCTTCTGAAAGCCAGCGCTCTATTGTTTGCGACATAGGATTAAAGCACTGTAAAAACGGCGGGTTAATTCCTTTTTCACCTTTAAAATACCGAATAAATCTTTCTCTCAAGTTCATAATTTTACAAACTTCTTAATTCCTTTTTTTAAATATTTTTCTCTTTCCCTGGTCATCTCTGCCGGGGTTTCAATATAGATATCCATAATATCTCCGGTAAGATTATTTAACAAAGCGCAAAATTCTTTTGCTGTCAACCTGTCTCCCTGTTTGATATTCAACCGGTTACACCAGCGCTGGTCCAGCAAAAGATTATATTCTCTTTCTGAAAGCGGAGCGGTGGGCCTGAAAGAAATATCTATGATATTATCACACAAACCGTTAATATTGTGTCTGCAGGGTTTACAGATATCATCTGCACCCAGTTCCATTTCAAGCATTACATCAGGATTCGCCAGAATTTCTTTGCTCACGGTGTAATTAGCATGCCCGTAAGGATGAGGCTCGAAGCTCAGGCTTCCCTCACCAAAATCAGTGATAATATCGACAAAATGATGCGGTTTCATGCGGATCATTTTCTCAAATCCTTTATTTTTACCGGTTTGCCTGTTTTAATGCTTTTATTTGCGGCATCGCCAACAAGTACAGCGTTGATCCCTTCTTCAAGAGTTGCCAACGGACTGTTAGGAATTCTTTCAATAAATATATCTTTTCTTAAAAGCGGATCTGAACCGCCGTGCGTGCCTTCAGCTTTGGGAATTTCCATATTTTTTACACCTTCACTGGTGTAAAGCACCAGCTTTTCACCCAAAGAACTTGCAAGGCCGTGAACCGTAACTTTTCCTGCCATCCAGGAATTATCATGTATCACTGAATATTCAAGCCGTCCTTTTGTTCCTTCAATAATTATATCTATGCCTTCATAAGTTGTGAATGCCATAAGTGAAAAATCTACCCGAACACCATTTTTATAGTAGTAAAGCACATTTGCAATATCTTCAATGTCAATTTCTTTATCATAAACACAGGCATCCCTGTAGTATTTGTCTTCACTTTCGGCATTCAAATATAAATCATTTGCTTCAGAATTTTCAGGGAACATATCAACATAAAATTCACATTTGCTTTGATGAGCGCATCCGCGGCACCTTTTTGAACGGAACTTTCCATTTTTGCCATACACTACCAGGTCACCGGTAGCCACAACTTCAACCGGTTCTGAATCAACAAACCAGTTCATAAGGTCAAAACAATGGCATGATTTATGAATCATCAACCCGCCTGAATTCTTTTTTACCCTATGCCAGCGCCTGAAATAATCTGCCCCGTGCAGGCGGTCAAGTTTTTCGTGAAAATCAATAAATAATATATCCCCTATGACGCCTTCTTTAAGCATTTTTTTAATGAGCATCATGCAGGGTTGATACCTGTAATTATGAGTAACATAAACTTTTTTCTTTGTTTCTTTCTGTGTTTTCAGTATTTTTTTGCACTGGGCGGCATCAATACAGAGAGGTTTTTCTGTAACTACATCTTTGCCGGCCTTGAGTGATTTGATTATATATTCGACATGCTGAGAGTCCCGGGTAGCTACAAGTACGGTATCAATTTTTAGTTCTTTCATTGCTTTATTAAAATCATTGTACACCGGAAGATTTGTTTTAAGGATTTTATTTGCGGCTTCTGCCCTTTTGATATTAATATCCATCAGGCCTACCAAGGAAGCTGTTTCCTTAAATTGATCCACCATAGGTTTTGCAAACATATGAATCCCTCTTGACCCCGAACCTACCAATAAATAATTCTTCTTCACACACCCTCCCTTTTTTCTACTAAAGTTATTTTTAAATGCCTCGGCTCAACTACCATGAAAGTTAAAATCAACAAACCCAACAACGAAATAATTCCTGAAAAAACGAATATCGATGAATAACTAAAAATATTGCGGGCTAATAACAATCCTGCTAATACCGGCACAGCAGTTCCAAACGGGGCAATAAGCGTATTTGTTAATCCGATATAGGTGGGCCTTTCTTCGGGAGAAGAAAATTCCATTACAAGATTAAACCCGGAAATTAACTGGCCCGCCATATATACACCATCAAGAAAAAATACAGCGTATAGGCAGTACAATGTATCAGCCATGCCGGCTAAAAACACGGCTGCTATGCCCACCAGAGAAGACCACTTTATCACCAACATATGCCCTTTATGATCCCCCAGGTAGCCCCAGAAAAAATAGCTCAATGAGCTTCCCAACAGGGAGGATACCATAAAAGCGCCGATTTCTTTGCCGCCGGCGCCTAAATTTTTTATGCCGTAAAGAGTATAGAATGCAACGGCCATGCTTATAAAAGTTAATAGTATGCGCCCAACAATAAAATTGACATAATTCCTGTTATTTCTGATTATACCCTTTACGCTGTTAAAATATTTGGCTATTGAAAAATGTTTTCTTATTTTCTCCTGTTGAGGCTCTCTAACCAGCATAACGAATATTATAGAAATTGTAGCAAAAATAAAATACGTGAAAAAACATATGCTGAAATTATCCGGAAAAGTGAATTTTTCCAGTATATATCCAACCACTAAACCCACAACTATTCCTAAAAAACCGCCTATAGTGGACCTTATACCAAAAAGACGGCCTCTCCATTCGGTAGGAACCGTATTAGCCACAAAATCCAGCCAGACAGGCATATTCAAACCGCCGCTGAACATGGCAACTGCAAAAAAAACAAAAAAGGCTATTAATACAATTTCGGGATTGGTTTTAGCAAAGAGCATAGTAAAGAGAAAAATAAAAAACCACGGCAGCCTCTGGCCCAACCCGATTTTAAACATAACCATTTTTCTGAATTCCAAACCCTCAACAAAGTATGCGGAAAACAACTGGGGAAACAGCCAGCCTACTGTGCGGATTGAAGAAATTAAACCTATTAGTATCGGAGAACTGTTTAGCATTGCCACAAAAGCCGGTAAAACTGTTGCCGTATTAGCAAAATACATGCCAATCTCAAAAAATATGCCGTCAAGCATATGCATTGACATGTTCCATTTAAGATTTTTATAAACAAAACCAGTGTTTTCCTGAGCTTCCATATTCGCTAGTACTTCCCGGTAAAGAGGGGCCCGACAGTTTTTATGTATTTTATAACTTTTGAACAATTTGATTTCCGGCAGGGGATCCATATAGTCATGAGCATTCCCTTTTGTTTGTAATGTAAAAGAATTTCTTTCCACTTAAGTATCCGCTCCGGATTGGCTCCGGGAGCCACCCATACCTGAAACCCCTGTTTTACAATCCGGCGGATAATGCCGGGCTGCAGCCTGTTATAGTCCCATAATATGTGAATAATATCTTTCGGTATCTTTTTTTCTGCGGCTACGGATTTTTCTGCATATATCACAGCTTTAGCAAGGTGCCAGTAGGCAGAATCATTCCAGATTATGGTCTGCAAACCGCGCTTTTTCAAACCATTTCTAAGCTGGATGATGGCGTCTATATACTGGGAGTAGGCCCTGCTATGATCCTCATCCATGCCCACATGAAAATATTTAACAGGACCGCATGCCTTAATTATTTCATCTATGACCTCAAATGCCAGTTTCCAATACTCTTTATTATCAAAAAGTTCATGATGAGGCCTAAACCAGTGATTGTGCTGACTGTGACTGCTTTGTGAAAAATTCAGTTTTGGAATCACTTCAATATTTTTGCTTCTTGCGTAATCAGCCAGTTTTTTAAGGTTAGAAATCGGAACCGAATATTTTCTGGCTAATTCAGGATGGGATTTGTACCTGACGCCATCTGCGATATCGATAACCAGCATATTCATCCCAATTTTTGACATAGCATCCACGACTTTAAGTGCTGAATCAAGGTCGAAGGGTTTTTCTTTTGATTTAAGCGGGCACCAGACCGGATCATAATGGCTGATATGAATTAAAAAACCCGAGAGAGGTATTTCCTGCTCTTTTAGTTTAAGCAAGTTCTTTCCGCATAAATTAATTTCTGGAATCCTGAGTTTGTAGTAGCCGCGTCTTTTCATTGGATTATTCGAAGTGTATTTTTATGAACCTGATATTCTTGGCATACGGACAGATTCTTTTTCAATTTCTGACTGAACGAATTTATGCAGCAAGGTTTTCTTTAAGCCATCACTTGCCGGATTATCCCACAAGTTATTTAACTCACCCGGGTCTTCTTTTAAATCAAACAGTTCCCCGTAATCCTGCCCGCGGTATATGGTGATTTTATATCTTTCATTTATATAAGTACGTAAATTCATGCGTGTCGGGTGCATGCGGTTTTCTACAATTACTGAATCCCTTGAACTTTCTGTTTTGCCGCACCAGGTATCCAGCTGATTTACACCCTGCATATAGCCGGGCACCTCAAGTCCACAAGCATTTAAAAATGTAGGAGCAAAATCTACCTGTGACTGAAGAGCACTGCTGGTTTTTCCTTCCGGAACCTGGCCCGGATACCGGACAATCATAGGAATTTTCAGCAAATCTTCATAGTGGAACGGGCCTTTATCAATTAATCCGTGCTGGCCTAAAAAATGGCCATGGTCTGTAGTAAATATTACGATAGTATTTTCAGCCTGACCGGATTTTTCAAGAGATCCAAGTATTTTTCCAATCTGATAATCTACAAAACTAATCATACCGTAATAAACAGCCAGGTCTTTATGGAGTTCCTTTTCTTCTATCAAGTGGCATTTAAGCCCGATAATATTATGCTCTTCTTTATACATAGAATAATCCTGATTTCTTTTCTGGGTTTTTGCGTAATGCGGAGGCATTTTATCAAACTCGCCCTTTGTAAATTTACCGGGGTTAACATTTTTCGGATTATACATTTTATCCCAGGGCTCGGACACGAGGTAAGGCGGGTGCGGGTCATGAAAACTTGACCAGATAAAAAACGGTTTATCTTCTTGCGGGCTTTTATCAATCTGTGCGATGGTGCGTTCGCCGGTCCAGGTAGTGTAATGAAGTTTTTCCGGCAAGTCCCAGGCATGTTTTCGTAAAGGTTCATCTTTTTTAGGCCAGCTTACAAAATAATCCCGCCAGTTTTTTAAACCATGCTCCTCCAGCCAGATTGCGTAATGCTGTCCCACCAGATGTTCATCAGCATGATTGCGTGCCAATTCTATATGTTCAAAACCATACCAGGGCCCGTGAAATTTTCTCCAAAAATCCAGGTCACGTAATACAGGATGACATTCAAGAGATTCACTTCCCGCGGCAGATACTGTCGGCTGAAAATGAGCCTTCCCTATTAAACTTGTATGGTAGCCGTTTTTCATAAATATATCGCCTACGGTAGGAACGTCCTCCGGTAATTTTACTCCGATAGCCCAGCAATTATGATTTGATGGGTACATGCCGGTAATTATGCTGGCTCTTGCGGGGGAACAGGTAGGGTTGCTGCAATAGGCTCTTTCAAAACGTACACCTTCATTTGCTAAACGATCTAAGGATGGGGTTTTTATTGAAGGGTTAATGGTACCTAATGTATTCCAGTGTTGTTGATCCGTAGTAATTAGCAAAATATTGGGTTTTTTCATATTATTTCACTTGCGCAGACGTTTTCGCATATACCTAAAAATAAAACGCCCACATGCTGCCAGACGTCCTTTCAATACATATATAATACATAAACCTTATTTTGTCAATGGTTTTTTGAAAAATGAAAATATGAACAAGTTTAGCCAAAATATTGACTTCTTGTTGCAATTGATATAATATTATCGTGATTTTCCAATATAAAGGAAAAAAAATGAATCCATTATGGATAAAAACAACAAATAAAACCAGTTACTTCAGGCAATCTATTGAACTCCTGGATAATTTTACTGAAGCAAGCGTGAAAATCTATGCAAAAGATGCGTTTAACCTTTATATAAACTCAAAAATAATTGATAAAGAAGACAACTGGATAAATCTTCAGGGCTATAATGTATTCAGTTATCTTAAGAAAGGTAGAAATGTAATTGCAGTAGAAGTTATAAATAATACAGCTACTACAGGCGGATTTATGATGGATACATCTATCAAGTTTCATACCGGTAATGAAGAACATATAATAACAAACCATAATTGGCTTACTTCACAGGAATATTTTAAAAACTGGCAAAAAATAGAATTTAATGATTCTTTCTGGAATAAAGTAGATAAAACTAATGTAAAATCTTTTAAAGAAATACCCTGGGCCCTGCCTAAAAAATCCTCTGAACCAAAACCAAAATTCAAACTTGTAACAAAAAATATTTTTCCTGTAACCAAAATAAAGCGCAAAAACAAAAACAATTCATCATTTATACTGGATTTTGAAAAAGAACGGGCCGGCTTTTTGGAAATTAAAATTGCCTCCTGCGGTTCAGGTAAAATAACTATACAGTATGGTGAATCATTAAAAGAAGTTCAGAAAAGGCCGAACAACTACTTGTACAGGTATCAGGAAGATAAAATAATACTTGAAAGATTTTCAAAAAAATGGATAAGCCCCAAAAGGCACGCCTTCCGCTATGTTAAACTTGTATTTCAAAACTGCTCCGACAAAGTTCTGATTAAATCTATAACATTAAAATCTTCTGTTTACCCGGTAAAATACGCAGGACATTTTTCCTGTTCAGATAAACTGCTAAATAAAATATGGCAAACAGGCCGTTACACAGCTCATTTATGTATGAAGGAATATTATGAAGACGGCCCTAAAAGAGACAGGTTATGCTATCCAGGTGATTTACGCATTCAGGCGTTGGTAAATTACTATTTATTTGGAGATAAAGAACTAATCAAACATTCCCTCAAATTACTTTCTCACTATCAATTTGAAAACGGAACTATTCCCCACCATGTGCCGCCCTCAGGCAAAGAAGATAAATTAGTTTCAGTTGATTATGTGGCCTGGTATATCATTTCAATGTATGAGTACTATTTCTATTCCGGAGACAGGATATTTGTTAAAACACATTATAAATCTATAAAAAAAGCAACGGAATGGTTTCTTAAAAACAGGGACAAATACGGTTTATTCCATTTTTCATACCCTAACAATTATGAACTTATATCAGATTTTTTTTCCGGAGGAAATAATCAATCTGGTGAAAAAACCTACATTCAGTGCCTCTTTTATAAAATTCTTACTGACTCATCCGTAATGGCCAAAATTGCCGGTGACTTTAGAAATACTCAAAGATACCTGAATATTTCCAAAAAAGTTAAAGAATCGCTTGTAAAAAGGTTGTGGCCTAAAAATAAAAATGCTTTTGTTGAATACCGAAACGGCAGCCATATATCTGACACAATAACTCAGGATGGGAATTCTTTAGCTGTTTTATTTGACATTACAAATAGACAACAATCAAAATATATTTTGAATTATCTAAAAAATAATTTATGGATGAAATACGGTTCTTTCAGGACAGATAAATATCAAAGAAAAGAAAATATGCTTATAATCTGGCTGAACTTCAATCAAATAGAAGCCCATTTCATTGCTGGTTTTACAGAAAACGCTTTAAAATTATTGCGCAGAGTATGGGGAGAGTTGATTAAAAGAGGGGCAACAACTTTCTGGGAAAATTTTCCTGTAAATAAAAATTATTTACTGCCCGCAATGAGCATGTGCCACGCCTGGTCAACCGGAGTTTGCTATTCATTACAGGCAAACGTTTTAGGCATTAAACCAGCAGCTCCGGGTTTTAAAAAGTTCAGCGTCATACCAAAATTGGCCGGATTAAAATGGGTAAAAGGCTCTGTTTTGTGCCCTCATGGTTTAATAAGTGTTTATTGTAAAATCAATAAATATTCTTTAAGGGAATTTGTACATATACCTGAAGGGACTACTGGAGACATTGCTGTTCCTGGATTATATTTCAATAAAATATATTTAAATAACAAATTAGTCTGGGATAAGTTGGGAATTAAATCTAAAACTGACGGGATAGCTGCTATTTATGAAAAAGAAAATTATATATATTTTGTGATAGATAAGTCTGGAATGTATAAATTCATTGCAGCCTTATAATATCCGGCTTTTCAACAACTTCGTTCATAATGCTTTTAATCATTTCCTCATGGGTTTGCCAATCGGAAGAATAACCCAAAACCTTGATGGAAATTTCCATGAAATTTGCCCCATATTTACCGGAAAATTTATCAATTATTATATTTTTGAGCCGTTCGGACACTTTTTCTGTTTGGTCTTTATTTGCAAAAAATATAACTGAATAAACCTCACCTTCTTTAATGTAGCCTGAAATATCCGTTTTTCTTATGTTTTCTTCCATTATCAACAACAATTCATCATACATCGCAAGTTGTTGCTTCTTTTTTTTAAATTTGTTTTTAATTTCACTGATATTCTCTATCTTGAACGTAGCTATAGAAAAAGATACCTGGTATCTTTTTGCATTATAAAATGCCTCTTGCAGTTTTAAATAGAAATATTTTTGGTTTACAATCCCGCGATAATCTATCTGGCATATTTTTTCCAGAAAATATATATTTATTTCGCCCAAAATTTTTTCCAGCGGGCCGCCTAAAATAAAAGACAGCAGCATAAATACAGAAAATGAACTCAGCCAGAAAATGAAATTAATCTGTAAAATACCTGAAAGCTTCATAATAGATTCTGCAAAAATACCTTTTTTTGAAACAGAAACCATTAATTCTATTATGCATATTATAAAAATAGAGAAAGAAAGCAGCAGGTATGTTAACGGAATCTTTTTTTCAATAAGATATTCCTTCTTTTTTAATGCCCCGGTAACTATTCCTGCCATGCACAAAATCAGCATAAAAGGGAGGACTTTTTTTAATAAAACAAATTTGGCTTCAAAAATATATACACCAAATAATAACACCATTAAAAAAATTATCAAACAAAGTGTTACACTTGATAAAATACCGGAAATCATCAATTCAGTTTCAGATGAATTCACATAAAATACTTCGCGTTTTTCTTCTTTAGTTATATTAATCATATAATTACTTGCTTTATAGTATAATTTTATTAAAATTCTTTCAATGTCTTCCAGAAAAATTGATAATACCCCGCATTTTTGTTATAAATATGTAAATCTTATTTCTTTTCAAAAAACATGAAACCCTTTACCTTATTAATAAAACCAACCTCTTCTGACTGCAACTTAAACTGCAAACATTGTTTTTACATAGACAAAAAGTTTCTTTATCCGCAGACTAATTGTCATAAAATGCCGGAAATAATCCTGGAAAAAATGATTTCCAGTTATATGGCAACCGAACAACCCCAGTACATCTTCGGCTGGCAAGGCGGTGAACCTACACTTCTGGGAATAGATTTTTTCCGTAAAGCCCTTTCCCTGGCAGAAAAATACGGTAAAAGAGGAGCTGTTGCAGGCAACACGCTTCAGACAAATGGAAAACTGCTTAATGATGAATTTGCCCAGCTCTTTTTCAAGTATAATTTTTTAATCGGAGTCAGCCTTGACGGGCCGAAAGAAATTCATGACCATTATAGAAAAACTGTTGACGGCAGGGGCTCTCATGCAGATGCCTTAAAAGGGATTGAGTGCCTTAAACGCAATAATGTTGAGTTTAATATACTTACACTTGTGACCTCCGCAAATGTAACGAAAGCTAAAGAAATTTATCATTATCTTTGTGATAATGGTTTTCTATTTCATCAATATATACCCTGTGTTGAGTTTGATACCCAGGCAAACCTTAAACCTTTTGCCATTTCCGGCCGGCAATGGGGCAATTTTTTATGTGAAATATTTGACGAATGGCTAAAAAAAGACACAAAAAAGGTTTCTGTCCGCCTCTTTGATTCTATACTTACTTATATGATAAACGGCACTTATAATGTCTGTAATATGCAAAGCAACTGCTGCAGTTATTTCATTGTAGAACATAATGGCGATATTTATCCCTGTGATTTTTTTGTTGAAGAGAACAGGAAGCTTGGAAATATTATGAATAATTCCTGGGACGAACTTATGAATTCCGAAAAATACCTGAGTTTTGGAAAACAAAAACTTTTATGGAATGATGCCTGTGCAATATGCCCATACATTAAATTTTGCGCCGGAGACTGCCTTAAACACCGGCTTTTTGAAAATAATAACCCAAAAAAACTAAGCTGGTTATGCGAGGGCTGGAAACAATTTTATGCCCACGCTCTTCCGGCTCTTAAAGAATTGGCAATAACAATAAAAAAAGAAATGGGCCCTGCTCAGGAGGTATCAAAGTGAGAAAAGGATTTGTAGATTTACAGTTAAACGGCCATCTTGGCAAGAATTTTTCATCAACTGCAATTACTGTAGAAGATATCCGCTACATAACAAAAGAACTTGTCAAAAAAGGCACAATTGCTTACTGTCCTACGGTAGTTACAAATTCCATGAAAGTTTATGAACATTGCCTGCCCGTAATTGCAAAAGCTATGGAAGAACCCGATTTAAAACCTCATCTTCTTGGAATTCATATAGAAGGGCCATTTATTTCACCTGAAGAAGGCGCCAGAGGTGCCCACCCGAAAGAACACATAATAAAACCAAGTATTGAAAAATACAAGAAAATGCATGATTTAGCCAAAGGCAAAATAGTGATGATAACCCTGGCTCCGGAAATTGACGGCGCTATGAAGCTTATTCAATATATTGCAAAAAACAGCAAAGTTGTTGTTTCTCTCGGGCATCACAACGCAGATGCAAAAACAATAAAGGAAGCTTGTTCAAAAGGCGCAAAATGCTGTACTCACCTGGGAAATGGCATAAAAAATTCCATACACAGGTTCTTAAATCCGCTATGGGCGGAATTATCCAATGACGCGCTTTGGGGTATGTTTATTACTGACGGAATCCATTTGCCGGCGGAATTTATAAAAGTAGCGCTAAAAACAAAAACCCTTGATAGATTTATTGTAACCAGTGATGCAGCAGCGCTTTCAGGGATGAAACCCGGTGAGTATAGCTGGATGGGCAAAGATATTCTTATTGAAAAAAACGGCAGGCTAAGCCTAAAGGGAACCGGTTACCTGGCGGGCTCCAGCAGTACAATGATACCCTGCATGGATTATCTGTCTTCGCTTAATCTGCTGAGTGAAAATGATTTATGGAAAGCGGGCTTTGAAAATCCCCTGAAACTCATCGGTAAAAAATTAAATGAAAAGAATTACTCAAAACTGCCAAATATAAAATTCCAAAAATGGAAATTTTGCTAAGAGGGTATTATCTCACCACCCCTATTTTCCCCGTTATCTTTGCTCCGGAAGAATCAGTAATTCTATAAATATACTTCCCGCTGGAAAGTTTTTCTTTCTCTTTATTCTTTACATCCCACTGGTATTTCCCGTCATTATCCGTTTCTTCAAGCATGATTACAAGTTCACCCGACACCGTGTATATATTTATCGTTGAATTATTTGTCAAACCGTAAAAGAATATTCCCGTGTTCCAATCGCCGGTCTCAGGTTTGTTATCATTGGGCTTAAACGGATTTGGGTATACCTTTATATTATCCAACACTGTAGAAAAAATTTCCCTGGGCTTTGCGCTGACAGTATTTACAATTAAAGACCTATTACTTCCTTTTATAGCTTTTATCGCAAAATAGTATGTTTTTTCCGGATTTAATCCTGTAATTGTTAAAATTTCTTTTGCTCCGCTTATTTTCGGCGCAAGAGGCACGAAATATGGAATCGCCAAATTCCAGTCAACATCTGTCACAGTAATAAATAAATATCTCAAATCATAACTGTCCGCGTAACCTGGCACATTATTAATCGTCGGGGCTGTCCAGCTTAGCTTTATTTCTCCCGCGTTAATCCCGGGTTGCGCTTTTAAGTCCGTTATTGCATCGGGCGTCAAACTGCTTACAAACGCTGTCCCGGTAAAGCTTTGGCCGGAGAGGTTTGAAACCAATGAACTAAATAGTAATTCTACCGGGTCAAACGTGTACTCCGCGGCGACGGGTGTAATCGTGTAATTGCCTGCTGTTAAACCTGAAAATATATAATATCCGGAATTATCCGTTACGACTGATGAAATAGAAACACCCATTAAATTTAATTGCAGGCCCGACAAACCGGACCCTGAATCATTAGTAACATACCCGCTGATTGAATAGGCCTGCGTAACTATGCCGGCAAAGTTTTGGTTTAGCTGATTTGTATTCAGTGAACTGTATATTTTATTTACAGGACTGAATACAGCATTTTCTAAAAATGGCGTTATTGTATAAGTGCCTGAGCTTAAATTATAAAAACTGTATACTCCGGAACTGTTGCTTCTAGCAGACGCTGCCGCTGTTCCTGACAGGCTTATTGTTACTCCCTGTAACGGCGCGTTGGCCCCGTCACGAACTGTACCACTTATTGAATAAGTTAATTCAGTTGTCACTCCAAGGAAGTTCTGGTCTTGATCCGAATCAAGCGAAGAATAAGATACATTTGCCGGATTGAAGGTCCAGTTCGTTTTTGACGGTGTTAACTGATATGTGCCGTAGGCCAGACCGGTAAATTCATAGTATCCGTCGCCATCAGTAGTTATTGCCCGTGTAGCTGCTCCTGTCAAATTCATTGTCACTGCGGATATTGCCAGGCTTAAATCATCCAGCGCATACCCGCTGATTTTACAAACGCGGGTTCCAAAAAAGTTCTGATTACCTTGATTAGCAGAAAGTGAAGTATATACTTTATTCGCCGGGGATATAACCCAGCCGGTTGACGACGGAGTTATTGTATAATTCCCGGCCGCCAACCCGGTAAACTGATAATACCCGGAAGCGTTTATTCTTGTATTATCCGTTAAACTGCCGGTTAAATTTACCGCTATACCGTTTATCGCTATACTGCTTGCGTCCTTTACATACCCGCTGATAGTGTAAGTGGTTACTGCAATTACAGCGCCAAAAAAGTTTTGATTGGCCTGGTTTGCCGATAACAACGAATAAACTTTTTTTACAGGGCTGATTATATATCCTGTTTTGGCTGGCGTGACAGTGTAGCTGCCGCCAAGAGCCAATCCGCTAAACTGATAAAATCCTGATGCATTGGTGCTCACGCTGGAATGAGAACTGCCGTTTATATACACGGTCACTGCTGAAATCGCCGCGCTGCTGTTATTCTTTACATATCCGCTGATAGTGCAGGTGGTTACTGCCGTTATTGACCCAAAATAATTCTGGTTACTTTGATTAGCGGAAAGCGAAGTATATACTTTATTTGTTGGGGAAATTGTCCAGCCCGCTGAAGCGGGTGTTACCGTATAATTCCCTCCGCCGGATAAATTTGTAAACTGATAATACCCGGTAGCGTTTGTGCCGGTGTTGGCTGTTAACGCTCCGGTTAAATTTACCACTGTACCGCTTATCGCTGTACTGGAATTATCTTTCACGTATCCGCTGATTGTGTAAGTGATTGAACTGCCGGTAGAAGTATAAAAATTTCCTGCTGCCGACGATACACTTACATTGTTTGAATCATCTATTGCATAGATCCCGTAATTGTATGTTGTGCCTGCTGCTAATCCCGAATCAGTATAACTTGTTCCGGCCGCCGTGCTTATTAATATTGAATTGCGGTATACTCTATAAAAACTTGCATAATCTCCGTCACCTGCCTGAGTTGAGGCAGTCCAACTCAAGCCGATGCTTGCTTGTGTCCTGTTTGGGCTGATTAGGTTAGTTGGCGGGTTTGGAGGAGACGAATCACCGGTAGCGCCTGTGATAAATGCATACCAGGCATTGTTTTGGGCGAAATGCAGTCCCGCATATTCATTCATGGTATTGATATAATCTGTTCTTGGATAGAAAATTCCTAATCCATGTAAAGACTGCCAGCGCACAATATAGTTTGGAGTGCCGACAACGCTGACATGCCCCTCTGCCAAAACACACGGCCCGAAAGCATTAATTACACCCTGCGCCGCATTGCGTACAGCTGACGGCAGAGCTGTTTGCGCTATTATCTTTTCGCAGAAATCGTATAGATCAACTGTTTCTTTTTTGTAGATTAGCCCGGTATCCGCAGCATCATTGAGATAAGCGCAATTGGTTCTTGCCTGGATAATTTCGGCCCTGGTTTTTCCTCCTGCATTAATTAATTCCTGGGCGAACAAATTTATAGCATCCAAAAGCTGCGTATAATCCTCATTCAAGTTGACTGTACAGGAATATGCACTCCCTGCGGCAAAATAAGAAATATATTTATCGGTCCAGGAGGCCCCAAGCTGTTGCGCCGTAGCTGTGGGATTCGCCGATAGCCACTGCAAATTATCCCTTGCGGAATTTTCAAAATTAGGAATACTTCCTTCGCCACCCACAACAACATCGCTGTACTCCGAGGCCTCATCAAACACTTCCACCTGGCCCATCCGGCAGTTCATGAAAATTAACAGATCAATTTTCCTTCCAAGCTGTGTTTTAATGGACTGCATAGCTGAAGCTAATTCGCCGTCAGAAACACCGATTTGTTCCGGGCCGTATAAATTATCAGCCGGCTGATTTGTTACATCAGGGCCGCAGAAACCCATTAGGCCCGGCCCTTCATAGAGAAGCTCTTCAATACTTTTCGAACCCGGGACTTTTTTTATAGATAAACTTGAAACCGGAGAGTAAGGAGGCCAGTTCATAGCTCCTGCTGCAACCGATGCGACCCAGGAATACCCGTGCCCCCAGACTATCACGCAATACTTATTAGCGGGATAATTCTGCATGCCCCAAATTACAAACTCGGCAAGTTTATCAGGATCGGCTGACCGGAATTCCGCCAAGTTCGCAATCTCGGTTGACCTTATGGTATTATCGCTATTTGTGTCAGACACAAGCTCAAATCTTTTTACATTCTGCCAATCTCCGTTTGAACTGTCATAGCCGGGCGCGCGGTCTAACTGAACAACTACGTTCATTAAACTTGGATTAATGCCCCTTTCCATTGCGTTGATGTCTTTTATAGCCAGGGGTTCTACATCATTATCCCCGTTCATATATACAAGAATAGTCCATTCTTTCGCGTATAATCCAGGCACGGAGAATAATATTATTGCTGCAATAAAATAAAGGAAGTTATTTTTCATTTTTTATTTTCAAATTAAAATCTATTCGTTATTGAAATCCTATGCGCTACGCCTAAATCCCCATAGGGCACCCACGCATAATCCAGGCCTATTCCGCTTTTATCTATATATCCGAACCCGCCGGATAAACTGGTTAAACTTTCACTGCCTCCGGATTTCTTATACCCGGCTCTAAGCGCTATTGATTTGCCCATCATATATTCCGCTCCCAAATGCAGGTCCATATCATTGCTTCCCGCCTTGCTTACATCAAAAGCTAAATTTATTTTGTCTTCGGATTTAGCAACCATGTATATGTACGATAAACCAACCCGGTAAGTCATAGGAAGGGTTTCAGTATCCTGTGTGTACTTTATTCCCGAACCCAGGTTCTGTACAGATATGCCTAACATTAAAGGAAGGTCATAGTTTATCAAATCAGTTAATATGCCTACATCTCCCGCGTAACTGCTGGCTGATTCGTTTTCTATCTTGCACTGAATGAGCTTTAAGCTTACCCCTCCTACTGTATCACTGCCTATCGATCTAGCTAAACTTACATTTGCCATCATATCGTTACTGCTGAAGGTTTTTCCTGTCGCTACATAACTACTGTTTGTGTCTATTTCTGTCTGTTCTATTGTACCGCTGGTTAAATAGTCCACCCCGATTCCTATCACATTCCCGTTGGACTGTTTCTGGGCAAACGCCAGCTGGCCGCTGCTGATTCCTTCCAGCCACATGATGTAACTGCCACTGATTTCCCTGCCGCTGACATTATTCAATCCCGCTGGATTCCAGTACATGGCATTTATATCATCCGATAAACCCGCGTACGCTCCTCCCATGGCTATTGGACGCGCTCCCACGCCAATATTTAAGAAATCCGCTCCCGTAGTACCAGCGGAATAAACAACACCTGAAAATTCCATCAGACAAAATAACAACATCGCGGGTACTAAATTCCTTTTATTGTTTTTCATTTAAGTACACCTCCTGAATTTTTTATACCTACCTCACTATTCCGATTTTCCCGGTTATCTTTTCTCCGGAAGAATTGGTGATTCTGTAGATATAGGTTCCGCTGGAAAGTTTTTCTTTCTCTTTATTTTTTACATCCCACTGGTATTTCCCGTCATTGTCTGTTTCTTCAAGCGTGTTTACAAGTTCTCCTGACATTGTATAAATCTTTATTGTTGAATTATTTGTTAATCCGTCAAAGATTATCCCGGTATCCCAGTCACCGGTTTGAGGTTTGTTGTCATTGGGTTTGAACGGATTAGGGTATACCCGCACATTTGTGAGCTTATCCGCTGATAATACAGTTCCCAATATTCTAAACACGCTGAAATGCGAAGTTATCGCTGATACTGTATTGTTTACTTTATCTATTGTTTGATTTCCGCTTACCAGTTCCCACTCGTTGGTTGTTTCATTTAACGTATAAATTTTCAATCCGTCTTCCGTTTCACCTGTTATCATTGCCGTATAGGGTATAACTATTGTAACTTCCGACAATAAACTTAATTTCGCTTTGAATTCCGTACAGGTATCCGACAACTGATTGACAGTTGCAGCAACAATTTTTGTATCACTTAACGCCGTTGTGTTTGCTGAATTAATTTTTGCTGTTTTATCTGAACCCGGCACTGATATGTCTATATACACCCCGTTGTTGGTCCCTGCGGGGACTATGACTTTTAGTTTTGAGTTAAATCCTGATACTATTTCATAATTTCCTGTACCAACTCTATTATTTGTTGCTTTTATGGGCCCGGTGCTTAACAACACAGGGTCAATATTCCCTGATAAATCTACAGCCACTACCGCAAAATAATAATCGTGCGTATTATCCAGCCCGGTAACCGCGCAGGAAGATACAGTCGCATTTGTTAACGGCGAACCGCTAAAATACGTAGCTTCCATAGTACTGGTGAACTGCGTGTAAGCGTAATATATTTTGTAACCTGAAACATCTGCGTCAGCAACTTTCGTCCAGCTGACTATTATTTTATCCCCAACGTCCGCAATATAATCTTTTGTGCTGATTTGAGTTACTTTTGACGGAGGAGTTGTATCCCCGAACATATAACTTAAATGGCTGTTTGCCGCTATTGTGTTGGGTGTGCCGGCTTTATCCTGGATACCGTTTATCGTTATTGTGTAAGTTATTCCGGCGCTGTGCTCGCTTGTGGCAAATGTTACTGTTTTTAAATCCGCGCCCAATACTGCGCTTGTTATTGTTATTGAATTATCTATGCTGTAATTACCGATTGTTTCCGCTGATACTTCATCCACCGGCTCGCTGAATTCTACATTTATTGCCCCTGAACTTATTGCCGTTACAGAAACCAGTGACGGCGGGATAATATCGCCTCCCGAAGACAATGTAGAAAAACTTCCTGTTGCCGCAGTAGTGCTAGCATTGCTTGAATCATCTACCGCATAAATAGAATAATTATATGTGGTATTTGCGATTAATCCAGTATCTGTAAATGTTGTGTTTGAAGTGGTGCTTATCTGAACCGAATCCCTTGAAATTTTATAATATCTTGCATAATCGTTGTCGCTGGCTTTCGCGGAAGCAGTCCAGTATATTGTTATGCTGGTTTCGGTCTGAGCAGAACTGCCTAAATTTGCCGGTGCATTCGGCGGAGTGGTGTCTAATACCGGGGGAGGAGTTCCTGTGCTTGCTGATGTGCAAAAACTTCCTGCGGACGAAGAAACGCTTACATTATTTGAATCATCTACCGCATAAATTCCATAACTGTAAGTGGTTCCCGCTGTCAATGCGCTATCAACATAACTGACACCTGTTGCTGTACTTATCTGCACGGAATTCCTGTATACCCTGTAATAACTTGCATAATCACCATCGCCTGCTTGCGTACTTGCGGCCCATACTAATGATAAAGTTGTCTGGGTTTTTGTTGGATTGGTAAGATTTGCGGGCGCATTAGGCGGCGTGCTATCAGATGACATTGATAATAACACTGTTTCTATACCCTGGCTTAATGTCGGGACAGTTATATTGCCGGCTGTAATTGCTATCGTGGTTGATGATTCTTCTATCAGGTTTGCTCTTTGGGCACCCACTACGGGGAAAAATGAATCAAAGGTTATGTCCGCAGATACATCCTGGTCAAGAGTTTCAAAATAACGCAACACATAACCGGAACTTCTCTCGCATTTTTTTAATACTGAAACTATTACATTATTATCCGGGACTGTCAATAAACTTTCTTCTTCAGGCAATGTAGGATTGCTTGTAGCCGCTGTCCCTGCTACCAGCGGGGTGGACATTTCCCAGCCTAACCGGGGCGCGTTGGTTGTAGACCAGTTGCCGGTATGGCCGCGAAAAGAAAAATTAAACTCAGGCCGGCTACTTATATCTTCGCCCCCTATCCCTTTATACGAAAATATTAAATAAACATCCGCTTCATCACCGGTAAAAATCCCCGCGCTGGAACCTATAAGAATTTCCGTGTGCGAATCCGCGTAAGCGGTAGTTATTCCATAACTATTATCCGCTTTTTTAACATCCCACCATTTGGACGGTATCCAGTATTTACCAAGATGGTGGAACATGTCGTCCTGGTCCGTAGATTCATAAACAAAAGTGTTTGCGGCCGAGCGCTGTGAAAATTTTGCCCCGGCGTCCGTATGAAATCTCCAGCTCATATCATCAGAGACAGGAGTGCTTCCATACTGGATGCCTGCCTGAAGTTCCGGAGTAGTTATGTTGTAATGTATCGGAAAAGACTGATTTAGCTGATTCGCGGTTGCCCATAAATCTACCCTGTCAGTATAGGCGCATAAAGAAATCTCAACCGTGCCGCTGCTGCGGATTATACGCACTTTTTTTCTCAATGAGCCGTCTTCCAAAAGGCTTGAAGAAATACCCGCGCCAAATTCAAACGAACCGCTTTCCATCATTTCTTTAGAATTGGTTTTGTCATATACGGATGTTATTGTATTTCCCGCGTAGTTTACCCTGTAATACGTATTTTCTATCTGGCCCGCGGCCGCGCTAAGGTCGCTGGAAGGGGCAGCTCCGCTTTCTTCTTCCACATAAAAAGTTTTGTATCCCATTGAAGGGACATTTTTTGCCTCAAATAGTAACGTAAATCCGGTTGATGAAGAAGAAAGAGTTTGTGTAAGAACCCGGGTTCCGTCTTTATCTACAACCATCGGGGTTGTTACTCCGTTTTTAGGGACTGTTATTATTACCGCGTCTGTTCTTGTCCAGTTGAGCGCATTGAACACAGTTACCGCCGTGCTGGCTCTTGACCTCTGGATTTTTGAGGTTAATAATTCCATCTGCCCGTTCAAAAGCTGGTTAGTTGAATCATACCCTGCCTTAGCATCAAGGTCCTTGCGCCCGTCTGTGGTAAGGCCTTCAGAATCTACAGCTAATCCGCCGTTGTGTTCCTCCATCCATAAAATACGTTCCCATATGGAATTTATTTCTGTCTGGGGATAAGAATATATCCCTTTCATATCCAGAAGAACCGAAACTTTTTCTATTATTGGAAGCCGGTTGGCTGTATAGTTGGACCAAAATTTTTGTCTTTCCTTTTTTTTAATACGCCCTCTCCAGGGTATGCCGTATGAACTAAATGCTACCGGGTTATAAACTCCTGCCGTAATTTTACTATTGACCGTATCCGCTAATTCAGAACACGGGCGCATCTGCCATAAACGGTTCTGGGAGGCGCTGTTTGCCGTATTCCAGGTGGCTATATCATTAGCCCGGGCTACTATCGCGCTTGAAGTAACTCCATAATCACCGCCCGCCTGGGTAAAACACACGCCTAATGCGGACTCTGCTGCGTCGGGAGTTATATTTAAATTAAAAGAATATCTGTCCGCGCCGGCATAACCAATTATTCCCGTACCATCAAGCCCCACCATGCGGAAAATACGTTTTGAATAAGTATCAACCTGGGAGGGGCATCCGTATCCCCAGTGTATTATGATAAAATTTACTCCGCTTTTTGCAAGTACCTGCGGCAACTGCGGCGTAAAAGACGGGGTATCATTTAACTGGTACCAGTTAGTCCGGTAATTCAATGTATCTTCAAGATAGCGGACTGAAAAAAGAACCGTTCTTACTAAATATTCCCCGGAATGGCCGTTTACAAATGCCCCGGTCCAGTTTGCCGGAAAATCCATCTTTTTTTGCGCAAGTAAATTAGTCACATTGCTTGTATATTGAGGTTCTTTTACAGTGAAATCTTTGACATTGAGGATGTTGCCGTGATTATAGACCGTTCTGGTTTCTCCGCCTTCTATTAACTGCATATTTGTCCTTATTTGATCGCGGGAATACTGCATGCAGGTAAGATAGTCTTTGGCGTAGCCCACATCATAATGCGGGTGCGCAATTACAAACCCTTCAGCCATTTGCGCATTTGAAACACCGGAAAACCAGGCTCCAATAATTAGTAAACTGCAAATGCCGGACTTGTAAAAAAAATGGGTTTTGTTCATTGTTTTACCTCTTTTTGCGCAAACGTCTTCGCGAATGCTTAAAAAAAAAACAGCAGAATCGGCTTCTGCTGTTTAGACGCATGAGTATCCAAAATGTTACACCTTATTTTTTTTCTTTTTCTTTAACAATTTGTTCAAATTTTTTTGAAGTTGTTTTAAATTTTTCCAATTGTTCCGGTGTAAGCAATTTTGCAATTTTTTTATGCATCTCCAGCACAATTTGATAAACCCTGTCTCTCATCTTCTGCTTTTCTTCACTTACCTTTCCCCAGCCTTCTTCCATAATTTTAGCCGCTTCTTTCTTTTGCATTTCAGTCAAACCTAAGTTTTTCGCGAAATTATCAATACTTTTACCGCTTTTTTCCTGCCTCAGGGCTTCAATATCGCTATTTGCAGGTTCGTTTTTGCTTGCTTCTGAACTAATAAACAGGATTGCAAACAAATTCACTGTCAAGCTTATTATTATAAGAACTTTCCATATGCTTTTCATTTCAATATCTCCTGGCCAAACGAATTGTAATACAAATCAATAAGCTCCTTATCAAAATCTTGATCTATAACTTTGTCTACATTGAGTTTCATCACGTTGTTTATATCACTTTGAACATTAACCGGCCCCTGTTTTGTTTTTTGATTCATCACCCCAAACACAAAAAGAACCAAAACTACAGCTACGGGTATGGTTACAGGCATGAATTTCCCGTAAAACGGCCTGCCTGCAAGCTGTTGTTCTTCTTTCAGTTTCGCTCTTATACCGGCAAGTATTCTTGTTTCAAAATACTCATCAGGATTCTTTCTTTCCTTCAATGCAAATAATTTCCTTGTTTGCAATAAACAACCCAGCTCTTTTCTGCAGCTCGCGCATTCTTTTAAGTGCCCGGTTAATTTCCTTTCTTCAACCGGAGACAGCTCTTTGTCAATATATGAAGACAATAATAGTTCGTTGCAAGCCACGGCTTGTTTCCCCCTTTTAATCAGACAAAGCTAAATCTTTTTTTAATTTTTTCCTGGCCCTGAACAGCCAAACTTTGACTTTATTAACGGAAATATTCATAATTTTTGAAATTTCATCATAGCTCAATCCTTCCAGTTCTTTTAATGTTAAAATTACCCGGAACTTTTCCGGCAAAGAATTCATTACTTTACTTACTGTTTTTTGAAATTCCGTTTTTTCTAAAACCACCAGATCGCTGTCTTCTTTGCTTGATAAAACATCCAATAATTTCAGTTTTTCATCATTATCAAGCTCAGTTTCAAGGGATATTGCCTTATTTTTCTTTTTCCTGACATTATCGATGCTTTTATTAACAGCTATCCTGTAAATCCAGCTGGATAATGAAGACTGCCCACGGAAAGAATTCAGGGTTTTGTAAATATTTAAAAATACTTCCTGTGAAACGTCTTCCGCGTCCTGGATATTTCCCACAATGGAATGAATAGTGCCATAAACCACCGTTTTATACTTACATACCAATGATTCAAAAGCCTGTTCATCACCCTTTAAAAATTCTTCTAAAAGTTTAGAATCTTCCTGTACCATCAAGGCCCCGTTGCCTTCTTAAGACGTGCAAACCGTAAAAATGTTACAGTTTATCCTGCTTTTTCCATCAGGTTTTTGAAATATTCGATATCGGTTTTTGTCTGGGCTATCAGGGCTTCCAGGGGGAGATTGTATTCGCTGTGCATGGAAATGGGCCCTGAAAATTTTGTTTCATTTAATAAAACTGCCAAATCGTGCAAATCCACAAAACCTTCACGCAGGGGCACCGGTTTGATTCTCCATTTATCCAATCCATTTTCATCTTTGTACTTTTCCCTGGTAACATCTTTTACTGCAACTATGGAAATATACTCTTTTACAATGCTGAATGCCATGGGAAGCGGCTCGCCTACTATTGAGAGATGCCCAGGGTCAAGGATAACACCCACACATTTCGGGTCGAAACCTTTTACCAGGTTCATAACACTGCACGAATTAAGGCCCATGGAACTTTCAGAATGATTATGAATACATATTTTTACATTATGTTTCCGTGCAAGTTTAACAAGCTTTTCCAGTTCTTTGCGGACCCTGTCAACCGTAGGCCAATAACCTTCTTTGTCCATGAACCAGTAACCCAGCTTTATCAGCCTTATTCCTGATTTTCCACAGGCCACCAGCACTTTTTCCATCGCCGGGTCACCCGGAGAAACAAAAAGCGTGGGAGTGGTAATCATCGGGATTGAAAGTCCTGCTTCCTTGAAAACCTTCACAACCTCAGGCAGTTTTTCAGAAATATTTTCTGGTGTTACATAATAACCGGGCCTTACGCAAAGGTCCGCTCCGGTTGCGCCTGCTTTTTTGATAGCTTCAATGGTTTCTTCAATGCTCTGTCCTTTAAAATGTTTTGTAAAAACAATTAGTTCCATTTCATTTCCCTCTTATTCAAATTTGCGGTTTATTTTATCCATCTGGTATCCAAACCCGCTGCCTTTTAAAGTTGTCAGGTTCAGACAACCTTTTTCTCTTTTAAAAACTCCCGGGTGTACTTTTGCTTCCGGCAGAGAGGTGTTCGGATAGAACTGGTGAGCGTTTGCTTCAACTCCTTTAATTGTATTTATCCTGGATGCAAACCCTGCGGACTGCAGTAACGCTATCCCTGGATTAGTTAAGTCCTGAACAGTATATTTTATTTTTGCTTCATCCGCTTTTGCCATGAATAATAAAGCGGAAGAATGGCATTTGCATACCTTTAATGCAACACCGCTCCAGCCCAGATCCATGGCCAGGTCAAAATCTTCAAAAGAAATCAGGCTTTCGTCTATCATAACCGGTTTAATTTTTGATAATTTACTCATATCATATTTATGCAGCCTTAAATCTCTCTCCGTAGGTTGTTCTATGTAAAGCATTTCTTCCAAAGCCAGAGGATATTTTTCTTTTACCTTCATGCAGAAATCTATCATGTATTGGGGTGTCTCGCACTGCTCGTTGGTATCTACGGTAAAGAAAAATTCTTTTGCTTCCTTATTTGATTTATGCGTAACTTTGACAACATCCACAAAGCGATCAACATCCCACTGCAAATCCTTGCCCCTGAGTTTTACTTTCAAGCAGAACAAACCATCCGCTTCTGCCCATTTTTCAAGCGAAACAGGCAACCCGTCTTTTGGGTCCTTGCTGTCAATTTCCGATTCCAGCAATTTATCTAAACCACCCACCAAATGGAACACAGGAATTTTTTCGCCGTAACTCTTTTTTATGTAATCGCTTATATATTTTCCTTTAAAACTATTGCCAAGCCACCTGGAAATATCGTGTTTCATAAAATCTTTTGAATAGCCGTCATAAGTTGAAATATTATTTACATTTCCGAAAGCATCATGCAAGGCCGCATCTATGGGCGATGCTGACACAAGCCCGGCTAAAAACGGCATTTCTTCCTTGAAATTAAATTCTTTTGATATATCTTTCGTAAGTTTTTTTAAATCTTCTTCCAAGTCCATGAAAATTTCAACAGGGTGCGCGAATTCCTTATAATCCAAAACCATTTTAGAGAACCTGCGGGTTATTTCGGACATGGCTTTGTCTTTTTCTTCATGGCTTATGGCAAAAGTAGGAAAAGCCCAGACGTCCGATAAAAATATACTGCCGTAGCCGTAGGCAGTATTGCCGGCTTTGTTTTGAACTTTTACTTTAATCTGGGCATAAGTTATCCTGTCCATGGTTACTGCGCCGAACTTTAGGGGATAGCGCGCCAGCTCTAAACTAAAATAAGCTTTGATTTCCAATACCTTAATGTCTGAGTTCATTTAAAAATTCCTCTCTTCTGTTCGTATTATTTTTGGATTTTATCGTAGTAAAGGGTTTTAAATTTATCCTGGAAGGTTCTTTTTATTTTATAGCCTCTTTTTACGGGCTTGTTTTCTGTATCTATCATCCAGGCAAGTAATTTATTTTCCATTTCCCTGCATTTTTTTCCATAACCTTTTTTGTAAGCCAGGTTATGATATTCATAAGGGTCTTTGCGCAGATTATATAATTCTCTGATTGGTTCATTGTAATAATAAACATATTTCCAGTCTTTAGTCCGTATCATTTTTATGCTTTTGCCAAGCTCACTGAATACCGCTTCGCGCCAATCTTCCTGCCGGCCGTGTTTGACTAAACCTGACAGGCCTTTCCCCTGCACAAACTCAGGCACCGGCAAACCCAGATATTCCATTATTGTAGGCAATATGTCCACATTTGAAATCATGGCATTAACTTTTTTATGTTTCGTCCCGGGCATTCTGCAGATAAACGGAATCTTTACTATCCCGTCATACATGTAAGGGCCTTTCCATAACATTTTATGGTCGCCCAGCATTTCACCGTGATCACTGGTAAAAATTATCAGAGTATTTTTTAAAAGGTTCTGTTCTTCAAGCTGTCTTACTATTTTCCCGATATTTTTATCTATCAGTGAAATCTGGCCATAGTAATAAGCCGTTACTTTTCTTATTATTCTTTCATTGAGTTTATTAAACCCGAATCTTTTATAAATATCTTTCTGCAGCTGCGTTTTTGAGCCGGGTTCTTTTTTGTGATAATGAGGCATCGGTACTTTTTTGGGGTCATACATAACATCAAACGGCTTGGGTGCTACAAACGGCAGGTGAGGGCCTACAAAAGAAGCCCATAAAAAGAATTTATTATTTCCTTTCTTTTTAATAAAATCAACCGCCTCGTTGCCGATAAAAGTGCTGTCAAAACATTCTTCCGGCAGGGGTGATGTAACGGCCTGAAAATCTTTATGATATGTATTCCAGTCCCATTTTCTTTCTTTCCCGCCAAAACCATTTTTCTTTAGAAATTTCTGAAATGCATCTTTGTCTGCAGGTAATCTGCCTTCTTCTGTTAAAACTTTATATTTTAACCCGTAAGCAGCTTCCGGCGGCGCAAAATGCATTTTACCTACAGCAGCTGTCAGGTATCCTTCTTTGTTTAATAAATCAATTAAAGTTACCTGGCCTTTTGCAATAGGCAAATCGTTATTGTTGGACCTGTGCGTGTGCGGGTAACAGCCGGTTAAAATGCTGGTTCTGGACGGCCCGCAGACTGGCGCACAAGTAAAAGCATTGGTAAAAACAACCCCTTCTTTTCCTAACCTGTCAATATTGGGTGTTTTAATAACAGGGTTGCCGTAAATACCTGCTGCATCTGCCCTGTGCTGATCTGTTGAAATCAATAAAATGTTTTTATACTTTTTCATTATTTAATATGCACCTGTACTTTGTGCCTTTTTCCGTCGTTAAAAGGCTTTATAAGGTTTCC
Organism: Elusimicrobia bacterium RIFOXYA2_FULL_39_19; assembly: GCA_001800285.1. Classification (GTDB taxonomy): domain Bacteria; phylum Elusimicrobiota; class Endomicrobiia; order CG1-02-37-114; family XYA2-FULL-39-19; genus XYA2-FULL-39-19. The sequence continues at coordinate 17,485 of MGVC01000020.1, read as the reverse complement.
CTGGATTATCTTACTGTCAACTTCAATTTCAATTTGTTTTTTCTGCCCTTTTGAATTATCCTTAATATCAATTTCATAAATATCTTTCCTGAAATGCCTTATAACGCTTGCTTTTTTCCAAACAGAAGGCAGGCAGGGGTCAACTCTTAAACCATCGTACTCTGCACGTATACCTAAAAACCACTCCAGGACAATGAAGTATGACCAGCTGCAGCTTGAACTAAACCAACTGCAGTAGGTTTCACCGAATTTTTCTTTGTTTTCCGGGCCGGTATAACAGTTCGATAATGAATAAGGCGGCTCTTTGGTGATTTTTTGGTCATGCAGTTCAAACCAGGGTGAAACTTTCTTTAAGCAGTCATAGGCAATATCCGGACGGCCGTATTTCAGGTTTGCCATTATATAGAAAAACACAGCGTGAATATAAATATTTCCGTTTTCACCGAAAGCTATTGGTATAATGCTCAGTCTTCCTATATTTTCATTGTAGCTCTGATATGCAGGAGTAAACAGTAACGGCCCGTATTTTGTCTGAAGATTTTTTTCAACAGAATCCAGACAGGTTTTGGCTCTGGGTTCATCAGCTGTTCCTGAAATAATAGCCCAGGCCTGGGGCAGAAGAAAAACTTTTCCTTCATTGCATTTTTTTGAACCGAGCACTGTACCGTTATCTGAAATTGCACGGATATACCACTGGCCGTCCCAGCAGGATTTATTTATTTTGTTTTTTAAATCTTCGTATGCTTTTTTGTATTTTTCAACTAAATTCTTTTCACCTTTTAATTTTGCCATTTCCATCATTTCAAGAAGTGCTGTGCAGGCGGCCTGTGAAAGCCAGATACTTATTCCTTTTCCTTTTCTGTCTATACCGTCAAGCGAATCATCCCAGTCACCCTTGCTGGGCCTGATTAACCCGCCGATACCCCTTGTTTTTAACAAAAATTCCATGGCCCTTTTATTATGTTCATAAACACTGCCTGATTCACTGCTTTCATAAAAAGGAAGTTTTTCATCTAATATTTTAAAATCACCGGTTTCTTTAACGTACTTTGCTGTGGCAAATATGGCCCAGACAGGAATATCATTATAAAGGCGTGTATCGTCCCTGCCGGTAGAAAAACACCACTGCCTTATTAATTTGCCGTCAGGGTACTGTTTGGATAACATTTGCAGAAGCCTTTTTCTTGATATATTACGGTCAAGATGGCAGTTGGCCATAACGTCCTGAAAAGTATCCCGGGAACCCTTATAACCTTCTCTCAGTATGCGGATTAAAGTATGCAGGTTGGATTTAAGCCATATGTTTGACATGGCATTAAATTTTTCATCCGGAGTAGTTATTTTGTTGCGGTCAATCATTACCTGCCAGAATTTTTTAGTTTCCAATAGCGCTTTTCCGGTTTTATTGCCGCCTAAATATTTCTTTACATAACTGCTGCGTTTTTGGGCATCTTTTGAAAAACCCATAATCAGGTTTATGGTTTTTTCTTCGTTGGGTTTTAATTCCAAATCAACCTGAAATATACCTACCGCGCGCTCACCGCCGGTTACAGCGCTTTTTGATAACTTTCCATTAATTACTGCTTTCGGATTGCTGACAGTATTTCCACCAAAAAAACCTGAACGTTTACATTCATAGGAAGTAAACTTGCAGTCAATGCCTGCAAACCCCTGATATATTTTTTCAATCATGCGGGGGTTGCGGATAGAACAAACAATAAGTTTTTCCGTTTGATTATAATTGCATTTTGTGTACCAGGCATAATTATCCCAGGGTTCCATAAAAGGGGATAACTGCCATTCAATAAAAGGAAATATAGATAACTTTCTTTTTTTTGTATCTGTATTCTTAACTTTATAAATCCATAGTTCTACAGGATCCTGAGGAGGAACAAACAAAGTCAGGGAGGACTGTATTTTTTCTGTTTCAGTATTAAATGTTGTATACCCTATGCCGTGGCGGCATTCAAAATATTTACAGGATTTTTTTACCGGCGCAAAGTTTGAAGACCAGAATTTTTCTGTATCCCTGTCTCTTACATAAACATATTTCCCCTCATGAGTATCAGGATGGTAATAGGTTACTTTGTTTCCATCTGCGTCCGGCAGAAGGCTGTAACCTTCGCCAATCTGATTAATTCTCATGCCATATTCGTCATTAGACATATGGTTATCCCAGTCTCTGGGTGTATCAGGCGTAGTTATTACATATTCCATATAATCTTTGCTGAAACTTCCGTATTTCATCTTTTACTCCTGTTAAAAAATTCATTATATAGTTTTTCTGCAACCTTATCCTGTTTTACAATTTTTATAACTTTGGCTGTATATTTAACAGATTCTTCCAGCATTTTTTTACCCATATTTATATCAGATTTTGAAGCATCACCGGCATAATGGTCAGGATAATCTGCATACCAGCTGACCGGTGTAGCAATATCGCCTAAATGTTTTAACCTGTTTAAACACACGGCAGGCTTTTGCACATCTTCCATTTTAACTAAATCCCTGCATACAGCAAGTAATATACTTGTTTCCAGATGCCCCCCGTGATTATCTGCTAATTTAGGGTTTTTGAATTTTTCCCAGCAAACTTTCCAGGATTCTTTCGGGTAATAAACCATATAATCTTTTTTCTTGTTCAGCAGGCTCTGGATAAAAAATGAAACAAATGAAGGGTTGCCTCCGTGGCCGTTTAAAATTATAATTTTTTTAAACCCATTCCTTCCTATTTCATCACAAACACTTTCAAGCAATTCAAGCACAAGATTTGCACTTAATGCTATTGTTCCCAATTTATGCTTTCCTTCCAAAATCTGCGTAAAATAATACATTGGAAAAACAACAGCTTTTTCAATTTCTGCCGCCAGGCAGGCAATTTTGTGGTTAAAAAATACATCAGTTCCCAAAGGCAGATGGTCCCCATGCCTTTCCATTACAGCTATAGGCAGGACACAAACTTTTTGTGATTTTACCAGTTCTTTCCCAAAATCTTTTTCCGTCAAATTTTCCCACTGAGCCATTGTAATTCCCCTTTAATTTTTCTCCGGAATTAAGCTGTAAGAATTTCGGAGTTTCGTCCTACTCAAAATTTCAAATCTGAAATCAACTTTATACATGATCCGGGCCGAGGAATGATTTTTCTTTTAACCATTCATTAAGTTTTTTATCGTATCTACCCAACTCCGGCTCCACCTCCTGCGTACCAAATTGTGTCCAGCCCACCAGTGCATCAAAATGCACTTTTCTCAAATTATCACCTTTAACCTCATTTTTTCCAAGCTTATAAACAAAAGGCGGTTTAATGACAAAAGGCTTAATATTTTTTACGTTTTTCAATGCTTTTTCAGTTTCAATACGGATAAGTTCCTGGCTTTTTTTAGGCATCCGCGTTTTTATAGCATACGGGCCGAACGATTCTTTTGTAATAGCATACCGGACATCAGGAACAACCTGTTTAACCTCTTCTATGGTTGTACTGTCTCCGCTTATAAATATCATAGGAACTTTATGCCATCCGCACATAGCAGCAAACATTCCCACCTCGCCAAGTTTCATACCGTTAAGTTCATTGCAGGTATGCGGTGTCACTGCATTAGGAGTACCTTTCATCGCATGACCGCCTATATAAACACCAGCGCTGAAACTATCATCCAGTAAAGGGAAAAATTCCGGCAGGCCTTTCCAGCCCACTATCAGCCACACTTCCTTATTAAGTTCTTCATAATACAAATTGTCACAATTATTAAAAGGCCCGTGCGAATCCCAGATAACTATCTCCGCAGCGCCTGCCGCATATAACCCTTCAACAGCCGCATTAACTTCACCGGTTAGTATTTTTCTTAAACGGTTTCTTTTTTCCACAACCAGCGGATCAACCGACATACAGTTATCCCATTCATGAAATCCTGTTGCTCCCTCAAAATCTACCATAACATAAACTTTCATTTTTCACCATCCTATTTACGAAATAATTTATTGTTCTTAATAAGTTTTTTAAATACAGGTGTCAGGGCATCTGCCATTTTCATAAATCCAAGGTCGGTAGGATGCACCCCGTCAACCGTGCACTCATCGGTGTATTTCCCGAAAAATTTTGAGCCGTCAATAAAATAAATATTTTTATCTCCGGCTTTTTTAAGCTTTTTTATTAATTTTACAGAAAACTTTCTTCGTTCAATTTTACTATTCAACCGCCGGGCTTCAAAATAATCCTTTGCAACAGGAATCTGGGAAATAAGAATAATTGGAATTAATGGGTGCTTTTCTCTCAATATTTTAATAAAATTCGGCAATGTGACTTTATAATTCTCAGTGCTTACGCAATTTGCCTCGTAATCAAGAACAAAACATCCGGGATTTTTTATCTCCGTAATAATCCTGGCAAGTTCCGGTTCACCTTTGCCATTGCCTGAAAAACCAAGATTAATAAACTCATAATTAAATCTCCTGCTTAAAATATTTGTATAAGCCATGCCGGGCCTGGAAGCGCATCCGCCCTGTGTTATAGAGGTCCCGTAAAATATAATCCGTTTATTGCTTATGCGGGATTCTGCGCTCAATATTTTAGCGTTTTCATTAAGCCCGATCTCAATACTCTTTACGCCCTGATACAACGGAAAATTAAGGGTTACACTGCGCATTTCCGGTTCATCAAATTCAAAAAAAGTAAATTCATAATCTGTTTTAAATCCGAATCTTGCGGTACTTACATATTTTTGCCTGCCCGGATTGCCTAAGTAACAATCAAATCCGCCCTGACCAGTAACAGTCATGTGTTCCATCCATTCCAGTTCCTCTAATTTAACCCTGATTGCCAGGCGCTTTGAATTTGTCTTAAAACTTAGTTGCGCTCCGGCAGGCATGCCCGCTAAATAGCTGACTATCTTGGGAACCTGGTGTGAGGGTTTAACCGGAAGCCTCTGATAAAGTTTATCTTTGTCAAACCAGGCTAACCCGGAAATACGGAATGGTTTTTCTTTTGGGTTATACCATTTCAAAGGATTAGTATTTGTTTTTTGCAGCGCCATATTTTTGTCCATTTTTTTAATGTTATTTTTCATGTTTATATTTACCTGCCTCTTATATCACGGTAATTTAATTTCTTTTCCGGTTTTTGAAGATTCATATATGGCCAAAATAATTTCCAGCGCCTTTTTTCCATCTTCACCGGTTACTACAGGCTCACGATTTTCTTTTATTGCTGACACCATGTCCCCAATAACTTGTTGGTGGCCTTCCCAGCTGATATCCGTAGGCTTAGTAATAGCTTTCTGGGTTTCTTTGGCTGTATCCTGCAGTTTATCTATAACCTTTCCGTCAGGGCCTTCTACTTCCCAGCGCGCCAGGCCGGAACCTGAAAACATTATTGAACCGCGGTCGCCGTGCAGTTCCAGCCGGTGAGGAATATTGGAAGGGAAAACCGAAGTAGTTCCTTCAATAACTCCTATGGCGCCGTTTTTAAACTTAATTACCGCAGCCGCCGTATCTTCAACTTCTATTTTACGCGCCAATGTTTTACAATGGCCAAAAACACTTTCCACCGGGCCCATATACCATTGCAGTAAATCTATCATGTGTATGCCCTGGTTCATCAGGGCTCCGCCGCCGTCAAATTCCCAGGTACCGCGCCAGCCGGCAGAATCATAATAAGCCTGGCTGCGGTAATATTTCAGATAGCAGTCTCCCAGAGTTAATTTTCCTAATTCTCCGCTGTCAATTACTTTTTTTATTTTTGCGTAAGGCTCTGTAAAACGAAGCTGAAATACACAACTTAATTTCACTTTATTTTTTTTGCAGACATCAATCATCCGGTTTGCTTTTTCTAAAGTAATTGCCATAGGTTTTTCAGTAATTACGTGTTTCCCTGCTTGTGCAGCTGCTATGGCCTGTTCCGTGTGAAGCGAAGAAGGGGTGCAAATACAAACTACATCCAAATCTTTACGTTTAAGCATTTCACCAAGGCCAGTATAATAATCAACATTTTTTTCAGAGGCGGTTTTTTTTGCTTTATCTTCTGATCTGTCGCACACGGCAACTAACTTTGCACCTTTGGTATTTTCAATTCCGTTTATATGCCAGGAAGCAATGGTCCCGCAGCCGATAATCCCAAAACCAATTTCTTTTTCCATTAAAATCCCCAAAAATTCCAGATTATACAAATGACAGCGAATTCACCTAATATTTTTTCATATCTTCTCAACTACGCTTTGCTTCGTTCGAAGAATACTTATTTTATGTTTTTATTTGTCTGCGCCAATCTGCGTAGTATTTTCTGGGCTAATCGGCGTTTTTATTCCACCCAAATTGGGCTGGACCACGCCATTTCATTATTTTCCTGAATGACGCGCACATAATAATAATCAGTGTCTTTTTCTTTCTCTTTATCGGTAAAACTAAACTTCGCGTAATGCGGCTGGTTATAGAGCACGTGTATTTCCTTGTTGTTCTTTATCAAGGCTATGCTTAATATTCTGCCGCTTCCCGCAACTTCTACTTCAATATTGCGCACATCAGTTTTCTCTGAAACGCTGCTGATAACATCTCCCATAATATGCCCGTTTAGTTTAAAATCAAGGAATATTCTGTGGTGGGTTACTCCGTAACAATGCCTGTTTCGCAATGCTTCAAATACCGCTTTCTTACTTTTATCTTTCGCAATTACAGCGGTTAAATGATGGTTGCCCGGTTGGCCCATATGGTCGTCACTGCCGCAATAGATGCCTAATTTTTTCCCTTGTGCCAGTTGGTACTGGACTGTATAAAATTCGTTCTTCATCCGTTTAGGATGGCGGGGCTGGTTTCCTAAAAACTCATACCTGCCGTGACAGGAACTTACTTCTACCAGGCGTTCCAACTCTTCATCGTGCCACTGCCAGGTTTCTTCTTTGCCCCAGTCAGCATGGAAGTGCGGCATAGTAATAACATCTTTTCCTTTATATAACTTCCAGAGTTCAGTGACTTCTAAAATTGAATTATTACAATAGGCCTCATTGTTATTTAGATAAATAACATTTGTGTGCCCTCTTCTGGACTGGTATTCTATACCGGCAAACACCACAAATTTTCCGTCTTTATTCATTCTGTTGCTTGTTTCAACCGTTGCTTTCCAGGCTTTTTCTGACAATTCAAATGCCAAATCACTGTGCGTATTATGATGGTCTGTAATCACTATAAAATCCAGATTGGCTATATCGCGCGCATAACCGCAGGTTTCATCCGGAGTTGCATACATTCTGTTTCCAATGTTATCATACGATACGTTTGTATGATGATGCATTTCACCCCAATAAAGGCTGTCTTCATTATTCTGCATTACCTTTATCGGATAACTTTCACCTTTTATTTTATTTTTATTATCGGTTACAGTAATCCAGTAAACACCGGGTTTAAGCGCAGAAACATTTTTGATTTTAATAACACCCAACGCATTCTTTTTAAAAACAACTTTTGCAGGCAGCATCAAGCCCTTACTGCTGGCTTTAATATTTAATACTCCTGAATATTCGCAAGTCGGATTACAAAATATATCTCTTGCTTTAACATGCACATCAAATTTCTCACCCGCCTTCACTACCGAAGGTGCTATCACTTCTAAACTTTCTGTTTTTTGCGCAGAAAGCTTAACTTCCGGAAATTTATTTATTTCTTTAAATTCACCGGAACCGTTTTTATCTATCTGAACAACAAAAGTACTGAGATTCTTTTTTGATTTTATATATTTATGAGAACAGATTGTGCCGAATCCTTTGCCGCCCTGCACATCGCCGTAAACTATTTTTACTTTATCGCCTTCTTTTATTTCAGAATTTAGCACCTCTATTTCCACCGCGTTCCAGTCTCCGGAAAATCTTTTTCCTTCAAATTTTTCGTTGTCAATTTTCTCGCCATACTCATCAACATTTGTAGAAAATATGGAAGGCTTTAATACTACCTGTCCATTACTGCAGCGTACGGTTATATACCCGTTATAATGCCCTATCTGGAAAATCTGCGGCTTTGACCAGCTGTGCCCGCCGGGAAACAAAACCCTGATTTTACCGCCTTTTTTAATTCCGTCTTTTCCTGCAACATAAACCAAAGTGTAAATATTAGTAGTCCCGACAACTGCTTTTTTTGGAGTTATTTCAGCTTTTCCTAAATTATTAATCATTTTTTGCCCCTCTATTATTTCTCGTTCCATGTTATTATATTTATCAGCTTTATACAACCGCCTGTATTGTCAGTTTGCCTGAACAATCACCCTTCTGTACCTGGTAAGCGCCGGTGAGCCGTCATCGGTAACTGCTAAAATAATATGTATATTTTTTTCTCCGGCATCTTGGGGTATACTGACTTTACACTCTTGCTTATCAGCATTACTGATTGATACTTCCCCCTGGTAGCTGCTTGGCTCAGGGTAAACATACCAGCTATAAATAAGCTTATTACCGTCAGGATCCATTGTTCCTTTTGCGCTTAGTGTTACATCTTCTCCGGATTTTATATTTTCATAAAGCACATCAGTTGTCTTATTATCCTGGCACACAACCACGGGTTCGTGATTACACTCTTTATAAGATTTTACGCACCAGTCCATTCTGGCTTTAAAATCATTTTGTATGTGTACTGCCCACCTTAATAAGGTATTATCCCTGCTTATGGTGCGTTCCCATCTGTCTCTTTGATTTATCCAGTACCAATTAGGATTATTGTAAGTTTCATTCACTCCATAGCGGCCTGCCCAGCAGCCCCACTCAGGATGATTTACATCAGAAAGGCCTGTAGGTAACACATAAAGAAACTCACAGGTGTCCCCTTCTTTCTGAATTGTATAAAGCGGCCCAAGAGGCCCGTGATTAGTTTTAACATCAGCGTCTATATCAAACCCGCCTGCTTTATAGGTTAAAGGTTTGAACCTCCAGTACCAGGTGCCGCAATCCATATCCGGAAGTTTTGTGTCAATCGTAATTAACCAGTCAGGTTTAATTTTTCCCGTATGGCCTCCAAATTTATTATCCGGATAAGTCATATCGGAACAAAGATTTATTTTATTTTTAAAAACAGCATAACCTTCCGGGCCCCTCTCGGCCAAAACTTTATCCAGCGCTCTTTTTAAACTGCTGATAGTACCGTCATCAGTTCCCCAGTTGCTAAACCATACAGGCCTGGGGTCATCTTTATCAACTATGGAAATTATCAGGTTCACGCCGTCATCAGTATTATCATAACCTGCCACGGTCCTATCCCATAAATATTGTTTTGTTGGATATTCGGGGTCATTTTCTTTAAGTTTATCATAGACTTCGCCATAAGCGTTGAGGTAAGAACGGCAAATATCCAGCCCGGTACGCTGCGGATTTGTATTATCTTCCCTGGTTTCCGGCCTTGTGGCAATCATACCTTCAAGTTCAATATCGTTTAAATATAACATAAACCTAACAAGAGAAGCTTCATCATCCGGGTCACCCCCTGCATCAGTTTCTACAATGTAACGGAGCTTTTCTGCATTTACATTTCCGACAAAAAACAATGAAAAAAAAGATAATAATAAAACCAATAATAGTGATGTTCTTTTTGTTTTTTTCATCAAATATTTCTCCTTTACCGTTTTTTTCTCAATTTTCCACTCTTATGTCGCTTATATATATAACAACCTGCTCGGGGCCGGTTTCTTCCCATTTCTGCTCAGGAAAAAGCTTATAAGAAAAATGCCATTGTTTTATTTCAGAAAGATCTATTTTTTTCTTATCTCCAAAATGTTCAGCTTTTTTCAGATTTAATGATACTCTGTTCATTCCGGGCTTCAAAACAAAGGGCAGGACTATCCAGGTATCCATGTTTTTCCTGCTGCTTATGCTGTTTTTATCTTTTATTACAAGCGAAAACGTAAGATTTTTATTTTGGGCGTTATAAGCGCTAAATTTGAAATACTTGAAATCTGACCAGGGTTTTTCAACGTTTTTACGCCCGCAAAAACCACGGCCTACAAAAGTGATTTTTAAACTTAACCCCTGATCACCCTCAATATAATCTTCTGCTAATACCGGTATAACAGTATCATTTACTATGGTTGGCATATCCCATTTTGAAAAATCCATTACAGCTAACCTGTTGCCGGCCGAGGCATATACTGTTATTGATAAAACAAACATACTGATTACTGCAAAATTAACAAAAAACTTATTTATTTCACTGCGCATGTTTTAAAAACCCCGCTTACCTTTGACATAAATTTACTTATTGGCAGCCCTTGAGGACATTTCTTTTCACACTTAGCACATTGAATACACGCATCAGCTTTCGCTTCTCCTAACATAGAATAAGCCCTGGAGTAACTTTCAAAATGCTGGTGTATAAAACCTTTGTTATATAATTCAAACACCCAGGGTATATTTATTTTTTGAGGGCATGGTTTGCAATAATTGCACCCTGTACATTTAATGGGAATTAATTTTTCATACTGCGCTCTGGCACGCTCAAGAACTTTTAACTCTTTGCGGTTTAAAAGCCCCGGACTGGAAATATTTGCTGACTTAATATTTTCTTGAACCTGCTGCATCGCGCTCATTCCGCTTAACACCACAGAAATTTCCTGCTGGTTCCACACCCATTGTAAAGCCCAATCTGAAGGAGAACGTTCTTTTCTATAACCTGAGTTATCGAAAATATCTTTAATAATTTGCGGAGGATTTGAAAGTTTTCCTCCAAGCAAAGGTTCCATTACAACAACAGCAAGCCCCTTTGACGCTGCATATTTAACACTTTCTGAATTAGAATCCAAATAATTATATTGAAACTGGCATAAAACCCATTGATCAAAACTATCAATTATTGTTTTTATATTCTTGTAACTATCGTGAGATGAAAAACCTATATTCCTGATTTTTCCTTCTTTTATTGCAGACTGGGCTTTTTCAATTAAATTGAATTTTTGTATTTTTTTCCAATAATCTATATTAAGTGAATGAAAAAGATAAAAATCTATATAGTCAACATTGAGCCTTTTTAGTTGTTCGTCCAGAACTTTATCAAAATCGCTTTCTGTATTTACAGCCCAAACAGGAATTTTTGTAGTTAGTTTGACTTTTTGCCTGTATCCGGCCTTTAAAGCCTTACCTAAAACCACCTCGCTTTTACCCTCGTGATAACCATAAGCTGAATCCAGGTAGTTTACACCGTTATCAATTGCATAACGAATCATTCGTATGCTTTCCTTTTCATCTACTGCATCACTGTTATTAACAACTGGAAAACGCATACAGCCGAACCCGAGTACGGAAGCCTGCCAATCTAATTTGCCAAATTTTCTAAATTTCATATTTTTTGCACAATACTGTGACACTTTTAATATGCGCAACCGTCTGCATTGACATACAAAAATAATAGGAAATGCACAATATGCGTATTTCCTATTATTATTATACACCGTAAAACCCTGGTTTTCAAGGGTTTTTTTATAGTGAAGCACTATGGGCTTACGCCCATAGCAGCTGCTTCATCTTCGGCAAAAACCGCCGAAGCACATCCCCTGTCGCTAACCGTCCGCCAATGATTTGTGGCGGACAGCTTTAGGGGATACCCTACAACGCATTCACGCCTAAGTTTACACTCGGGGCATTCTGCGAAAGCGGGTAAATACCCCTCAAATAATTGCGAGGTATTTTGGACTCATCTCACTATCCCTATTTTTCCGGTTATTTTTTCACCGGTAGTGTTAGTGATTTTATAAATATAGGTTCCGCTTGAGAGTTTTTCTTTCTCCTTATTCTTTACGTCCCAGGTATATTTACCGTCATTATCTGTTTCTTCAAGCGTTATTACAGGTTCACCTGTCAACGTATATATTTTTATCGTTGAATTGTTTGTTAGATTCTCAAACGCTATACCCCGGTCCCAGGTTCCCGTTTCTGATTTAGTGTCATTAGGTTTAAACGGGTTTGGATATACCCTTACCTCTTTTAAGTTGTCTTTTGATAATACTGCTCCCATTATTCTGTACACGCTGAAATGCCCTACTTCTACCGCTACCGTATTTGCAAGCGGGGATAATTCCTGCGCCCCGGGTACCAGTTCCCACTCCTCTGTTGTTTCATTCAGGCAATATATTCTTAATCCGTTTTCTGTTTCTCCTGTTATAGTTGATGGATAGGACAATACTATTGTTACTCTGTCTACCAGGCTCAACAAAGCATTAAACTCCGTGCTGGTATCCGATAAATCATTTATTGTTGTACTCATTATCTTTGTATCATTCTGCGCAGCTGTGTTTGCCTGGCTTATCTTTAATGCTTTTGTTTCGGGTTTCTTTATGTTTACATATACTCCGTCGTTTAAACCGGGGGTTGCTATCACTTTTGCTTTCAGGTTATAACAATTCATTGTTATTTCATAAACTTTCTGCCCGTTTATGGTTTCACCTAACCGGTTATTTATGGCTCGTACCGGGCCTACATTAGCTATGACAGTGCTTACATTTCCTGATAAATCTACCGCCAATACTCCAAAATAGTAGTCCTGACTGTTTACTATTAAGCCGGTTACTACGCATGAAGATGCGTTTAGGTTTGAAACCGGCGAACCGCTGAAATAGGTTGCCCCGGTTATACTGCTAAAGGGCACCGGTGAATAGTAAACTTTATAACCTGCTATATCATTGTCAGAAACTTTGGTCCAGCTGACTATTGCCTTACCGCCTCTGTCTGTAGGATTATCCATAACACTTAAGCTGGTTACATTGCCGGGGGCTACTGTGTCTCCGTACATATAGTTCATTGTGCTGTTGGCTGCTATTGTGTTGGGCGTTCCTGCCTGGTCCTTGATACTGCTTATTGTTATTGTATAAGTTGTTCCTATGCTATGCTGGCTGGTAGTTAAAGTTACTGTTTTTTCATCTGAATCTAATACCGCGCCTGCTATATTTATACTGTTATTAATGCTGTAATTTGCTTTTGTTTCTGCTGTTGTTTGGTCTACTGGTTCACTGAACACTACTGTAACTGTTGTTGCATTTGTTACTATCACCGATACTATTGTAGGCGCTGTTGTATCTGCTCCTGAAGTTGAAAAACTTTTACTGGCAGCACTGGTACTCTGATTGCCGGCATCATCTACCGCATATACTGTGTAACTATAAGTTGTATTTTTTGTTAATCCTGTATCTGTAAATGTTGTATCACCGGGTGAACCTGCCAAAACTGCATTCCGGTAAACTTTATAGTAACTGGCATAATCATTATCACTGGCCTGTGCACTGGCTGTCCAGGTTAAGGTTATACTGGTTTCTGTTTGTACGGAACTATCCAAACTTGTCGGAGGATTAGGCGGAGTTGTATCTGCTCCGGATCCGGATGTATTAAAATCTGCGGTTACACATTCACTGCACTGGTTACCTATATCATCAACAGAATATACTTTATAATTATATGTTGTTCCTGCACTCAACCCTGTATCTGTAAAATTCAAACCTGTTGTAGTGCCGGCCAATACCGCATCCCGGTATATTTTGTAATACTCTGCATAATCACCGTCACTGGCCTGTACACTGGCAGTCCAGCTTATGGTTAGGCTGGTTTCTGTTTGGTCTAAAACTGCTAAATTTGTCGGCGGCTCCGGCGGAGTTATATCGCTTCCTGCACCTCCACTGTATTCATCCGCCCCAATATCCCAGCTGCCGCTTCTTGAATCACCGTCAATGTCAGTACTGAAAGATAAATATGTGTCGGTAGATAAATACATTCCGAAATCTTTTGCGCTTGCATCTGCTTCTGCTATATGGAAATTTTTATTGGTTTTACTTTCAAAGGTAACCGTTGTTGCATTCTTGGAATTTGTTCCCGGAGCATCGCTGGCTATATCCGATAAATTGTAATCGGATGCCGCATCCCAGCCGCCTCCGCCAAAACCGTCTGTGCAGTCCTGTGCTATATTGTTCTTAACTATTACTGTTGCCAAATCTCTGTAATATCCGTATTCACAATTTACTGCCGTGTTATTGTAAAGGTAACAGGTTCGGCTTGCATCCTTTATATAGGCCCCTATATAACTACTGCCGGTTCCTTTAAAATCATAAAAAATGTTGTTGTATATCCTTACTTTTGAACCTGCCACTGCTGAAGCTGCTGTAAATATTCCCCGTTTTGAATTTGTTGTGAAATTTCCTGCCCCCTTGATAATACAATTATTTATCCTTATATCTTCAGGGCTTGTAGCGTCACCATAAATCTGAATTCCATTTGATGTTGCTGTATCGTCCTTTGTTACATTTATCTGTAATCCGTTTATTCTTACATTGGCTTCATTTATGTATATTGAATCTGATGCTGCTGCTCCTGTGTTCATTATATACGCATCTGTATCCCACTGCCCGCTGTGTTTATATGATGCAGGAGTACGGATTTCTATATAATTTGTTGTACTGGTGGTCCAGCCGGCTATTGTTAGAGGAGTTGTATCTGTCATGGAATAACATTCCGCCACAGCAATAACTTTATCACCGGAATTATTGGCCGTAAAATAATTGCTTGCATTTACGCGTATCTGTTCACCGGCTTGAAATGTTCCGCCGGTAACATTCAAATATATTTGAGTTTGAGTACAATGATATACTGTCCCGGTTGCACCGGAAGTTGCACCGCTTACAGTGGCTGCATCGTTTATCGTACCGGTTTTGATACCATTAAATACTTTCACTGCTGAACTGGTTAAATCACTTTGTATTGCTGTTTCCCAGGCAGATAAAGAAGTGTAATCACCGCCGGTAGCTTTTATTGAACATACAAACTCGCTGTACCCTGCAGGGATTATAAAGGTACCTGTGAAGTTCTGGTTGCTTTGATTATCCCCCAGTCCTGTGTAGGTACGGTTTATAGGGCTGAAAGCCCAATTTGATAAACTGGGTGTTACTACATAATTGCCGGGCGCTACACTGCTAAATTGGTAAGCACCGCTTCCGTTAGTTGTTGTACTTCCGCTGGCACTTCCGCTAAGCGTTATTGGTACACCGCCTAATGCACTTCCGGTACTGCTGGTTACTGTTCCGCCAATACTATAGCCGCTGCCGCTGTAAGTACCTGTAAAGTTCTGGTTACTTTGCGCGCTGGTAATATTTGCAAAACTTAAATTTACAGGGCTGAAGCTCCAGTCTGTTTTGGTTGGGGTTACTGTATAAGTGCCGCCGGTTGAAACACTGAATGTATAAAATCCGCTGCCGCCGGTTGTGTAACTGCCGGTACTGCTTCCGGATAAGGCTAAATCTACTCCGCTTATGCCAGAACCGCCGCTATCTTTTACACTGCCGGTTATGGTTGTTTTACCGTTAGCGGATATTACTTCCATTCTAACATACACAGGCGTAGTACTGGCCCCGCAAAAAATTGAGTAATTTGATGTACCTGAACCGGGAACAGTCCTTTCGTCCGTATGTAATGTTTTGGTTTCATTCCAGGCATAAGTTATTTTTAAATCTGAAGTAGATGGATCCTGATAAAGAGCATAGATTTGCATTGCGCTAATACCAGCGCTGCTATTGCCCTGAGGATCCATTTCAAATTTTACCTGGCAGCTGTTAACACCCGCTGCTGATATATCCAATTCACCATCCATAAATCCCCAGGCTGAGTATTCTTTATTAGGCGGATAAAATTCACCGGCCTGAGTCCAGGTAGAACCGTTATCAACAGAAACATAAATGCGGTATGCCTGATTCGTTACGGTAGGAATGCCCTGGGCATAAGCAAAACTGGCAGTTATTTTTTCTATAGTATTCGGTGCATCCATCTGATAAATGACATACCCTTTTTGATTCTTATCCGTAATGCAAAGATGTTTTAGTGAATTGTTATACCAGTAAACGTTACTGTCTGAAAGACGTTTGGCTTCATATACTGCCTGGCTGGTCCAAATGTCCGGAATAAATGTTTTACAGGAAAGCCCTGAACTATTATATTCAATATTGTTTGTTCCTTCATTCAGCCAGGGAAGCATGGTATTACTCATCATTGTGCGGGTATCAAACTGCAGATTATCCAATCCGTTTGACCCGGCAGAAAACCTGAACCGCGCCCAATAAAGATAATGGCCTTTTACCTGGTCTGTTATATCTTCACTGAAACTTCCTGACACACTGCCATAGGAAGTCCAAGTGGCCCCATGATTTATTGAAACATCCAAGGCAGCCGTTCCAACAGCATCCCCTGAAATTATTGCACCGTTAGTTGCACCGGGATCAAAAACACTGGTAGTTGCCGGAGAGGCTCCTATGGGATACGGAGTCTCCACTAAAAATATTATTTCGCCGGTTCCTGATGTGGCATAAAGTTTCGGGGAAGATCCTTGAGTTCCTACATTACTGTAAGATTCTACCCCGTTCCAAAAATCTCCGCTGGTAAAGTCCGGATTCCATACTAATTGGCCGTTGCCGTGATAACGTTTGCCTGAACTAACGGAAAATTCATTTCCCGGATCCTGTAAAACAAAATTCAATGCAAAAGTAGTCCCGCTGCGGTAAGGTTCAGAAGCGGTACCCCACCAAACATTTTTTGATGCGCCAAAACCTTGTGGATGGAAATATCTGGTAAAAGTTTCATTTTCTTTTAAAGTAAAATTCATCCGGTGAGCATCGACATGTATTTCATACCATTGAGGGCCTATATCGTAAGGATTATTCGGGTACCAGCCGTTATAACAATTATAAACAAAGGCAGGATAACCCGGAACAATAGACCAACTGTTGCCCGGAAAATGAGGGTCAGGAGGATTCGGTGATGCCTGCGGGCCCAGCAATGTAGGGTCCCCATTAACACCGTTGCCGTACTGAGCTATTGCCAGGTCATTTGAACTTGCTACTTTACCTTCATTATTAATTGCATAACCTGCCTGGTTTGCGTCATAGTAATGCCAGGCGCCGTCATAATAAACTTCCGGTACTGTATGCGAACCAAGATGACGGATACGTGTAGGAAAACCTGCTGCATCATATAAGCCTGAACTCAAAGTTGCATTATCGCCGCATACAGCAAACCCGTAACAATGCAGAAATTTTATAGTATCTCTTACTGTAGAATTTGTAGTGCCCATAAAAGGTTCCGTCATACCAGCGTTATGAGAAACATGCAGCATATTCCATTTCCATAGAGCCATAACTTTTTGCTCGTCTGTCATGCCTGAATTTATTACATTTGCAACTATTTTTTCTAAGGTTGTATTATCCGGGCTTACGTCAGTTGCAATTATCGGGTCTGAAACTCCGCAAAAAGAGTTTACTGCTAATCCAATAATTAATAATGCCGTAAAAATAATATTTTTTTTGCTCATTAATCCTTTCCTCCGTTTTTTGATTCTTTTCAACTATTTTCAAAATCTGTTCGTTATTGAAATTCTATGTGTTACCCCTAAGTCTCCGTAAGGTACCCACGCATAATCTATTCCTATACCGCTTTTATCTTTATATCCAAACCCGCCTGATAAACCCGCTAAACTTTCACTGTTTCCTGAATTCTTATATCCA
>MGVC01000019.1 GCA_001800285.1 Elusimicrobia bacterium RIFOXYA2_FULL_39_19 | reverse complement strand
TGAGAAAGAACAAAATTTTACGATTAAGGGGAAATGTGTAAACGATGTCCCCGGTCTAAACTGTAAACTATGTCCCAGTTGCACAGTGAGGGGGCAGATTTGATGGTGCTCAAAACAAACGCAATGAACTGTTTTGATTTGTGTTTTTCAGGAATGTTCCTTTCAAAAAACGCTCACTTGCAGTTCGCTCTACCATAGGTTGCGGGTAGCATCCTTTCATCAATAGATAAAAGAGATAGAAAGGGCATCGTATCTGCAGAGCCGTCTCTGGAAGGTTTTTTACAGGAACATTCCTTCAAATATATGTATATTTAAGAAATTAAAATTATCTCAAATAATCTTGAGAGATTTCAAGCTAAAGGATATTGCGAAAAATGGTGACTCTGGAATTTATCACATCTGGTATTAAAAAATGATTTAGTAGTAATGATTTTTATTGCAAATCCTGAGTGTAACCTAAGGACAATAAGTCAGTAATTATGAATTTTAACTGATTTCTAAAGATTTAGTTAGAAATCAATATTTGAATGTTTATTAGAAAACTTAATACTTTAATTGTAAAGAAATGACTCCAGAACATATTAAGAAATAAAGGAACAAATAAATGATGTTGCCTTTTGAAAATGATATTTGTAAATCCATTAACGAAAAACATTCGATTTTATTCAGTTATTCCGAAAATATATGGAATATTGCTGTATCCTTAATTACTGAACAAGATATTGTTGGTATAGATAGTACTAGAGCTATTAATGCAGCCATTGCAGGAATTTATGCAAAACAACTAAGACTGTTTAAAGGAATTAGTCTTCTTTGTGAATATGGTTTGTCTTACGAATCTCAAATACTACTAAGAGTAATGTTTGAGCTTCACTTAAATCTAAAGTATATAGAAAAAGAAAAGGACAAGAGCAATGTTTGTCGGTTGTTTATCATTTGGGATTCTGCAAATTATTTTAAGATTGATAGAATATTCAGCGAAAGTGGTTTTTTGGAAAGCAAGATTACAGAAGAGTTAAAAATGCAAATGGATTCTATAAAAGATGAATTAATTAAGGAAGGAATAAATTGGAAGTTATTTATCAAGCATGGTCCTTCTTTAAAAAATGTAGAAAATTTAGCAAAAGATTTTGGATTAACCGCTTATTATAATGCAATATATCGTTTTTCGTCGTCAATTATTCATTCCTATGATATAAATTCTTATGCCATTTCTGATAATAAAACTATTCATATTAATCTATCACCAAATGATAGATCCTTAAGAGATTGTATGATTTCTTCTATATTTATATTATCATATTCTCTATTAGTAATTGATGAGTTATTAAAGATTAATAAAAATAACAGTATTGTTGACATTCAAAATATTATTAAAGAAATGAAAGCTACCCTTAAATTACAATAAACGGGGACGTTAGGGTACATAGATGATAGTATTGACAGATTTAGTAGATAATGATTTCTACAGCATTTATCAGAAATATTAACTGATAATTGGAAATAGAACTACCGAATTTCTAGACAAATATTGAACAGGGCAATAACATGTAGGGTGGGGTCAGGTCTTAAAATCAAACATTTTAATTAAGTTGTCAAATTGAATCCGTCACCCCCAAATCATTGAAATCTTGATTATTCAAAAGAACTTATGAAAAAAGTGAAAGTATTGATGGTTTTAATGATGGTGGCGTGGGTTGCAGCGGTTCCGGTTAAAGCCGAAGGCGATGATTATGAGTTTTATAAGAAAACATTTTCCCAGCCCGCGTATAAGCTTGAGTCCTATGAATTTGACCCAAACACCCCGCTTGTTTCACGCGTAAAGAAAGTACCGGATTTTCTGCTTGAAAGCATAAAAAAGATGGATAATGAAGATAATTATCTGCCCTACACCCCCACCGAAGAAGAGATGAATTTAATTAAAGAAGAATTAGGCGCGCTTCCTGAAAAATATAAAACAGTTTTGCAAAAACGGCTGATAGGCATTTATTTTATTGATAATTTATTGGGTAACGGGCTGGCAGACTGGATTTTTGACCAGGATGATAATGTTTACTCCTATATTGCTTTTAATCCCCGGTCTTTAAAGCTGGGTATAAATGAACTGGTAACAAATAAAGAGAATACCTGTTTTATAAATGATGACTCAACTGTTAAGGTAAGTATTGACTGCGGAAATGAATTGCCGGGGTTTGTATACATATTGCTTCACGAAACTTCACATCTGGCAGATGCTAATGTAAATATTACCCCTTACGTTGAACCGCTGTTTAGCGAATATTTTGGTTTTGAAGGTAAAAATAGAAACTTTGTAAAAAATGTATGGGCCGATTACCGCACACCGGCTAAAAAGGCGGATTTTCCGTACAGGAGCAAGATTACAGTTTACGGCTTTAATAACGGCCCCAAGATAAAGCTATCAAATGCAAAAGCAGTTTACGCTCAGTTTAAAAAGACACCCTTTGCGTCGCTTTATTCCACTACAAACTGGGGTGATGACTTTGCGGATTATTTTACCTATTACCACATAACCCAAAAATTAAAACAGCCATACAGAATAACAGTAAAAGATAACAGCGGTGAATTTGTATATGAACCCATGAAGTCCCGCCTGGTAAGAAAAAGATTTAAAATAGTTGAAGCGCTGTATAAGTGATGTGCGTAATGCTTGGAAGGTAGGGAAGTTAGTAAGAAGTTAATTATTGAATTAGAACAGTAGCCCTATTTTCGCGGAGAAATTCGCTGGTTTTAATCCGTGAGAATACTGCGAGAATACCCGCGAATTTATTTTCAGACGTAAGATGTGCTAAGTTCGCGCCCTTCGCGAGATTAATTTCGCGGTAAATTCGCTATAAATTCGCGGTTTCAGACAAAATAGAAAGAAATAAAGACATTATATAGAAGCCAGTAGTTTTAAAACCGAAAAGAAAAAGGAAGCACAATCCGTCCTTCCCAAAAAATGTTACAAGCCCAGGATATTGCAGAGATTTGGGGCATAATTTGAAGCTAAAATATTGAAAAGCTAAGGAAACCAGGAAGGTTAAATATTAGGTTTAGAAACAAATATCTTAATCAGGAGGGTTTTTATGAAAAGTAGATTTAAAAACCAAGGTTATATTGAAATCATTATACTATTGCTTGTTTTCATAAAAGTAATGTTCTTTGCTGGTTGTGGAAGTAAAAATGTAAAACTGGAAGTAACAGGAACTTCACCGGATGTGATGAGGCTGGAAGAAGGAGACATGCCAGACCAGGTTCATATATTTTTTAATGGTTCTGCCTCACAGCTTCAGGATATAGGAAAACCTGTAACAGCCGGTATTGAAATGACTCCTGCTCATGTTGGCGAATGGAAATGGACAAATGACAGGCAGTTAACTTTTACTACATACAGGCAATGGCCAGTAGGGACAGAATTTACAGTAAGATTTGAAAAATCATTATTTCCAAAACATATAAAGCTTAAAAAATATCAATATGTGTTTAAAACCCCGTCTTTTAACTTATCTATATTGAAATCAGAATTTTACTTAGACCCCAAAAACCCAAAAACGAAGAAAATAGTGGCAACGGTTCAATTTAGCCATCCTGTTGATACATCAGAATTTGAACAAAAGGTAAAAATATATAAAGAAGTAGCCGGCGGTTTTTTTGGCATGAAAAAAGATTTGCTGGGATTTAGTGTAACTTATAATAAGTTTAAAACAGAGGCTTATATACATTCAGAGCCATTGCCAATCCCGCCCAATGACCATGAGCTGACTTTTGAAATAGAAAAAGGAGTTGGTTCCATATTTGGCGGAGCTAAATATGACAGTGAAATAAAAAGAAGAATAGTTGTACCGGGAGTATTCAGCATATTTAGAATAGCCAGTGCTGACCTTCAATTAATACGCAATCAAATGTATGAACCTGAACAGGTTTTAATTTTACAAACAACCAACGGTGTGCAAAGTTCAGAGCTTGAAAAAAATATGAAAGTTTATTTACTGCCAGTAGATTTGCCTGCGGTGCAGGGCAGGGCAGGAAGGGCAAATTTTAATTGGAATAATCCGTCAATAGTGGGCCCTGAAATATTAGCACTGTCAACAGAAGTAAAACTTGACCCTATACCCACGCAATTTGAATATTCAACACTGCATTCATTTAAACATAATATTGATGTAGGGCGTTATATATTGATTAAAATAAACAAGGGTACAAACTCTTATGGTGATTATATAATGGCAAATGAGTTTAATATTATACTCAGGGTTCCACAGTTTCCCAGGGAACTCAATATAATGCATGATGGCGCTGTGTTGAGCTTAAGCGGCGATAAAAAGTTATCTATTCTTTCCAGAGGAATTGAAGCTCTTCATTTTGAAGTATCTAAAGTGCTGCCCGGACAAATTAACCATCTTATCAGCCAGTCCCGTGGCAAATTTAAAAGCCCTGATTTCCAGAATTGGAATTTTAATTATCAAAATATAACAGAGAAAAATACAGAAGAACGTATTTTGGAAGCAGCAGGTCCTGTAAAAACCCAATATTCATCTTATGATTTATCCAATTATCTTTCCCAAAGAAAAGATATGGGGCTTTTTTATTTTAAAGTACAAAGCTGGGACCCGATAAGAAAAGTTGTCACAGATAAACAGGACAGTAGATTAATACTAGTTACTGACTTGGGCATACTTGTTAAAGACAATAAAGACGACAGCCATGATGTTTTTGTCCAATCTATCAATACAGGAATGCCTGTTGCAGGAGCAAATGTTCAGATACTTGGGAAAAACGGTATCCCCATATTTTCACGGACAACTGACGAACAGGGGCATGTGTCTTTTGCAAATTTGATTGGCTACGACCAGGAAAAAACGCCTACTGTGTATATAGTCCGGAAAAATGATGATATGTCATTTATTCCTTATGACTGGGGTGACCGCAGAATAAACATTTCCCGTTTTGACACAGGAGGTGTAGAAACACCATCTACTGATAATCTTACCGCATTTTTATTTTCTGACAGAGGCATCTATAGGCCGGGTGAAAAGATTATAGTTGGAGCTATCGTAAAATCAGGTGACTGGAGAAAAGATTTAACCGGAATCCCCCTTGAAACTGTTTTTACTGATGCACGCGGAGTTGAGGTAAGTAAAAATAGAATACTTCTTTCTTCCGTTGGTTTTGAAGAATTGTCTTATCAGACAGAAGATACTCAGCCAACAGGAAATTACCATGCAAGTATTTATACAATAAAAGATAACAGGCGCTGGAATTTATTGGGCACTGTTTCAGTAAGAGTTGAAGAATTTTTACCGGACCGCCTTAGAATTACTACAAAGCTTTCTACGGTCAGGGAAAACGGTTGGGTTTCACCGGTATATATGAAAGGATTGGTAACTTTATACAATCTTTTTGGCATACCTGCAGATGATCACCGTATAAGGGCGTCAATTACGCTGAATCCTGCATTTCCGGTATTTAGAAAATTTAGCGACTATTCGTTTTATGACCCTATAAAAGCAAAAAGAAGTTTTACGGAATTGCTTAAAGAAAAAAATACAAATGATAATGGTGAAGCAGAAATCCCCCTGGAGTTGGAACGTTTTGAAGGGGCAACATATCGTTTAACGTTTACAGCTGAAGGTTTTGAAAAAGACGGAGGGCGCAGCGTTGCTTCGGAATGCTCTGCATTAGTTTCACCGTTAACTTATTTAATTGGCTATAAAGCAGACGGCAATTTGAATTATATTAACAAAGAAAGTTTAAGAAGTGTTGAAATTATTGCCATTAACCCGGAGTTAAATAAAACAAATGTTGAAAATCTGAGAATGAAAACAATTGAAGAAAAATATATATCAACTCTTGTATTGCAGAACAATGGAACTTACAAATATCAGTCGGTTCTTAAAGAAATCCCATTAAAAACTGAAAATATAGTTATTCCGAATAACGGGCTAAGGTATACCCTGCCTACAGAAAAACCGGGAGATTATGCATTAGTAATCTGTAATGAAGAAGATACAGAGTTAAACCGCATTTGTTTTAGTGTTGCAGGGGCGTCTAATCTGCTGAAAAGTTTAGATAAAAAAGCGGAGTTGCAGATTAAACTTAACAAAACAGATTATAATCCCGGCGAAGAGATTAAGCTTCAGATATCCGCGCCTTATACGGGTGCCGGGCTTATTACAATTGAACGGGATAAGGTTTATCAATATAAGTGGTTTAAGACAAACAATACAAATTCAATACAGTCTATTGTAATACCACAGAATATAGAAGGAAATGCTTATGTTAATGTTTCTTTTGTGAGAGATATGAGTTCTCCTGAAATTTATATGAGTCCCTTGAGTTATGCTGTAATGCCGTTTACAATAAGCCGTAAAAGCAGAATAAATGAAATATCGCTTAATACACAGGAACTGGCAAAACCGGGAGAGCCATTCCATATTCGTTACAAAACAGAGAAAGAGTGTAAAATTGCCATATATGCCGTTGATGAAGGAATTCTTCAGGTTGCAAAATATCAATTGCCGGACCCTTTGTCATTCTTTTTTAAAAAAAGGTCCCTTGAAGTTCAGACCCTTCAGATTATGGATTTGATTTTGCCGGAATACCAGTTAATAAAACAGTTGTCATCTCCCGGTGGTGACGAAGGAATGAGGGCCATTGGAAATAATCTGAACCCATTTAAAAGAAAAAGAGATAAAGCTGTGGTTTTTTGGTCTGGTATAATAGATGCCGGCCCGGAAGAAAAGAAAGTTGTATACAATATACCGGATTATTTCAGCGGTACATTGCATGTTATGGCTGTGGCTGTTGCAAGAGATACTGTAGGAACAGCAGAAAAAAGAACCACAGTACGCGGACCTTTTGTGCTTAATCCGAACGTGCCTACTTTTATGGCCCCGGGAGATGAAGCTGATGTTAGTGTTGGTGTTGCAAACGGTATAGAAGGTTCTGGTAAAAAGGCGGAGGTTAAGCTGCGTTTTAATGTTTCAGAACATTTTGAAATAATTGATAAAAATGTTAAGACATTAAACATACCTGAAGGAAAAGAAAGAAGCGTTACTTTTAGAGTAAAAGCAAAAAAAATTCTTGGAGCAGGTACTTTTAAATTTACAGCATCGTATAACAACATAGAATCCAAAAGAGAAATAGGCCTGAGTGTAAGGCCGCCTGTTCCTTATTATGCCACAATTAAACCGGGCTATTTTAAATCAGGCAAAGAGGAAATTTCTATTGAGCGCAAATTGTACCCGAAATATAGAAAACTTGATATATCAGCTTCCCCAGTGCCTCTTACGATAGCTGAAGGGCTTATGACCTATCTTGACAATTACCCATATGATCAGACAAACGTTATTGTCAGTCAGGCATTTGCCCGTCTAGCTTTATCTAAAATACCTGATATAGGTTATTCAAAGGAAGTTTCCCGTGAAAAATCAGCCCGTGTGTTATGGCTGTTGCAGTCACGGCAAAATACTGATGGTGATTTTGGGTTTTGGGCAGCAAATTCTTATACTTCTCCTATGGAGACAGTTTTTGGCATACATTTTATAACTGAAATAAAAGAAGCCGGGTATTCCGTACCGGACAATCTGTATTTAAAATCGCTTGCTTATTTAAAAAGCCTGGCGTCAGGTTCTAATATTGATTCCATAGAAGGGGCACGTGTAAAGGCTTATGCTATCTATATTTTGTCAAGAAACGGTGTTTTGACAACAAATTATTTGAATAATCTTCAGGTTAAGCTGGATAAACAATTCAAATCAATATGGGAAGAAGACCTGACAGGAATTTATTTAGCGGCAACTTATAAACTGTTGCAACAGGAACATCAGGCTGAGAAATTAATAGAATCAGCTCATATGGATGATTCATCCGGGTTAGGTTTAAATAAATCGGAGCTATTGATGCGTAATGCTCAGCTTCTTTATATTTTGTCAAATCACTTTCCTGAAAGAACAAAAAAGTTAAAAGAAAAAGAATTGCTGTCAATTGTGAACCCTATTTTAAACAGGCATTACAATACTATTAGTTCAGCTTATGCAATTCTTGGATTTGCGGCTTATACGCAGGTAATTGGCAGGGTGTTACCGCAGGAAATGAAATTTTACGAGATTGCTGCAGATGGTAACCCAAAATTGTTGAAATACAAAGGACAAATATTTCCCTTGGCAACATTTTCAGAAAAAGCAGAAAAGGTCCGTTTAGTCAGCAAAACGGATTATGGCCTTTTTTACCAGGTTACTCAGGCTGGGTTTGACCTGGAAGTAGCTGAAGAGCCTGAACATAATTTTATAGAGTCACAGAAAGAATACCAGCAGGATGGAGATGTAGTGTCAAAGGTAAATATTGGCGATGAGGTTCAGGTGCATATTAAATTAAGGACTATTGAAAATGGCAGCTCCCAAGATGTAGTTATAGTTGACCTGCTTCCCTCAGGGTTTGAGCTTGTTAGTGATTCTATAAGAACAGATATAGAATACAATAATCAGCAAAACGAACTTTCACCTTATTATGTTGACGGCAGAGAAGACCGGGTTGTGGTTTACGGTAATATCGGGACTGGTGTTAAAGAATATGTTTATAGCATAAAAGCAACTAATAAAGGAACCTTTGTACAACCGCCTGTTTATGTTGAATCATCTGCAGATATTTCCATACGGTCCAAGAGCCTTGGAGGGGTTATAGTTGTTAAATAGGTTTAAACAGGTTAAAAAAGTATATAAAAAAATAGTTATTTTTCGTAAAATTCCCCTTAGCTTACGAATAGGTACTTTTTTAATACTCACTATTTTGTTTTTACCTTATTTAACAGGGAGATCAATTAGAAAACATACTCCTTCGTCACAGGCAGTCTATGACTGTAATGGAAAACTTTTAAGGTTATCTATTTCTGATGATGAAAAGTACCGGTTATGGATTCCTTTAGATGAAATGCCTTCCGATTTAGTAAAAGCAACACTGCTTAAAGAAGACCGTTATTTTTGGATACATCCAGGAGTAAATCCTTTTTCACTTGTAAAAGCATTTTGGAACACGTATATAAGTAAAAGTAAAAAAATGGGCGGTTCAACGCTGACCATGCAGCTGGTACGCATAAGACATAAGTTAAAAACCCGCACAATATATGGAAAAATGTACCAGGTTTATAAAGCTTTCCAATATGAACTGCTTTACACAAAAAAAGATATTCTTGAAGCTTATTTAAATTTGGTGCCCTATGGCGGAAATATTGAAGGCGTGGGTGCAGCAAGTCTGATATATTTTGAAAAAGAAGCAAAACAGCTTATTCTCCCGGAAGTATTAGCTTTAACTGTAATTCCGCAAAATCCATCAATTATTGATACAGAAGCTTTAGAAAGTTCACGGTTAAGGCTTTTAGATATGTGGGCCAAAGCTTATCCAAAAGATGCTGAAAAAAAGGAATTGTACGCTATGCCGTTTGAAATGCGCAAACAGTATAATTTGCCATTTCTTGCGCCTCATTTTGTTGAAACAGTTTTACGTGATAACCCTGAAAAAGTTAATATACGAACAACCCTGAATTTAAAACTTCAGTACTTACTGGAGAAGCAAATAAAAAACTATATAAGGGAAAAATCTGAAATAGGAATAAAAAATGCTTCTGCATTGCTTGTAGATGTAAGAGATATGAGTATTTTGGTATCCATCGGCTCAGCTGATTATTTTAATAATGAAATACAGGGACAGGTGAATGGGACCAGGGCCAGGCGTTCACCCGGTTCTTCAATAAAGCCGTTTATATATGCTTTGGCTATGGACCAGGGAATTGTGCATCCTAAAACAATGCTAAAAGATTCTCCGTTTGGTATAGGAGGATTCAATCCTGAAAATTTTGATGGTGAATTTCACGGCCCGTTATCAGTACATGACGCTTTAATACAAAGCAGAAATGTACCTGCTGTCCAGGTGGCAATGTTATTAAAAAATCCGGACCTTTATGATTTTCTTAAAGAAGCTGATATCTACGTGCCTCAGGAACGTGAATATTATGGAATGTCCATCGGCCTTGGAGGCACTGAAGTTACAATGGAAGATTTAACCAGGCTGTATGCAATGCTGGCAAATGAAGGAATACTGCATTCCTTAAACTATTTGCTTAACAGCAAAGAAGAAAAAGGAGAGCGTATTTTAAGCCGTGAGTCCAGTTTTATTATTCTGGATATACTGAAAGATAACCCAAGGCCGGATCAGTATTATAATTCAGAGTGGGTTAAGGACCATCTGTCTGTTCACTGGAAAACAGGTACCTCATATGCGTATAAAGATGCATGGGCTGTAGGTTTATTTGGGCCATATGTGCTTGCGGTTTGGATTGGAAATTTTAACGGTATAGGAAACCCGTCGTTTGTAGGCGCCAGGGCTGCCGGGCCGTTATTTTTTCAAATGATTGATGCAATAAAATCAGAAAATCCTGACTTGGAACAGATGCCCATATATGAGTATCCAAATATTGATAAAGTAAAAGTATGTTCTGTTTCCGGACAAATTCCAAATTTATTTTGCCCCAATACTGTTTTTACATGGTTTATTCCGGGCTGTTCACCTATAAAAAAATGCGAAATTCATAGAGCTGTTCCAATAGATGTTAAAACAGGCCTGAGAGTTGCGGAAGAAGGTAATCCCGGAACAAAGATGGAAGTTTTTGAGTTTTGGCCTTCAGATATCCTTAAAATATTTCAAATGGCAGGGATACCCAGGCGTATTCCGCCAGGATTTCATCCTTCATGTTTGCAAAATGAAAAAGGTTATAACGGGCTTCCCCCAAATATAACGTCACCGCAAAAAGGATTAATTTATCATTACAGAACAAATTTTCACCGTAAAGAAAGTATTTCACTGACAGCTGTATCTGACGCTGATGTGCGGGAGCTTTGCTGGTTTGCTAATAAACAATACCTAGGTAAAGTAGTTAGAAATGATATGTTATTATGGAACCCAAAACCAGGCCAATATGTTGTCAGGGTAGTGGATGACCAGGGACGCTCGGATTCTATAGATGTAACGGTTTATGCAGTAAATTAATTTAACTGTTTGTATAAATATAAATGATGGTTAAGTATTTATAAAAATTTTATTTGTCTTATAAAAAAACAGGAAAAGCAACATAATAAAAGGAGGGTATGAAGATGATGGCAAAACAAAAGGTTGTATTTTTATCCGGAACGGTTGTTTTTTGGTTGTATATTTGTTTAGTATAAGTCAGTTGAAAGCGGGTGAAGTAGAAAATGAAAAATTGGTATTTTGTCCAGGTGTTGAAAATAATGAACCGGTTAACCACGGGGAAAGTTTTGCTTCAGACACAGGAAAGATTTATTTGTGGATGAACGTTACTAGCGGAAACGTGCCTGCTCAAGTAAAACATTTATGGTACTATGAAGGCAAAAAGATGAGTGAAGTTGATTTAGATATTAAGTACGCAAACACGCGCACCTGGAATTATAAAACCATTATGCCAGAATGGAAGGGCAGCTGGGAAGTTGATGTAGTAGACGCCGAAGGAAAATTAATAAAAAAAGTTGATTTTAAAATAGAAAATTAACAAATAGAAATTTAAATACAATATTTTTAAAAGGATTAGTATTAATTATACTAATCCTTTTTTTTATGTGAAATATAAAGCTTTCCTTTTTTATATATAATATGAGTGTTAAATATTTTAGAAAGAACATTGATTTCATTTTCAATTCTATAAAAGTAAGTTGAGCTATCAGTAAAAGTTGTTTTTAGTTTATCAATATATAGAGGGGTTAACGCAGGGTTACTTATTGTATTTGAAGACAAGAGGCATTCAAAAATTAGGCCTTCTTTTGTTTTTATGTCTCTGCTGTCAAAAATAAAATTGCCGAGACTATATAGAATAATGCTGTTTTTATACAGCTCTACACCTTGTATAACATGGGGATGATGTCCGATTATTATATTTGCACCGTTATCTGCTGCGATATGGGCTATTTTTTGCTGATAAATTGTTGGATATGATGAATATTCAACACCCCAATGGAATGATACAATTATAATATTACCGAATTTATTTGCTTCTTTAAGGTCTGTAACTAATTGTTGTTGGGAAAAAACAGATATTGCTGGAATATTTTCGTTAGCTGATTTTCTGGTATTGGAAAATAGTGAATATGAAAGAAAACAAATTGTGTTGCCGTTTTTTTTAATTAATATTGGTTTATTAGCTTCTTTGGCTGTTTTTCCTGCACCAGAATACAATATATTTAAACTATCAAGTTCATTCAAAAGCATTAACAATCCTTCAGAGCCATAATCTAATATATGATTGTTTGCCAGAGAAACTAAATTGAATCCCGCTAATTGCAATGATTTTACTGATGAAGTTGAAGTTCCTAAAATGTATTTCTCTTTAATAGGAGAATTTCCTATGCAAGTAAATTCAGCATTACCAAAAACAATATCAGCTTGATTGGAATATTTGCTAAAATCATTAAATGGCCAATTAATGCCTCTTTTATTTATAGCACTGTTTACCCCGCGACCTATCATAACATCGCCAACGGCAATAAAATGCACAAAATTATCTTTAGTATTTAGTGTGTTATTGTCTTGTGAAAATAAAACAATATAAAATAATACAATTAGAACAAGAAGTAAAGTAGTAAATTTTAAAATACGAGACATAATGATAGGTTTTAAAAGATAAATTCTTTAGAAAATGTTATTTTCTATTTAAAGAGTTAGACTTAAGAAAAAACAACAAGTAAGCGTATGATAATAAACATATTATAATTATATATCAAATAGTAAAAATTAACAATTTGTTATCAAACATCAACATAAAAAGGAACAAAGGCAATTTGACAACTTAACTAACAAACTAAGAATGTTAGTTCAAAAACCAGTGGTTTTAAAACAGAAAAAAAAGGAAGTCCCACACCCGGTTAATAAAAGTAAACAAATAGGAGATTTTATGGATAACGCAAAAGATAATGTTTTTAGGAATTCTTTTGAAAGAATATTTACTGCAATAATTTCAATATTAACCGGACTAATTTTGATATATCTTGCAATTCAAGGCCCGTTATTTCTGCATCATATCAAATATAAAACTGCAGATATTATTAATAATCAGCTGATAGGCCAGGACATTGTAAATATATCTGTTATAAGTTTAATTCTAATTATTGGAGGCATAACATTATTCTATAGAAAAAAGGCAGCGCCCTATCTGCTTATTACTACACCGCTGTATTTAATATATTATGTTTTGAGTTATACCTTAGGATGTGAGTGGAGCTCTATAAATTACACAGGAAACAGCGAACAATATACTTTTTATTTTCTTTTTGTGCTTGTTTCGTCTTTAATAATATTATTATATTGCCTTTCAATATTTCCTAAGAACGTAGAAAGTAATTTTAAAAAGAAAGGGTTGGCAGTATATTCTTTTTTGTTTTCATTATTTCTGGCAATATTTGCATCAATGTGGACAAAAGAAGTTTGGCAGGTTATGGCAACAGGTACAACCCGCGGGTATGATATAGCACCAGCCGGATTTTGGGTAATTAGGATATTTGATTTGGGGTTTAGCATGCCTTTAGGGTTTATCAGCGTGTATTTACTTTGGGCCCGGCCCAATACTACATATCCTGTTCAATTTATGTTTTATGGTTTTTTTCTTACTATGATAATTGCTGTTAATACTATGGGATTAATCATGTTTATGAATAATGACCCTACATTTATGTTGCGGGACATGATAGTGTTTTTTATTATTGCGCTGATTGTTATAACAGGATTTGTATATATAATGAAGAATTATAAAGTTAAAGAATAAAACATTGAGCGTTTGTATGATTAATAAAAAAATGCGTAAATTTGACATAAAGTTACTAAATACACTTTATTAACACTTTTGTTAATTATCTGTATTTAGTAGAAATGAAGAAAAGTATAAGAACAGTTTAATTGAATTGATATAATAAATTAAATAAGAGTTGCTTTTATTGAAGCCTATCTTGTTTCTTGGGTCGGGCAGGTAAAAGAGAGATGTGGGGTCTTTATAATCTATGGGGAAGTATAGGCGTAGTAATCCTGAGGCAAATTAAACAGTGTGGAAAGAACAGAAAGCAGGATAAATA
>MGVC01000018.1:14419-22837 GCA_001800285.1 Elusimicrobia bacterium RIFOXYA2_FULL_39_19 | reverse complement strand
CTTAATGCGCCGTTCCATGAAAAGAGCAAAGCTAATCTTAACAGCCTACAGCGAGAATTTGCTTTCGGCTAATTTGGACAGTAATGGAGATAACTATTCTTTTAGCGGTACAACTCTAACAAAAAACAATGTTAAAATATCAATAAACATAGAATTTTCTTCTGATTCAAAACATATTATATATGATGATGCTAATGGTTATATGCATGTTTTTGATATTAATAATAATAGTACGGAAGATGTGAGCGAATTAAAATATGTAAATAATATGACAAATTTTATTTTGACAAAAAGCGGAAAATATGTTGTTTGCAGAGGTTCGTATTTTTGGCCGGAGTATAAAGATTTGAAAGAATTGTTAATATCTAATGGTACCGGTTATAGCATAATTGTATCAACTGGTTTTTCTATAGATTCATTCTGCTTGTCTCCTGATGAAAATATATTAGCATTTCACAGTCAGGGTTGTGATGCAAACGGTTTTAGAAATCACTACATTACACTGGTATCAACGTACGGAAGTTTCGTAGACAGGTTTGATGTTTTGAACAGCATTTCAAATTTTAAATGGCTGACTAATAATAAGCTTTTGTTTGAAGAAAACGATAAGGTTGTTACTATTGATACAAATTCCCGGGAAAAACAAACGCTCACAAATAATGCTACACCAAGAATTAGTGTCTATGATGCTCAAGGCAATAAAGTAATTTTTTTAGAGCAATCCGGTGAAACAATTTTTAAGGATGGATACTCCCGTGTACAAAATGCGTATAAGATATATGCTATGAGTACTGATGGCACTAATAAAGTATTGTTAGTTGATAAATCAAGCGCTCAGATATTAGGAGAGACATTTTTACTTTCACCGGATGGTTCAAAAATGATTTATACTACTATTGAAAATGTTAGTGGTTTTCATAATACATTGTTTATAATCAACACAGATGGGATTGGCGGTCCTGTTAAAATAGATGAAGAAAATTATGGCTATTACTACTTATATTGGAATAAGGCAAAAAAAATACTTTCAACAAATAAGAAATTCATAAATTACGAAAATTATGAAACAACAAATATCAGCTTCCCGGGTATTTCAAATATAAAAAAATTGATTTTTTCTGAAGATGGCAATTTTATTGCATTCAGCAGCACTGGAAACCCTTATACACTTTGTGTTGCTCCTGTAGATTTATCTACTTATACAGTTATTCTTTCAACTTGGTATCCTATCAATCCTGTTCAATGGAGAGGAAATAAAATTCTTATTGAAACAGATAATTTGTACATAATTGAAAAAAATGGTTTAAATACTAACATTATAGGTGATTATGCTTGTGGAATAGTTTATTATCCGGAAAAACTGTGTCCTGGAAGATTAAATTCAAATGGGAGCAAGGTGGTATACATGAATAAATATTTTTATGGTTATTTTTCAAATACTGATGGCACGGGAAAAGTGGGCTTGGGAGAAAATACATTTTTGATAGCCCGATGGCTATCAGATGACCATATAGTATACCCATACAGCTCTTCTGCTATACGGCCTTACACAAAATTGTATATGGCAGATTCGAATGGATTAAATGCTATTGATTTCAATCCGAAAATAAAGCATTATTGCCCTGGTGTTGAAGTTATTGAAAATAATAAAATCATATATATGGGTGATAAAGATATATGGTTGGGAACTTATGATGTTCCAGTATCAACTATACCAGATGTAATTATTTCAACACCTACTGCAAACCCGGTAGTAACAGTACCTCCACTGGCTGCAAATGAAATAAAAATCGTCGTTCCGGAAGATGCCGGTTATAAAGGCACATACAATCCTAATTCTGGTAAACCCATAACTATTGGTTTTAAGGGTGATGAAAATGGCGGGGAATATACTTTAAGAATATTTAATCTTTCAGGTGAACTGGTTTATTCAGAAACAAAAAGTGTTTTAACTTGGGAAAATTGGTTTGAGTGGTTGCCTGATAATATTGCTTCTGGTGTGTATGTAGTGTATGTAAAGGGTCCAGGCGTAAATATGAATAAAAAAATTGTAATTATGAAATAATATTATAGTTTTAATGTGCTTTATTTTTTTCATCCCTACCTAATTATTTTTATTATCCATTTATTATTAAGATTTATGCCTTCATGTTTCTGTTTTTTGATTTTTGTTTAGCGTTTAGCGTTCTTAATTTAGAGTTATTTTAAATAGTCAGCTGGCCGCAGGCGGCGCCGATATCCGTGCCTTTTGATTCGCGGATAATGGCAGTCAAATCTCTTCTCATAAAACAATCTTTAAAACTCTGGATTTTTTCATCTGACGGGCGCTTAAAGCGGTCTACACCGGTGGGGTTGTGCGGTATGATGTTTATTTTCAGCCTATCGGTCCTGTACAAATACTCCTGAATCAAATCTGCCAGTTTTTCTGCCTGCTGTAAATCATCGTTTATTCCTTCAATTAACACATATTCAATAGTTACGCTGGATTTTGTCTGCCTGCCGTAGTTTAAACCTGCCTGCAGTATGTCTTCTACTTTA
The DNA here is from genome assembly GCA_001800285.1 of Elusimicrobia bacterium RIFOXYA2_FULL_39_19. Classification (GTDB taxonomy): domain Bacteria; phylum Elusimicrobiota; class Endomicrobiia; order CG1-02-37-114; family XYA2-FULL-39-19; genus XYA2-FULL-39-19. The sequence continues at coordinate 20,299 of MGVC01000018.1, read as the reverse complement.
TAAGGAATAATTGACGGTACTATTTTTCTGCGGGTTTCATCATCAGCCCCGTGCAGAGATAGTGCCAGCTTCACAGATATGTTTTCCTGGGATAGTTTCTCTATCTGGGGTACCAAACCGGCTGTGGAAATAACTATTTTTCTTCTGCCGTAGGCAAATTGTTCCGGTGAAGTAAGTGAATGCACCGCATTTACCACATTTTCATAGTTCATCAGCGGTTCACCCATGCCCATAAACAGCACGCTGTCTGTGGAAAGTTTGGTATCGCGCTCTACCTGCAGCAGCTGCTCTAATATTTCACCGCGGGTAAGGTTTCTTTTAAAATCCACTGAGCCTGAAGCGCAAAAAGTGCATTTTACCGGGCAGCCTACCTGACTGGAAAGGCATATTGTGTTTCTTTCGGGGTTTGGCATAAAGACAGTTATTACTTCATCGCCGTGCGCAGTAGAAAAATAATATCTTATAGACCCGTCAAGAGCGGATACTTTTTTATCTTTTATTTCAAAAGTATAAAGCGTAAAATCATTTTTTAGTTTTTCCCGGAACTCTGCAGACAAATCTGAGCAGTCATCAAAAGAATTTATGCGTTTTTTATACACCCAGTCCAGCAATTGTTTGGTGCGGAACTTCTTTTGGCCGTTAGTTATCATGTAGTTTTCGGCTAAAAGCGGAGAAAAATTCAAAAAATGTGGTTTTTTATTGTCTTTCATGGTCTTTTTTAAATATCTGCAAGAATGATTTTATTGGGAATTGATATTTGTGTTCATTTAAATAATATCTGAAACGGTTTTTAAGCGCCATCACTGTTTTAAATGAAAGAAAATGAAAAAGATTTTCAACTGTTTGACGATCCCGTTTTGCGGGAGCGGAGTTTTGAAAATCTCATTTTCTTTCATTGGTCCGTAAGGAAAAATAGTGACCATCCCGATGAGTTCTTTTTATCAACTGTTATCGGGATGCCTTTCGGCAAGCGCAGAAACCGTTTCAAAGAAAAACAATAATTCAATGCTGCACATTAAACTTTTGGTAAATAAACTGAGTATATTTTTAAAAATACGAAAATGTAATTTTAATTAATTTTTATACTTCTTTACCAGTTCCCTATATGCATCCGCACCAATCCAGCGGGCAACTTTATTTTTGCTTTGTTTTAATTGCGCAGAAATCATAATTGCCTTTAGCCCTAACTGTGCATTTCTTTTTCCAATCTGGCGCAGCGCCCAGTTTACTGCTTTTTTTACGCCGTTTCTTTCATCGGTTGAATGTTTAATAATTAACGGAAAATATTTTTCAAAATCTTTATCGGTTTTTTCTTTTGCATGTACTGCCAGCGTGGCAATTAATGTAAACGCCGCTCTTTTTACAAACTCTTTTTCACTTTTTGCCCAGTTATCAATTATTTTAAAAGCATATTTTGTTTTACGGAATAAATTCATGCACGCTTGGTCACATAAATCCCAGGACTTAAAATCGTTGGCACAGGCTTGCATTTGCTTTCGTGAAATCAATTCCGGTTCTTCAACCAATGTTGCCAGTATGCGCGCTTCGTGTATTTTTGAGTGCCATAATTTTACTGCCAGCTCATGGTTTTTGCCGGCAAGCTTTGCAATGTTTCTTATTTCCGGCATGGACGCGCCGTAAGCATTGGATACGTCTATACCAAAATGTTTCATCCCTTCAATATTTTTCGGATTATAAAATGATTTTATTTTAGAAATTATCTGGTTATAGTTCATAGGGATGAAGTAATTGCGGGTTTTTGGAAATATAAAATCAGCGGTTTTTTAATTTCTTAATGTCCAAAATGTCTTTACCTCTATGGTAGTGTTCTTTTATTTTTTTAAATGTTTTAAACGCCAGTAATTTTTATCAATACCGGTCATTGTAATATTTTTCATTTTGATGTAGTTTAACATTATAAAATTAATTGCCTCAAGCTTCTTCCGTGGTGTTTGTTTTTTCCAGTACATAGCGCTTTTTATATTTAAGTATTTTACTGCAGTATCAGCGTTTTTATAAAATGTAAAATTGTTTATTTTTCTCATGTATATATTATATATAATTCGGTATATGATGTGAAGGCTGAATAATCTGTTTATAAGGGAAACTTTTCAGGTTTGGCAGGGCAACTACGAATAACTAAAAATTATCAAATTACATTTCTGCGCCCATCAGTATTTTTTCTCTGTGCTTTTCAGTGTTCTTTCTCTCAGTGCTCCTTTGTGTTCTTTTTCCTTCTGTGCCCATCAGTGTTCATTCTCTCTGCGCCAATCTGTGTTCTTTCACTCAGTGCTAATCAGTGTTCTTTTCTCATTCTGCGCTTCTCTGTGTGTTAGAACATAGCAGAAGGTGTGGCTACGCGTTTGTAGGTGTTTACATGTAGTAAATATTTCTTTGAGGTTTTGTGAAATTTCAATAATTTTGTTTCAAATTCTGGAATGGTTTTCACATCTCCTGAAATATAATCATTGAGCCTGTCTTTAAGGCTTTCCAGCCGGTTAATAAGCCCGCCGTAACGGATTTCTATTACTTCCAACCCGAAAGGTTTGTAGGTGGATAGCCATACCGTGCGGTGCACCTTCCAAAGTTTTCTTGTTTCTGTTATCAGCGGGTTTAATTCATTTGAAATCAGTTGTTTTATTCCTTTTTTGTTGCCTGATTTGTATGCTTTAACGATATTTTTTCTTATATCACATTTCAGTGCCAGAACTTTTGCAATCTGGCAGGGAAAAACCAATCGTTTTGAATATACATCGCCTTTAATTTCTTTTTGAAGCTTTAGAGAAAGTTCCTGATAATGTTTTTTAAAAGACATTCCTTCCTGATGCGGTTCGCACAAACCGATAAGGGGGTCATCCCATAAAAGCCATTTTGAAGGATTTGTTTCTTCTGGAAAATATTTTTTAATGTAAAATTTATCATCAAGCAGATTTGCAAGTTCATATTTCTCAATGTTGCCCAGGCAGGAACCGTAGAAGTTGGTTTTCAGCAGTTGTTTTCCGGGTTTATTATTATATCCGTGTTCGGCAAAATATTGTATAGCCGGCAGCGCGGAATAAATATCATTTTCCATGCCGTCATCACCCCAGGTGGTAATAAAAGCTTTTGTAAGGTTTTTTTCTCTGGCGGCTGTCATGCACGGGCCGATAGTTGCATAAGCAAACTTTAAATCTGACCAGAAGTAGTTCCAGTTCCAGGCGCCGGGCGCTATGATGGGTTCTTTTTTCAGCTGGCGGTAAAGCTTAATAAACTGATTGTAATTTTCTTTATCAGTTCTGTAATAATCCCAATAAATAAGTTCAACTTCTTTTGGAATGGCATTAATCATATCTTTTGTTACTTTTACATTTTTATTGCGGTGATAAACAAACATATCACCCCACATCATGGGTTTCAGGTTTTTCTTTTTACAGATAGTTATTACTTTTTTCAGGTGTTGTTTCATTATTTCTGTTTTTGATACTTTGCCGTGTTTTTCCAGGTATTTTCCCTGGCCTAAAGCCCAGGCTTCATCCATGCCGATATGGATTTTCTTTGATTTAAACGGCGCGGAGGCGGCTGAAACAATTTTTTCTATAAATTTATAAGTTTTTTCTTCACCTGCAAGCAATATATAGCTATTAAGCCAATCCTGGCTGATATCCCTGTAGGTATCCTGCCACTGTAAAACCTGAGCCAGATGCGCCAGTGTTTGTATGCAGGGGAACATTTCAATACCTAAATTATCCGCATAATTATCCAGTTCCTTCAATTCTTTCTGCGTATATTTTCCGCGCAGGTAGCCAAAAAACGGCTCACCCGGCACTTCGTAGGTATCTTCCGTGTAAAGCATAAGCGTATTTACGCCCATTAAAGACAACCGTCTTATGAAAGCTTTTACATTATCTACAGTCAGCACGCCGTTACGTGAACATTCCAGCATAGCGCCCAGCATTTCAAAATTTGATTGTTCAGTATATTTATTTTCTTCGTTATTTGTATAAAGTTGGCCGAATAAATGGCCCAAAGCGCGCAGTGCGTCAATTTTACGTTTGTAATTTACTAAAATTCCGTTTTGGATTTGTTTTATGCACAATTCGCCGGTATTTTTCAGTCCGGTATTTTTAATAAAGGTGAGTTCAGTACAGCCGGGCTGTTTTTTTAACGTTACAGGGTATTCTGAGGTTAACTGGATAAGGCCTTTTTTTAATTCTGCGGGTGTCTGTGATAAATCTACAAAATACTTTTTCATGTTTTATATCCTTTGTAAGATTATTTGCTGAGTTGATTATATAATTCTTATTTCAGAATATCAATCAGCGGAAGGCCTGGCGGAAAACTGAATCAAGAGTTTATTTTTGGTATAATCTGCGCAATGGATAAAATATCAAAGAAAAATTTTATTTTATACACGCTTGATGCAAACTTTTTTTCTATGGGCATGTTTTTTGCAGAAACTACCACCATATTGCCTGCTTTTGTGGCGCATTTAAGCGGTTCGCCCCTGATGGTAGGCTTGCTTCCTTTTGTGTTAAACGTCTGTTTTGCCCTTCCGCAGTTTTTAAGCGCGTATTATCTGGGTTATGTTAAAGATAGAATGAAACTGGTTTTAACACTGGGCCTTATTCAGCGTCTTTTCTGGCTGGGTTTTGCTGTTTTTGCCATGTTTGCCGGCGACGAACTGTTGAAAACCCTATTACCGCTTTTTTTTATTACATTTATTATTGATTCTATTTGTACGGGGTTTAACATTGTGCCGCTTACAGATTTGATGAGCGATACCGTATCTGCCAAATGGCGCGGCAGATTGTTTGGCGCGCGGATGGGTTTTGGCGGGCTGTTTGCCATACCTGCCGGCATAGCGGTGTCAGCCATACTGGATAAATATCCGTTTCCCTTTAACTTCGGGCTGTGTTTTTTAATTTCAGTAATCCTGAAAATGTTTTCGCTCTGGTTTTTATCGCTGGTAGATTTAAAAGGCATTGCTGTAAATGCCCATCCGGTTATAACGCTTAAAAGCCATTTTGGAAAAGTAATAGAACTGCTCAAACATAAAGGTTACGGCAGGTTTATAGCAGCCATGCTTCTGATAAATTTTATATTTGTAACTTCAGCTTTTTATACCATCTACGCTATCAAAACTTTCAGTGCCGGCGGGAAAACCATAGGGTTTTTTATGCTTTTTTATGTACTGGGCTTTTCGTTGGGGTCTGTGGCGGCGGGTTATCTGGGTGATGTGTATAAACACAGCTCTGTTTTAAAACTAAGTTTTGTTCTGGGTTTGGCAGGAATTCTTCTGTTTATTTCTGCTGATTCCGTAACACTGCTTTACCTGGGTTTTTTCCTGCATGGCTGCCATTTCGGCACGCTGGCTGTTTCACGGACTGCCGCAGTGATAGATTTGGCAACGCAAAAAGAAAGGCCGCTGTATTTAGGTTTGAATAATTCTATTCTGGCGCTTTTTGCCGGCTTATTTCCCGTAATATTCGGTATACTGCTGGATAAACAAATAGTAAATTACACTTTTCTTTTTACTGCTTCTGCAATTTTAGGCCTGGCCGGCTTATTTGTGCTTTCCTATAAAACCAAAACCCTTAACTAATTTCTAAGACAGTGATTTGTGCTTGCGGGTAGCACCCTTGTATCATCTAATAAAAGAAAAAACAAGGGTTACGTGATTAGGTGATTAGTAAAACATAAAGTCTTTGCGTAAACACTTAACGACTAACCACATAACCACTGCCTTTTAATTTCTAAGACAGTGATTTGTGCTTACGTGATTAGGTGATTAGTAAAACATAAAGTCTTTGCGTAACCACCTAACGACTAACCACATAACCACTGCCTTTTAATTTCTAAGACAGTGATTTGTGCTTACGTGATTAGGTGATTAGTAAAACA
>MGVC01000018.1:0-14400 GCA_001800285.1 Elusimicrobia bacterium RIFOXYA2_FULL_39_19 | reverse complement strand
AACCACCTAACGACTAACCACATAACCACTGTATTTTAATTTCTAAGACAGTGATTGGTTGTTACGTGATTAGTAAAACATAAAATCTTTACTAATCCTTTCTTTTCCTTTTTAAATGTGTCATCTTCGGGCTTGACCCGGAGCCCTTGCTTTCCCTTTTACCAACGGTTGCAAGGACGCTACCCGCAGATCCAGTTGTTTTAAAGGCCCTATGGATTCCCGCTTGCGCGAGAATGACACAGTGTTTTGTTTTTCACTTTTCACTTGTCCCGACAGCTTTCTCAATACGGGCAAAGAGCCGAAGATCTATAGCCAAGACTCACAAATAACGGGCCTGCCCTGAGCGAATGCCTGATGTTGTCCTTCTAATGTCATCTTCGGGCATTCCGATAAATGTTTGCAAAGGCCCGGAGATCTATAGCCAAGACTCATAAACTTGCGGATTATCTGGGGATGTAGGGGCTGGGAGGGATGCGGTTTCTTAGCTTTTTTAAATCGTAAATTATTACGCTGGTTCCTTTTTTGTAAGTTCCGGTTTCATCAAACGGCACCGTATCTGTAAATTCTGCCTGCAGACCATACTGTTCTATCAGCAGTTTTCCTTTTTCATAAACCTTTCCAAAATCTTCGCCAAACACATTGGTTTCAAGAATAGCACACGTTTCTCTGCCCTCACCGTTTACTTTCCAGCCAACAGTTGCATGTTTATCATCCGGAAAAATTACCAGTATCGGGTCCATTTCTATGCTTTCAAGCAAACTTGCAAAAAGCAGTGACAGCTCTATGCAGTTGCCTTTATTCTGCAGTACAAAGTAGGGAAGTTTAATTCTCTGGGAGTCGCCGTAAGCTACCGGCTGGTTTAAATAAGTAATTTTGTAATCATCTTTTAACGTGTTATACAGCAGTTCAATCTGGGCTAAATAATCTTTTTCTTTTTGCTCCAGAAGCCTGTCATCAAACGGGCGCCTGGTAAATACGTTCGGTGCCTGAAAGCCTATTATTTTTACAGGCGGGTTTAATAAAGCGCCCCTGTCGCTGGCTTTTGTAAGCACTTCACATAAGGAGCGGTCATTATAGGTGGCCCAGCTTACCAGGGTTTCTAAAAGATTAAAGGTTTCATTTTTAGCGTCAGTTAACTGCGGTATAAACTGGTCATAAGGAAGCAGGGTTACAGGATAATACTGTTTATAAATTGTCCGGGCAGTGTCTCCCGTAACTTTCTGCACTTCTATAAACACGTTGCTGATAGTAGGCACAACTTCAATTCTTCTTATTTCATCCTGTGTAAGCAAAGGGGTTAAGTTTACGGATATTTTTTCCAGCCCGGCAATGTTAATTTCCTTTATTTCTTCGTATTTTTCTGCGCCTAACCCGTACTTTACTATAAACCTGGTTTCATTGGCTGAATTATTTTTAATCTGCAGGTTAATTACTGAAATGGTTTTTTCTTTAAAAAGATGATATATGGCGGTGGGTATTTCTTTTATAGTGTTTACTTCAATTTCATAATCCTGTATTTTTTCTTTTTTTATTTGAATGGTTTCTTCTTTTGGTATTTCCAGAGAAACCTGTGTTTCCTTCAATGGCTTGGGAGTATTCCCAAACTCAAAAGCAAGCGTCACCCTTGAACTTATAGCCAGCGGATGGTTTAATGCCGCATAATCAATACGGAAATTGTTTAATTTTGCGCCAAACCCGGCAGAAATATTGTAATCATCCCAACCGCCTCTTAACGAAAGGTATTTATTCAGCATAAACTCAAGCCCGGTATGGTATTTAAAAGACCTGGTGTTTGTTTTATCCGTATCAGCAGTTAATCTCAGTTTTTTATCAAGTAAAAGATAAGAGAGGCCTGTTTTTATGTTTAACGGCACCCCGGAATTTCCTGTACAAATTATGTTTTGGGCATTTATTCCTATACTTAATTTTTCTGAAAAATCATATAAAACAGCTATATCAGCCCCTGTCCAATTTGAAGTAACGAAATAAAATGATTTCTGCACGCTCTTTAAACTGGCGCCGGCATAAAGATTTTTAAATATCAGCAAAGAGCCCGATACAAAATAGGCTGTGTTTTTTTCATCAAAGGTATTCATTGTCACCTGGTTGGCGGCATTTGTTTCGTCAATCTTACCGCTGTATAACCTGATAAACCCCATACCGCAGCTGAATTTGTCTGTTAACGGTTTTGCGTAGGTAAAACAATCATATCCAGTTCCTTCAAAAAGATTATAATGGCTTAACGTTATTTCATTTGTTTTTAATCTTGCCAGCCCTGCGGGGTTCCAGTAAACTGAATTGGAATCATCCGCTTCGGCTACAAAAGCCCTGCCCATAGCCAGCGCTCTGGCGCCCATACCAAGGTTTAAGAAATAGCCCGGCAGGCCGCCGTCTGCTTCCTGCGCGTGCAGGCCCGGCATAAAAAAATACAGCATGGATAATGTAATTAGCAAGATTATTTTATTCATAATTATTTTATTCCGATGCTTATTTTTGATTTTATTATTCCCAAAATTGATTCAACTTCAATTAAGCAGATATATACACCGCTATCAACAAAACTGCCCGCGCCGTTTCTGCCGTTCCATAAAACTATATTGGTTCCGGAAGCTCCGCCCCTGCCTTTGCCGTCTAAGTTAAGATCTCCTGTACCGGACCATACTTCGCCGGGTGCTGTGGTATATTCATAAACTTTGTCACCTATCAAATCATAAATGGTTACTTTGGTTTTTGCGTCCTGGTTTAACATATAAACTATTTTAGAGCTTTGTCCGCTTTTTACATCAGCAGGGTTAGGGTATGCGGAAATTTCAGCTATTATTTCTGCGGGCCTGCCGGTATTTACTCTTACTACAGTGGACCAGTTGCTCCAGTTTCCTGCACAGTCTTGACTGCGTATTCTGTAATAAAAAGATTTGTTTTTTACCCGGCTTAATGTCAGGCTTAGAGATGTATTAGGCAATGTTGCTATAGTTTTCCATACAGGGTCTGTATTGTTGCTTTCCTGTATTTCATACAGGCGCACACCGGAACTATTATCTGTAGATTTATCCCAGAGAACTTTTACTGTATAAAGCCCTGAACTATTAAAGATTGTATCGGTTTGAATGTTAGAAGGCGTTGAGGGGGCTGCTGTATCAACCCTGTATATGGCAGAAAGTACAGCCGGGCCGGTTATGCCGGCAGAGGTTTTTGCTTTTATCCTGTAGTAATACAAGTAATTTGAAACAACGGTACCGGATAAGTGTGTTAATTTGTTTGTGCCAAAGCAGGCGCGCTGGTCAATGTTAAACATATAGTACAAACCTGCGCCAGCCCCGCCGCTGCCAGCTGAGGCATAGTGCATTATTTCAATGTTGTTTCCTGAACTGACGTAAATGTATCCGCCGGACCCGGTATTAAAACTAGCAATGCTTTCAACTTTAATTTGTAAAGGTTCAAGAGGAGATGCCTCATAGGTTTCAAGAATATCCGCGCTGAGTTTTGTAGCTTTCAATTCTTCCAGTGATACACCGCTGATGGTATATTTAATGTCTTCTGTGGTCATCCAGCCGTTTGATACCGATGTTTCAGTTTCATCAGGGCCCTTGCCTATACTGATTAAATATTTGACAGCCCCCGCCGTTGGATACCATTTTGAATAAAGTTTTGCACAGCTGTTTGTCCATCTTTGGGGAGTATAACTATCTATTACATTGTCAGAGTTAAAGTCTATATCAGGAATGCCGTCACCATTAGCATCTGTTTTTATGGTATCTTTAATGCCGTCATAGTTCAGGTCCAGGTCAATTATACCGTCGGCATCTAAGTCATAGTCAAATAATCCGTCGCCGTCTAAATCTATTTCATTGTTTATACCGTCGCCGTTTAAATCTTCCAGGTCATTTAGGTCATTTATACCGTCACCGTTAAAATCTACAAATATGTTTCCGTTTGCATCTAATATCCTTTCCACGTAACCGTCAGGCGGTACGCTTTCATCCATTACAGGATAGCCGTCGCCATAATCAGCCCAGATTTTAGGAATAGGCGCATAAGGCTGCGGTATAATTGCGTTTTGGTTTAATATTTTCAAGCTTGTTGATTTATACGGGAAAGTGTTGCTGGTATCAGAAACAGAGGTCTGGGGTATAATTACAAGCCCGTTGAAAGTTTCCAGTTGCATGCCCGCCAGGTCGTTTTCCGTTGACTGATTTGCTAAATCCAATAACCCAATAGTCCCGACTACATATAATTTTATTGCTGAAGTAGATATGTAAATATCACCAACCGGTAAAACTGCATTTGCAGAAACAAAGTTTGAGTTTGGCGCGCTTCCTGTTGAATGCGCAGTAGAAGAAATAAAAATATCTGTTGATGCGTTAAATACACCGTCACCATAAGGTTGACCCGCGCTGGTTGCTTCTTTCCAGATGCTGATTGCGGAAAAATCACCCTGGCCTTTTCCCGGGACCACCGTTGTGTCTACCGTGCCGGTTTGTTTAATGGTGAGCTGGTTTAGCGTAATGTGGTTTTTGTCTGACCTTAAAGAAAGCGATAACAGCGGGACGTTAGCAGTTGACTGAATTGAAGACACAGGCGCTAAATCCTGTGAGGTTACAATCAGGTTTAATGCATTTATAGGAAGAAGCGTTGTTTTGCAATAATCAAAAGTAGTAGGGTTGCCAATTTGCGCACCGGCGCCTGTTTCAAGTATTAAATTTTGGGAAATTTCATTTGGTGCATCTACTTTTATCCAGTTCCTGTCAGATATTTTCAGGCCTACGGCATTTCCGGCTACTGCGTTATCGCCAATATCATAAGCAATAAAATAGGTTTGGTCTGAGGGGTTTAATCCTTGCTGGTTTGTAAGATATATCAGTTTTGTTTTAGAGAGGTCATTACTTAAATCAAACATATCAACTTTTTTTATTATTGCGCCGGAAGATATTAATTTCTTTACTGTGCCATATTTAGCGCGTTCAACTATTCTTAAAAACGGCTTGGAGCCTAATGCAGTAACTGTAGTGCCGGCAAGGGAGTAGCGCATCAGCTCATCACCAACTTTTACTAATAATTGAGACCCGCTTCCCGGGAAAGTACCTATTGAGGTAATAGTAGATTCAACAACAAGGTCAAAAGGGGGCACGGTATCTGTTGGCAGTTCATTAGAGAGCTGGTTATTTATCACGGCGCTGGAAAAAGTTGTCTGTGCTTCGGAAATGCACTGGTCATCCGCACCTAATGTGCCGCTTAGGTTAGTGTCTATGAAAATCTTTATATACTTAACATCAGAATTTCTGCCTTCAGGTTTGGTTTGGTCTTGCGGTCCGCCTGTGCCGGTACGCTCAATTTGTATTGCTTCCCAGATGGCATTTGACTGGTCTGTGCGCAGTTTTAAACGCATCATATCTATACTTGGCTCTGCCTGGAAAGTACCGCTTCCAAAATGCACGTAGTACACGCTGTCAGAAATAGTAGCGGAAACGGTAGTTGTTGAGCTTACAACATATACTTTAGTTGATTCAATACTTGCATATGATTGCACGGTTCCTTCACTTAATGTTATTGAATTAACTTTTGCACCGTGTGTTTTTCCTAATACAGCGGTGTTTTGGAATTTATAAGCTATGTAGAAATCCCTTGATGAAATCCCATCGATTACAGGAGAAACAGAAAAACTGCCATTTGCACTTCTGTCTGTAAAAGGTATCCAGTTGGTTATCTCCATGTCTTCACTCGGATTGAATACTCCGTTTGTATTAGAGCTTACATCAATAATACCATCGGCATTATCATCTCTGCCATCCATAAATATTTTCATGCCTACTAAATCAGAATCATCGCCTGTTCCGGTCCTTCCAATATTTATTGAATCAATTCTTGAATTAAAATAGAGCGAACTCAGGCTAATTTTTAACATTCCTATGTTTTCAGTGCCGATGTATGCATATGTATGTGATGAATAAACTAAATTGTCAGGATACCAGGCCGCAATATCATTTAATTGCACGTAAACTTTTCCGGGGGTTCTTTGTACATTCCACGTAGTAGATGCAATTTCAAAGTTTTGGTTCTTAACTGGGGTTGAGCCTGATGAAATAATGGACTGATAACTTGGAATTTTTATACCAAAGTACGTGTCAGATGTAGCTGTAGTAGATAAACGGATTGAAATGAAATATGTTTTTGGTAAATTTGTTATGGTTGTATTAGATAACGCACTTAAATTATTAAAATACCAGGCATCATCGGTCGGGTTATATTGCGCAACAGCAAGTTTGGTATCTGTAGGTGTTCCTTGATAAACTAATTCCGGGTCAAAGTAATAATTGCCGGTTGAATCATAATATAATGCCATTTCAACAACATCAGTAGAAGGCATATTGCCGTATTTGTCTATCCTGATTTGTTCAAGTTTTTCAGAGATGCTTGATTGAGGTGGGGACATAGCCATTATAAGCCCCAGCATATCAAAGGGTTGAAAATTTTCTGTTATTAAACCGTCACCCTGGTAAATGCTTCTTGAAACAGCTCTTGATAAGTAAGAACTCCCTCTTAATAAGTCTTCAGTATCTGTGATAGGTGTTATTTGTATCCATGATGTAGAAGTGTCTATAACAAAGATTGTCGTACCATTTGATAAAGGAGAATAATTATCCGTAATTCCGGAAGAAGTCCATAAACGAAAATAATAAGTAGAATTAACGATTAGATTAGTCAGGGTTATTGTTTGAAAATCAGCAGGGTTTACAGAAGTAGTTGAAATAGTAATATTGCCTGCGGTACTTGTGCCCCAAACGGTTTCTGAAAAAGTAGATTTTTGAATTTCATATTTGCCGGTAACTATAGATCCGGGCCCCGGAAAGGTCCATGTAAGTTTTATTTCGCCTCTATTTTGTGTAATAAGTGCAGAAAGATTGGTAACAGCGTCAGGAGACGCAAATAATGGAGCAGCAATACACAAAATAGTAGTAATTAAAACTATAAGTTTTTTCATTTTTGTATTACCACAATATGGTACGGCGCAGTGGTTGATTTACTTGTGTTAGTTTCTTTTGCGGGTACTGTTTCTATGGTTTCTATGTACACTTTATTTTCAGATTCCTCAATTTTTGATACCTGTATGCCATACCCGCCGGCATTCTGCTGGCCCATAAATACCGCAATAACCAGGTTTACATTAAAGTCCACTTCCGGCAGGGCCGGCGCCGGGGTGATATGGGCTGAATGTTGTTTCCATAATTCCTGCCAATCCTTTTTATTTTCTATCATCAGGGATTTTTTTTCTTTTATTGCGCTGTAAACGTCCTGCCATTGTTTAACTATTTTTTTGTCCTGATATTTAGGGCCGGCCCCGCGGAGTATAAACTGTCCCGCGGGTGCGTTTGCTTTGACAAATTCTATGGTTTTTTTTGTTTCAATCGGTTTGCTTTTGGGTGTGTTGCCAGATGGATTAGCTGTAATATTTTGAGTTGCTGTATAGTTATGTTGCGAAGTTTGAATTATTGCGGCAGTCCTGTCTTTACCGCTTTTTAAGTAGTAGCCGATGCAGAAAACCAGTAAAACGACGCCAAAAACCGGCAGAAGTTTTTGGATATTAAAAGTAAAACCGTTTTCTTTTAAATAAGGAAGGCGCGTTAATTCTTCCAGGTTGATTTTAGCTTCCAGTTTTTCAAGGTAAGCTTCCGGGAGAGGGGCTGCAGCAATATTTGTTATAGTTCCGGTGATTTCTTTGAAGTCTTTTAGAAAAGCGGCACAGTGGATACAGGCAGAGGTATGATTTTCAAGCTCTTTTTTTTGCGAAGGGTTAAGTTTTTCTTCCAGATATAATGGTATAAGGTTTTGGTATTTATTACAGTTCATAAATCTCCAAATTCATTTATATTAAATTTGTCAGTGAAGAAACATTCCTGTAGAAAACCTTTGGCGGCGACCTTTGCAATCACGAAGCCGCCAATAGAGCGGGCGGCGGGTCCGCGTTTTTCGGAAGGAATGTTTCTGAGCAAATCACAGTAACTAAGAGCCTGATATCAAAATTCTCAGGGTTTTTATACCTCTGGATATGCGTGAGCTCATCGTGCCCACGGAGCAACCGCATATCTCTGCTATTTCTTCCAGTGATTTGCCTTCAATATATTTAAGAACAATCGGAATTTTCTGTTCCGGCGCCAGTTTGTCCAGTGAACCGGCAATAATTTCTTTCAGCTCACTGCTTTCCAGCTGGTTTTCTGCTGATTTTTGCCTGTCTGGCAGTTCCAGGCGCAGTTTTTCGCCGTCTTTTGAATGAAATAACCTGTCAATAGAAACAAATTTAAGAATTTTATTATGCCGTAACCTGTCTTTATGCTGATTTATGGCAATAGCGTGAAGCCAGGTAGAAAAGGCTGATTTTTGCTTAAAACTTTTAATGGCTTTAAACGCTTTTATAAATACTTCCTGTGAAAGATCTTCTGCATCACTGCGGTTTTGTGTTAAATAGAGGCAGAAATTGTATATATCCGCAGCATGCTTTTTTGCCAGTTCAAAAAAAGCTTCTTTATCATCATTACACGCGGAAACTATAAGTTCTTTTTCTTCTGCCATGCCTCTACCTTATTAGACGCTTAACTATTAAAAACCCTGCATATTAATTTATGGGCTGTGTTATCTCAACAAAACCGCCGATGAATCGGCAACTACAATATCATTTGGACAGCAATAGGCTCGTTTGATACATTTTTACAGCCAGTTTATGTAATCTTTAAATGAAGGAACTATTAAATCTTTACTAAACTGAAAAGATTTATCTGTTAAAGATATTATACTGCCTGTTTTTATATTTAGTTTGCCAAATATATTTCTGAAGCGTTCTATATTGGAAGCGTCGCTTAACCTTGGCGTCATATTAAGCTTGATTTCGCAGGGGAACAATTCTGTATTTTTTTCAATAATTAAATCAATTTCCAGATTATTCTGGGTGCGCGTATAGTAGATTTTGGCGCTGCTTTTCTGGGCAAAAAGCTGTTTAACCGTTTCCTGAATGCAGAAGTTTTCAAAAAGCGCCCCAGCCAGAGGGCCTTTCATCAAAATATCTTTATTGTGGATACCGGTTAAGTAGCATACCAGCCCGCAGTCTAAAAAATATATCTTGGGCGCTTTGGTTATGCGTTTTCCCATATTGTTATAATAAGGGTTTAGCAAGTAAATTATTCTGCTTGATTCAAGGATAGAAATCCATCTTTTTACGGTGTTTACGGCTATGCCCAGATCTACAGACAGGGCGCTCAGGTTTAATATCTGCGAACATCTTGACGCCAATAACTGCAGAAATCTCTGGAAATCCCTCAGGTTGCCGATATCGTAAATACTTTTTATATCTCTTTCCAGGTAGGTCTGGAAATAACTGGCAGTCCAGGTATTTATATCAATAGCGGGATTAATATTTGGTTCAGGGTAAGAGGTTCTTAAGCAGGAATGAATAAAAATATCCTTTGCATAAATATTTTTTTGTTTGTTTTTTAATTTCTGGATACCTGTTATTTCATTGTAGCTAAAGGGCAGTAGTTCAAATACAGCTACCCTGCCTGCCAGGGAATCGCCCAGATTTTTAATAAGCTGGAACTGCTGGGAACCCGTTAAAATATAGCGGCCTTTCAATTTACGGTTTTCATCTACCGCCATTTTAATATAGGACGCCAGCTGGGGAATATATTGAATTTCATCAAGGATAACATTTTCATCAATAGTGCTGAAAAAATATTTAGGGTCCGTGGCGGCGCGTTCTCTTATTACCGGGTCATCAAAGGTTATGTATTTGTGTGTTTTGCCAAAGACTTTCTTGAGCATGGTTGATTTTCCCGACTGTCGCGGCCCGGTAAGGGCCAAGGCTGAAAATTGTTTTGCGTCTTTAAGTAAAATTTCTTCAATCTGTCTTTTGATATACATTTTTTGCTCCTTTTATATGCTGTAAAAAATGCGCTCGCCTGCTACACTTCCTATCGTGTACCAGCAGCCCTTGCTTTCCCTTTAAATGTTTGTCCGAAGGACATGTGTTGCCTGCTATCCTTCCAATCGGATATCAGCAGCCCTTGCTTTCCCTTTTACCAATGGTTGCAAGGACGCTACCCGCAGGCACGAATAAGGTAGCTGGCCTGCTACACTTCCTAACGTGTACCAGCAGCCCTTGCTTTCCCTTTTACCAATGGTTGCAAGGACGCTACCCGCAGGCACGAGAGTGATAACTGCCCTGGTTTTTCCTGTTATTAGTTGATACCAGGACGCTGCCCGCAGCCCTGGTTTTTCCTTTTACCATTTGATACCAGTACGCGGCTTACAGCATTTTTCCTTCTAAATGGTTGCTAATGTGACGGTGGAAAACGGTTATTTTCTGCTTAATATTAGCATTTCGTATAATGGGAGTCAAGACAGATTTGCAATGAGAAAGCAAATATGTCTTGTATGGCTATTGCCGTAGTCGGAAGTAATGATTGGGTTGCCTGTGGTTTAGTGGTTGCGGTTTGTAATAAAGAAAACTAACAGGGAAATAGTTTATTCCAGAAAGGTTAAAAGGGCCATAATGGAAACGCCCAGGACTATCATGGCAAACTGCCAGATAGAATCTGAAGCGCTCATTTTACATTCAGTGGAATGTTCATGCAGTTCGGGGATGAGGTCTGAACCGGCAATATAAATAAACCCGCCGGCTGTGATAGGAAGCAGTATATAGGTGAATTCTGTAACAAAGGGGCCGATGCAAAGCGATATAAGCGCGCCGAAAACAGCAAAAGACGAAGAAATGAAATTATAAATTAATGCTTTTTTTACCGATAAGCCGCCAAAAATCAGTACGCCAAAATCTCCAATTTCCTGCGGCAGTTCATGGAAAATTACGGCAAGCGTGGTGGCAAGGCCCAGCGGCACGCTGACCATGTAACTGGCGGCAATTATCATGCCATCAATAAAATTATGCACGCCGTCGCTTACCAAATTCATGGTAACTACTGGGTGAACATGGCTGTCAGTAGTTACGTGGTGGCAGTGCCTCCAGCGCAAAAACTTTTCCAGCACAAAAAACAGCAGTAAACCAACCACTATATATAAGGAAGTGGCCAGCCCGGCGCCTAAAGCCTGGAAAGACTGCGGAAGCAGGTGGATAAACGCATCGCCAAACAACCCGCCCACGGCAAAACTTACCAGATATTTCAGCATGGAATTGAGTTTATCTTTGTTCCAGGACAGGGTAAGGACGCCGACTAGCGAAATCAGGCTGACTATTATAACGCTTATTAAACTGTAACTCCAGATTTTAAGCAAAATTCCTCCGGGACATCAGTAAATAGTAAAAAGTAAATGGTGAAAAGTGAAGAGTGTACGTCAAACATAAAAACAATTGGTTTTAGTTTTGATTTTACTTATCAACTTACCAACTTATCACTTCGACTTCGCTCAGCACAAGCAACGTATCAATTGCTATTTTACCAGCTTTTTTATTTCAATTAAATCATCAACTATAATATCAGCTTTATTTAAGTATTCTTTCGGCAGGCTGGTAGTAATGGCTACACAAAACATGCCTGCATTTTTGGCAGACTGCGTGCCCAGCGGGGAATTTTCTACAACTATACATTCTTTTGGTTTCAGGTTCAGTTTTTTTGCGGCTGTCAGGTACGGTTCCGGGTGCGGTTTGCCGTTTTTGGTGCTTTCACCGGAAACTACGGCATCAAACATTTTATACATAGCTTTCGGCAGTACATTTTTTATATTTTCAGCGTAACTGCCCGTCACAAGGCCCAGCAGATATCCGTTTTTTTTCAGATGGTTTAATACAGCTTCTGCGTCATTGAAAACAAATCTTTTAAAAAGTTTTTTGAATATTTTCTGTTTTGCCGGCAGAATTCTGTCTATTTCCGCTGTAGAATATTTCATTTTTGAGCGTTTCAGCAGGTCCGCTATGGTTTTTCTCCAGTTTTCGCCTTCGCGGGAATAAATATCAAAGCTGGTTACCTTAACACCCATGGGTTTGAGTGTTTCAAACCAGGCTATAAAGTGGTATGGCATAGAATCTATGATAACGCCGTCCATATCAAACAGCACCGCCTTGGGTTTGAATGTTAATTTTTTCATGATGTTTATGATATAAAATCCCCCGGGGAGAGTCAAATTGTTTAAAGGCAGTGAAGAGTGCAAAAGGCAGTGAATAGTGAATAGTGAATAGTGAAGAGTGAAGAGTAAAGAGTAAAGAGTGCAAAAGGCAGTGAAGAGTGAAGAGTAAAAAGTAAAAACAAAACACTGTGTCATTCTCGCGAATACAAAAATAGGCTGTCATTCCCGCAAAAGCGGGAAAAATTGAATGTCATCCCCTGATGGTTTTGGAAGGGGATCCAAAGGGCCTTAAAAACAACTGGATCTCCGGGTCTTTTCAAACATTTATCGGAATGCCCGAAGATGACAATAAAATTGAATGTCATTCCCGAAACGAATTTGGTCCCGATGTTTTCTTTTTACCATTTGTTAGCGGGACACTACCCGTAGTCGGGAATCCAAGGGGGCTTTAAGGGATTAAACTAATGGATCTCCGGGTCTTTTCAAACATTTATCGGAATGCCCGAAGATGACAAATTGAGGCGTACCCAAAGAACACAAGAAAAGGGTGTCATTCTCTCAAAGATGGAACATGAAACATAATTTTGACATTAGTGACTTATCTTACTTATCAAATTCATTGACTTTTAATTGCTTTGGGCGTATAGTTATAGTATGGCAGATATAGTTTTAAGACATAAAAATACCCTGAAAACAAACCTTAAATATAAGTTGAAATACCGCGTAAACCTGTCCGGCCTGCTGGAACTTAAAAAAGATAAGCTTGCCGCCCTGATAACAGAAATAGAAGCCCATCCGCTTTTTTTAAAACTTAATTCGCACGGTGTAAACAAAGCCATTTTCCGCAAAAGGTTTCAAGCCGCCAGCCTTACCCGGGGTGCTGTAGAAATAAATGAGCGCACTCTTTGTGATACCGGCAGTATAGACGTGGGCCGTTTTCTGGAAGAAAGGGAAACGGTGTTGCCTCTTATACAAAAAATAGGAGAAGCGAGCTTCCAGAGATATTTTCTGTTTCCGGAAGAAAACGAAAACCGGACAGATAAAGAATTGTCATCCTTATTAGGTTTGGAAATTGAAGCCATAGATAAAATAAAGTGGTTCGTAAATGAGTTTTACATCAAAGCGGAATTTACAAATAATGAATTTGTGCCGGCGCCGGCGCTTAATTATTACCGGCTAGCGGAAATTATTGAAGTGCAGGGTAAATTATGCGTAAATTACCTGTCCTTAAACACTGCCCGCGGGAAATATATTATAGATTACGGCAAAATAGACGGCCTGAAAACCAAAAATGAGTTTTCAAAAGAAGAAATAAAGCAGCTGAACGCACTTTTTGAAAAAATAGAACTGCTTAATTCCTATAAAATGATAATAAACAATATTCTGGAAAAAATTCTGGAAATCCAGGAAGGGTATTTAAGGTCCGGCAGCCCCTGCGACCTGAAAATATTCACACAGAAAGACCTGGCGGGTTTATTAAAAGTGCACCCCAGCATTGTTAACCGCGCAGCGGCAGGCAAATGTATTCTGACACCTTTAAATAAAGAAATTCCCATAAAGGGCCTGCTGCCCAACAGAAAAATAATAGCCCAAATCTGCATAGACACAATTCTAAGGGATCATCCGGGCTTAGCTGACCTGGCAACAAAAAATATTTTACACGAAAAGTACAATATTTCCGTTTCCCGCAGGTCCGTAGCGTGGTACCGGAAAGAAAACGGAATAAAAAATTGAGATTAGCCCGTCATGAGAACATTGCCGGGGCAAGAAATTAGAAAAAACTGTGTCATTCCCGAGCAGTCGGGAATCCAGAATTAGAGCAATAGAAAATAGAGATTTGAAATTTGAAATGCCCATGGATACCCGACTGCAAGTAGCGTCCTGAACACATTTGGTAAAAGGAAATCTTCGGGATAACTTTATTCGGGTATGACAACATGCAAAATGCCCGAAGATGAAGCAGATGCTATGGGCGTAAGCCCATAGTGCTTCACTTTTGCTTAACCCGTATTCTTGGTGTTGTTATTGCGTGTATTTTATCGGTTTAACATACAGAAAAGCTTAGTGATTTTTGGTAATAGCATGAGTGCAAATATTTATGTTTTATACAGCCAAATTATTCATAAATCAAAATTCCTTAATGCAAAATTTACAAAATCCGCAGAAAAACCTTCAACGCAGTCAATGACTGCGTATCTAAGCTGAACACCTGCCCTTATATTTTTAACACGACCAAAGCCGGGTCTTTATAATCTATGGGGAAGTATAGGCGTAGTAATCCTGAGGCAAATTAAACAGTGTGGAAAGAACAGAAAGCAGGATAAATAGGAAAAGGGC
>MGVC01000017.1 GCA_001800285.1 Elusimicrobia bacterium RIFOXYA2_FULL_39_19 | reverse complement strand
CTATAAATTAGCAAATTCAGCGTAGGATTAAATAATCGGCTATAAAGATTATTTTTGTTTATCCAAAGCGTATTGAATTGCGAAATGAAGTTATACAGCATACACAGATAAAAAGGTTATTTTGAGTTTTAAAATCAAACAATCTGTCATTGCCATGAATGTGAAAAAATGAATGTCATCCCCTGACGATTCAAAAAGGGGATCCATGGGGACTTAAGATAAGACAACTGGATCTCCGGGTATTTGCAAACATTTATCGGAATGCCCGAAGATGACACATTGAGGGGCATCCGAAGATGACAAGAAAATGTATCATTCCCGTGAACAGACTGTGACATAATTAATGTAGCGGTCGCATTCATGCGATAAAACAATAAAGGTTGTCTATAAATAACTATGTTTGATAAATCAAACCGCTACAAAATTCACAAAACAGAATTGCGACACAGTCTGGAAAGCGGGTATGACACCTAATATGGACAGTAATTAGATGGTATTATAAATGAGCAAATTCAGCGCAGGATAAAATAATCAATAAGGAAGGCTTATGGAAACTTCAAAAGTGCTTTTTGCAGATGCAAAACTGGAAGTATTAGAGCAGAATAAAACGCTACCCGCCAAATTTGTACGTTTATTTAAGGAACTTAAGCTTAACAATAAGCTTAAAGGAAAAGAAGTAGGCATAAAAATACATTTCGGCTGGGGTTTAAATTACACTACCATACATCCCGTATTCATAAGCGCCCTGGTAAAAGAAATAAAAGCCGCCGGCGCCAGAACCGTAAAACTGATGGATGATACCGCACAAAACGGCATTGGCCGCGGCTATACCCGCGAAATAGTAGGCTGTCCCGTAGTCTGCACATTCGGTGAAACCTGGAAATACGGTTATAAAGAAAAAATAGGTTACGAAACTTTGGATGAAGTAAAATTTTCTGGAGAAGCGTTGGAATGCGATTATTTGATAAATCTGTCCCATGTAAAAGGCCACGGGGACTGCGGTTTTGGCGGAGCCATAAAAAATATTGCTATGGGCCTTGTTGATGACCCGGCAAGGCGTAAACTTCACCGGCTTGAAGGCGGGTTGGCCTATAACAAAAAGAAATGCACGTTATGCCTGAAATGCGTAAAGGCCTGCCGGCGCCAGGCCATTTCCTATGATAAAAAAAATAAAGAAATGAAAATATTTTTTCATCACTGCACTTACTGCCAGCATTGTTTGCTGGAATGCCCCAAAGGCGCCATAACCATGAATGAACGCAATTTTGATAAATTTGCAAAAGGCATGGCGCTGGTAACCAACGCATTTCTTAAAAGATTCAAACCGGAAAACGTAACTTACATAAACTTTCTTACCAATATTACCGTTTACTGCGACTGCTGGGGGTTCAGCTCTCCGTCACTGGTGCCGGATATCGGTATTTTGGGTTCAGATAATATCTGCGCCATAGATACCGCTTCTCTGGATATGATAAAAACAGAAAACCTTATTGAAAACGGCCTGCCTAAAAACAGGAAACTGCTGGATAATAACGGCCACTTGTTTGAAAGAATACACGGTAAAAATCCTTACCTTATGGTAAATCATCTCTCAAAATATTCAGGTTTTAAAACAGGTTACAAAATAGTTGAAGTGAAATAGCGGTAGAAACAAAGAAAAGGGTATAAGTATGAACTCAAAAAAGATTCCGGTTATACTGGACACAGATATTGGCGGGGATATAGATGACACCTGGGCCTTAGCCCTGCTTTTAAACTCACCTGAGCTGGATACAAAACTCATCGTTACAGACACCGCTGACACCGGATATAGGGCAAAGATAGTTGCAAAATTATTGGAAATAGCCGGCAGAACTGATATTCCCATTGGTATAGGGCATGTGTATGATAGCGACGGCCCCAGGGAAAAACAGCTTCCGTGGGTAAAAGATTACAATCTCAGTAAATACAAGGGAAAAGTATTTGAAGACGGAGTTCAGGCGCTTATTGACACCATAATGCAAAGCCCGGAGCCGGTAAACTTAATAGGCATTTCACCCGCGGCAAACATCAAAGAAGCTTTAGAGCGCGAGCCGCTTATTGCCCGGAAAGCGCATTTTGTAGGAATGTTCGGCTGTTTCGGCAAAAGCCATGACGGCAAGGAAGAAACCATAGCAGAATTTAATGTGGAAAAAAATATTACTGCCGCGCAGGCAGTTTTTTCTGCACCCTGGATGTCTATGACAATTACTCCGCTGGATACCTGCGGTATAGTCAGGCTGAAAGAAAAAAAATATCAGCAGATAGTTAATTGTACCAACCCGCTGACCCGGGCAATTATAGAAAATTACCGTATATGGCTCAAAGGCCGGCCGGATGAAATGAGTTCCATACTTTATGATACCGTAGCCGTTTACCTTGCTTTCAGCACCGGCCTGCTTGAAATGAAAAAAATGAATATAAGCGTTGATAATAAAGGCTATACCGTCGAAAACCCGAAGGCCCGCGTTGTCAACTGCGCCCTTAACTGGAAAAACCTTGGTGCATTTGAGGATTTACTGGTAAAAAGGTTAACGGCAACTGCAAAAGGATAGAGCATGGTTTTTAGGTTCATTCTGCCTTTGGATTTGACATGGATTTTATAAGGCTTTAACGTTGGCAATACAAGTATCTGCTATAATATGATTAAGTAAACAAATAAATCTTAAAGGGAGGAATTAGAAATGTTTAAGAAAGTATTAAGTTTAGCAACAGGTTTGTTTTTGATGTGTTTTGTTTTAGGTGGTTGTGGTAGTAAAAATTCGGCAGGTAACGGCAGTGGAAAAGTAACTCTTGTTTTCGCAGTCGGCGGCACAGACATGAGCTATAACAAACTTTTGGAAGTCGTTGTCAAAAAGTTTGAAGAAAAGAATCCGAATATTAAAATACAGTTTAATGCCATTTCAGGCCAGGCTTATGACAATAAATTACTTACCATGATAGCGGCTGACACGGCACCGGATATATTTACGCTTGATCCTAATAGAATGTCTACTTTTGTTTTAAAAGAAGCAATAAAGCCCTTGGATGAATTTATGAGCAAAGATAAAACCATAAATAAAAATGATTATTATTCTTCCATAGTTGATGGTTTTACCTGGGGCGGAAAATTGTATTCGCTTACAGACAGCATGAGCCCGATAGTTATGTTTTATAACAAAGATGTTTTTGACCAGGAAAAAATGCCCTACCCTAAAGATAACTGGACCTGGAAAGAATTTCTTGAAATTGCAAAGAAACTAACACAGAACGATGAAAGGGGTTTAATAAAGCGTTACGGTGTAGTTTTTTATGATCCAGATACCCTGTATTTTTCAAAAGCCTGGGGAGGGAACTTATGGAACAAAGATAAAACAAAATGTATAATAAACAGCCCTGAAAGCAAGGCGGGGATACAATTCCTGGTAGACATGATGCTCAAACATAAGGTGATGCCCGGGGCAGATGGAGCTCAGAAAAGCGATTATCAGCTCTTTGAATCAGGTATGGCAGCTATGCTGGCTGGCGGCAGGTGGTACACAGTAGAATTCAGAAAAACAAAAGTTCGTTACGGTATAGCTCCGATGCCCAAAGGAAAACTTAGGCTTACTCCCATGATTACGCATGCCTGGGTAATGTCTTCTAAAACAAAACACCCGCAGGAATCCTATGAATTCATTAAATATTTATGCAGCGAAGAAACAGTGAAATATATGATGGCTTCCGGAGACTGCGTGCCGCCCATAAAGAAAATTGCCGAAGGCGAGTTTCTTAAAAAAGACCCGAATTT
This sequence comes from Elusimicrobia bacterium RIFOXYA2_FULL_39_19, assembly GCA_001800285.1. Lineage (GTDB taxonomy): Bacteria > Elusimicrobiota > Endomicrobiia > CG1-02-37-114 > XYA2-FULL-39-19 > XYA2-FULL-39-19. The sequence goes on along the minus strand of MGVC01000017.1, from coordinate 10,734 downwards.
TCCGGATGAAGACACAAGTGCTTATGTAAAATCTATGGCTTTTTCTTATCCTGCGAAAGAATATAATCATCCTTTGTTAACCTGGAGCGAAATTAGCCAGATTATCCAATATAAGAATATGGACCGCTTATTATTAGGTAATTGGGATGTGGATACCTATTTAAAAAACGTTGAAGCCAGTTTAAATGACTTGGTAAAAAAAGCAGAAGAAGCAGAAAAAAATAAATGAAATTAGGTTACAAATAAATGCTATTTCCGCAGGAAAATACGTACAGAGAGCTTAAGACGCTTGACGGTATATGGAGCTTCTGCCTGGATGAAAAAGATTCAGGCATAAAGCAGGGCTGGTATTCGGGGGTGCGCGAAAACTGCATCCCCATAGCGGTGCCGGCCAGTTTTAATGATCAGACTCAGGAACAGAAAATACGCGATTATACAGGCACCTACTGGTACTATACGCGTTTTTTTGTACCGCAGTCCTGGGAAAGCCGATTTGTCTGGTTATGGTTCGGCGCCGTGCATTACAGCGCAAAAGTATGGGTGAACGGAAAATTAGTAATAACAAATAAAGGCGGCAGCCTGCCTTTTTGGGCTGAAGTATCAGGAAAGTTAAAGTTTGGGCAGGAAAACCTGATAGCCGTTATGGGCAACAACGAACTTTCCAGTGAATCAATCCCACCGGGCAGAGTAATAATTGAAGACGGTGTAAAAAAGCTCAGCCAGCATTTTGATTTTTTTAATTATGCGGGTATTCACCGGCCGGTAAAACTGTTTACTACCTCCAAAAAATTCATTGAAGACATTACTATAAAAACAGACATCAGCGGCAGCGCGGGAATTGTAAATTATGAATTCCTGCTAAAAAACAATAAAGGGTTGAAAGTTAACCTTAAAATCCTTGATAAAAAAGGCCAGCCAGTATTTATTAAAACAAATATTTCTACAAAAGGCGCCGTCCGGATTGAAAACTGCAAATTCTGGTCACCAAAAAACCCCTACCTGTACAAATTCTGCTTAACAGTTAATGACAGGCAAACCACAATTGATGAGTATTGCTTAAATATCGGCGTGAGAACTGTTAAAGTAAGCGGAAATAAACTGCTGCTTAACGGTAAACCCGTATATTTAACAGGTTGTGCCAAACACGAAGATTTTCACATTATCGGCAGAGGCCTGAATAATGCGCTGATGGTAAAGGATTTCAACCTGCTGAAATGGAGCAATTCAAACTCATTTCGGACTTCGCATTATCCTTATGCCGATGAAATAATGGATATGGCAGACAAGTTAGGCTTTCTGGTAATTGATGAAACCCCGGCGGTAGGAATGAATGAATGGGGCTCTGACCCGGTTTTTGATAAAATATTGTTTAACAATAAAATGCTGGCAACGCACCTAACAATGCTCAAAGAACTGTACCGGCGCGACAAAAACCACCCCAGCGTAATTATCTGGAGCGTTACCAACGAGCCGGAAGCAGAAGATAAGCGGGCCAGGGCATATTTCAAAAAAGTAAGCGCTGTTATGAGACAGCTGGATTCTACCAGGCCCATTACGGCAGTAGTAACCTCTAAACCGGCATACGACAACATTTCGCAATTTTTTGATATAGTATCGTTAAATAAATATTTCGGCTGGTATGTATTACCGGGAGATTTAAACAAAAAAACAGAGAATGCCCTTAGTGCAGAGCTGGACAAATATTATAATCGGTTTAAAAAGCCCATTATACTTACTGAATTCGGCGCAGATACCGTAGCCGGCATGCACTCAGACCCGCCCATGATGTTTTCTGAAGAATACCAGCAGGAATATTATAAGCTTCACGGCAGAGTTTTAGACACTAAAAAATATGTCATAGGTGAACAGGTCTGGAATTTTGCTGATTTTATGACCAAGCAGGAAACCAGAAGAGTAATGGGAAACCGCAAAGGCATATTTACCCGCGACAGGCAGCCAAAAATGGCCGCTCATTTCTTAAAACAACGCTGGATGAAAAAGATATAAACTTGCCCCTTTATTTGTAGTTTACCGGATAGTTGTTTTTTATCCTCTCCTCGTGGGAGAGGGCGGGGTGAGGGCATAAAAATAACCATTAATTCCAAAAAGCTCTGCAGTGTAGATATTAATTGTTATAAGTAAAAAGGTGTTTGAGGCAGTTTCATAAAGGTGTGCGGGCGTATTACGCCGCCCATTTTGGTAATAATTTTTATAACTTTTTCCGTTTGCAGCCTGTCATCATCAGTTTCTCCCGGAAGCCCGAAAATAAAATCCACATTAGCTCCCAGGTCTGCTTTGCGCGTAAGTTCCACCGCATTTAAAATATCTTTTACTGTGTGTCCCCGGTTGCAGTGCTTTAGCATCCGCTGGCTTCCTGACTGCGCCCCGATAATAATGTTATCATTGCTGGCATAATCTTTTACAAGTCTTAGTGTTTCTTTGGTCACCTGTTCCGGCCTGACTTCAGAAGGGAAAGTGCCTATAAAAATACGGTTTTCACTGCCCAGGGTTCTTTTAATAGAGCTAAACAGTTTTTCCAGAGCCTGTAAATTAACGTGCCTGCCGTCAGCAGAGCCGTAGGAAAAGGCGCTGGGTGTAATAAAACGTATGTCTCTTAACTTGTGGGCTTTCATAACCGTAAGATAATGCAATATATTTTCCAAACTTCTGTGGCGTTGTTTGCCGCCGAACATGTGCGGCGTCTGGCAGAACTTGCAAAAAAACGGGCATCCGCGGGTTATTTCAATAGAGCCGAAAATTTTGTTTTTTTCGGCCTGGGCAGGATATTTATTCAAATCTATAATGTGCGCTTTTCCTGAATTGCAGTATGTTCCTGACGCGTCTTTATAAGACAAACCTTTTATATCGGCATAATCCTTGTTTTGTTCCAGGGCTTTTAACAGCACCGGCAGAGTTTCTTCACCTTCACCGATAACAGCAATATCAAAACCTAAATTTAGTGTTTCTTCCGGCAGTCCGGTGGCATGGGGCCCGCCGGCAATAAAGGTAAACTTGTCTGACCGGTATGCTTTAAGTTTTTGCAGAATTGCCTGGATTTCCGGGGCTTGGACGGTAAAAAAAGAAAAACAAAAAATGATTTTATTGTGCTTATTTATAATATTCTCAGCTTTATCAAACAGTTCTTTTTCGGTTTCAATCAGGTAAAGAGGCAGATTATCAAAAGAAGGGTCTATTTCCAGGGCGCCTAAAAGCGCGTTGAAGCTGAATTTATTTATGTGAGTGTAGTAGAAAACCAGCGCGGTGTTGTTTTGCATGGGGATATTAATATATACAAAAATTGCCGCAGTATTACAATTGTAATCATAAAAAAGCTGTTGTGACAAAAGTTACCTCCTGCAAAAATGCGGATTTCTTGAAAAGAGGCTCTTTTATTGATATAAACATAGTAACGCCGTACAAAAACGGGAGCAGGAAATGGCAAAGAAGATTCTGTTGATTGAAGATGATAAAGATGTAATGGAAGCCACTAAAGCAGTGCTTCGCCTTCACCATTATGACGTGGTTATAACTTCCAGCGGGGAACGGGGCGTGGAAATGGCGCAGAAAGAAACCCCGAACCTGATTATTCTTGACTTGACCCTGCCGGGCGGAATGAGCGGTTATGCAGTCTGTGAAAAAATAAAAACCAACCCGAAAACAAAAAATATACCCATCCTTATATTAACCGGTAAAAATGCCATGAGTGACCTGGAAATGGCGCTGGAAAAAGGCGCAGACTGGTACGTTACCAAACCTTATGACATCAAATACCTGTTAAAACATGTAGAAAGCCTGATTTTAAAATATGAAAATAAAAGCAAAGACAGCGCGGCTGTAACACCGCCGGTAAAATCAAATAAAATATTAATTGTAGATGATGACCAGGATGCCGTAGATACCACCAGAGAAACCCTGGAATACGGCGGCTACGAAGTAGTCTCAGCTTATGACGGTGACAAAGGCCTGGAGCTGGCGCAAAAAATAAAGCCGGACCTGGTAGTGCTGGATATCATGATGCCCGGCACCAACGGGTTTATTGTCTGCGCAAAACTAAAAACAGATCCTGCCACAAAACACATACCGGTGCTTATGCTTACCGGCAAAGATTTAGGTGAAGATGTAGAAAAGGCCCTGGAAATGGGCGCAGACTGGTATGTGACCAAGCCCTACGATATACAATACCTGCTGAGAAACGTTAAAAAACTCCTCCAGAGAGAAACCCTGAAAGAAAGTTAAAGCTGTCTAATTCCAGTGTGCATCCAAAAAACTTGTATTTTTGCAAAATTTGTAAAAAATAGTTAGAATTTCGTTATGAAAAAAACAATCCTTGTAGTAGATGATGCAGTGTCTCTCTGTGAGGGCATACAGATACTATTTAAAGATGAATATAACGTATTATCCGCTTTTACTGTAAAACAAGCAAAAGAAATAGTAGCCAAACAAAAATTAGACCTTGTTATTTTAGATTGTTTACTGCCGGACATAAACGGATTGGACTACCTGAAAGAAATAAAGAGTCAATACCCTGATTTGCCTGTGATATTTTCTACAGCCGTTGGTTGTGAAGGGCTGTCTGAAATCGTTACCAGCTACAAAAATGTTATATATTTGAAGAAATTTTATGATATTGATACATTAACCCTTAAAGTCAAAGAATTATTAGGGGAAGAAATACCGCAGAACCCAATAGTTATCAATAAATCACCATCAATTAATGAGGATAATATTGTTGTAAATAAAATACTTGAATATATAAAGGAAGGTATTTCCAAAGAGTTGACAGTACAAAGCATTGCTAAATATTATAATTTGACACCCCAGACCCTAAATAAGGTTTTTAAAAATAAAACAGAAATGTCTTTAAAGGAATATATTAACAACTATCGCATAAAAAGAGGCGCAGAACTGCTGGAAAGAACAGATGAAAGCATTGAAAAAATAGCCAAAAGGGTTGGCCTTAAAAGCAAGGTAACATTTCACAAGTTGTTTTTCAATCGTTTTAAAATGAATCCGCAGAAATACCGCAGTAAAAATCAGAAAATTAAAAATGAACTCCCTTCTTAGACAGTACCAATTCTATAATTGAACCCCTCAAAAAACAGCGTTTTCCCGTCAGAAAATAATTTATTAAAACCTCTTGATTTTTCAATAAAATAGTGTTATATATACTACTTGTAATTTTAAAAATCAGGAAGCAGAAACTAAAAAAGCCTATCAATGTAGCCTTTTAATGCCCCATAAAGACATTGTTGGCTAAAAGTAAAAATACAAAATAATAAGCAACAAAAAAAAGGTTCTTGGAACTTATTTGTAAAAAATGCGTCTTTGTAGTAGCAGCCAAAAATAAGAATTAAAAAACATAAATGGTTTTTGAGTGTAAATTCAAACCAAAATATTAACAGGGGGAATGATGTTTAAAGTAAAAATGTATTGCAGTAAAGTAGTCAGACAGTTAAATAAAGTAGGTGTTGTTTTATTTTTATTGGCAGGCATAGCATTGAATGCTTATGCAGCTAATAAGACGATCAATATTCAAGGTAAACTAGTAGATAATAGCGGAAATCCTATAACAGGTTATCACAACTTGCAATTTATGTTTTATGATGCGCTGACCGGGGGTAGTGAATTAATAACTGAAATTTTATGTACGGGGGTTAGTTTAGGGACAATTGGATTGTTTAATGTAACGCTTGGTGAAAATGGTGAATTGAACAATCTTCCTTTTAATCAACAATATTATGTGGCAATCCGCATAGATAGCGAAAGCTATATGTCACCCAGGCAGATTATAAGCCCATCCGGGTATGCCTTGGGCAGTTTAGGTGATTTTAACGCAGCAGGAAATTTAGGCGGTATTAGTTTGTCAGTAATCGGAGGAACTGCATCTGGAAGGATAGGAACTATCGAGAGTTCAGGTTCGCAAACAAAATTTTACGTTAAAAACACTGATTCAGGTGATCCGGTTTCGGTATGGGAATTGCCGGGCACAAGAGCATGGATGGCTGGTATTGATAATAGCGACAGCGATAAATGGAAGCTTGCTTCAGCTGAAGACGAACCTTGGGCAAATACTGTTCTTACAGCAACTACTGATGGGAAAATAGGAATAGGAACCACAAACCCCGGTTCAAATTTAGAAATATTTGCAGATAATGCAACTTTAACAAAAAACTTACTTACTGTAAAAGGCGGCGGCTCTGGTGGGCCAGGTTATGGTTTTTCGGTTGAAGCAAATAATGGAGATTCACTATTAAAGGTAGATAATTACTATTATAGGGTTGGTATATACAAATCTAACCCTGGTTACCTTCTTGATATGGAACCTTCTGGTGGTGGTTATTATTCTTCCGGTGATCATCAATGGCATAATGGTGCTTGTTATGAGAAGTACAAAGCAAATATAATAAATTATGATATTCCAAATGTATTAACAGCCTTAGATAACGTGAATTTAAGAAAATATCAATACAAGGATTATATTAAGGAAACCCAGCAGTGGGAAATTCCAATTTCAACAAAACCTTATGTTTATGGGTACGTATATGATGAATTACCTGATACTTTAAAAGAGAGTGTCGTTGGAGAAAATGGCGGATTAACAATGAATGGACTGTTCGTCTATATAACAAGTATAGCAAAAGCGCAACAAAAGATAATTAATGATCAAAAGATAGAAATAAAAAATCTGCAAGCTCAAATTGACAAATTAAATAAGTAATAAATATTTATATGTTAAACACCAAACGAGCAATAAAGAGGTATAAATTATGGTAATCTTAAAGAATGTAGCGAAATATACATTATATATTTATAAAAAAACAATGTTCCCACTATTTTTAATAACATTAAGTACTCAGATGCTTTATTCTGTGTTAAAGACAAATTTTGCTTATCAAGGTTTAAAAGAAGATAATATGTCGAATGTATCATTGTACTCAGGCGCTTTTGCTTATAACTATCCAATCGAATTACCAGAAGGAAAAATGAAACCAAATATTGTTTTAACATACAATTCACAAAATGGCAATGAATGGTTGGGGTTGGGTTGGAGTATGTCTACAATAGCGATTTATCGTGACACTTCTGGTGGGATTCCACGTTATAATGATGATACAGATATTTTTGTTTTAAATTTTGATGGTAATGTACAGCAATTAGTTGAAATAAGTTCAGAAAATGGAATAAAGGAATATATAACAAAAATAGAATCAAATTTTTTAAAAATTGTTTACAATAGCAATACAAATGTACAAAATTGGGAAATTAAAGATAAGAGTGGTGCAAAATACCAATTTGTAAAACTTGTTAATTGTACATTTGATACAAATCAAAAATGTTTTTATTGGGGAATAAAAAAAATTATTAACAATAATGGATTTAATTGTACTTATATTTATGAAAATGAGCCAATGATGACAGGGGAGACTGTAATTACTCAGTTAGATGCACAATCTACGGGGTCTAATGGGATTGGTTCCATTATATATTATCCAACAGAAATACAATATGGAGGGAATGATGATTTAAATCTAGCATCAAAGTATACTATGTCATTTACTTATGTACAAAGACAGGAATTATTGTCCAATTGTAGAGCAGGTTTCAAACAAAGTATAAGTAAATGTTTAATTGGAATTGAAACAAAGATAAACAATAATCTTATAAATAAATATGTGATAAACTATTATGATGCAAATTATTCAATGATTCATTCAATAATCAAATATGGGAATGATGATGTTACGCATCTACAGGGAACAAAATTTTACTATTATGAAAATTCCATTAATTTCAATGTATTAAATACAGATTGTCCTGGTTTTGGAAGCGATCCTGATGAAAAGTATTTTAGAACAGGAGATTTTAATGGTGACGGGTTAACTGATGTTTGTATGTACTATGCCCCTACTACAAGTATTTATGTGCGAGAAACAAATGGAAATAGTAATTTTAATTTTGAACAGTGGGCACAAATACGTGTAGCTACATATAAAACATTTTTGGTTGGAGATTTCAATGGTGATGGAAAAAGTGATGTTTGTTTCTATAATTCTGACAATCCATCACAGGGAACATATGTTGGGTTAAGTAATGGAAGTAATGGCTTTGAGTTTACTCAATGGTGTGCAAATCAATCAGGTAATGCTCCTTACTACTCATTAAGAGTTGGAGATTTCAATGGTGATGGAAAAAGTGACCTTTGTTTCTATTATAATAATGAAACCTGGGTAGGATTAAGCAATGGAATAAATGAGTTTACTTTTGCTGTCTGGTGCAATAATCAATCAGGTGATGCTCCGTATGATACTTTAAGAGTTGGAGATTTTAATGGTGATGGAAAAAGTGACCTTTGTTTCTATTATGATGGACATACATGGGTTGGTCTAAGCGATGCAGCAGAAGAAAAATTTATCTTTACAAATTGGTCTTCTGCTTCATTTGATTCTAACATATCAAAAACATTTGATTTAGGTGATTTTAATGGTGATGGTCTTTCTGATATTTTCTTCAATAACCCTGCTAATGGACATAATTATATAGGAATTAATGTAGGAAATAGTATTTCTTACAAGGATGAGGGCTATTACTTTTTTACGAGTTGGTTAAGTTTTGATTGTAGCGGAATTGGAGATTTCAATGGTGATGGTTTTAGTGATGTAGTTTTTTACAAGGATTTTTTTGTTTTTGATGAGCACAATAAAATATATGATATATTTTATAGTAATGGAGAAGATTTGTACAAGGGATCCGGTTATATATCTGACGTATATGGTGATGATAACTATAAAATTGGAGATTTTAATGGTGATGGAAAAAGTGATCTTTGTTATTATACAGGTTTTAGCACTAATAAAATTGGATATTTGACTAGTTATAATTACCATAAGTATTCTTTAGGTAAAATACAAAATGATTTTGGTGGAATTACTGATATAGCATACAAGGTTTATAATGAAGGTGATGCAAGCATACTTCCCTTTCCTGTAGATGTAGTAACAAATATTACTACACATGATGGTATGGGCAATGTTACCACCTCATCTTATACTTATGCAAACGGGCTGTTTGATAAAGACCCTTGGGACAAAAAAGAATTTCTTGGTTTTGGCAAAGTTACCACAAAAGACGCTGAAGGCAACTACACTGAAACAGAGTTTTACCAGGATTATGGCTCATCCTCTTGGAACGATGTAAACGTATTTAAAGGAAAAATCAAAAGCCAGAAGTCTTTCAATTCAGCACATACACAATTAACTTCAACCGATTATGCTTATGACTGTGTCAGGCCTTTTACCGGCATAAATGTTTATTTCCCAAAACTGGCCCGTGTAGATTCTACCGTAGATTCCAAAACTACTATGGCCGCATATTTATATGACAATAATACTGGCAATCTTTGGCACGAGACCTATTACGGTGAAGTAAATGCCCAGAGGGCAGATATAGATACTACTGACAACAAGATAGTCATAACCGATTTTTATGAAGATAGTTCTGATGCCTACTTATTAAGCTATCCAACTCGTAAGCGAATACTTCAAAATGGTAACCTTGCCTCGGAAACCTGGTATTATTACGACCATTCCGAAGATGACGACGGTTGGGAAGACCAGGTATTAACCAATGGCATGGTGACGGCAGTTGAAAACCGTTTAGGCGGGGATGTCGGTAATGCCGATAATCCAAAAACAACAATGAATTATGATGTATATGGTAATGTCACTGAGCAAAAAGATGCCCGGGAAAACAAGACGGCAGATTCAGGAAATGTTACTACAAAAAGTTACGATACTGTTTATCACAATTTTGTAGTAAGCCAAACAAACCCGATTATTGGTACAGAATCTTTTACTTACAACCCCAATTTCCCCGGCCAGGTTGAAACACATACAGATATAAACGGCCAGGTTACTACCTATGAATATGACGAATTTGGCAGATTAACAAAAGTAATTCGCCCAAATGATACAAGCACTGATCCAACTACAAAATATGAATATGTAATAAATTCTGCTCCGCCGCATAAAACAATAACAAAACAAAGAATTACAAGCGGTCAGTCAGCTACTTTAGGTACCACAACCTATCTTGACGGTTTTGGCAGAACAATAGAAACAGTTACTCCTGCACCCGGTACTTCTCCAACAAAACATATAGTGTCCGGTGTGGTTACCTACAACTCTCGCGGCATGGTAGAAAAATCTTATCTTCCTTACACAATAAATAATTGGGACAATAACTATATTGATCATACCCAATATTCTGGACTGTTTACAAAAACCGAATATGATGCTCTTGGCAGGGTAATAAAGCAAACCAATCCAGACTCAACCTATACCACAAAATCTTATGATGATGACAACTGGAAAGAAACGGTAACAGATGAAAAGGGTAATACGAAAGATTACTATAAAGATGCCTTCGGAAGAATAAAACAGATAGACGAGCACAACACGGTTAATAGCCAAAATGAAACTTATCACACCTACTATACCTACGATGTGTTAAACAACCTGAAAACCATAACAAAAGATAACGATGATGTTACAGAAATAAACTATGATTTGTTGGGCAGAAAAATAAATATGTCTGACCCGCAAATGGGTTATTGGAGCTACACATACGATTTAAACGGTAATTTAAAAACCCAAACCGATCCTAAAAGTCAGGAAATCGAGATGAACTATGACCGGCTAAACAGGATTACAGCAAAGATTTATCCCGATGATTCAA
>MGVC01000016.1 GCA_001800285.1 Elusimicrobia bacterium RIFOXYA2_FULL_39_19 | reverse complement strand
CTTTCCACACTGTTTAATTTGCCTCAGGATTACTACGCCTATACTTCCCCATAGATTATAAAGACCCGTCAGGACGCTTGCCTGCTACACTTCCTATCGTGTATCAGCAGGCACGAATATGGTAACTACCCGCAGCCCTTGTCTTTTAAATATCAGTCCGAAGGACATGTGTGGCCTGCCATCCTTCCAATCGGATATCGGCAGGCACGATAGTAGTTACTGATATTTACCCCGGCGCCTTGGATTATTCTATGTGTTTAGGAATAATCCAGCAAGCGGGTATTCAATAGAAAGTCAGGACGCTTGCCTGCTACACTTCCTATCGTGTATCAGCAGGCACGAATATGGTAACTGCCCGCAGCCCTATTTTTTCCTTTTATCAGTGGACAACAGGACGCTACCCGCAGCCCTTGTCTTTTATATTATCAGTTGATACAAGGACGCTACCCGCAGCCCTGTTTTTTCTTTTTACCATTGGACAACAGGACGCTACCCGCAGCCCTGACTTCCCCTTTTTATCATTTGTTGTCAGGATGCTACTCGCTACCCTGTTTTTTTTATTCTTTGCTAATCACATAATCACCTAAACACTTAACCACTTTTTCCCGATTCATCGTTTAGAATCTTTTATGTATTAGCCCGCTATTTTTCTTCCAAATTCTACCACTTTCTCTTTTACTCCGCTTAACTTTACAATATCTCCCGACACGCCGGCATTTTTTATAAGCAAAGACTCAAAATCCATTCCTGTATAATCAGCTGTCAGTTTAAACGGCACTTCCAGAGCTTCCAGTCCAATATCTTCATACGCGCTTGCCAGCAAAACCATCTTTTTGCCTTTTAAAATCGTTTCCATAGCGTTTGCTTTATTATCCCACTTATATAAAGAAAACATTCTGTCCATTATTATTTTTGTCTGCGCGCTGGTACTGAAAAAATAAAGCGGAGTAGCAAATACAAGCACATCTGCTCCGGACATTTTTAAAAGCACTGCATTTGCGTCATCTTTAATAGTACAACCGTACTCTTTCTGTTTTTGGCACATACGGCAGGAAGAACACCCGTTTACTTTAAACTTAAGCGTATTTAAACGGATAACTTCAGTTCCCGCTTTTTCTACCTTTGCTCCCTGGCAAAACCAGGAAATCAGGGTTTCGGTATTTCCGTTTTTTTTGGGGCTTCCCGATAAAATTAGGATTTTTTCTGGCATGGAGCTCCTTTTTAAAGCAGGTTTGTATTTTTGCAGACTCTATTACAGCAGTATTTGCTAAGGGATGTGCATAGATTTACTTATTTGGATATTTTCATTAGCTTATATCTTAATTTTCCGGCAGGCACCTGGATTTCTATGATATCGCCTACTTTTTTGCCAAGCAGGGCGCGGCCCACTGGTGATTCATAAGATATTTCGCCTTTTGTGTGGTCAGCTTCTGAACCGGAAAGCAGCCTGTACTTTTCTTCGTCGCCATGGTCCATGTCTTTTAGGTGCACAACGGAGCCTACATAAGCCTCATTAATGTTTATATTTTCTTCATCTATTATTCTGGCTTTCCCCAGCTTCAGCTCAATTTCACTTATGCGCGCTTCATTTTTGCCCTGTTCTTCCTTAGCGGCATGGTAACCGGCATTTTCACGCAAGTCACCCTGCTCAATAGCTTCGCCTATAGCTTTTGACAGGTCTTTTCTTGTTATCTTTCTGCGGCGTTCAAGCTCATCAGTTAATTTTTTGTGGCCTTCTTTTGTTAAAAATAGTTCACTGCCCGCCATAAATTGCTCCTCTCTCTCGTTAAGTTTATTATATCAGTTTTATTAAAATACTTTCAATATTGATTTCCATGAAAACATTTAGAAACTGTTTTTCATATATTTTCAATATATCTATAACCATAACCGGTTACACTTATTATTCTTTTTTCCAGGTATTTTATCTTTTTTATCAGGCGATTAATATGTACATCAACTGTACGTGACGTACCAAAGTATTCACTGGACCATACGCTTTCCATAATAAATTCACGGGTTAAAACGGTGCCTTTCTTTTTAATAAGAAGGCACAATAAATCAAATTCTTTCGGCCTAAGTTCAATCGGTTTGCCTTTTATATAAGCTGTACGCTCGGACATTTTAATGCTTAAATCTCCCGATTCAATGACTTCTAACTGTTTTTCTGCAGGATGAAGCCTTCTGAGAACCGCCTTAATACGTGCTCTTAATTCTGCCGGGCTGAAGGGTTTCGTTATATAATCATCGGCGCCAAGTTCAAGGCCGACAACTTTATCTGATTCCAATGATTTGCTTGTTAACATAATTATTGGAATGTTTTCTGTTTTTTCATCTTTTTTTAGCATTTTGCAGTATTCAAATCCGTCTACAACTGGCAGCCTTAAATCCAATAAAATCAAATCCGGTATAGACTGGGCCACCTTTCTATGGGCCTCGGTCACAGAAGAAGCAGAAGAAACAACATACTCTTCTTTGCGTAACGTATCTGTTATTAACTTTATAATATCATGCTCATCGTCAACTATCAGTATTTTTTCTTTCATCTAAATAATAACCTCCGCCTATTTCTTTTTAATTTATTTCCTGTCTGGGTAACCATATTATAAATTCACTCCCCTGGCCGCTTTTACGGGAAGGGCTTATGGCTTTTATCCTGCCTGAGTGAGCCTCAACAATACCCTTCACAATAGAAAGGCCCAGTCCCGTTCCCTTAGCTGAAATACCGCGCACCTGATAAAACTTATCAAATATTTTTCCTAATTGTTCCGCAGGAATACCTATGCCGGTATCTGAGACAGATATTTCAACATAGTCCGTAAATTGTTCACTATTTGCTATTTCAGCTTTATTATTTACAGTTTTTGTTTCTATAGTTACCTCTCCGCCCTCAGGGGTAAACTTTATGGCATTGCCTATAAGATTTGCAAGCACCTGGCGTATTTTATCCGAGTCTACATTTATTGAGTGTAAAATCCCGCTGTGTTCGGATTTAAAAACTATGTTTTTCTTGTTAAACAAAGGTTTATAAAAATCCAGGGTTTCTTGTACAATTTTTGTTATATCACCGGGTTTTTTATCAAGTTCCACCATACCGGCTTCAATTTTTGCCAGATCCAGAATATTGTTAATAAAATTTCCCAACCTTACGGAATTATCCCTTATTGTAAGCGTGTAATTTTTTATAATATCATTCAAATCTTCCTCCAAAAGAAGCTCTGAATAGCCTTTTATAGCCGAAAGAGGGGTCCTCAATTCATGCGTAATACTTGAAACAAAATCGTTTTTCATCATATCCAGTTCTTTAAGTTTTTCAGCCATTTCATTGAATTCTTCAGATAATTCGCCAAGTTCATCTTTTGATGTAATTTTGATTCTATGTTCAAGATTTCCTGCGCCTATGGCACGGGCCCCATTTACAAGCTGTAGAATATCTTTATTGACCATGTTTACAAAGAACACGGATATTATAACTCCTATTACAAAAACAATGACTGAAGCAGCAATTATTCTGTTTAACATTAAATCAAGCGATTGTTTTACTGTTTTTTCTATCATGAGTTTTGAAAATCCTATTTTAGCCGTACCAAATCCTTTCTCGCCGATAGCTACCGGAGCGGTTGTTTCTATTACATTTTCATCCCTTACGCTGGCATTAGCGAAACCACCTACTAATCTTGTCTGGGTGTGTGCGATAATTTTATTTTTCTTATCTAAAAACACCGCGTATTTTATTGACGAATCTTTTTTCAGAGAATCCAGATAATTCACAAGCAAAAGATCATCTTCATTAATTATTGACTCGCTGCATACGCTGACGAAATTTGAAGAAACGTTCTTTTGATTTTCTTTTATTGTTTTTAATAGAAATTGTTTTTCAAAAAATAATAATAAAAAAGCAATTATTACTAATGCAACAAAAACTAATAACCCGGAAAATACTGCAAGTTTTGTTTTAAGTCTCATTTTTGTATTTTTAGCTCTTTTTCTACGCGGTCTAAATTAATTTTTGCTTTTTTGTGTTCTGGTGAATATTTTAACACTTTTCTCCATACATTCACTGCTTTTTCAAGGTTTCCTTCTGAATATTCAAGCAAACCTAAGTTATATAATTTTTCTACGCTGCTGGAAGAAATTGATATGGTATCTTCCTGAGCAGGAAACTGTTCCTGCGCTATTTTTACGCTTCTTATTTTACTTCTGATTTTTGCAAGATATTCCTTAACAGCTTTGTGAACCGGGTCAATTTCCAATACCCCCATAAATTCAAATAATGCATCATAATAACTGCCCTGATTAAAGTATTTTACGCCGTTATTGTAATATTCCCGGACAGCTTTTTCATTTTCTTCTATTGCCTGAACCGTTTGTTTTGCTTTCGCTTTTCTCAGATATTCTGAAGTTATTTTATCACCCGGATTTAAGATTGCTGCATTTTCAAAACACTCCACTGCTTTTGAGTATTGTTTTTTTTCGTAAAATTCCATTCCCTGGGCAGAGTAAGTATCAAATTTACTTTTTCTTTCACGTTGAGTTTGTTCCAGTAATTGCTTTTCAGCTAGTTTCACATTTGCCTTCTCAATATACTCCTGAACTTCTTTGTTGCTTGGATCTACCACAAGAAGCAAGGCCCATTCTTCAGCAGCCTTTTTATAATCTGCTTTTGACCAATAGGAAAATCCTTCAGCGTAATGCTGTGTAAATTTATTCTTTATGTCCTCAATATATTTTGCGCTTTTGCGGGCTACACCCGTTGACCGGGGCGCCTTTTCAACAATCTGAAAAAAGAAATCCACTGCTTTCAGGTATTCTTTGTTATCATAAGCTGTTTTTGCAATTTTATACAATTCCCTGTATTTATTTTCTAATGCTGCTTTTTCAGCTTTTCTGGTTTTTTTTAATATATTCAGTTCAATTCCGGCTTTATCTTTCAGCAATTTTACTTTTGTATCGGCAGGGTTTAAATATAAACACTCGTTAAACTTTCCCTGAGCATTTTCATAGTCACATGATTCATAATACTTTAGGCCTTGCGCAAAATAATTTTCCTGGAGCACTTTCGTTTTTTCAATAGAACCAAATTGCATCTTCAATGAGAGGCGCTGGGTATAAATATTTTCCAGGCCTGATAAAGGATAAACAAAAGCATAATCTATTTGCAGCGGTATGCCGGAAAAAAACCTGTAACCCAGCCCGGCATCAAGCTCAGAATACGCGCTGCTGCCCACGCCGCCGCCGGCACGTAAAGCAAAGCTGCGATAAAAAAACCATTTTTCAAACCCAAACTGAAGCCTGTTCTCATTCTCTCTGGAAACCAGGTCTATTCCTGCATTAAAATCTTTATTCTCATCACTGCAATAAGCAGCGCCGGCCCTTAACAATAGCGGAATTTTATTTTCCAAAAATAATCCTGCGTCTGGTTCATTAATATCTGAAGCAAAAAAACCAAAACTGACTTTTGTATTTAACCGATACAACAGGCCTAAATCATAACTATAAGCATTTTTTTGCTTTATGCCGCTAAATACCGGGTTTGCCAAAATCCAGGAATTATCAGCAAATGTTTTCTGCCTCAGCTTCAAATTAAAACCGATTTGAAACCAGTTAAGGGCCTTCGCATACCCTATGCCGATGGTGTCTTCCTTATAAAAATCAGTCAGCTGACGCCCATACCAGTTTATACCCAATGTACCGATTTTGTCTGTAGGATTGGCATATCCCAGTGAACCTTCGTACATTTTGCTTCCATCGCTTAATCCCTGATATAAGTTTACATAACTGGACTGGACTTCTTTTACCATCAGATTGCTTAGCCCGGCCGGATTATAGTTCATTGCGTTTACATCATCTGCTATTGCTGTAAACGCATTTCCCATACCTGCTGCACGGGCCCCTGTTCCGATATCTTCAAAAGAAGCAGAACCCTCAACACTAAAAAGAAAACAATGGATGATTGTAGTAAACAAATATATTTTTAATTTCATAATTTCTTTAGCGGGCAATTATTATTGAACCTGTTAATTTTCTATTTCCAATTTTTAATTGGTACAAATAAGCCCCGTCACTGCACTGGGCCCCGTTATTCCTCTTGCCGTCCCATACAACTGTATCTGCTACTCCAAATTCATTTTCAAATACCTTCATACCATTTAAATTAAAAATTGATATTTTTACATTTTCATTTCCGGTATTGTCAAAATTAAATACTATTTTATCATACGGAGGAAAATCCGGCGTGAAGGGGTTGGGGCCAACAGTAATCGCTTTTTCTCTTTGTCCCATTATTGTAACAGCTATTTCTTCCTGGCTGCAGAATTCTCCGTAAGGAGTGTAAGCTTTTATATTTATTGCATGGCTGCCTACGGTTAAGACTTTAGAAACATTATACAGCCAGCTTCCATCTGTAGCCGTATAGGTAATTCCGTCCAGTTGCTTATCAATATAAATTTCTATTTTTGAGAGTACGCTCGCTTCACCGCTTATTACAGGCTGATTATCTGTAAAAACCCAGCCCTGGGAAGGAATATTTATTTTAAATTGTTTTACTTTTGTATCAACAGCCGGCGAATTAGAAATTACGGAAGTATTACCGGCATCATCTATTGTTTTAACAGCAAAATAATATGTTACCCCGCCTGCTAATCCGGCAATTTCATGTGATTCCGGAAAGCCTGGTGCAACAGGAACCCAGGAATTGCCATAATTCACTGCTGAATCAAATTTAAGGTTTGTGTCAATTGTATAAGTTGCATAGCGTACTGCGTAGTAACCAGGATTATTATTTCCATAAAAGCCGTCATCTCCTGGGGCTAACCAACTAAGCGCTGCCGAATTTCCTGTTAAACCCGCTATCGCCGACAAAGTAGTAATTCCTGAAGGAGGAAAAATATCCCACTGGGCCCAGCTTGTTGCACCATTAGATAAATTGGACTCATTTAATGCATCATCAATTGTTTTTATTGCAAAATAATAGGTAACACCCGGAGTCAATCCGGTCACAAGCATATTGGTTTTTGTTGCTGCTAAATCAGGGACAGGTATTTGATTAAAATCACTTACAAGCCTTGTTGAATTAAATTTAATATTGTTTATTCCTGGCGATTCATAAGATTGTGTTGAATATCTTAAATCAAATACACAAACAGAACTGAAATTACCTGTATAACCGTCATCGCCCGTAGAAGTCCAGGATAATAAAATAGACCCGTTTACTGGCCCGGCCTCTGCCGTTAAATCTGTTATTCCGGCGGGTGGATAAACCTCTATTGTTTGGGCCCAGGAGCTGGCAATGTTTGATATGGCCGGCCAATTATTCCATTCATCAACAGCCCACATTCTGAAGTAATAGGTGGTTCCCCTGGTAAGGCCGGATAAAGTATATTTTACTGATGCTAATGGTACAGCGCTTTCAGTAGAAATTGTAACCTGAGCGCTGGCCGTAGACCAGATAACGCCTGAAGATAAACTGCTGAATTGTATTTTATAACTGCTTCCCGTGGCTAAAGGATTTTCATAGCCATCATCTCCAGGGCTGCTCCAGTTTAATTCTATACTACCTTCAGAAAGCCCGGTAAAAGCCGATAAATCATTTATTGCCGCCGGCGCGCTGGGAACAAAAACATAGAATTCATCCATCGTTCCGCGGCAGTGGCTATATGTATCCCTTATAGCTCCGTTACCAATAGTCAGAACATGACCCGTACTAAAGAAAATATCCCAGGACCAGGCGCCGTTTTTTATAGTACTGGCGCACACGGACCCGTTACTGCTTATAGAAAGGCCGAATTTACCGGAAGGTTTGTCCCAAAAATATTCAAAATAATACCATTGACTGCTGCTCCACCAGTCTGCATTTGCTCCGACAGTCAGGTAAGTGGCCGCTGTACCTGTCCCATTTACAGCAAATTGAACTGGAGATCCGGAACCGCCTATATAGGAAAAGAATTTTGATGAATGTTTTACTTCAAAAAAATAACCGGCGCTGTTTGAATAAGCGCCATCCCAGGAAGGTTTAAACCAGAAACTAATTTTGCCTGTATTCGG
Organism: Elusimicrobia bacterium RIFOXYA2_FULL_39_19; assembly: GCA_001800285.1. Lineage (GTDB taxonomy): Bacteria > Elusimicrobiota > Endomicrobiia > CG1-02-37-114 > XYA2-FULL-39-19 > XYA2-FULL-39-19. The sequence goes on along the minus strand of MGVC01000016.1, from coordinate 67,763 downwards.
GTCCATATTGCGGTAAGTATCTGAGGCGGTCATAATATCAATTTTTTCATACCGGTTATCAAAGAGTACGCCATTGCCGGAATAACCGGTAACATTACTCGGGTAATTAGAAGCCCCTGTTTCTCCGCGCACAGTTATAGTGCCGCCGCCAATATTGGGAAAAACAGCGGAAACGTTGTCCATATCCCAATAAAACGATGGGTCATAATTTTCAGCAAAAATGATTTTTGTGAAAAAAAGAATGGTTAAAAGAAAAAATAAAAAAACTTGAAAAACCTGGGTTTTGGTAAGAAATAAATAGAGGGGATTATTCAATTTGGTATACATAATCGTGATAGCTTATTATACCATATTTTAACAGTGTTGTTAACGGTAGTTTACAAAGTTTTTACCTGTATTCCGGCAGATAACTGCCATGGGCTTTGATTAAATCATCGCACATGTTTCTGATTTATTTCAAAACACATATTTTTTTAATCTGCTTATACCCGTCTTTCTTTATCATTACAATATATATTCCGCTGGCAACTGTATTTTCTGTTCTGTCTTTGCCGTCCCAGTAAACAACCCCGGGCCCTGCGGAGACCTGTGAATCGTCAAGCAATTTCATAATCAGAGCGCCGTTCATTGCATAAATATGTATAAGTGCAGTACCGGGAGAATCAAAAGAATAATCTATTTCAACTTTTTCGGCTTTTAGCGGGTTTATCAGGTTATTCTTCAATCCACAAAAATTACCTAACGTATAGGTTGCTGTAAAATCCTGATTGGACTGGCCGCTATTAAGAGGTGAATAACTTTTCTGCAACGGGCTGAAGGACCAGCCGGTTTTTGAAGGTGTTACTGCATAGGTACCGGAACTTAAATTTGTAAACTCATAATACCCGTTTGCATCGGTATTTACATTAACTGACAAGCCGGCGCTGCTGGCCAATGTGACTGCTGCGGCGCTTAACACCTTGTTCCCGCTGTCTTTAATATACCCGCTGATTGAATACGTCGGAGCAGGTACGGTGGAAACAGAAATATCTGTACCAAAATAATTTTGGTTTGTCTGACTGCTGTTTAACAGCGCATAAATAAGTTCCGCCGGACTAAACAGATAGCCTCCTTTTACGGGAGTTATCGTATAAGATCCGGTACTTAGATCCGTAAACTGGTAGTATCCGACAGCATCAGTAACCGTTGAACTACTTGCCAGGCCCGCAAGTGTCATTGTCACTCCGCTTACCGCAGTACTATCTGCCTCCTTCACATAGCCGCTGATGATATAAGTTTCAGGAGGGACAACCACTATACCGGTAAAATTCTGATTTATCAAATTGCCGTTTAAATTCACGGTTGAAATAGATAAGGGACTAAAAGCATACCCTCCAGATGACGGTGTTATTGTATAAGTTCCTTTTTCCAATAAATCATTGAATTGATAATAGCCATTACTGTCTGTTACTGTTGATGTTTCAATATCGCCTGTTAATGTAACCAATGCCTGATTAATTCCGATACTGTTTGAATAAGTTATGTAACCACTAGTATTATATTTATTTATAATTTTTTCATGCGTATTGAAGATTTGAAAGAGTTCCGCCGTAGTTGTTGAAGTTTGAGGCATTAAAATTCCGCCGTTACTATTATGTTCGTCATAATCGCTTTCCCCTGCACTGTTCCAGTCCGGCAGGGATTCCGCAAGAAATTTATAAACAATAAGATCACTGCCGGGGGTCCTTTTTAATTCTGCTTGTGAAATATCTTCAAATTCAAATATATAAATTCCATCGTGATCTACGGGGAAATCATCGTAAGGAGCCGCAAGCAAAAATATTCTTCCCTGTTCCTCAACTAAACTTGAAGCAACCAATCTATTATAACCCAGGGTAACTGCATCATTATGGTCTGTAAGGGTGCCGACATAGTTCCATGTTGCGCCATGATTGTTAGAAGCTATTAAAAATATTACGGTTTCATTTGTAACAACTGAAAATCCGTTAAAACTCAAGTATATTACCCCGTTTATGTAAATTGATCCCGGTTCGGTAAAACATATAAAACTGCTTAGATCAACATGAAATTGATTAAGATAACTTTGTACAGAATATCCTTCATTTTGCGGAGGGAAAGGGTAAGCTCCAAATAGAGGAATTTCGCTTGACCAGGGGCCCGCGGGATCGCTGGCATATTTATAGGCAATCCAGCCCCGGGCAAAATCCCTGTCTTCGCTTCCATACGGAGATTTAGTAAAGTATTTATGCCAATACAATTTCCATTCTTTGCCCGGATCGTCGGGGTCATGAACAAGTGTTGAAACTTCATTTCTCCAGACCCCGTTGGTAGTTATTGTTCCTGATACCACGGTTCCTGCAACAGACGGATTAACGCTGGAAACAAATACCCAGGTTTGGCCGTAATCTGTAGTTTTTGCTAAATGGGTGTGAACAAACGCGGGCCATTGAACAGGAGAATAGGACATCCAGCCAATTGTGCCGCTTTGGTCATATTCAATTGAAGGGTCAAAAATGCCGTTTACAGAACCAACAGTTTCGCCAACAATATTAAGCTTTTCATATTCTGCCAGGCAGGGGGTACCTATTATCAGGGCGCAAAAAATAAACAAATATTTGCGCGAATAATTAACTGCAAACTTGTTGCGATTTCTTACTATTTTTTTGATCATAGGTGTAGATTTTTATTTATATTTGGGCAGGTAATTGCCATGGGCTTTGATTAAATCATCGCACATATTTCTGATTTCATCTATTGTCAATTCTGCCGCCGTATGAGGGTCTAACAAAGCGGCCTGATAAATAAAATCTTTTTTTCGCGTTAATGCCGCCTCAACGGTAAGAATTTGCACATTAATATTGGTTCGGTTTAATGCCGCACATTGTTGCGGCAAGTCACCCACCAGTACCGGATTGATGCCGTTATAATCCGCTATACAGGGAACTTCCACACAGGCCTTTGACGGCAGATTTGTTATAATCCCGTCATTCATCACATTGCCGCCAAATTTATAAGGAACATTTGTCTGGATTGCTTCCATTATATAAGACGCATACTCATGGGAACGCCTGTGAGGTGACTTGTCATCCATTAAATTGCCGGATTCTTTTTTCCAGCCTTTAATTTGAGATGCACACCTTCTTAAATACTCATCAATTGGAATATTATACTGTTTGATAAGCTCGGGGTGAGATTTTTTTATAAACCAGGGCGTGTACTCAGCATTATGTTCGCTGGACTCTGTAACAAAATAACCGAAATTAAGCATAATTTCCAAACGCACCAGTTCCCGCGGTTTATTTTTAGTATTTTTTCTTCCATCAGCAACATATTTTTTTGCGCGCCTGTAAATTTCAGGGTATAAATCTTTTTCCCCGTCTTTCATTTCCAGCAGCCAGGCCTGATGATTTATACCGGCAATTTTAGATTTCAGATTTTTTACTTCTTTATCCATTCCAAGTACTTCTATAAGTAATTCATCGGTACCCGGCCAGGAATGGCATAAGCCCACAGTTTTAATTTCTGAACCGCGCAAAAGGCCCGCAGTTATCATGGCCATAGGGTTTACATAATTTAAAAACCAGGCCTCAGGACAGCATTTCTCCATATCACGGGCGAAATCCAAAACAACAGGAATGGTCCGCAGAGCCCTGAAAATGCCTCCAATGCCAAGCGTATCCGCTATAGTTTGTCTTAAACCGTATTTTTTTGGTATTTCAAAATCAATTACCGTAGAAGGTTTATAGCCTCCCGCCTGTATGGCATTTACAACAAAATTTGAGCCCCTTAAAGCTTCTTTTCTTTCTTTTACACCAAGGTAGGCACTGATTTTTGACCGGTTATTATTAACCTGGCCATTGGTACGGTCAAGCAAATTTTTTGATTCCTTCAAACGTACTGAGTCAATATCATAAAGCGCAATTTCTGCATCTTTTAATGGCTCGGAAAGCATACAGTCGCCTAAAATATTTCTGGCAAATATCGTGCTTCCTGCACCCATAAATGTTATTTTTTTTCTTTCGGAATATTTTTTCATGGAATTACTTATTTTCCTCCAACAGCTCATTGAGTTTTTTCTGGACATTTTTTGTATAGGTGGGCACATCCCATTTACCCAGTAATACGCCGTCAATATTTTTGCTGTAGATTACCTGGCCCATTTCAGACCAGATTATTTTTGGGTGAACGTATTCCTTCCAGGAGCCGGCATATTTCATCTCTTCAATATACGGCGCATTATTTTCATCCGGGTACTGGGAATCTTTTGCTAAAAATTCTCCTTCTGCCAGCTTTATAATCGGGGGCACGCAATCTCCCATCTGCATCATGAATTTTACCCCTTCCTCTCCGCATAAATACTTTATAAACTCAAACGCCTGTTCCGGATGCCTGCTTTTTGCAGGTATTACCCAGGCGTGGCTTACTAACTGGTTGACTCTTACTTTTCCCTTCGGGAGGCCGCAGATTCTCCATTTCAGGTTTTTTGCTTTTCTAAAGGTTGGAGTATACCATCTGCCGGCAAGCGTAATCATGGCCGCTCTGCCGCCTTCAAATATCTGATAATTTCCCTGATCAGCCCTGTCTTTTAAGTCAGGGGCTACTTTATGCTTTGTGATAATATCTACCATAAACTGCAGTCCTTCCCTGCTTTCCGGGCTGTCTATGGTACATTTCGTTTTATCTTTGTTCCAGATACTCCCTCCCCAGGCTTTAACAAAATAAGGAATATCTTCTCCGTCAAATACTATTCCAAACTGGCTTATTGCGCCTCTTGAATCTTTAATGGTAAGCTTTTTTGCTGTGCTTAACAAATCATTCCAGTCCCAGTTATTTTTAGGATAAGCAACGCCGGCTTTATCAAAAATATCTTTATTGTAATAAACAATATAGGGGGTCATACTTTCCGTCAAGCCATAGAGTTTATTGTTCCAGGTAAACCCGTCAATAATTACCGGATAATATTTATTTATATCAAATGATTTATCCTTTTCTATAAACGAGTTAAAAGGCAATATAGCATTTTTATTTACAAATATCGGGACTTGCGTTGCATCCAGTGAAAACACATCTGGCGCGGTATCCGAAGCAATCATAGTAAGTATCTTTTGCATATAGCCCTGCCCGCTAACAGGCTCAAACTTGATTTTTATATTCGGATGGGTTGCTTCAAATTTTAAACATAACTCTTTAAGAATTTTGTTATAAACAAGGTCCCCTCCGCCGGTAGAAAACCAGATCTGTACTTTTCCGTCTGTTCTTTCCGCCTCTTTTTTACCGCAGCCGAACATTCCCAAACATAAAACAAACACTGAAACAACCAAACAAACATTTCTTTTAAACATTAATACCTCCAATTCTATATTTTATTCATCCCCGTTGCCGTTATAACCATTCATATTCAACTCCGGAAACTTTTCCGGGTACCTGGCATAACTTGTTTCTATGTCCCCCCTGAAAAACAAATACCCCTTATAATAAAAAGCATTATCAAAATATATTATGGAATAATACAAACCCAGCGCTGAAATATTTATTATTACAGCATTTATAAAAATCACTGCCAGGTTGTTTATTCTTTTTACAAAAATGTTTCTATAACCCAGAGTCGTAAACATTACGAATACTAAAACAGAAGTACTAAACCAGAAAAACATCCAGATACCGGTTTCTTTAAAAAAGCTCAGCCAGTAGAAAGAAAAAACCGGCGGAGAACAATCCCTCCGGTTTAAATATTCAAATAATACCATTACAGAATTTTCATCAATTTTAGGAATGCCCTTATAATAATATGCGGCTAAGGCGGCCAAATAAACCAGGAACCAGGCAACAATAATACCGCACATCGTTATTAATTGTTTTATACTTATGGCTTTCCACGGTTTTCCAAACAAACTAAAAATAAAAGAAAGCGCCAAAAACAAAAATGAAACAAACTTTATTTTCTCTTTCATAAGAATTCTTTTATTAAAATATATAACTTTTTTTATAAACGCATTATCATATTTTACCGGATCCTTGATTAGCGCCAGCTCATAAGCTTTTACTGCCTCTTTTCTTTTGCCAAAACGCAAGTACCGGTCGCCCAGCCTCATATAAACTGTACCCATATCTGAAAAATCTGGATGTTTGCCGGCAATACCTTCAAGAATATCAATTTGTTTTTTTATTTCTATGGATACTGCATACCTGTTTGCAATTATTTTCAGCATTTCATCCGGGCCCAGGGAGCTGTTATATATACCTGACAATAACTCAGACACCCTGTTTTGAGCTGTTTGGTTTAAGGCTTCCAATTCCGGCAAATTATACTTCTCAATAAAGTTTCCGTATTCTGCCAGCGCCTGATTCATATCTTTGCGCATATCAAAGGTAGCCGCCAGATAATACTGGGCTTTGCCTTTTAATTTTATATCAGCTTTTGAAAAAATCACATCTCTGAATTTTTGCAATGAGGCATTATAATCTTTTGCCTGAAAAGCCTTATATCCTTCATTAAATTCATTCTGAATCTGGGTTTCTTTGGAAAACAAATTTGCCGCAAGGGCCAGCATTAACACAGGGACAAATAAATATTTTATTTTGTTGTTCATTATCTTTGGCCTTTAGATTTTAGTTTGGCGCTTGGCGTTGTTCTTCACATCTACCCAAATCGGGCTGGTCCACGCCATTTCATTATCATCCTGCAAAATTCGCAGATAATAAAAATCGCTTTTTGTGTCTTTTTTTGCGCCGGCATCCGTTAATTTAAATTTAATATCCCGGCCCTGATTAAACAGCGAATATATTTCTTTGTTGTTTTTAATAATATCCAACCGGAGAATTTTTGAACTTCCCAGTACCTCTGCTTCTATTTCACGGATATTACTGTTTTCATCTGATTTAATCACATCTCCCATTATATGCCCGTTTAATTTAAAATCAATAAATATCCTGGGGTGGGTTGTACCATAGCAATGCCTGTTTTGTAAAGCTTCAAATATTGATTTTTTTGTTTTGTCTTTTGCAATAACTGCCGTAAGGTGCAGATCTCCAGGCTGGCGCATATGGTTGTCACTGCCGCAGCAAATACCTATTTTTTTACCTTCACCTAAATGATGCTGTACATTACAATATTTGTTTTTCATCCAGCGCGGGTACCGCGGTACATTACCCATATGTTCAAACCTGCCAAATACAGAAGCTATTTCTGCCAGGCATTCTATTTTTTCATTTACAGGAGCTTTCCACCTTTTTGGCACGCCCCAGTCTGCATGGAAATGCGGAATTGAAATAATATCTTTGTAATTATAAAACTTCCATACATCTTCTATAGTCTGGATTTTATCTTTGCAATACGGCGGGTTATCATTAAGAAATATTACATTTGTATGCCCTCTGCCATCTTCAAATTCCATACCCATATAAACAATAAACTTACCATCTTTATTCAATTTTTTTACCGCTTCCACTCCGGGCGCCCAGGCAAGCGGCGCATATTTCTTTTCTTCCGGGCTGGTCCATTGGCAGTCAAGCACTGTATGGTGGTCGGTTATTGCTATAAAGTCTGAAGCCGCAATATCGCGCGCATAACGGCAGGTGTCTACAGGCGGAGCAGTTATTCTTCCCGTAGGCCCTACAACATCATAAGACCAGCCTGTGTGGTGGTGCAGGTCTCCCCAATAAATTCCATATTGTTTTTCTTTTACAACTTTTACCGGGTAACTCTCACCGGCTATCCCTGTTTTTTCATCAATTACACTTATACGGTATACACCTGCTTCAACAGCTTTTATATCTTTGATTAGTAAAGTTCCCAGACTGTTCTTTATGAATTGAACTTTTACCGGCAATATAAGGCCTTTTTTAGCAATTGTCAGTTTCAATACTCCGCTATAATCCGGAGTTGCATTGTAAAATCTGTCCCGCGCTTTGATATGCAACGTAAACATTTCTCCAACTTCTGCAACAGAAGGCCCTATAACTTCAAAACCAGCTGTCTTATCAGGTATTATTTCCAGTTCCGGTGAATTTTCCAGCTCAATAAATTTGCCGGTACCTGTGTTATCTACCGCTGTTACAAACACTGCTTGTTCATTTCTTTTTATATACGGATTTACTTTATGGCCGCAGACAGCTCCGAAACCTTTTCCGTTTTGTATGTCGCCGAATACTATTTTTATCCGGTCGCCTTCTGCTAAAGAGGCTCCGGTTATGCTTATTTGCAGTGAATACCCGCTGTAGCCGGAATTTATATATCTTTGATAATCCACAGGTTTTCCGTATTCTGCAAGAGACGTGGAAATAAGCCGCGGGGTTACTGCTACTTTGCCGTTACTGCAAGTAACACTGACGTATCCCGGGTAATGGCCTACATGAAATACCTGTGGTTTGGCCCAGCTGTGTTCACCGTGAAAAAATATCCTTATACTGCCGTTTTCTTTTATACCGCCTTTACCGGCAGTATAAATGAAAGTATAAGTATTCACCGTGCCGGCCACAACTTTTTTGGGTAAAATAATAATCGTCCCTGATTTATTTGTTTTACTCATTGCAGTTTCTCCCTTTTGTAAATATTAACCTGAATTTTGCGTTTTAGAATATCCCGATTGAATCTCCACGCCTTCACAGGCGTGGATTCAAGCCTTATCTACAGCGCAGGAACAAGCTCTACGCTGAAATACCCGAAGCGGACAAACGCTATCCATCCACGGCTTTATAATCGTGGATTTCCGCGGAGGGTGTTAATCACTTATTGGTCAGCACTCCGCCGCCAAAAGTAGCCAGGTATAAATGATTGATATTCTGTGGATTTATAAAAACTTTATTTATATTTCTAAACGGAATGCCCTCTACGTTTTTCCACGTATCACCCTTGTCCTGGCTGACATAAACACCCTTTTCTTTTTGAAAATCGCTGTCCTGGCAAATAGCTGCATATATTAAATCCGGCTGTCTTTCATCTGTTGTCAGCTGAAAAACAAACCTTTTATCCAATACTTTTTTCCAGTTTATACCCGCATCCATAGACCTGTAAACCCCCGGCTCTCCGCCCGGAGGGAACCCGCATACATAAACTATGGCCGGATTTTTTGGGTGTACTGCAACATCCAGTATTCTGTCTATTTTATCCATATTGGTATTTTCCCAGGATTTTCCCTGGTTTTCAGATTTATATAATCCGCCCTTAGTTCTTTTATTATCCATGGTTACTGCCAGATATAAGGTTCCATCACCGGCTAATTTAAGGCGATAGGCGCACAAATTGCCTCCCAGCCCGTTATTGATTTTTTCCCAGCTATTACCGCCATTTACTGTTTTATACACGCCGCCGCCTATGGCTGCAATATAAATCACTCTTGAGTTTACCGGGCTTTTGCCGTCTATAAGTATATCTGTTATTGGTTTATTCGGAACCCCGCTGATATTTTTCCAGCTTTTTCCCGCATCCTTACTAATTAAAAAAGCACCCGTGGCTTTTTCCGGGTTAGTATCCTGAAGCTGTATTGGTATATCATTGGGAGCCCCTGCTCCGGCATAAAGCACATTGGAATCATCAGGGTCAATTTCCAGGGCATAAATATTTCTGCTAACCTTAAGGTCAAGTAAATCCCAGCTCCTGCCGGTATCTGTTGATTTCCACAACCCCTGGTCAGTATAGGCAATATATATGATATTTGTGTTTTTAGGGTCAACAATAACCCTGTGAACATTAGTTACTTCCAAACCCGTACTGCCATATAGTTTGTTTCCTTTGATTTCGGTATAAACCTGTTCCCAATTCGTGCCGCCATCAGTACTTTTTATAGCCCTGCTGTCATCTGTAAACATCACTGCATTTGAATCAGAGGGTGAAACACCAATACCTCTGCCCGGGAAAGGCCAGTAAAAATCCTGCAATTCGCCTTTCCAGCCGTCTCTGGTATTTGATTCGTTCATAACACTGTCCCAGGTTTCGCCGCTATCTATACTCTTATATATTGAATCGTAGTCAAGTACGTAAATTATTTTTGGATTAAACAAACATACATCAAAGGGAGGATAAGCAATATTTGAATTTTTTTCCCTGTTAAAAGGAATGCCGCTTAATTTTTCCCAATTTTCACTCCCGCCCTTATTCCTGTAAAGGCCGTCTTCTTCAACCATAACGTATAATATTGCTTCTTTAGTATCTTTAGAGCTGCCGCCTTTTAAATAACATTTTTCTTTGGGTAAATTGCCGCTAATATCAGAAAATGTTTTTCCGGCATCCATTGATTTATAAACTCCTTCATTAGTTCCTACGTATATAATATTACTATTGCCTCCTAATATTATTGATACATTTCCTTTATCAGACGGCAACCCCAAACCCGCCGAAGACCAGGTTTTTCCGCCGTCTGTTGTCATTAGAAACCTTTTAAAAGTATTTTCTTTGAGCACTTCCCTCATACCTAAAGCAACATACATTCTGCCGGTATCATCAGGATCAATAGCCATAGCAACCGGATAATCAGCCCCCAGAGTATCTTTATTTATAATTTTTTCCCATTTTTTCCCCAAATCCCTGGTTTTATAAACATTATCACTGCCAACATAAATTACATTAGAGTCTTTGTAATCAAATATTGTAAAATATCCATGGCTGTTTAAGTCAGACATTTTCCAGCTTTTTCCGCCATCTGCCGTAAGATACCACCCACCCATATCACAGGCAACCGACATTATGTTTGGGTTAAGCGGGTTAAGAACAGGATTAAATAACCCGCCGCCTCCGCCCATCCCGATGGAGCGCCACTGTGCCTGCACAAAAGAAGTATGAAATAGGAAGTAGGCAGCTAAAAATAAAACAAACAAAAAAGAACGCTTACTGGATAACTTAATCACATTGCCTCCTAAATTAAAATACATTTCGCTGTCTTCTAGAAAATAAATCCCGACAAACTCGAATAATAATTGCTCCTTAAACAGAACCAGCGCAGTTGAAAAGACTCAGCTTAAAAAATAACATTTTGCTTCATAAGCTGACATTCTGATTTTAAATTCACTAACCGGGCTAGAGGTGGCCGCATCTTTAATAAGAGCATTGGTTACCTTGCGCGGTGAAGGCAGGCGTATCTTACGAATTCCTTTTTTATCATTACCATACACAGCTACCATCCGGCTGTCAGCAAAAATTAGATCACCGGAGTCCAGATAAGTATGAACACCCGACGCTCTTAAAATACAGTTTAGTAATTCCCATTGTATATAATTTGCGCCTATATATACACTGGTCCAATCCTTGAACTTTTTTATCATTCCTCCTAAAAAAACAGGGCTCGGCTTATCAAACTGGGAAGGGGGCAGTAATTCCTGAGAATTTATACGCTTCCTGTCATCTTCCTTAGGAAGCGGCAGTATTTCCGCCGCATAATAGGCCAGCGGAATTACAGCTTCATCATCTGCGGTAAAAACAGGATTAATACTTATAAATGGGAAAAAATCGTATTTTTCTATGTTGGGGGTACGGGCTTTTTTAAAAAAATTAATGTCTTGTTCGTTTACCATTCCAAAAAATCTGCCAGGGCCGTAAAGCTTGCAAATAGCGTGTTCTCCCGGCAGAGACATTAGCATCGGCGTATACTGCCCGCATCTTTCCAAAAAATTTATTCCTGTTAAAGACATCATATTTTCTGTGCTATATATTGAGCCCCTGGATTTTGGCAATCCAAACCCGCTGGCCCAGTAAAAAACCAGCGTGCGGTTATTACTTTTCAACCGCTCCGCCGCTTCCCGTTCTTTATCGCTTAAAACAACACAATCAACAAAAAATGCAACCTTAATTCTTTCAATCGGAAAATCAGGGTGCAAAACATCTTCCAGCAGATAAACTCCGTATGGAGCCCCCATTCTGGGAAAAGTATAATGCAGGCCCTGGGCATTGCTGATACCAATATTCCTTGCCCAATACGGCGCATAATATTCCGAGCTTTCGCTTATAAAAACAGCTGTTTCATATACTGGCTGAGGTTTTTGGCAGCGGTGCCGTTTATCTATTTCCTGTAACTTTTTTAACCGGGGCCAGTAAACAGCGCTTTTAAACCAACGTTTCTGAAAATCCCACCACCAGGCATAATTGCCTTCCGTAAAATTCTTACAGGAAACATGAGTGAACACTTCTACGTAATGTTCAGGCCTTGAAATATCGCCTTTAGCTGACATTTCTTCCCGGGATTCTTCTTTCATAGGCCTGGAGTCTTCTTCCTGAAACCATAGTTTGCCGTGTAAATGAATAGATGCCACAAGCGAATGATTGACTTTTGGATGTTCCCGGCTCCACTTGCCGCCGGTAGGGCCTGCAATAAAATCAACATAAGGCGATTCCACAACTCTTTTAAATGGGTCTGTAAAATGATCACAATCCAGAAGGTGTTCCGAAAAAAAACCGCACAAAAGGTCCGGCCGCCGCTGCTTAACAGCCCTGGGCCCCGTTAAAACCATACCCAGTTTTTCTTCTGAAATAAATTCAGACCAGTCCACTGAAGCCCTGCCGTTAGGTAAAGCAGGGTCATGAAGCCAGCCCCTTTCAGGCATAGAAAGCGCTTCTTCCGGCATCTCTGCTTGTGCTATGCTAAGGCCTGGTTTTCCATAAGCTTGCGCAAAATTATTATCTGTAATGTAACGTTTTTTCAGCCACCCCTGATATTTTTTCAGCATTGCGGGTGAATGGCGTTCTGAATTAAAATTATACCATTCCTGGGCTCTTCCGCCCTCAAAAAACATTCCAATAATCCTGTCGGGATCCGGCAGTGATTCTATTATATCTACATGAAAATCAGCCTGTTTCTTCTGCTCTTCCCTGACTTTATCGCTATAGAGGGAATAATGGGCTGTCTCGGGAATGCCTGCTACTTCAATATGAGAACCTAAATCCGGAGTGTTGGCACAATCCCAGGGAGCCTCCTGGGGATTCTTTTTCATGAATTCTGATGAAAGAGAAAAATAATACCCAAGAATTACAAAAATGTCAGGAGCCATATTTAACATTCTGCAAATTCGTTTTTTAACATCCCTCTCATACTCTTTTCTGGATAAAGAACCGTCTGAGGGCATAATTTTTGTCATAAAAAATAATTTATGGCCTGTTTCAACAAACTTTTTCATATAGACAAAATCATCATGCTGGCGGTTGCGGTATAGGATGGTAGGCAGTTCTGTATCATCCACAAAAATACGCGGGATGCTGTTTACTTTTCTGATGGAAGGTATGTGTTTTTCACGTTTATACATTTTTATTTATTTTTATTGAACCCTGGTGTTTTTACAACCGTAGGCCTATGCCGTTTAAACAATTCCTGCACAATTATGTAATTAATGCAGGATTTGAAAACCCTGGAAATACTATGTCCTCAATTCTACTTTTCCGAAACCAAAAGGAACAAAAGTATATTTATCAATCCAGTATTCATTCTGCTCAAATTCATCCGGGCCTACCCATTCTGAAGTAACCGAGCTGTGATGGTGCGGGCCCAGCAGGTTTCTCAGCGTATTAACCAGCTCAATTTCAATACTGTTGCTTCCCTTTTCAACCAGTTTCGTTATATCTATTTCATAGGGAGGCAAAAACACAAAACCGGCTTCCCTGTTATTTATTTTTACTCCTGCTACCGCAGCGTTAAATTTAACAATTTTTAAAATAATTCTTTTGCCGTTTAAAGATTTTATATCAAAATCCTGCCGTAGCTTCATGGACCCCGCGTAAAACGGGTACCCGCTTAAAACAAAATCTTTTTTGTTAACTGCGTTTTTTTCATTTTCAAGGACAAAACCTTCACCAAGATAACCGTCCTGCGCAGTTTTAAATTTTCCTTTTACCGCAAAATCCCCTGTAATGTAAACCGATTCCAGCTCAACCCCTTCCTTAATATATATTATTGTTTTTGGTTTCACAGGAGGAATAAACTTACAGTTTAATTCAATGATATTTGTACCCCTGGGTTTTATGTAACCTGCTACAGCCAATTTTTTAAAACTTTTATCAATCCACCAACCCGTGTCTTTATAATGGGCCGGTTTGTCATTAATTTTAATCCCGAATATTTCCGGCTGTTCAAAAACAAGGGCCAAATTATCCGGCAGGCGGGTAAAATCTGTTTTAAAGGAATATCTCAAAACAACTTTTCTCACCCTTGCTTCTTTTTCCAGCTGGTGCTGGAGAGTTATAACAGGAGTTGCCTTACTCCAGTTTTTGTCATTATCCAGTTTATAGCTGCACATATCAAGACTTAGGCTGTTAGGCTCTTTGCGCTCAAGGCGCCAGTTATTTTTCAATCCGGTTAAAAGCTTGCTGCTTTCACCTGATTTAACTATTTCTAAATTCCTTTTTTCTTTTGTCAGCACAAGAAGCCGCGAACCCGCCGCAGAAAAATCCATATTTGTCAGGAGACAGCCTTTTTCCTTTTTTACAGGAACCGCATACATTTTACCGGAAAAACCATCCCAGCATTCAAGGTGGCCCTCTCCTTTGATTTTGATATCTGCCTTGTAATCTTTATTCCTGTTTGTATTTGCAAGAAAATAAACTTCCGTGTTTTCATTTATAATTTTCCTGTTACATAATATTTCAGCAAGCTCTTCTCCGCCTTTATTTTTGATTAATATCTTTCCAGGGGCTAATTCTTCAATTATTTTAATAATGTTTTTTTCTTCTGTTATTAGCATCTTTGAAAGATATTCCCTGACAACTTGTTTATTTTGCTCACCATCAACTAAATCGGGCAGGCTTGCAATACTAACAACCTTACCGCCAAAATCCAGAAACTTTTTCAGAAGTTCAAGTGTTGATTTCCTTATATTTAACAATCCCGGAAGGATTATAAGAGAATAGCTCATTTTCCCCAAAGTAAAATATGTTTTCCCGTTTATTCTTTCCACTTTTGCGTATTTTGCCAGCTGGCTTTCGTCGCCAAAATCAAGGCTATAATGATTAGCAAGAATTTGTTTAGTTAACTCTGAAAATTTATTATTTATTTTGTCAATTACTTCATTTTTAGTTATTCTTTTGGGCCCGGGTTTAAATAACGCATAACCGCTTTCAATGGGATGTATCACAAGTATATCGGAAACCGGTTTACCCTGGCTCATTATATAATTCACGCGCGCAAAATAATCTTCAATGGGTTTATTGTATTTCCAGTAGGGCTGTTGGTAAGATATTGTCGGAGGATAATCTCTCTTCCTGCAGCCTCTCATAGAATAGAGCCAGAGGTGGGGGCAGAACAAATTTACTCCCATAACCATATCCCAGTCCCCTATCCATTTCCTGTCTGCCAATGAAAAATCCTGCCCGCTGGCCCCGAATATTTCCGAGATAACTCTTTTTCTGCCGGTTTGATTCGCTACCGACACACATTGCTTTGCACAAAGCCACATTGGCTCTATTTGTTTGCAGAGATGGTCAATCCCCGGAATGTGCATGTATTCATAAAAAGCCATACTGCTGCCCGTGCAGCTTATCTGAGAAGTGAGGTCATTTTCACCCAGATAATGCCCCGTAAAATCTATTCCGTTTTTTCCGCACCAGTCGTAGATTTGTTTGGCAAAATGCTCAAGAAATAACTCGTGAATAAGTTTCCAGTAATCATAGCGGATTTTTGTAAAGTTTCCCTCATCTTCAATCAAGGCCTTAAGATTGCTATTCAAATCATAACTGTATGTTTTTTTGAAAATCTCATCAAACCCTGAGGTCCAGGGCAGCAAAGCGATAATTTGTTTATCTCCGAATTTATCATAATAACGGGTATTGTAATTCGGTTCATCTGTAAATATTGCAGGAATAGTTTTTTTGAAATCATTTTTAAAATGTTTTTTGTACGGCTCATAAGTGGAATCAATAAACGCCTTTACTGCCTTTTTGTTTGCCGTATCCAGATAGGCGGAATTATTGTAATCAGGGCTCGGCGGGTTTATCTCTTTTGAAAAATTCAATTTACCGTTTATTTTTCTCACAATCAGCGATAACATTCTGTTGTTTTTGTTTTTTGTCGCAACACCGCCCGCAAACCCGCTGGGCCAGCGGTCTTCATCATACAGATAGGCCAGCAGCCCTATTTTTTTTGAATGTTCAACAGTTGATTTAACGCAATCCATCCATTGCCTGGAAAAATAAGGGGTTATCAGCCCCATCCTGGAATGCATAAAACTTCCGCCGAAACCGCCCTCTTTCATCAGGTCCAGCTGGCGGTTTAACTCTTCGGTTTCAAGGTTATCATTCCAGCTCCAGAAAGGAGCGCTTCTGTATTCTATGCCTGGATTTATGAAATTATTTCTTATCTTTTTCAATTATTCACTCCTGCCTGCCCTATCAATCATTGCATCTCGGACTTAATGCCTACTTCTTACTTTACATCTATCCAAACCGGGCTGGACCACGCCATATGCCCGTCACTCTGAATAACTTTTACAAAATATGCCGCTTGTGCCCGTTTTATTTCGCGTCCGGAAATAGTTTTGTTAACATTTTTCACTTCTTTTCCAAATATTGTTTTTTCAGGCCAAACAATCTTATCAATCGGCTCTGTATCTGTGAATTCTATTACATGTTCAAACCACTCAGGGCGCCATATTTTTAACACCTGCGCATTTCTCCAAAGCTCAACCTGCCGTATATAAGTTGTGCCGAAAACTTCTATTTTGAATTGTCTTGATTCTTTTGGATTATCCATTTTTACTGATTTGCCCATTATATTATCATTGAGTTTAAAATTTAGAATTATCCTTGCGCCGGTTGTGGCATAAACGGATTTTTCCTGAAATGCTTTCCATATTGATTCCCGGGTGCAATCCTGTGCATAAGCAGCTACCAAACCACTGTGCTCGGTATAACCCAAAGGGCTTTTCCTCATTTGAGTATGGCTGTCTCCTAATGAACCTCTGTGATCATCACTACCTGCAATAAATCCCATTCTATACCCTTTCTGTAAAGCTTCACATGCCAGGAATTCAAACACAGCATGGCCGGATTGTATTTCCATCACCGGTTCAAGCATAGGGTCGTGGTATTCCATATTACAGATTCTACCTCCACCGTGCGGTATTATCATTGTTTCATTTGGATCAGCATCAGAATAAACTTTTGCCAGGTCAGCATGCACAGGCACTTCCAGCATCCATTCTTTAGTCCACGGAGGAAGAGTGAGTTCCTTCAGGACTTCTGGCTTATAAGCTTTCACCTTACTTAAATAATGGCCTGATGTAAAAAAATTACCTTTGTCCCCCTTAAAATATATATTATGATCTCCACCTTTTGGTGTAGCACCTGACCATTCCATGCCTATAAAAGCGGTAAAATCTTTCGGTTTGTTGAGTTTATTTGCTGCATCTACACATTTCTGATAATCTTTTTCGCCGTTTTCCATGGCGCAGTCATGGCTTGTGATCGCGGCAAAATCAAGCCGGGACTCATCCCGGGCAAATTTTAATATTTCGTCTGGATAATAAGTTCCGTCGCATAAATAGGACTGACCGTGAATTTCTCCCCAAAATAATTTCTTCTCTTTAATTAAAGATTCCTGAAGAATAGGATTGCCTATGATTTCATATTTATTTTTGGGATAGTATAAATGGACTTCTGTAGGCACATATGTATCCAGAAAAACCATGTTCTTCAAATACGGTTTTATTTTATCAACACCAATTTCAACATATCCTTTCTTCCTTCCATTTTTCGGAACACTCACTTTATACCTGTCATCTACCAGAAGAAACATTTCTCCTTCAGGAAGAGCTGTTGTGTTGCCGTATTGATCAATGGCCCGCACAACAACCCTGCCTGCCTTGTCCGGCATTACCTGTGAGGGCATTACGACTTCAATATCCGACCACTTTGCCGGCAGAATCTCAAACGAAAGAGACTTGTCTTTCAATTCTGTAAATTCATTTTTTCTTTCCGGATCTATAAATACCCTGAATTTAAACTCTTTCTCTTTAAAACTCTGTATCCTCAAGGCCGGAGCACCGCCTGACTTATCTCCAAAAACAATCGTTACTCTGTCACCTTCCTTAAGGGAACCTTTTTTCAGCGTAATTTGAAATATGTGTTCCCAGGGATGCCAGGTGTTATAATAAAAATCATATTTAATCTCAAAAACAGCCTTTGATGTTGATTTTACAGTAGCATACCCTGCGGATTCAGAGTTATTTAATATAGTTCCTGTTCCGTCACCGGGCTGGATCCAGGCAAAATCAGAGATATGCCTGTCACAGATAAAAATATGCCCGCCTAACATCCACTCCTCTTTTCCTACGGTGTAAACAAAAACAAAACTGTCTGCACCATTTACTACATGTTTATCAGCCGTCTTTAAATTTATTTTTCCTGTTATCATTTTAATAAACCGCCTTTAATCAGAACATTTCACCAGAACTTTTATTCCTTCTTTTTTAATCGCCGCCGATTCAAAAGCTTCCTGTATCTTTTCCAGGGTGAATTCATGAGAGATAATCTTATCCGAATGTATTTTCTTCTTCCCGATTAATTCAATTGCTTTTTTAGCATACTTGACATCATAGACTTCCGGCCTGCATTTTGCCCCGTATACCGTCAACATGTTATGAAATAAATCTTCAATCATAAAATCTTTTATTGGTTTTATGGGCCTTCCGAACAATCCTACTTTTGCGAATTTGGCAGCCGCTTTTACCGCATTTACTATTGACTGCTCAACACCCGTAGTATCTATTGAAACACTGACTCCATTGTCTGCTAAACTTTTAACTACTGCCTGCACATCTTCACCGGCAGGATTAACCGATAGAGTTGATCCCAGCTCCTTTGCGAGTTTAATCCTGTATTCATTCAAATCAGCGCAAATTATTTTTTTAACTCCGGCATTTCTTGCTTGCTCCAGAAGCAGTAATCCCGTAGAGCCCATGCCTGAAATAAAAACTGTGTCTTCTGAATTAATTTTTAACAGCTCGTTGATAACCCAATAGGTTTCTCCAACAGTCGTCACCAATGACGCTTCCTGATAGGTAATTCCGTCTGGTATTTTTATCATGCTTTCGACCGGAACAATACAGTATCCCGCATAAGATCCAATATCCATTCCTGCTATTCTGTCGCCAATATGAAACCCATTCACTCCCTGGCCCAATTCAACTATCTCTCCAGTTCCTTCGTGGCCAAAAGGCCCGTAAGGATATTTTGCTATTCCAAGGTAGTAGGGATTTGCTGTTGCATGGCCTAAAAAAGCCGAAAATTCAGAACCACAGACAGCATTGCATTTCATTTTAATTAAAACTTCCCCATCTTTCGGCCTTGGTACTTCTACCTGCTTCAACTCAATTATTTTTGGACTACTTATTATTGCCTGTAACATTTTCATAGTTCCACCATCCTCCCTCTTTCCGATGATTTATAAATACCCAAAACTATCTCAAGCGACTTTCTTCCTTCCAAACCATTTATTATGGGTTCCCTGTTTTCTCTGACAGCAGAAATCATATCCATAATCTGAGACCTGTGCGCAACACCCCACATTTCATCTTCCGAAGGATATTTTTTTAGTTCACACACTTCTTTTTTATCAAGGAACTCACAAAATTCTATTGTAGGCCATTCACCGCCTTTAAGTATTAAAGTCCCATTGGTTCCATGAATCTCAATTTTCTGGGACAGATCGGGGTAAACAGAAGTCGTACCCTCAATGACTCCAAATGCTCCATTTTTAAATTCCAGTAAAGCGACTGCCGTATCTTCCACTTCTATATCATGCCTCAAGGCCCCCGTCAAGCCCTGTATACTTTTAACGGAACCAATTAACCACTGCAGCAAATCAATTCCATGAATTCCCTGATTCATTAATGCTCCGCCGCCATCGCCTTTTTTTGTACCTTTCCAATTAGATTTCTTATAATAGTCCAGAGGCCTGTAAAATTTCATATAAAGGTCAGCTAATATTATCTTGCCTAATCTGCCTTCGTCAATCATATTTTTTGCTCTGATACAATCATCAGCAAATCTCAGTTGAAATATTATGCTCAATTTTACATCGTTTTTTTTGCAAGCTTCTATCATTTTATCAGCATTTTCCAGCGTTATATCTATTGGTTTCTCAGTTATGACATGTTTTTTGTGGTTTGCGGCATCTATAGCAATATTACTATGCGTACTGCTTGGAGTACAGATGTTTACTATTTCAATATCGCTTCTTCTCAATAACTCTTTGTAATCTGTATAGTAATTTTCTATCCCAAACTTTTCAGCAAAGTCTTTGACTTTTTCTTTGTCATAATCCGCAACTGCAATAAGTTCCGCTTCTTTAATTGCTTTTATTTCTTTGGCGTGCGTTCCACCAATACTGCCGACTCCAATCAAACCAACACCAACCCTTCTCTGAATTAACCCCATATTAAAACCTCCTGAGTTTACTAAATCTTCAATTAATTCTTATACTTACGCCTTTTTTTGCAGATTCATAAACTGCATCTATCATTTTCATTACGGTAACACCCTGCCGGGAGGTAACTAAGGGCTGTTTATTATCCCTTACACAATTAACAAAATGCCTCACTTCCTCTTCAAACCAGTCATTCTGTGTTATTTCAGGCTTTATTACTACCGGACACCCTTCCTTGAACTTGCTTAGAGTTAAACTCCCCAGCGGATAAGTAAGAGACAATTCCGCTCCGGCTTCAGTTCCAAATATACTTGTATGCACATAATTGCTTTTATCAATATTCAAGGCCCAGGCAGCTTCAAAATGCAAAGTAGCCTTATTCTTAAATTTTATCATTCCCACAACAAGATCTTCAACATCAAAATGTGTACTAGTTATTTTTGATACTCCCCATTCAAAACTTCTTAATTTTCTAGGGCCAAATTCTGCATACGCGCAACCATAAACGGTTTCAGGTTCAGGACACCCCATGAGCCACCAGGTCAAATCCAGCAGATGTACTCCAACATCAATCAACGCCCCGCCACCAGATAATTTTTTATTAGTAAACCAGCCACCCAACCCCGGTATGCCTGACCTTAACACTATGCGTGCTTTTGTATAATATATTTTCCCCAATTCGTTATTTTCTATCAGTGATTTCAAATATTTTGCTTCATTTGAAAACCTTCTTAACTGGGCAATCATGAATATTTTTCTGCTTTTTTTCAGTGGTTCAATAATTTTCTTTGCCTCAGCCGCATTTACACTCAATGGTTTCTCGCACAAAACATGTTTCCCAGCATTTAAAGCTTTTATAATCTGAGACACATGGAGAAAGTTCGGGGTACATATACTAACTGCATCCAGTTCTTTTAGAGCAAGCATCTCATCAAAGTTTGTGAATCTTTTGGGTATATTAAATTCATCCGCAACTTTTTTCAGATTCTCTGGGTTTACGTCACATAATGCCGCGACTTCCAGGCCTTCTATTTTCTTACAACCTTTCAACTGCTCAATTGCAGGATAACCACCCCCTGCATATCCGATTATAATTTTTTTTACCATATCCCCCCCCCATTAAATTTATCTCCAATCAAACAATGCCGAAAGAATTTCCCCAGGTTTTTCAAGGAGCGATTTATAAGCACTAACCGCTTGCTCAGGCTTAAATATTTTTGAAACCAATTCTTCAACTCTTATTTCTTTGTTTGCAATCATTTTACTCATCAATTCCATTTCCCTGTTATTCGTATTCCGGCTGATTAATACATTAGGCTCCTTAGGGTATATATCAAAATAGTTAAATGCTATATCACCGTTATAACTTCCCAAAAGCAAAAAAATAGGATTAGGATCCTGCCCCAACACCGTTTTTGCACGAAGAAGTTTTACTGTTTCCTTTATTGTAGGGGCATGACCCGTAACATCAACTGCAACATCAACACCTTCGGGAAATATTTTCCTGATTTCTTCAAGCATATTATTTTTTCCCGAATTAATAACATAATCTGCGCCCAATTTTTTTGCCGTTTCAAGCCTATTGTCCTGCAAATCTATCGCTATCACCTTTGCTTCTTCTTTCTTAAAAAACTGGCCCGCTAATTGGCCGATTAATCCCTGGCCTACGATTGCAACTGTTTTATCTTTAACATTCCCGCATCTTAACACTCCGTGACAGGCTATCCCGGCAACAGCTATAAAGGTTGCATCGGCTGGCTTAATATTATCCGGCAGAATAATGGCTTTATCCGCTTTTGCGACAACCATCCCCACATGTCCACCCCAGCCTGAATTAAACTCTTTGAAATAATCGCTACCTATCAAATATACAAGCTTGCCAATTTTGATGTTTACACCAGGCCCAGTTTTTTCCACACAACCACAAGTGGAGTATCCCGGAACAAATGGGAACATGTTTTCTGCTTCTGAAACACTGCCCTTGAGCATCCGCAATTCTGTCCCTGTACTGATACCTGAATAAAGAGTTTTAACCAATACTTCGCCTTCTTTGGGTTCAGGGACATTGATTGTTTCTAAATCAACTTCCAAAGGATTTTTAAACACAACAGCTCTTGTTTCCATAGCATCACTCTCCTTGTTAATTCATATATCTAACTTCATTACATATCTCAGTTGTTCCTGCAAAACATCCATCCTGCTTACTTTACATCTATCCAAACCGGGCTGGACCACGCCAGTTCACCGTTTTTTTGTACAACTCTTATATAATAGTAATCTCCCTTATTTGCAGTTTTAGTATCGGTATAGTTAAAAGACACAGCTTTTTTGCCATTGCCTTTCTTAACAAAATAATTTTCATTATTTTTTATTAATACAACCTCTTCTATTATATCCGTTCCTTCAATGCTGGCCGAAATCTTTCTTTCTGTTTTATTTGAATTGATTGTTACCTGTTCTCCCATAATATGGCCGTTTAATTCAAAATGCAGAATTATTCTTTCTCTGGTTGTCGCATAAACTCTCCGGTTCCAAAGGGCATCCCAAATAGCTTCGCGGGTAAGTTCTTTGGCATAAACTGCTACCAGCCCGTTATGCTGAGAGCTGTTTATTCTTAACCAGTCGCCGTAACCAACGTGTCCGGCATGTTCATCACCGCTGCCTATCATACCCAGGCGCAATCCTTTTGCAAGATATTCCTGCACATACGCCATGTCAGCCTCCCCGGGATGAATGAGCGGTTTCTGGCTGGTTCCTCTTTTCTCAGAATTTCCCCAGCAGGAATAAACCTCAACCAGCCGCACTAGAGGATGATTGAAGGCAACACAGTCAATAGGCTCATCATGCTGGTGCGGCACCAGGATAACATTTCCTTCTTTGACAGTAGACAAAGCTTTTATAGTTTCTGCGCAGGTTTTTGCCTCCCGGGTTAGGGTTGAATATTTTTCAGAAAAATCCTTTAAATATATGACGGCGTCGCCGCCGTCATCCATACGCTTTTCAAAAGCATTAATGGTTACAAATTTGCCTTCAATATGATGTTTCCGGGCCGCAGACTGCATTTCCAGGCTGGCTCCGTTTTCCTTGTGGTCTCCGGAGGCACAAAAATCCAGAGCTGCAGCATACTTGCCATATTCAAAATACTGATCCAGGGTACCTAATCCGTCAGATTCAGAGCTATGGCAGTGAATATCTCCCCAAAAAATCTTATAACCGGGGTTTTCTGACATACATTCAACCGGATTGCTCTCGCCGATAATATTATTTTTTTTGTCATAAGCAGTTATCCTGTATACGCCTGATTCACTTATAAAACATTTATTGGAAAAATGTTTTATGCCCTGATTTACATTTGTGAATGTATGATTTGCGGGAAGTTTTATACCTTTGTTATTTTCAAATTGTATTTTGCCTTTATAATTTTCCGCAACATTTTCATATTTATCACGGGCTGTAACTTTCACGGTAAATGGTTCGTTAATTTTTACTATTGAGGGGGCGTTAATAATAAGCCTTGCCGCTTTTTTTGAAAAAACCCTCAGCGATGGCGGGTTTGAAATCCCGTAAAAATCTTTTGCTTTTTCCATTACTGCAAAAAAATCAGGAAATACAAGTTCTTTTTCCACCGTTTTCCAATCCATCTGTTTATAAACAAAAACTTTAAATAAAAATGGAGCCTTGTGAGAAAAATACGGTGTCAGTGCACCCGGACTTGCATAAATTTTTTTTCCATATACAAGCGACACTGTATCGCCTTTTATCAGCGGTTTTCCTTTTATGGTTACAAATACGTGATAAGCCTCACCTAGGCGGCTGTTATCTTTAAGAGCATCAACAAAAACTTCGCACTGTGTTTCTTCTCTTGAAACATAAGCCTGGACATAACCGGGTGCTGTAGGGTCAACTATTTTATCAGGGCCGCTGTGCTGCTTCATCAAACCTCTCTGTCCTATAAATGCCGGGGGCTTTTCAAAATATTTAGGTATACTAAAACCCTGAGGGATCAAAAACAAAACACCGTCCTCCGGTTCAATAGATTCTTTGCCAACTGTGTAAGTAATAGTCCATTCACCACAAGAGCCCGCTTCAACAGGTTCAGAAGGCGAAATTGACGCTTTGCCGTACTCTGTGCCCCTGATAAAATACATACGGCTTTCTTTAGCGCGAGCATCTACTATTCCCTCCAATTTCTCACCGGTTTTCACGTTTACCTTTTCAATACTTTCTTTAGTTTTTCCCATTTTTCAGCTCCTTAATAAAACTGCTCATAGCACGCATATCTTTTGACAATGATAAAGGTAATTCTTCTGCAGGAATCAAATTATTTAGTTCCTCAGCCTTATTTTGCATCTCTTTGAATTTTTCTGATTTTCTGCCGTGTTCCCACTGATAGTGCAAATCTGCAAGTTCAACAAATATTTTCATGCCCCTGGCAAGATAAAGCAGGGCTTTATATCCCTTTATCCAAAGTTTAGCATTTTCTTTTGATAATTTAACAGCAAGTGACTCAACCTGTGGCAATACTTTTTCAATCCATTTAACAGCTTCCACTTTTTCATCAATATACTCTTGTATGGGTTTTGAGACAGTTTTATTCTGCCACCTCCACTGCTTTCCGGCATTCAACGTGCCGCCGTATTGCGGATAACAAATTGTTCCCGGCGCTTGAAATAGGTCATCAACTGACTTCATGCTGCGTTGGCTGTCATTCAGTTTATATTTTTTATCAATATTAACCGGTGAAGGAAACCAGGAGTGATCCAACGGGCAAATCCCGTTTATGCCTATAATCTTTTTTAAATATGGTTCGGTCTCCCATAAAATATTTATCAATTCATCAGGAATATCTCTACCGGCTGATTCATAAACTGCTTCCTTGAAAATATTTTTCAGGTTCCCTTCCGGATTTTTTACTAAATGAGAAAACATATAAGCATTCATCCTGTTAAAATTTATATCGGTTGATGCCCCGTCCCAGAAAAATACCCGGCCTTTGAGAACCTTTGTACCCAGCACGGTAGCGGCCTCAACGGTATGCTGCAGCCAGCGGGGTAAAACACAAGGAAGCACGCCTTGTCCGATATATTCAGTATCAAGAAGAAAAAATAATTCAACCGGGTTATTCTTAAACAAATTCCGCTTATTATCATCCGTAAAATATCCCAGGAAAGGAGTAAGCGTGTTTTCTTCAGGCCAGGTAATATCTTCCATAACCGATATCCCGGGAAAACGACTTAATATTTCATAGCTTTTTTTCTTTGTTTCGGCAGTGTTTAGATAGTGATGAGCAAAAACTGTAGCTTCAATACTCAGTTCCCTGCAAGTTTTTTCAAAAACCTCAAGCCAGCCCGGAAGCCATTTTTCATTTGAAAGAAGGTCTTTTTCGTAAAAACTTATGGCTTCCGCGCAGCCTTCTGCAAACCAGAACTCTATACCTTTCAACTCCGGCAAAGCTTTATGTAAGGACCTGATATTTTTTTCCATAACTTCCAGCAATAACGGGTGTTCCAGATGCATCATTTTTTCTGAATCAAAAAGTTCAGGATAAATTTTCTCAATTATATCCTGTTCCATTACAGGAAACCACGGGAAAGGCACTCCATAAAAAAAATCTATATTATATTTTTTACAGCAATTATAAGCTCTTATGAGCTGTTTTTCCTGAAATTCAGAATCTTCTTTTTTCCAGTATGGCACAAACTCCGGATTGGTTTCAATAATAAAAGGAAGGCTCTTTAAATGTTCATCCAATAACCCGATGGTTGTGCCTTCAGGCCGGCATATGCCTTCAAGCCGACCCTTCATAAGGTTTTTCCCACGGTAATGCGGGGAAAAATGAACCCATCGGTTGACACCCCAGTTACTTATTGATTCAAACCAGGCCTCTATATCCGTATCAATTGAAAAGGAACCGAAAAGACACCGTTTTTTTTCAAAATTGTTATTTGTTTTATTCACTTTAATAATCCTCAGTAAAAACTAAAGCTTATAAAAAAAGCTTCATAATCAATATGAAGCTAAATTCCTTTGCAATTAATTTATATTTAATTAACTCCCCTAACCCCTCTTTTAAAAAAGAGGGGATAAAAAGGAAACTCATCTAATGACACACACTTTTTGGGTATCTGTAAATCCGGGAGCTTCAATGTGTACAAAGTAAATACCCGGAGCGACCGGTTCTCCGTTTACATTATCGCCTGTCCAATATTTAATATTATTACCTATACTTGTAAGTTCATTCACCAGAGTCTTTACTTTAGTGCCGGATACAGTATATATTTCTATTTTTACCGTACCTGCCGTAAGAATGTTATACATTACCCAGGCGCTTTTCCCGGCATTTGGATTAAAAACATTATTTACAACTTTAAGCATACCTTTTGAAGTGTCAAGAAAACCTGTTTTACTGCCAAAAACCTGAACCCTGCCGTTTAGTTTATCCGCTACATAAATATTTCCAAGTACTTTGTCTACATATATACCCGCACCTTCTTTTGGCAGGGTAAATTCACCCTCTCCGGTTCCTCTGGGGCCTCCAAATTTTTCCAGTTGAACACCGCTGTTATTATATACAATTACTCCCTCAGTAGAACCGCAGAGAACAAATATTTTACTGCTGTCACCATTTATGTCTATATCAAACGGTTTTGAGGGTGTATTCCATTGTGTTACAATAGATCCGTCATTTTTATTGCAAACATATACAACTCCTGAAGTTCCGCCTACCCCGGCAATATAAACGTAATTATTATCCAAAGCCACGCCTACCGGCCAGGAATCGGTAATATTCCAGTCAGAAGCATAACCGCCTGTTTTATTTAATAACCGGATTCTGTTATTACAACAGTCCGCTACATACACATAATTGTCATCTACTGTAATACCCCAGGGCCAGAAAAAATAGCCAGTTGCTTCACCTGCCAGCCCTGTACCCCACCTTACAAGCTCATTTCCTGATTTGTCATATTTACATACAATATTATTTGTGGAACTATATTTAACAACATAGAAATTATCATTGTCACAGGCAATCCCCATAGGTTCGCCTATAGCAGGCCATCTTTTAACTTCATTACCCGTTCCATCATATTTAATAAGCGTTTCAGGGCCCGCATCTGCCACCCAGATGGACCGTTCTGAGTCAATGACTATATCATTTGGTTTAACAGCTGTTTTCCATTCAAAAAGGAACTCATAACCGGCAGAAACTGAAGCGCAGCACCATAACAAAATAATAAAAATAAGTTTTATTTTTTTATTCATAAGTTAGAACCATACCTTTGTGGAGAAACCAAGAGAATCATAAACCTCGTCTTCCGTATCAATACTGCTGTCGCCATATTCTCTGCCTGCGTTAAAACCGACTGAACAATGCTCAAAGAGACTCACACTAAAATCCGCACCTACCCAAAGCGTATTGTCTTTCCTGTCAATGTTTTTAAAATTATGCTGTGAATACTCCACTGAAGCGCTAAAACTCAAGGAAGGGAAATCAACAATGTAGAATCCTGTGCCTACCCAGAATGATGTAGAAAAACCGTTAAAACTCTTTTTAGGGTCCATACACAGCTTTTCTTTTAGTTTATAAGGCTGGAATGATGTATATACTGCTTTTAAAATGCCTTTTTCAGGAAATGATAATTCTATACTGGGCCATAAAAGGTCCATGATATACGAATTTTCTTTATTATATTTATTCACTGTAGAGGAAGATTGGTCTTTGTTAATATAAATATATTCATTCCTTCTCATATTCAGGCCCAGGGACCAGCGTTCGTTTAGGCTTCTTCTCCAAAACGTAAAAACAGAATAATAGTATGAATCACTATACGTGCTCTCTCCAAAATAATTTGTATATGTATAATCCAGGGTTAACCTTTTTGCTTCACCCTGATACCCTTTAAAAAAATCCAGCTTCATAACATTTTTCCTGTCTATGCCGCTGGTCTGTACTTTTTCAAAACTATATTGTTTGTGTTCACCCTGAAAAGTTATTCTGAAATTCTCAGAAAATCTTTTTTCTGCAATGTAACCCAATCCATTGGTAAACGTAAGGTTTATTACATCATCTACATCCGTAGAACCGCCGATTTTCTCCTGGGGGTCAAGCTTTTCATATTGATACCATAACCCAGTAGAAAAAGGTTCTCCTTTTTGCTTGAAAATATCAAGATATTTTCCGCCAATAGCAAAAGATTCTGTACCTGATTTATTATAAACCTTCTCCCATTTTTCCCATTCATCAGCTGTTTTATCTATGTTTGTCATAGTATAACCGGTTTTGCTTTCACCATACCCATATTCAACAACTAAATAATTTGATTCGCTACCGGTATTTGATACAGGGTTGCGAAGTTCGGTTTTCACTACTGATGAAAAACTAAAAAGACATAAAACAGCAATAATTAAATATTTTATTTTTTTCATGATTTAGTATCTCATTGTATAAGATATTTTTTGGGTATTGCCCAGTATTCCCATATCACCAAAAGCATAATCTATCTGATAACCTTTAACATAAATACCTGCACCCAAGGTCACTGAACCTAGGTCATATCCGCTCTTATAACCAACTCGCAGGGCAAGAAGTTTTGCATACCAATACTCTGCCCCCAAATGAAACTTTGTGCCGCTATCAATCGTATTAACCGCTTCTATGCCTGCCAGATAACTGTGTAAAATATTTCCAAACTTATAGGCTGCTCCTATTTTTGTTGCCTGCGGTAAAGGGTATTCATCATAAATATAAACAACATTTCTTCCTATATTCTGAACTGTCAGTCCTGCAGAGAATCCTGATTTATTTTGTAAAAGCAGGCCCAAATCCAGAGCCAGGCTGCCTGCCGTGTATTGCTGGGCCAAAGTTGAAGAATATGTTTTAAAACCAACCCCAAAATTAAGTTTCCATTTATTTGCATTTTGCTTAAACCATTTGGTAAATATTTTTTTACCATAAGCTATACTTGCAGAATAATCATACTGTGCTTTAACATTTTCTGTAAAACCTGTAGGTGAATTAACCGCCAATGCGCCGCCATCAAAAATAGATATACTGGCCCCGAAAGCGCTGCCCCATAGTTTTACAGGTTTTGCATAACTTAAATTAGTATAAGCTGTATCCATTAAGCTGTCATTGTACATTGCACTGAATTCTGTTTTGCTGAGATTGCATAAACCGGCAGGGTTCCAATAAACAGCATTTACATCATCACTGACTGCCGTAAAAACATCTCCCATACCTGAAGCTCTGGCGCTTACAGGCTGCGCCAGCATTATACCGCCTGTTGTTCCCGGGCCTCCGGCATAAACTACCGTAAACAGGCAACAGTAAATGGTAAACAGACAGAAAATATTTTTAGTAGTAATTTTTTTCATATGCTTTACCTTAAATCCTCCAAACTGACCTCCAAAAAGAAGAGCCGTAGTTCAAGGGCAGGCAATTTTAGTTTTCCAGCCTCAGATTGTCATAATAAAGCGTAAAAGGATAGGTAACGCTTGAATCATTTGCTGCGTCCATAAAAAATAAAGCTAAACCCACTTCTTCCGGGCCTTCTTTAAGTTTTGAACGGGCTCTTGTCAGGTCCAGTTTAATAGTATTGGCTCCAGGTTTTAAAACCATATCATCCATGGTATACCTGCCGTTTCCATAGTTTTTGTCATTATCAAAGGTAAAAGCAAAATTTTTAATCTGCGGGCCCGGATTATAAACATCTACAACAAGGTATTTGTAACCTGAGAAAACATTTTTTTCAAACTCAAAAACTACAAACCCGGGATAAGCGCTGTTTCCGTGTTCAGCTTTAAAACACTTATTGCCCTGGGTTACATATTCGCTGCTTAAACTATAATCACAATTCTGGTTTTCAGACGCTTCCGTGCCTTCTGTATCTTCAAAACCAAAAACCAATACTCCGCCAGCTGAGGCTTTAGGTGTTATTACTGGAGCAGCTACGGCCGGAACTACTGCCACGGGCGCCGCAACAGCTGCTGCCGGCTGGGCAGCAGCTGGGTTGTAACCTTCCGGCATATATTTCTGTTCACCTTCACAAAACCATAATTTAAATTCTTCTGCATAAGCCAGGGATTTGCCGCAGTCAGGGCAGGGATTTTCAACTGTTGCTTTTTTAGAAGCAGGCGTGGGAAACTTTTTTGCCGCCGCTGCCGGTACCGGGAATTTTTTAGCCGGAGGCGTAGGAAACTTTTTGGCAGCTTTTGCCGGATCAAAACCTTCCGCCATATATTTTCCTTCTTTTTCGCAGAACCATAATTTATATTCCTCTGCATAAGCCAGAGATTTGCCGCAGTCAGGGCAGGGGTCTTTTACACTGCTGCCGCCCTTGCCGCCTTTAACTGCCTGCAATTCTGATTCAGGAATATTTATTCTTTCCAAATCAGCACAACCAGCTAAAAAAATGCAAATCATAAAACCTGCTGTCAAACCTATAAATTCTTTCTTTTTTAACATACTTCCCTCCCGTTTGTTGTAAAGTAAATGTCCTGCCGGTGTATATTTTTAATTATAAAGCTGCTGCCTGTAATTATATAATATCAAGTGAGAAATTAAAATCTTGCAGTAAAGGACATTCTTGTTACGTTGCCCAGCGCACTCATGGCGCCAAAGCCATAATCAAACTGATAACCTTTTACATTTATTCCTAACCCGTAAGTAATTGATTCCAAATCATATCCGCTCTTATAGCCAACCCGAAACGCTATTAATCTGGCGTACCAGTACTCAAAACCAAGATGCATTTTTGAATCGCCTTCGTAATACCTTGCAATTTCACCGATAGCTGTAACTCTGTGTATAACATTATTCATCAAGTGATAGGAAACACCGGCCCGGATAGTCATAGGCAGAGGGTCTGTTTCTTCTTTATATTTTATACCGCCTCCGATATTCTGTACTACCAGTCCAACCCGCGTATTTTTTCCGCTGGAACCCAAAACACCCACATCAACACCGAAAGTAGTTGCCTTATATTCTTCCAGCAGTGTTGAAGATAAATATTTCAGGTTTATGCCCGCATTCCAGCTCATATTATTGGTTTTTATAAAATTGCTCTTGGCTAAAGTAACTATAGCGGTCTGGTCCACTTCAGCTTTTATGGTTTTTGCTTCGTTGGCTGTAACCAGATCAAAACTGCCAAGGTCATAGATAGATACAGCGGCTCCGTAAGCCATACCGCCTGAGCCGGGGGCGCCGAATCCGATGAATGTATTGGTAATATCTATCAGCCAGGGAGCGTAGGTGGCGCTTAACTCAGCCTGTTTTAACTGGCCTAACCCTGCCGGGTTCCAGCAAATAGAGTTAATGTCATCAGAAACGCTTACAAAAGCGTCCCCCATACCCAGCACTCTTGCACCCATAGGCTGGTTGAACACGTTACTGCTTCTTGCGGCCTGGCTGTAAACGGATGTTGCAGTTAAAATTAAACATGAAATCAGCAGAATTATTCTTTTCATAAATTTCCCTCCGCTTCCAATATTATTATTTATTTTTTTCATTGCTACTCCCGCTGTTACTTCATCGCTTGTCTCGTCTGCTTTTACAAGACGGACTTCATCGCTTGTCCCGTCTGCTTTTACAAGACGGACTTCATCGCTTGTCCCGTCTGCTTTTACAAGACGGACTTCATCGTTGTTTTTTGTTTGGCGTTTAGCGCTTACTTCAATATACACATCTTCTTATATTGTTTTATTCCCGGCCCTTCAATATATACCAGATAGATGCCTGAAGAAGGAACTAAGTCTTTTTTGTCTTTGCCGTCCCAGTCTACGCTGCCGGCGCCAGCACTTACATTATCATTAAAAACTCTTTTTACCAGCCGGCCTTTTAAATCATATATTTCTATTTTTAATCTGCCGCCCTGGTTTACCATATATTGAATGGTTATTTTTTCGTTATTGTTAGGATCAATCATATTATTAACTAATTTGAAAGGAACCTCTGCTGTAGCAGGTGCAGTTGTAGTATTGTTAGTTCCTATAAAATCCGTAGATAAATTGCCGGTCAAAGTACCGGTCCAGTTTTCAGGAATAAAAGTCCAGCTGGTTTTAGTTGGTACAAGAGTATAAGTACCGGTACTTAAACTTGTCAGCTCATAATAGCCGTTACTGTCTGTAGTTGTGGTGCCGCTGGCTCTTCCAGTTAAAGTTAAGGTTACGCCCACGGCCGCAACATTACTGCCGTCTTTTACATACCCGCTTAAGGTATAGGTTACGGTTGCGGTTGAAGCCTGAGCCGTACCTGTAAAATTTTGTGTTAAGTCGGCGTTGCTGACTGTACCTGTCCAGATGGCAGGTGAAAATGAGTAGCTTGTTTTTGCAGGTGTTATAGTATAGCCGCCGGCGGGTAAATTTGAAAATGTATATAAACCGTTACTGTTGGTGGTGGTACTGCTGGCTTCGGCTCCTGCCAGAGTCAGAGTTACTGCGTTTATTGCCACACTGCTGGCTGTCCTAATATAGCCGCTGATGGAATAAAATGTTACCAGCGCCGTACCTGTAAAATCATGAGTTGCATTGCTGGTTATACTGGCGGCTGACCAGGCCGAAAAAGACCAGTTGGTTTTGGTTGCCGTAACATTGTAAGTACCGGAAGGTAAATCAGGAATGGAATAAGAACCGTCTGCTCCAGAAACTGTATTAATGTTCTCCGGCCCTGTCAAAGCAATAGCTACACTGCCTATGGCGGCTCCGGTACCGTCACGCGTATAACCAGTTAAGGTATATAGCTGAACCGTAGACGTTCCAAAGAAATTTTGTGTAACATTGCCGCTGAAAGAACCTGTCCAGCTGGAAAAACTCCAGTTGGTTTTTGTTGGTGCTACTGTATAAGTACCGGTGCTTAAATTAACAAAAATATAATAACCGTCACTGCCGGTTGTATAACTGCCGCTGCCGGCTCCGCTTAAGGTTACTGTCACTCCTGAAAGAGCTGCACTGCTGGCGTTTTTTACATAGCCGCTGATTGAATAATAATCGCTGTAAGCAGTAAATACCTGAACTCTGGCGTTGCCATAATCGGATACATAAAGATTGCCGTTTGAATCTACGCCTATGCCGCTGGCATTATTAAACTGGCTGTTGCCGGTTCCGGCTTCGCCGAATTTTGCTAACTGCGTGCCCGTAGCGGCATCCAGCACTACTACGTGGGAAGATTGAAGCACATATAAATGCCCGTTATTATCCGTTTCCAAATCTTTCGGACGGATTATTGCGGGAGCAGTAAATCCGGCGGCTTCCACACCGGTTAATTTTGCATATTTTTTAACTACATTATCCCAGGTAGCCCCTATGTATACATAATCAGAATCTACTGCCAGGGCTTCCGGTTGCGTTAAGCCTGTATAGCTCCATCTGCCATAAAAACCGCCTGCCGGGGTTAGTATTTGAACCCTGTTATTGGTAAAAGCATCCAATACATAAATATAACTTCCATCTATATCCAAATCACGCGCCCGGTCAAACTGTTCATTTCCGCTTCCTCTGGTTGTTCCCCAGACAGTTACCACTGTTGCGCCGTCTTTGGAATACTTTCTCATGGTATCAGTCTGGCAGACATATACGTAACTGTTATCTGCCTGTAATTCATACGGATAGGCATTTGCAGGCGAAGTCCAGCTGGTAATAATCACTTTGCTGCTGTCAAACCTTAAAAGCTGGTCCCAGTAGTCACATACAAAAATATTTTCGCTGGAATCTACAGCCACATCTATGGGCCCATTATCTGTAGACGTGCCTACGGCCCACTGGGTTACATACTGATTAAGTAAACTTGTTCCTGTAAAATCCTGGGCTGTCTGGTTAGCTGCTAAAGAGCTGAAGGGTCTGTTGGGCGGGCTGAAACTATAACCGTTTTTCTTGGATGTTATTGTGTAAGCCCCGCTGGTTAAACTGGTAAATATATAATATCCGGAATTATCTGTTGCGGTATTTGAATTTGCTGAACCGGATAATACTACCGTAACATTTGCTAAACCTGTAGCCGTAACATCGCGCACATAACCGCTTATAGAATAGGTATTGCCGGTTGTGTACCCCTGGAAAAACTGAATTCTGTTGTTAGCGAAATCCGCCACATAGATTCTGTCTGAACTGTCTATACCCAGGCCGCCTTCAACTGTAGTGGTAGTATCGGTTAAATTAAACTCTCCCGTAGCGGTCCCTACACTTCCCCATTGCCCTAATGAGGACCCGGTATTAGGGTCATAAACTATTACCTTAACATCAGTTACGGTAGCACTTAAAACATATATCCTGCCGGAACTGTCAACAACTACATCAATCGGATTAGTAACAGCAATGCTGTCACCAGCTACACTGAAGGTTTGGGCTGTACCTGTTTTATTATACTTCATAACCGCATTATTACCGGTATTACACACATATACATAATTGCTGTCTACTGCAATTCCCTGCGGTATATCTAAACCCGTGCCCCAGCCGGTATCAAACGTGCCGTTTTTATTTAGTTTCTGTATTCTATTATTGCCGGTATCCGTAACATAAATATAGGTACTGTCTAACGCCAATCCATTGTAAGGGCCGTTAAACTGCCCGGCGCCTGACCCCGGAGTAGTTCCCCAGGTTGTAGTGGTGGTACCTGAAAGAGAATAACTGACAACCTGGCTGAAATTTCCGGCAGACGGGCCTCTTTGCTGGCCATTATACACATAACTGCTGTCCACGGCTACGCCGTTGCCGCTGCCAACCACATTCCAGCTGCTAACCAGCACATCGCTTGAATTATACTTAATCATTATTTCCCAATTATTACAGACGTACTTATTGCCGCTGCTGTCTATGGCAATATCCATCGGGCCGTTAGGAACGGCCCAGGTACCTAAAAACTCACCTGTTCCAAAAACAGAACTAAAAAAACAGGCAACCAGTAAAAGTGACAGATAAATTTTTTTCATTTTAACGCTTACCTCCGCTGCAGCTTTTTTTCTTCTCTCAATAATATTATGGTATATTTTTTTAAAAACTTGATAAACGCCATGTAAACTCTTTGTAAATTTTATTTTTCAGGGGGTTTTCGTCGGAAGATAATAACAGCGCTTATTTGATTACGCAGATTTTTTTCTTTTGGGCATAGCTGCCATGCCTGATAGAAACAGCATAGATGCCGGCAGGGACTATTTCTCCGTTTGTGTCTGTTCCGTCCCATTGAAAAGTATGCTGGCCTGAAGTATAAGATTTACCTTCCATTAATTTATTAACCAGGATTCCTGATAATTTATAAATTTCCATATCAACCTGCGCATTTTCCTCAAGATTAAAAATAATCTGGACTTTCTCGTTTTTAAGCGGATTAAATAAATTCTTTCGTAGCTTCAAAGAATTAACCGCGATAACCGTAGTGCTGTCTACTGTATATTTTGCAATAAAATACTGGTTTGTATAATTACTGCTGGTTATTGTATAAGTTTTGCTGGATGGGGTAAAACTCCAGTCCGTTTTCACTGGCATCAGTAAATAATCACCGCTGTTAAGGTTTGAAAATTCATAATAACCGGAACTGTCGCTTACAGCTGTAATGTTTACTGTACCGCTTAGCATCAAAGTTACTCCCTCTATAGAAGTGTTTGAGCTGTCCTTTATGTATCCGTCTATGCTGTATTTCTGAGCCGGTTCAATATAAGTTCCTTCATAGTTTTGATCTGACCGGGAAGCATTTAACGGGCTGTAAGTAAGTTCATCTGGGCTGAAAGAATAGTTTGTTTTTGAAGGTGTGATTGTATAAGTACCGGTATTTAAATTTGTAAATGAATAATAACCGCCCGTATCTGTTGTTATGCCATAATTATCATCACCGCTAAGAGTAAGCAAAGCTCCTATTATCGGACTGGCGCTGCCGTCTCTAACATAACCGCTGATACTATATATAAGGAAGGCCCCGGTAAAATTCTGTCCAGGCTGGTCTGCATTTAAAGAGGTATAGTTTAGGCTGGAAGGCGAAAAACTATAATTAGTTTTTGCCGGAGAAATTACATAGGACCCTGCCGGCAAATACATAAATGAAAAATAACCGCTGGAACTGGTAGACTTAGTATAATTAGTGCTGCCGCTTATGGTTATAGTTACATTTTCCAAAGCTGTGCTGCTTGAATTTCTTATATAACCGCTGATATTATACAACGGATTTGAACCGCTGTATTGTCCGGTAAAATCCTGATTTGCCTGGTCAGCTGCCAAAGGATTATAAATTTTTGTACTGGGTGTAATTGTCCAGTCAGTTTTACCGGGAGTTACAGTATAAACACCTGAGCTTAAGTCAACAAAGCTATAATAACCGCTGCCATTTGTTGTGGAGCTCTGATTATCCGCCCCGGATAAATCCACATTAATATCGGGCAGGCTGTTGCCGTATTGGTCTAAAATATAACCGCTGATATAATAAAGCGTATAGGTTGCTGTAAAATTCTGGTTTGACTGAGTTGCATTCAGAGGGTTAAAAACTATATTTGAAGGCGTGAAAATATAATTCTGTTTTGAAGGGGCAACAGTATAAGTACCGCTGCTTAAATCAGTAAATGAATAAAAACCCAGCGCGCTGGTTGTGGTATTGGTACTTACAGAACCGGATAAATTTACAGTTGCTCCGCTTATCGGCAGATTACTGCCGTCTTTTACATATCCGCTAACAATGTATTTTAAATAAGTACCTGTAAAATTCTGATTTGTTTTGTTACTGTTTGTAACATTTATACTTAAATTGACAGGGCTAAAACCCCAGTTGGTTTTTGACGGTGTTACGGTGTACGTGCCGGTACTTAAAGATAAAAACTGGTAATACCCGGAAGCATCCGTAGTTGTACTGTTATTGCCGGTTCCGCTTAAACCAACGGTTGCACCACTTATGGCTGTGCCACTGCCGTCTTTTACATACCCACTTATACTATAAGTCATAACCACTGCGCTATTTGTTAATACTCCGCCGCCCCAGGTAGCTAAATATATTTTATTTATATCATCGGGGTCAAGTATTACTTTTTTAATATTCCTGAAAGGTACATCACTAAGCTGATTCCAGCTGTCGCCTTTGTTTGTACTGCAATAAACCCCGCCATCTGAAGGATAGTCACTGTCTTCGCAAATAGTTGCATATATAAGGTCAGGCTGGCGGCTGTCTACAGTTAACTGGTATACATAACTTTTACTTAAAACCCGGGTCCAGCTGGTACCTCCATTAATTGACCTGAACACACCGCCGGTACCATTTGTAGCAAATCCGCATATATAAATTGTGTTTAAATCCGTAGGATGCACTTTAACATCTAATATTCTTTTTAAATTTGTGGAAGCAATACTTACGCTCTGCCAATTAGCCCCGTCGTCAGTTGTTTTATACAATGCGCCTATAGTTGAGTCACTGTTCATAACTACTACAAGATATATGGTTCCATCACTTGTTCTTGTAAGTTTATAAGCGCATTTATTGGTACCAATTCCTGTATTTACTGCACTCCAGGAAGCACCTCCGTTTGTACTTTTATATACCCCGCTGCCCATTGTTGCAACATACATAGTTCTTGAACCGGCAGCGCTTGTCGGGTCAATCAATATGTCCATTACCGCATCATTAGGCAACCCGCTGTTTGCATCAGACCAGCTGCTTCCGTAATTTGTGCTTACCATCAATTTTCCGGTGCTCTGGGTGCCCACTTCCGGAAGCTGAACCGGAATATCATTACTCACACCTACACCGGCATATACTTTATCGCTGTTATCAGCGTCTATTACTAAAGAATACCAGTTCCAGTTAGTGCCGTCACCCCTGAATTTTAATGTAGCACCGCCGTCTTCGGACATCCATAATCCCTGGTCTGTCATTGGAAAAAATATTTTACTTTTATCGCTGTTAAACACTATGTCATGAAAAACATTTACTTCCAAGCCCCTGCTTCTTACGCCGGTTGTTTCCCAATCTCCAAGATAATTGGTATAGTGCTGGGTCCAGGATGTTCCACTATTTAAACTTTTTGCAAATCTTGAGTAATCTGTCCAGACAATATTAGCCGGATTACTCTGCGATACACTAAAACCGTGCTGTGGATATCCCTGCTGCCAGCCGCCTTTATCAGACACCCAGCCATCTGTAAAATTACTCTGAAAAACAGTACCTGCCCAGCTGGCTCCGCCGTTTGATGTTTTATAAATACCATAACCATCCCAAACCATTACATAAACTGTTTCAGAATCTGCTCCCGAAACCTCTATCCCATTAAGGCTTGTAATGCTTAAGGCTGAACTTTTTGCCCAGACAGCTCCGCCGTTTGTGCTTTTATATACACCCTGTCCGTCAATTGAAACATATAATGCCGAAGTTCCTGCTGTCGTATTACACCCGCCTGCAAAATCAGTTATATTTGTACTGGGCAGGCCACTGCCGTTAGCTGAAGAAAAAGTTGCACCGCCGTCAACAGATTTGTAAACCCCATAACTTCCACCGCCGATACCTACATATACGGTCCTGGAGCTTACGGAACTGTTTCTGTCAATAAATATTTTTCTTATTCTTCTGCTGCTGCCCAACGAAAGGCCTGTTCCGCCGTCTGTCCAGGAAGTTCCGCCGTTTGTTGTATATTTCAGTTTATAAATTGTCCCCTTTGCCTCTCCTCCGCCTCCATAAGTAAACCCGCTGTTATAACCTAATGCTACCCAGATATAATTTGAATCACTAGGGTCCACCGCTATAAATACCGGTTCATAACCGCTTAAAGCGCTTCCTGTCATAACACTTTGCCAATTAGCGCCGCCATCCGAAGTTTTATAAACACCTCTGCTGTTTCCGCTTACTCCGGCATAGATTGTGTCCGAACTATAATCAAAATCAGTAGCATATACCAGACTGCCCAGATTTATCATTTTCCAGCTGACCCCGCCATCTGTGGTTATATAATATCCGCCCATATCGCAGGTAACTGTCATTATGTCCGGATTATAAGGGCTTATATGCGGAAGAAACATAGCTCCGCCGCCGCCCGTGCCGATAGAGGACCAGTCTGCATGAGCAATAGAAACCATAAATTGTAAATAGTTAGCAGTAAGAAACAAAAGAAATAAAAAAACAAAATTAAATATTTTCATTTTAAATTTTCTTATTTTCATTTTATTAACTACTCCTCTCTTCCAGCTTACAATTTGCCGTTTAAAACTTTATTCCCAGAGACAGCTGGTCCATATTTTCAATACTGCCAAGCAATACTTTACCATAATCAAACACATAACCTTTTATATTTATACCCATTCCATAAGTCAGTTTATCCATATTTCCGGTTTTATAGCCGACCCTGAAAGAAACCAGCCTTGCATAAGTATATTCAGCACCCAGGCTGGTTTCCTGCTGCCTGTCCTGCATGTTATTTGTTGTTTCAGCAAGAACCTGAAGATTATATAACAACATTTGAATAATGTTATAGCCGATACTTATTCTTAATTTTACGGGCAGTTGCTCGGCAGTTTCAAAATATTTTAGCTGGGAACCAATATTCTGAACTGCTATTCCGAAAGAAAAATTCTTATCATTTACATAACGGTAAAGCAGGCCCAAATCAACCGCATAAGCCTGGGCAGAATATTGCTCTACAAGTTTGGATTGAAGCGTTTTAAAATTAGCGCCCATAATCAAACTTTTTTCATCACTTATCTCAATAACCCTATTACTGTAACTGACTATGCCCAGACTTTCCGATAAGGCTTTTACAGTTACGGCATTATCATTTTCATCAACAATTTCCATTGAGCCGCCGTCATAGGAAACAAACCCGGCGCCTATACTGCCTGCATTATTTTTTAGCTTTGTTCCAAAAAGAACACCGGTAAGGGCTGTATCCATAAAACTATTGTAATAGTTAAGGTTTATTTCTTTGTTTTTTATGTTGTATAAGCCGGCAGGATTCCAGAAAATGTCAGACAGGTCGCTGTTAAGCCCTGAAAAAGTTTCCCCTAACCCAAGGCAACGCACGCCTATGGGTTGTTCAAGGATGGAACTGGCATAAGTAAAAGAAACCGGAAATGGTAAATAGTAAGTGATAAACAGAAATAAAAAGAAAAAACTTATTTTAAATTTAAACATCTTATTATCCTTTTAAATAATACTTCTTAACTTCATCGCTTATCCCGGTTGCTTGTGCAAGACGGACAGCATACTTAATATTTATCTTTAAACTGAGGAGGTACGGGAAATTTGGGTTTTTTCTGGGGCGTTGGGAATTTTACAGCCTTCTTTTGGGGCGGAGTGGGGAATTTTGATACTCCCTCAAACCTGATTTTTAATCCCAGCTGGTGAGCATCCCCCAGTACACTGTAGGGGGTAAACGCATAATCTACACCTATATTTTTATTTAAAAATCCAAAACCAAACCTTAAACCGCTTCCCAAATCTCCACCGGAAGCTCCTTTATAACCCACCCTGAAACCAATCAATTTAGTAATCCAATACTCCAGGCCCAGGCTAATATGGCCCTGATTGTCATTGGGCTGGTTATAATCCAGGCCCATTACCAGGTTATCCTTCAGCAGTTTATAACCCATACCTAATTTTATGTTCATCGGCAGGCTGGCACTATCGTTTATAAATTTAATACCTGAACCTAAATTCTGGATATTTAACCCTAAACTAAGTTTATTTGCATTAACAGGCCTGTATAATAACCCTAAATCACCGCAAACTGCGGCCGCGCTTACGCTGGCTATGCCTTCACTGATATATTTCATATTAATACCAAAACTTATTTGTTTTGTTATTTCCTGCGCATAAGTTAACGCAACCAGGGTGTCTGAGTAATTCAATTTGGTTGTCCGGGCGCCTGAATTATTATAGCCCTGTATTTCACTGTTTGACAGAGAATAAACACTGCCTCCAAAATAAATTATTCTGCTGCCTTTTTTTACCGGCTGGAAATAACTTAAATACTGGCAGTTAGTCTCCTGAATATACCTGTTATAAATAAAGTTTATTTCTTTAAAATTGTTTTGAACCAGGCCGGCAGGATTCCAGTTAATACCTATACCGTCATCGCTTATTCCGGCATAAGCCCCGCCCATTCCTGTAGCGCGTACGCCCATATCAATTTTTAGAAACTGCGCCCCGCTGGTTCCCTCTCCGGCATAGCATAGCGATGAAGCAATGAGGATAAAAAATACAAATAAAAAAGATAGCTGAACTAAACCATATTTTTCTTCAACAGGAAATTGTTTAGTAAACATATAAACTTTTCCCGCTAGTTCAACGGATTTTTGCCAGACTAATAATATTTTATGCGGTTTTATTTCCATATTTTTTTCTTACTTTGTTCGTCTTTTCCTTTACTGCCTTCCACTTCATCGCTTCATCGCTTAATCGCTGCCTTATTACTTCACTATTAACAATTTTCCTTTTTTGCTTTCTATATCATTTCTAATATAGTAAAAATATAACCCGCTGCTTATTTTGTTTCCTTTTTCATTCAACCCATCCCAGAAAGCTTTGGTATCACCGTCAGTTTCTTCTATGGTTTTCACCAATTCTCCGGCAACATTATAAATTTTTATAGTTGCCTT
Organism: Elusimicrobia bacterium RIFOXYA2_FULL_39_19; assembly: GCA_001800285.1. Classification (GTDB taxonomy): domain Bacteria; phylum Elusimicrobiota; class Endomicrobiia; order CG1-02-37-114; family XYA2-FULL-39-19; genus XYA2-FULL-39-19. The sequence goes on along the minus strand of MGVC01000016.1, from coordinate 25,875 downwards.
TGAACTTAAATTTGTAAAGGTTACCTGGGTATCCCCCAAATCCGGCCGGAACGGAACGGGGTAGGCATAAGCCTCATCTAAGGCATTATCTGCCCCGCCTATCAGGCAGAATACGGAAAAATGGCTTGTTTCTCCCTTAACCAGCTTGTTGACCGTATCTAAAGTTATACCGCTTAGTTTTTCCCAGGCCTGGCTCTGTTCGTTCAGGGTATACATTATAAGTGTTTTAGCTTTCACCTGCGGGGTTACTGCATCAACAATACCGTCATTTTCTGAATCATTGTAAGCCAGATACACCTCCATATTACTGGACTGAGCCGTTGTTACAGGAGTATCTGTTACATCATAATAAATAATTTCAATTATACTGCCTTCCAGGGCATAAGAAAATTTGTTACCAGCCGTATCTATTTTACTATTTGCCGTGTTAATAACAGTTGGATTAATGCTTAACGGGCCGGTTAATGCATTTGTACTGATTTTTATGTAACCGTTTATGGTCATTGTATTTGCCGGTATGGTTACCTTTATTTTCCCGTCACTGCTTTTAAATGTATTGCTTTCTGTCCTGTCCATCAGGGTTGAAAAAGTAAATTCCAGAGAATTTTCTATTGAATTTCCGCCTGTATCCGTAATACCCGTGGCTACTATTACCTCGTATTCATAATTACTGTTTAAACCGGTACCGGCAGGAGTCAGGGTTACTCTTTTATCCGCTGATGAATAGCTGAGAGTTACCGTTACCGCCTGGTTTATTGCATTGCCGTCTTTATCTTTTATTGCTTTCATAATTATCCGGCCGTCCATGCTGGCAAAATTCATGTTTTCACTAAACAGTACGGTAGGCGCGGTAGAAATATTAATTCCTGAAGTAATTACCGGCGCCCAGCTTATAATAACCGGTTTGACTAAATCCAGGGTTTTTACAGATAAAACATTTGACAGGCCCGACCAGTTGGGTATATCATCAGCGGTTTTAATTGCAAAATAATAACTGGCTCCTTCGGTTAAACCGCTTATTATCATATATTCTTTGGTTCCCGAAACCTGGGGGGCCGGTTCCTGTTGCGCAGGATTGTTTGCAGAATTAAAATTGCCGGCAGTTAGCTGGTAAGTGGCATATTTAACCAGATATGAAACAGCTGTCCCCTGGGTACCGTCATCCCCGGGAGCACTCCAGTGCAACCGTAATGAATTATTGCCCAGCGAATCATAAGACAGGTCTGTTACTGCGTTAGGCGCAGTTAATTCAAACAACACCCAGGAATATCCTGTAGTAACATTTGAAATTGCAGAAGTATTTCCTCTTTCATCTTTAGACCAGATACGGAAATAGTAGGTTGTGTTTGCGCTTAACCCGGTAATAACCCGGGAGGCCAAAGTCTGGGGGTTAAGGCCTGCTGTTGAAATAATTAGCTGGGCGTTATTAATATCCCAGGATTGGCCTGAATTTGTTGAACGTTGAATTCTAAACTCACTGCCCGCAATTAACTGACCTGAGGTACCGTCATCGCCGGGTGTGCTCCAGCGCAAAACAATTTCTTTTTCCGCCAAACCGGGGCCGGCTGTTAAATCAGCTACGGCTGACGGCGCAACAGTGTCTGCCTGGGCCCAGCTGGTAGTACCGTTTTCTAACAGGGAAATATTCTGGGCTTCATCTTTTACTTTTATTGCAAAATAATAGGTTACACCGGCAGTAAGCCCGGTCAGGGTTAAATTTACTTTTGTTTTTGCAGTATTGGGTACGGGCACAGGGCTGAATATGCTGGCTGAACCGGCAGAATCAAATTTGGCGTTATCTATTGCCGGCGAGTTTAATATATCCGTAGAATACCTGATATCAAAAATACTGCCTGCGCCAAAATTGCCTGTAAGGACGTCATCACCGGTTGAAGTCCAGCTTAAATTTATTTCACCTTCATTGTTTCCCGGTTGGGCTGATAAATCTGTTATTGACGCCGGCATTATTTTATCTGTTTGCGCATAAGTTGTTGCTCCATTGCTTATATTGGAATAATTGTCCCATTCATCTTTAGTCCAGATACGGAAATAATAGGTAACACCGCCGGCTAAGCTCGTAAGAAGTAAGTGGTTAGTAGTAAGCGGGAAAGAAGTGGTTGAAATATTTATTTGTGTGCTGCCTGTAGACCAGGCTACTGCCTGCCAGGTTGAGCTTTGGATTTTATACATTGAACCGGTTTGTAAAATGCCTGTGGTGCCGTCATCTCCGGGCGCGCTCCAGCTTAAATTTATTTCACCTTCATTGTTTCCTGTAACTGCATTAAAATCAGCTGTAGCGGAGGGGTTTGTTATGTCCAGGGTCCGGCTCAGCACAGGATTGCTCATATCGCTCCAGTTAGGCATTTCGTCGCCGACTTTTAGCGCAATATAATAACTCGTATCAGAGTTCAGGCCTGTTAATAAATAGTTTTGCGCCTGATTTACCGGCGCGCTGGTTGCCCACGCTATTCCATAAGGCGCCGTATCCCAGGTATCGGTGCTTGATGTTGTATATTTTATCCAGTACCAGCCGTTTGTTATAGCGCCGGTAGTGCCGTTATCGCCAGGGCTGGGCCAGGTTAATAAGACTGTTGTTGAGGTTACGCTGAAAATAGCTAAAGCTGTTACAGAGGAAGGAGCGGACGCATCATACATAGACCAATTCGTAGTGCCGTTAGATAATAAGGAAGTATTAGGCACTTCATCCCGGGTTTTTAGGGCAAAATAAAATGTTGTGCCGGCCGGCAAGCCGGTTAAAGTCATGGTTCTTCTTATAAACGCAGTGTTGGCGGCAGGAATAGGGCTGAAATTTGAAACTGAAAATGCGTTGTTGAAATTTGTGTCAGACCGGGCCGGGGAGTTGGTATCTCCAATGCTGCCGATTGCTCCGCTGGTATATTTTATTATGAAACTTCCGTTACCGGTAAAATCTACCGCTATACCATCATCACCGGGACTGGTCCAGCTTAAAACCATAGTGTTTTCAACGGAACCCGGAACAGCCGTAAGGTCAGTTATTGCCCACGGTGCTGTCATATCTACCTGCGCATACGCGGTAGCGCAATTGCCTAAAGATGAATTGTTGGGCTGTTCATCCTGCGCTTTTATTGAAAAATAATAGGTTACACCGGACATTAACCCGGTTAGAGTTATATTTGTTACGGTCCGCGCTGTTGACGGCGCAGGTACCGGGCTGAATTTAGCTACATCGCTGGATATATTGAAAATTGCGTCAGATGATATTGCGTAAGTGGAAAGTTTAAATATGTAGGCACTGCCTGAATCAAAATTGCCGGATGCGCCGTCGTCACCAGTGCTAGTCCAGCTTAAATTAATTTCGCCGCCGTTGGTTCCGGTAGCAGCAGCCAGATCCGTGATAGGATTTGGAACTATACCGTCAGGTGTCGCATAAGAAGTTGCCCCATTAGATATTCCGGACCAGTTGTTCATTTCATCCCGGACCCAGGCCCTGGCATAATATGTAGCGCCTCTTGTTAATCCGGTTAAAACCCAATTTACTGATGTACCTACAGCCACACTGGTTGAAAGGGCCAGCTGGGCGCTGGCGGTAGACCAGAATACCGAATCGCTTGTATTATACTGAATTTTAAACTGGCTTCCGGCAGGCAAATCATATGAAGCTCCGTCTTTACCGGAAGTTGTCCAGGCAAGGCTGAGACTTCCTACTTCAGTGCCGGGTAGGGCTGATAAATTATTTATTGATGCAGGCGCGCTGGGCAAAGATATACTAAATTCATCCATAGTTCCCCTGCAATGGTTATAACCCGTTCCTAACGAGGTACCTCCTATTGTCATTACATGGTCTGTACTAAAGAAAATGTCCCAGGTCCACACGCCGCTTCTGGTACCGCTGGCGAATACCGCACCATTACTGCTGATAGAAATGCCAAATCCATTTGCAGGTTTATTCCACCAGTATTCAAAATAATACCATTGGTTGCTGTCCCAATAAGTATTCGCGGCCGTTGCTATATAATAAGCAGCATTACCTGTTCCATTAACCGCAAATTGAACAGGTACTCCCGTGCCCCCAATGTAAGAAAAGAATTTTGAGGAATGCTTCACTTCAAAAAAATACAAAGCACTATCCGAATAAACACCATTCCAGGTAGGTTTAAACCAAAAATTAATTTTACCTTTGTCCGGGTCTATGTTCCTGTAAGTGTCGGATGCGGTCATGATATCAATCTTTTCATATCTGTTATCAAAGATTATGCCATTGCCTGAATAACCGGCAACAGCGGTAGGCCAGTTGGCAGTTCCAACCTGCCCTCTGGTAGTTATGGTACCCCCACCGACATTAGGTGTAAAAGGGTCTGAGCTTAATGCCGGTGGTACCGGGCCGGTGCTTTGCATGTTCCAGTAAAAAGAAGGATCCAGGCTCTGCCCCTGGGCAAACCCTGAAATTAATGTAAAAAATAAACTGAAAATTAAGAGATGGGTTATTTTTTTCATTTTATTAATGTTAACTTTTGACTTTATCGCTTGTCCCGTCTGTCTCTGCAAGACGGATCTTTTCGCCTTTGTTTAGTTTGGCGTTTAGTATCTATAGTTTAGCGTTTCTGAAATCACTTCACAATGCAGACTTTTCTTGTCTGGTTTATTCCGGGACCGGTTATATGTATTAAATATATCCCTGTAGGCAATATTACTCCGTTTGTGTCTTTTCCGTTCCAGTTTGCCTCATACTTGCCGGCATTTTTCTCTTCATCCGTTATTACTTTTACCAGCCTGCCAAAGGTATCATACACGTTTACCCGTATTTTTCCGGCGTTGCTGATGTTATAGATTACCCTGACTCCTGTGGTAGTTTCTTTTTTTACATCTATTTTGTTGTCTATAAGTTTCATATTACCTACTGGTACTTCTTCCTGCACAACAGGCTCAACAACCACTAAACTGCCCGCAAAGTTCTGCGCTGCCTGGGTTGAAGTTAAGTCCTGGTACGCCCTTTTGGCAGGGTCAAAAGTCCAGCCGTTTTTGCTGGGTGTAATTGTATAATTCCCGTTAATCAGGTTTACAAATGAAAAATTACCATTACTGTCCGTTGACTTGTAACTGGTACCGGAATTACTTACCAGGGTCAGCAAAACTCCTGTTAAACCTGTATTGTTTGCATCTTTTACTGCACCGCTAATCATATATTTTATTGGAGCCGTGCTGTTGCCTATGAAATCTATCCACAGATTGTCTGTAAGTATGCCGGCCCATTGCACAGGGGTAAATTCCCAGCCGGTTTTAGCCGGGACTATGGTGTAACTGCCGCCTGATAAATTGCTGAATGTGTATTCACCGTTTAAATCTGTTGAAATGGTGCCGCTGCTGCTGCTGCCGCTTAAAACCATAGCCGTATTTACAAGGCCTGTTCCATTGGTATCTATAACTGTCCCGCTGATACTATAAACCGGGCCGGGAATAATAGTACCGGTAAAATTCTGGTTGGCCTGATTACTGCTTATACCGGTGCAAATTATATTTATCGGATTAAAATTATAGCCTGTTTTAACGGGTGTTACGGTATAATTTCCGCTTACTAATGAACCAAAGGAATAAGCTCCGACGGCATCTGTTGTTTTGCTTTCACTGCCGCTTCCGCTGAGCCCTACTGTTACACCGGAAATTCCTGCTGAATTGCCGTCTCTTATGGTTCCGCTGATACTGTAATAAGCCGGCGGAGCTTCCTGAACAGTGGTACTGCTGTTGCTTATACGCATATTGTCAAAATATAAACTTACGGGCAGGGTCACTTCAGAAGCATCCAGGTAAAGAGTTATTGTGTCTATATCCCAATTACTTTGTAAGGTGGTTGCCTGGGTCAGGTCCAATCTGATTGTATTCCAGCCATTTTCCAATGCATTGCCATATTTATTATACCTGCATAATGACTCATTTCTTATAAAATAATCAAAACTGACATTTGAACCGGGATTATATACATCAAACATCAGCCAGGTCATTCCGGCAGTGTATGAATTAGTCCAATTTTTAAGGCTCAAGGCAGTACCGTCTATGCTCACCCCGGGATAACTGCCGCCGGTACAATCCAGTTTTATTGATGAATTACCCTGTGTTATATTACTGGTATTTAAATTTATTGTTGATACACCGCCGGAATTGGCTGTCAGGTCTGTTAGGCTTTCAAAACCTGTCACAAGCGTAACGCTGGAAGACTGCACACTGCCGGTAAAGTCCTGGTTTGCCTGATCGCTGGTTAAGCTGTAACTTTTATTTGACGGAACAAACGTATAGGCGCTTTTTGTAGGGGTAAGGGTAAAAGTTCCTGCCCTAAGGTTAGAGATATTGTATATACCACTGCTGTCTGTTGTGGTTACTGTAGCTGTGTCTCCGGACACGGTCATGGTTACGCTATTAATTCCTATAGCACTGCTGTCTCTTACGGTGCCGCTGATACTGTAAACCGGGCCGGTATAACCGCCGGTAAAATTCTGGCTGGTTTGGTCAGCAGACAGATTTGAATAACTATTATATGCAGGGGTAAAACTATAATTTGTCTTGGCTGGAGTTACTGTATAATTGCCGCCGGTTGAAACACTAAAACTATAGAAACCGTCGCTGGCAGTGGTGTAGCTGTTACTGCTTGAACCGCTTAAGGTTACGGTAACATTATTTATTCCGGTTGTCCCTTCCTTAACATAGCCTGAAATAGTCTTTGAAGTGTTAGTCCTGCTGAAAGTCATCTGGTAAAATACCTGCGGTGCGTGGTTCTGGTTATCCACTGACCAGCTGTTGTTATACATGCCCTTGCAGGTTACTGTGCACTGGTCGCCGTTAATTTCTACAGTTACATAGGTAGGGCTGGGGGCAGTTACTCCGTTATAGACAGGTATTTCCGGAGAAGTAAAACCACCGCCGCTGGTTACTACATCCAGGTCGTAGTATTTAGTTTTATGGGTATGAGAGCTGTCATATGGGGCTGTCTCTCCGTCACTTCCATTATCATCACATACCAAGGTGCGCGGGTCATCCCCAACTACCGGAGAGAGAAAATCATGTAGGGCTTTCAAATTCGTTCCATTTACAATGTATCTGGTCCCACTGGACCGTTCTTCCACCGCTGGGGTTGGTGAACCGTTTGGAGCCCCTGAAACATTTCCCTGAATAAACAATGGATTTTTTGCCATCCAGAATATGTGCGCATGGCCGCTAAAAACCAGGTCCACCTGGTATTGCTGAAATAGAGGAAGCACATATGCATCCAGAAAAAACATATAGCCGTCATTTGTTTTATTTGAACTCAATAAAGGAAGAAACGGGGCTTGGTGGACCATTACTATTATCCATTTATTGGCGGCCCTGGCCGCAACAAGCTCGCTTTCCAGCCAAGTATATTGAGCAGTAACCAAGGTATGAGCCCAACCAATTCTATTATCAGTGTTGCTAGCTCCATGATTTAATACAATTATTCTTGCATTACAGTAATCAAACGCATAATATTTTTCGTCTGTGCTGGTTCCTAAACCATTTCCGGTATAGGGGTTTTCAAACACGTTAGCGTAAAAATCTGAACCATCCATAGTTTCGTGATTGCCTTTGGCAACTGGCATCCATTTCTGGGATAAAAGTTTATAGGGCGCTGAATTAAATATACGGTTAAACATGCCCACGTTTCCGGAAGGCGTGGGTATAAGCGTGCCGGTATGGTCTGCCCCCAGCTGGTTTGCAAAATTCCAGTAAAGAAAATCCTGGCCGCTGGCTACCACATCGCCAACATTCAGTACTAAGGGAACCTCTGATTCAGTTGTATATAAACCGCGGAGCGTTCTGATGGCCCAGAGCGAATCACCCCATTTATTTGAAGAAGTAACGCCACTTTCATTTCCCCGGCGCGTATCGCCTATTACTGCAAACTTGAAGTTAGCAGTACCTGCGGGAGGGAATGTTTTGAAATAATACCCGGAACCGCCATTATCGTCAGTTATGGTGCTGGATAGTACCTTGTAAAAATAAGTAGTGTTTGAGCCCAGCCCGGAAAGTTTTACGCTGTGTATATAACAGGTTCTGCCGGTACCCACAGCTGTTTCTGTTTTGAAGGCTGCCTGTGAACTGCCATAGGCTGAAGTTAAACCATAGTACACTATATTGTCTGTGGTAGTTACATTTGTATCTGTCTGCCAGGTAATTACTGCAGAATCAGGAGTTACGCAGGAAATGTAGGGGCCGTTATTGACTATTGCAGGATATACATAGGAAGGGGCTAACATGGAACAGATTAAACTTATTGTGAGAGTAGAAGCAATCAGGGCTTTTTTTATGTTTGACATATATTTCACCTCGTGCAGTTTTTAAAAACTATTATCTTCTACTAACATTATAGTACAACTTTTTAAAAACTTAGTAAAATAAATGTAAACCTTTTGTAACTTCTTTCTGGCTTAATAGGGTGTTTATTTTAATATGTGTGCTTATGGGCTGGGTTTTTCTAAAAGAAGCTGTTTAACTAGTTCTGTACTAGGTATATCCGGCAGAATAACATCATCTAAAAACTATTAATATCTATAATTACATGGTTAGAAAAATTTAATCTATTTGCTCGCCGCGGACTCTTTTTCTTGCCGGCGCAGAAAGAATGCTTTTTCTTAATCTCACCGAAAGCGGAGTAACTTCCACTATTTCATCATCCTTAATGAAATCAATGGCCTGCCCCAGGTTCATTTTTTTTGCTACCGCCAGCACGCAGATATAATCCGATGTAGAACTTCTCATGTTGGTAAGGTTTTTTTCTTTGCAGGGATTTACATCCAGGTCATTGTCACGGCTGTGTTCGCCTACTATCATGCCTTCATAAACCTTTTCCCCGGGCACTATAAACATGGTACCCCTGGGCTCAAGGTTATGCAGGGCATAAGACACAGCCTTTCCTTCACGGTCTGCCACCAGAGAGCCGGTAGCACGCTTTGAAAAATTGCCGCGGTATTCTTCATACCCTTTCAGGTAGGAATTTATCACGCCCGTACCTGCAGTATCAACAATAAATTCATTGCGGTAGCCTATAAGAGACCGGGAAGGTATGGTAAATTCCATTCGCACCCTGCCGGTACCGTGGTTTATCATATTTTCCATACGGCCCTTCCTGCCGGAAAGTTTTTCCGTAATGATGCCTATGCAGGTATCAGAACAGTCTATGGATAAACATTCTATGGGCTCGTACACTTTGCCGTGTTCTTTTTTAAAAATAATTTTGGGAGAGCCTATGCTCAGCTCAAAACCTTCGCGGACCATGGTTTCAATAAGTATTTCCATCTGAAATTCGCCGCGGCCCTTTACTATAAAAGAATTGGAATCCTGGGTGGATTCTATTTGAATAGCTACATTCATCAAAGTTTCTTTTTTTAATCTTTCATAAATTTTTCTTGACTGAACTAACTTCCCTTCTCTGCCGGCAAAAGGAGAAGTATTCACCCCAAAAAGCATGGATAGCGTCGGCTCATCCACATCTATTCTGGCCAGAACTTTCGGGTTTTCTTTTGTACAGATAGTATCTCCTATAACCACATCTTCAATACCTGCCATAATGACAATATCGCCCTGGATTACTTCCTGAGCTTCTTTTAATTCTATACCGCTGTAAACCTGAATTTTTGTTACCTGTAAAGGTTCTATTTTGCCGTCTTTTTTAAGGCAAACCAGTTCGTCACTGTTTTTTGCCGTACCGTTTATTACTTTTCCTATGGCAAGGCGCCCGAAATAATCTGAATAACTCAAATCGCATACCAGCATCTGAAACGGCTCAGCCGGGTCATAAACCGGCGCGGGAATATGCTCCAGCACGGCGTCAAAAAGCACATCCAGGCCTGTACCCGGAGTTTCCAGAGTTTTCTGCGCTATGCCGTCTCTGCCAATGCAGTAAAATATAGGAAAATTTATATGGTGGTCCGCAGATTCCAGATCCATAAACAGCTGGTATATTTCATCCAGCACGGCACGGGGCCGGGCGTCTTTACGGTCAATTTTATTTATGGCAACAATTATCTTTTTGTTGGTTTCCAGCGCTTTCTTTAAAACATAACGCGTCTGCGCCAGAGGGCCTTCTGCGGCATCTACCAGCAGTATGGCGCCGTCAGCCATTTTCAGCCCGCGCTCTACTTCTCCGCCGAAATCTGCGTGGCCGGGCGTATCAATAATATTTATTTTCACGCCTTTCCAAAGTATAGAACAGTTTTTTGCGGTTATGGTAATACCCCGTTCTTTTTCCAGGTCCAGGTTATCCATAATGCGTTCTTCCTGGCCTTCTTTTCTGCCGAACATACCGCTTTGTTTAAGCATGTGGTCTACCAGGGTGGTTTTACCGTGGTCCACGTGCGCAATAATAGCAATATTCCTAATGCTTTCGTTTCGTTTCATTAAATTAACTTATCCTTTGTTTTTTGTTGTTATGCCGGGGAAGGGTTATCTAAATGATATAGACATGGAGCTTCAATAATGCTTATACGCCGGTTTTAACTTTGCTTTTATTTTATCTTTTCCTGCCTGCACTATATCTTTTACAGAAACTTTGCGGTAATAAGCGCAATTCACTTTAAGCCCGTTACATTCATAAGCACCGCTGTATACTCCGCATACAATAAAATTTACTTTCTGATCCAAATACTTTTTATGCGTCTTTCTCCATTTCCAGTAACACAGCCTGTCATCTTTCGTTTTCATATAGACTCCCTGATAACCCATTATACCTTAATTAAAGAGCATTGTAACGAAAACAAAACAATTCACTCATAATTTCTCACATAAATCCACTTGCCCAGGCTGGTCACCCGGGCATCTTTTATTTTTTCCGGATAGTCCTGCCCGGGCCAGTATTCAAAAGTATCGGACATAAAAATATACTTCCATTCACCCAAATGTTTAACATTGCCCAGCATAATACTTCTTTCAGACATATATTCAAATATCGGGCTTAAAACACCTATGGGGCAGTCTAAAACCAGTTTATAGGACTCATACACATTTTTCCCTGAAATTTTGTTAAGCGGCTTATACCTCAAGTTCGGGTAACCGGGCATATTGGTCCGGTGAATATTATTTAAATCTTCAGGTAATATGCTTTCCAGCTTGTAGGGGTAGCCCTTAAAATCCGTTTTATAATTTTCCAGAGCCGTTATAAGCAGCTGGGTATCTGTGCCTATTTTTTCAAATTTATACATGCGTAATTTATCGTAAGCGAAAAAAACAAGTATCAGCGTAACATACATCCACAGCGCACCCCAGGCAAAATAACTGGTTTTTTCGCTGTGCCTTTTTATAAGGTCAATAATAAGCAGTACCGGCACAATAAAGGACATGCCAAAAAAAATAATAAGCGCAACAAAATATGACACCACCAGCAAGTGAAACGATACCCTGATTAAGCTCTGCGGTAAATCAAAAAGCGTCAGTGAAGCGCTGGCAATTAATAGCAGAAGGAAAAACATCCACAGCGCGCTGGGCACAATGACTTTTTTAATATTGTCATTAAAAAACCAGTACAATACCAGGGAAACAAACACAACAAATCCCGCCAAAAAGAAAAACAGAATATTAATTAACATTTTTTTACCTGCCGCAAGCTACTCACTGATATTATAACTTCATTATACAAAGTTTCATAAATATTGTCCTTAAAAACAAGGGAAATATTATTCCACATCTGCATCCAAATATTATATAATCCAGTATATGGCAAACAACGGAAAAGACAGGTCCATATTGCAGAAAATAGCCCGCAGGGTTATGGTAGAAAAAGGGCTGTACCCTGATTTCTCAACCGGCGCCCTGGCAGAACTTGATAAATTACAGAAACCCGCACTGCTAATCAACCCGGAATTCCGTGACCTTACCGCTGTGCCCTGGTGCTCTATTGACAATGATGATTCCCTGGATTTAGACCAGCTCACTTATGCCAAAACCCAGGGCGGAAATTTTACGGCTTTTGTAGCCATAGCCAACGTTGACTCTCTGGTAAAGAAACATTCCCTGCTTGATGAACACGCCTGCACAAACACCACCTCGGTTTACACTGTGGCAGAAACCTTTCCCATGCTCCCCGAAAAACTTTCCAACGGGCTCACCTCGCTTAATTTTGAAGAAGACCGCCCCGCAATTATTATTGAAATGAACCTGAGGCCTAACGGATCCTTATACGATTCCCGCGTTTATGAAGCGCTGGTGCGCAACCATGCAAAACTTACCTATAACAGGGTTTCTGCCTGGCTGACAGGCAACGCCCCCGTACTGCGTGAAATTTCTGCGGTAAAAGGCCTGGAAGAAAACCTGCGGCTGCAGGATACTATAGCCCAAAAACTAAAAAAACTGCGGCACGAGCGCGGAGCACTGGAACTGCAAACCATAGAAACCCGCCCCGTATTTTTAGGAGATAAACTAACCGAACTGCAGGCCGAAGGAAAAAACCGGGCCAAAGACATCATTGAAGATTTCATGATAGCGGCCAATGGAGTTACCGCGCGTTTTCTTGCCCAGCGGAAATTCCCGTCTATACGGCGCGTGGTGCGCACACCAAAACGCTGGGACAGAATAGTGGCTCTGGCGGCTGAAAAACATTTTAGCCTGCCTGCAATTCCTGACCCGAAGGCCCTGGACAAGTTTCTGCTTGCACAGCACGCCTCTGACCCGCTGACTTTCCCTGACTTATCTCTAAGCATTATAAAACTCATGGGTGCCGGAGAATATGTTGTAGAAATGCCCAACTCCCCATTGGTGCCGCATGATGTGAATACAGGATATTCAATGCGGCCGGGAGACAGCATCGGCCACTTCGGGCTTGCGGTAAAAGATTATGCGCATTCCACTGCGCCCAACCGCCGTTTTCCGGACCTGATTACCCAGCGCCTGTTAAAAGCCGCCGTAGCAGGAAACCCGCTGCCCTACACAAAAGAAGAACTAAAATTACTTGCCAGCCATTGCACCGAACAGGAAGATGCGGCAAAAAAAGTGGAACGGCAGGTAGAAAAATCTGCGGCAGCGCTGCTGCTGGAAAAAAGAGTCGGCGAAAGCTTTGAAGCTGTTGTCACGGGAGTTTCGGACAAAGGTACCTGGGTCCGCCTGCTAAACCCGCCTATAGAAGGAAAACTTGTAAGCGGTTCCGGCGGGCTGGACATCGGCAATCAGGTAAAGGTACGGCTGGAACGCACGGATGTCTGGCGCGGATTTATTGATTTCAGGGCAGGAACAGCAAAACCAAAACAATGGCAGAAGAAACGCTGGAATAAAAACCGCAGGAAATTCAATTATAAAAGACGGTAAGACTATTACCGAAATCCTTGAGGGCTATCCTTACAAGCTGGAAAGCATATTTCCCGTAGTTTTAATAAATATTCTCAAGACCAATGCCATTTTAATAGTTACTTCGCTATTTTTGAAATTGCTTTTATATGTTCCGGGGTAGAGCCGCAGCACCCGCCTACTACATTTGCCCCTGCTTTAATTACTTCCTGTATGGATTTTGCCATTGTTTCGGGTGTTTCTTTGTAAACGGTCCGGCCGGCTTCATTTTCCGGCGCGCCCGCGTTTGGTTTTATCCAGAGAGGCAGGTTGGTATGGCTTCTGAAAATTTTAGTTAATTCAATCATTACATCAGCTTTTAAGCCGCAGTTTGCGCCTATCATATCTGCGCCGTTTTCTGTAAGTTCTTTTACTGCTCTTTCCGGGGTAACACCCATCATGGTGGCAAAGCCTTTATCTGACTTATTATAGGTAAGGGATACCACTACCGGAAGGTTTGTAATTTTTTTTGCTGCCTTAAGCCCGCATAAAGCTTCACTTAAATCCATAAATGTTTCAAAAACTAACCCGTCAACTCCTGCCTGCACCATGGCTTTTACCTGCCGGGCGAAGGACTGGGCCATCTGTTCTTCTGTTATAGTGCCGAGAGGTTCCATAAACTCACCTGACGGCCCGATAGAGCCAAACACCAAAACGCCGGTATTTTTCAGCGCCTGTTTAACTATTTCTACTCCGGATTTATTTAATTCCTCTGTGCGGTTTTCTAAAGCATATTTCTGCAGTTTAATATCGGTGCCGCCAAAAGTGTTTGTAAGCACAATATTACTGCCTGCCTGCGCATAGGCCACAGCTACAGCCTGTATGGCTGACGGGTTTTCAACGTTCCACAGTTCCGGGCAATACCCTGGCGGCAAACCTTTTTTAATAAGCTCCGTGCCCAATGCTCCGTCTGAAATTAGTACTTTTTTGTTTTTAAGCATTTCGTTTACGTTCATTTATTTTCTCCTGTGTTGTTTATTCGTTTTATTCTGCCGCTTCTTATTTTTTCTTACAAATAACCGTAGGCACTCATCTAGAGTGCTTTTTACTAAAATTTCATAATTTAGATTCTGCTAATTAAACCGCAGGTTTCAGCGCCACATTTCAAATGCCTTTTTAATATCAGCGGTATATCCCGAATGTGCTGTATAAATCTGGTTAATGTTAGTTAACCCGGCAATTTTCCGGATTGATGCCTTATCCATTTCCATATCTTCTGTAAATATTTTTATCATGGGGCGTACCTGCCCGTTTACAATAATACACAAATCTCCGGTAAATAGTGCCCCGCCTACCCTGTAACTCATAGAACCTAACGTATGGCCGGGAGTAGCAACAACATTTACAATAATTCCATTAACATTCACTGATTTCCCGTCTGCTATAGTATCGTAGCTGGAAACAGGCAGCTTATTCATATGTTCCATCCCCATAAAATGACGGTGCGTTTTTTCCTTTAACAGGGGCACTTCTTTATCTGAAAGATAAACCCTGGCGGAAGGAAATGCCGGCAATCCGTCAACATGGTCAGCATCTGAATGGGTTAAAAATACAGCACGGACAGAAGAAGGGTCAATTGAAAGAACTTTACATCCTTCTATGATTTTTTTAGGATCAGCACCGGCATCAAACGCAACATATGCATTTTTATTTTTTACAAGATATACATTGCAGATACCGCTTTTGATCACAAATACCGAATCTGATATTTTTGCCGTTTCCAAAACATGCATTTCACGCATTTGATAAGTAAACCAAACAAAAAAACCGCCTGCAATTAACGCTAAAAAACAAACAACATAAACAGATACTTTAATTACTTTTTTAAACATTTACTGCCTCCTTATAATATATGTCCATCAGACCTTTTTTTTTGTTTCAGGTCCTTAATAAATTCTCCGAAGTTCTAATCTTTTGGCTGTTCTTGCTTTTTTTGCAAGATAAATATTGAGGTTACTATTAAGAACGCGCCTGATAATACAAAAACAGACCGCAGCCCGAACATAACAGCTACCAATCCTCCGCTAAGAGACCCAATCGCTCCGCCTATGGCCCCGGCGCTTGACGACAACCCGAAAACAACACCTTTCTTTTTCAGCGGAGTATTTTTAGCCATTATGGTATAGGCGCTTGGTATTACGCCGGCTACAAAAATTCCAAACATAATTCTAATCAACAGCAGCTGATTTGTAGTCTGTACTATAACCTGAAGAAGAGAAAATACACCTGCATATAAAAGCGATTTGACTAAAATGTTATTATAACCTTCCTTGTCCCCTTTTTTACCCCAGAACGGCGTAAATAAAAACTGGCTTACAGCGGTAGATGCAAATATTATACCCGTCAGGCTTGATATATGCTGGGTTGCTCCTTTATCCAGTTGTTCTATAAACAGCGAAAATACCGGTTGAACTATAAATAAGGAAACCTGCATTGCCAGAATAGAAATAAACATAGTCCGCAAAAGCCCTGATTTAAAAACGTATTTTAAATTATCAAAAATATTTGCCTTTTCTTCATTTGATACAACTATTTTATTTTCTGTAATAAACAACATGCTTATCATTAGGCAGACTAAATGCGCTCCACCGATAACTAAAAATACTGTGCGATACCCGACCGTGTCTGCTAAAATGCCGCCTATAAACGGCCCTGCTATCCCTCCGGCAACTGCCGAAGTCTGAAGAGTTCCCAGAGTTACTCCTAATTTGTCCTTTGGCGACATATTAGACATTAACGCCATGCTGGCAGGATAATAACCTACTAATATTCCGAATAAAAGTCTTAAAAAAAACAGGTCATAGACACTGCGCGCAAAAGCCATCAATATAAAAACAATGGTAATTCCCACCAGCGCGCGGTTTATATTTATCTTATGCCCATACCTGTCGCCAACCATTCCCCATACCGGGCCCATCAGGCAGATAAATACAAAACTAATTGAATAAATCATGCTTGACCAGAACTCAAGGCTCTGCCCGGCCGGTACACCTACTTCCCTTATATAAAAAGGAAGGAACGCCAGGACGCTTGTTATTCCGGCATTGGATATAAATATTAATATTGTCAGGGTAATTAAATTATTTTTCCAGGCTTTCATGGCTAAATTATACTGCTTGCTGCACAGCAATGTCAACTCCCTTAACAAACCCATAATAAAACAAAAAAGGCTACCATTTCTGATAGCCTTTTCTTATTTTTAAACTTCCCGGACTGGATGCGCTTAGAATCTATTTTATTGAGAATTTCAAGGAATTACAGGGCTTTTCAGTAAGAATTGCAAGTCTTTTAAATACTGTTTTGTGTACTATAGTGTAAAAGGCCTTTGAGCCCGGTATATACCACCGAAATACCGTCAATATTTCTTTTTATCGGTTTCGACAAATCATTGCTTACTAGAAATGCCTTCGCATTTGGATATCTGCGCAAAAATACCCGCAATCCCGTGAAGTCACAATTATTGCTTGACCATTTTGCTTCTATGGCAAATGGGGCCTGCCCTCTTCTTTCAACAATAAAGTCAACCTCATGCCCCTGTTTGTCCCTCCAATAACGTATTTTCCTTGATTGCAGATGAGCCTGAAGTTCATTAAGCACAAAATGTTCCCACATTTGTCCCCATTCACTTGATTTTATATCATGCAATCCACGGTAATAGCATATAAATCCTGTATCAAACGCATACACCTTAGGAGCGGCTACAATCTCCGTCTTCTTATATGTATTGAACGGGCGAAGAACATTAACGGTATATGTTTCTTCCAACACACTTAGATAATTTGCAATTGTTGTATGGCTTACACCGCACGGAGCTGAAAATTTACTGGCTTCAAATATCCCGCCGCTTTGAATCATTAGGAGTTCTAGAAATTTCTGGAATGAGCTGCGGCGTTCTAATCTGAAGAGTTCTTGTATGTCTTTTGCCCAGTAAGCATCCACCCATTCCTGAAAATACTTTTCCGGAAGTTTTTTACTAAGAAAAAAAGGAGGCAACCCGCCAAAAAGAAATCTGTGTTTAAGGTCATGACTGCCAAAATCTTTCAAGTCTTCAGACACAAGAGGGGCAAGCCAGAGCTCAGCTTTCCTCCCCGCTAATGTATCCCTGAATTTTGAAGAAGCACTGAGAGATGAAGAACCAGTTGCAAGGATTTTTGTTTCAGGGTAATGGTCTGCTGCAATTTTTAGTAATTCCGAAGGGTTATCCAGCCGATGAATTTCATCAAGAATTATGCGGGTTCCAATCCTATCCTTCAAAAACTTTTCCGGATCCGCCATTAACCCCCTTATTCTGGGCAACTCACAGTCATAATAATCAATGTGCGGTAATGTTTGCGATAAAACTGTCTTTCCGGACCTGCGGACTCCGGAAAGCCACAATATCGAACGCTCCTTCCACAATGACTCAATCTTTTTAATCCAATATTTCCTCTTTATCATAAAAATACTATATTAAATATATTTACTATATGCAATAGTACTTGCATATAGTAAATCAAACAATAAAACAAAATAAAAAAAACCCTGCTTTAAAGAGGGTTTTTTTATTTCCCGGGCTGGATGATTTTCGCACCATCGCCTGGATCGATTTTCTCAAATACTTGAAAACTACATTAAATAACATTAAAATGCTGCTGAATTATTAATACTGAAATACCAATTTTAATATTTTCCCATAAACAACAAGCTTTTCGCGCCAATCTCAATCTTTTGGGTTTAGGATAAGAAAGTTACGGCTCAGGAAGGCATAGCTACCTTAAAATATTCATTAAATTTCTTTACAATTAGCGCGTCAAGTTTTCCTTCATTTGCTTCCTGCGTCAGTATTGACATTGCTTCGCAGGAACTTTTTGCCGGATGGTAAGGCCGGTTGGTAGTCACTGCATCAAAAATATCCGCTATCGTGACAATTCTTATGAGTTTGCTGATTTCATCCCCTTTTAAGCCGTCGGGATATCCGCTGCCGTCAATCTTTTCATGGTGGTGCCTGATTATACCCATGACTTCCGGGTCTAACTTAAGACTTTTGCATATTTCAGTGCCTTTACCCGGATGTTCCTTTATCAGGTTAAACTCCTCTTCCATCAACTTTCCTTTTTTGTTCAATATCCGGTCAGGTATGCCAATTTTACCAATGTCGTGCAGTAATGCGCTTTTCTTAAGAATCTCTATTTCTTCTTCCTGCAACCCAAGTTCCCTGCCTATTTCGCCGGAAAGCAGAGAGACACGGCGGGAATGGCTGGCTGTATAAAAATCCCTTGCTTCTATTGATGTGACCAACGTAAAAACCATGCTTTCCAGCAGGTCAACCTGCGCAATAAAATCCTTCATTTTTAACAGGTTCTTTATTCTTGTCAGAAGTTCCAGGGGTTCAAAAGGTTTTTTAACAAAATCATCAGCGCCTAATTCCAACCCTGTTATGACACTGCCTTCTGTTAGCGACCCGCTTAAAAATATAATCGGAACATAATTAAGTCCATAGCGCTTCTCTCTGATAATTTTACATGCTTCAAAACCGTTCATCTCCGGCATTTCCACATCCAAAATAACCAAATCCGGGTATATTTTTTCTTCTTTGAGTACAGCTTCTTTCCCGTTTACAGCAGACGTCACTTCGTAGCCCTTCATCTGAAGGTATCTCACTATCATATTCCTGACATATTCGTCATCATCCACAACAAGTATTTTATATTTGGTCATGTTATTTCTTTTCCAATACTTCTTTAACAGCAGCGAGTAATTCATTTAACTCAAAAGGTTTTTGGAGGAATTTGTGCCCTTTTTCCTTAATCATCCCCCATTGGGATTTATCGTCAAGATAACCGCTGGTAAAAATAACTTTCAGTTCGGGGTTGCCTGACAAAAGCTGCGTGACCAATTCAATGCCTGTTCTGTCAGGTAGTATAACATCGGTTAAAACCAGGCCGAAATTTCCCTTTTCCTTTTCATACAGTTCAAGCGCTTCTTTCACATTTTCGGCGGTAAATACTACATAATCGTTCATTGAAAGAACCCTGTCTGCATATTTTCTTATTCCTTCCTCGTCTTCAACAATTAATATCCTTTCTCCATGTCCTGCTAATGTTTTTTTATCTTTATCTTTATCTTTAATTTCGGTCTTTTCAAAGGAAGCAGGCAGGTATATTTTAAAAATGGTTCCCTCACCTGGTTCGCTGTAAACATTTACCCATCCATTATGCTGTTTTACAATACCATAAACTACAGGCATGCCGAGCCCCGTGCCTTTCCCCACGCCCTTTGTAGTAAAAAATGGTTCAAATATACGCCCAACAACTTCTTTGTTCATTCCTGTTCCGTTATCCTGGATAGATAATTTAACATATTTGCCTGGATGTGCGTCTATAATTTTCATGGAATCCTCTTCATTTAATGTAACATTCTCCGTTTTTATGGTAAGGATTCCTCCTTTAGGCATTGCGTCACGGGCATTTACCGCAAGATTCATAATAATCTGTTCAATTTTTGATTCATCCGCGTTAGTATTCCATAGATCAGTCTGCAAAGTTGTTTTTATTTTAATATCTTCACCAATGAGCCGCTTCAGCATTTTTGACATGTTTTCCATAATCCTGTTTAAACTCAGGTTTATAGTATTCATGGGTTGTTTCCTGCTGAAAAGAAGCATCTGTTTTGTAAGTTCTGCCGCTCTGTCAACAGCAATGTTAATCTCGCTAAAATTATTATATAAATCATTCCCTTTATCCAGGCTTTTCATTGATATGTTGGAATATCCTTTGATTATAGTCAATAAGTTATTAAAATCATGGGCAATTCCCCCCGCAAGCGTGCCTATGGATTCCATTTTCTGCGACTGCAAAAGCTGGCCCTGTATTTCCTTTTTTTCCTTTTCCAGTTTATTTTGGTCTGTAATGTCATGTCCATACAGATTTACATAATCAGTATCCGCCACAGGCGCGGTATCAAACAGGAATATTCGGTCACGATGATGGAATTCATGCTGTTTAGCCAGTCTTGTTTTCATGGCTTCGGAGGCTGCATTCCTGACTTCGGATGGAAGAGAATCTGCTGCTGCTGCTGCTGCTTTAATGTTCCAATCCGGCAGCAACAGATATGCCGATTCATTAGCATACATTATCCTTCCATCCCGGTTGATACGTATTATTATGTTGGGGCTTTCCGATGCAATGCTTGCCCAGGACATTATTTCTGTTTCCGACTTTTTGCGTTCGGTAATATCGTGTATCAGGCCAACCAGAAATCTGTTTCCTTGTTCGTTTACAAACCGTGTTTTCCTTGTGACTATGGTAAGGATTATTCCATCGGGTCGGGTTAGAGGTTCTTCACATATATTTTCCTGCCCGGAATCCAGAACCATTTTGTCTATTTTCAGAAAATGGTCCATTTGGTCTTCCGGCAGTGATTCGCCAAGTGTTTTACCGATTATATTTTCCCGTGCAATGCCAAGCATATTACACAAGGCATCGTTGACAAGAGTGAACCGGAATTTATCGTCTTTTACAAAGATTGGGTCACCGGTGGTATTTATTACTTTGTCCAAATAATTTTTAGAAATCAGGAGTGCGTCTTCTATTTTTCTGCGCGCAAGGGCAATTCCTATGCTGGTTCCTATCACCTCAAGAAATTCTATCATCTTAGTGTTGAATCGGTTTTTCCGATGGTCGTTAAACTGAAGCAACCCTATTACCTTATCATCTGACCGCAGGGGAATCAATGCCACGGATTCATAACCTTGACCATTACAATGATTGCGCGTGTGCAATTGCCTCTCCTCTTCCGTAGTAGAGGCTAAAAGATCTGTTGTGCAGTTGCTCCAGAAACTGCCCCCTTTTGTAAAAAATGGCAGTTCCGGATTTGTTCTGCCGCTTATGACATTTCCACACATGCATTCCAGCACGGGGTTTCCGTTTTCACCTTTTACAAGATTACCCTCGTTATCCCGCTTGCAAAGATAACGCTCTTTCTCCACAAAACTGTCAGGGAATCCGTTTGTCTCATAGTACGGAAAATCGCATCCGTCTTGCAAACGGATACCTACCGCTTCAAAACCCGTGCTTTGTTTAATTACATTCACAATATCTTTAATAATCTCAGCATTGGCATCAGATTTATTCAATAGTACAAGCACATCATGTGTTAATAGTTCCTTAACATGAATCAGCTTACGTTCTGAATTATCCCGTATATTACATTGAATTACCTTTCTATCACCTTCCTGATAGGCATTGCTTACAAATTCAAATTCCAGAGATTTTCCGCTTTTTGCTTCCAGAGGGAGGTCATCATAGCGGATATATTCCTTTTCCTGTAATTCTTTAAACGATATCTTGCTTTCCAAAACATCCTTGAAAACACCTATTTCCCAGAGTTTTTTGCCTAAAAACTCATCCTTGGAATACCCGAGCATTTCAATCAGGTAAGGATTAACATCCAGTATGTTTCCCGTAACTGCGTCAAGAATTAATATTCCATCCCTTGCAGCCTCAAATAGTCTTCGGTACCTGGTTTCAGAAATGTTTATTGCTTTTTGTGTACGTCTTTCCAATGGCATAGCTTTCATACTGGTATCTCCTGCCTTGTTTATTTAATATTGTTTCTGCTTCACTAATGTCCAATTTAGCGTTTAGTTTGTGACGATTTCTTTTGTTTTAGATTTCATTTTATAGTTACGTGAAACAATCTTCTCGATTCGCTCATTTATCATAGGACATCGAGATACTGCTCGTAATCTCGATTCGCTCATTTATCATAGGACATCGAGATACTGCCCGTAATCTCTATTCGTTTTACTCACTCAAAGAATAATGTTTCTTAGTGTTCAAGCGAAGTCAGCCCTGAGCTTGTCGAACGGGTTGAGCACCGCATCAATCTGGAAAATTTCAGATCAAAAATTACAAAACCATTCCTATTAGCATTTTTGCATGTGTTTCCCGGAAAACTGAGGCATATACTTGTATTATAAGGGGTATTCGGGAAGGAACACATTGTACTTTGGTATAACATACTTTTGGCGGTGTTTGGCTGTAAATAAAAAAAACCCTCCACCAGTTACCTGACAAAGGGTTAACTCTAAACTATTGAAACTATATATGTTTTGATACGGGGATGATGTCTCTGCGCGAACTGGATGCCCTTAGATCCTGTCAATCCGGCTTTCATAACCCGGGATCTTGTTTAACTCGTTATTAACAAAATGCAGAAGCAGCACGGGTAACTAAATTCTAAAGGCAATAAGAAGCAAAAGCAGGGAAAAAATGGAAATTAATATGGTTTTTCTTGTTTTAGTGTTTGTATTGATATTCTTGCCCTGAGCGTCTCCGTAGGAAAACAAACGAGCAAAAGGATTAAAGGCCGATTCCTACATTCAGGCTGAACTTTTGATAAGTTATATCAGCTTCAGCGCTTCCAAGAAAGTTTGAGAGCTTGTATTTTCCCTGGTTAGTTGTCATCATCAGATCAGCAAAAATAGCATTTCCAAGCTGTACTCCGAATCCTGCTCCCCAGTAAAGGCCTCCGGCTAACGTAACATCTCCAAGGATAGATGAAGTGTAACTGCTGTTGCCGTTATAAGCCACATTGTAGCCTGCGTCAAATTTAACGTAAGGAGATAAAGGCACTGAATTGCTAAAAGGGCTTAGCATAAGGGTGCCATAGACAGGCATAAAACCAAACTTCGCATCAGAATCTTTTATTCCTCTCAGGACCTGATAATTTATGCCCAATCCGACGCCCAGGATTTGGTTATAAAAATGCATATATTCCACCGTAGCGGAATAACCCGTTTCAACGTCGTCGTTGGAGTCAAATAGAGTGCCGGACCAATCTGCCTTATTTGTGCCTGTATTGTCAAAGCCTGCTTTGAGGAACAACTTGTTTGACCCGCTATTGTCATCCTGGCCGATCGCTGAACTTACGCCAAAAAGTACTACTGCTAAAAACATACCCATTATTTTTTTCATTTTTACTCCCTGTTTTGTTGTATTTTTAAGACACTGATCTATCTTTTTCTGTTTTGGTCAATAAACACAACCAGCATTACTTTCCAAAAACTTTCTTGACCTGGCCAAGCTTCTCCTGGACCTTGCCAACTATCTTTTCGACTTTTCCTTTAACTTCCAACTTGGGATTATCAATTATTTTTCCGGCCATTTCTTTGAGTTCACCCTTTATTTTGTGCAACTTGCCTTCTATCTGATTTTGCGTACTGAATTTCATGGTATTTCTCCTTTAGTAGCTATTATTTTATTGACATACCCTTACCGTCTTCGCAGAATGCCCCGAGTGTAAACCAGGAGCGTGAATGCGTTGTAGGGTATCCGCTGATACTGTCCGCAACGAATCATTGGCGGACGGTTAGCGCAGGGGGATGTGCTTCACTTATTCTGATCCGCGCTCTTCTGGATATTTTGACCTGCGTCCTCTACATCCTTTCCCGCGCCTTTCATTGTGTTGCAGCCCGTGACCGCTATCGTTGCAAATAAAACGATAAGGATCAAAATATAGTTCCTTTTCATATCGTACCTCCTTTAGGTTTTTGTAACCTTTATCTGCCTACATGCAGTATACAAGTAGTCCCAAATACAAACAATTGTACCTTGGTATAGTATGCCTTTGGCGGGAAATAAAAATAACCCTCCGCCAGTTACCTGACATCGGGTTATCTTGAACATCAAAAACCTATATGTTTTGATACGAGTATGGTCAAACTCTCCGGGCTAAATGTGCTTAGAATATATTTTATTGCTGATTTTTGGAAATTACAGGGCTTTTTTAGCTAAATTAGAATCAGTTTTTCACTCATTCTTTTTTAGCTTGTAATAGGTTGCCTTGCCTTTGCCGAATCGTTCTATGTGTCCCAGGGTTCTCATTTTATTAAAATCAAGCGCACGGGTTGGTCTGGCGCGGGCAGTTATCCGGGCATATTCCCGGTCAGTTATGAATCCCTTTTTTTCTATGTGCGCCAGCATTGCTTTATGATATTCTTTCAATTCACTGGATGGGTCAATCACTGCCGTGTCCAGTTCCTTTGAAACCCGGTTTAGTTCATCTAAAATTCCTTCTGCAAAGTATTCCAGCCATGCGGTGAAATCCAATTTATTTGCAATATTATAATAATTGCCTGTTACACCAACGTTTTGGAAATACCGGGTAACATTCCTGTTGTAATAATTCTCAAAACTAAAAAGGTTAAAAGTATTGAGCCCCATGCCGGCCAAAAGCACCTTTGTGGCAAGGCGTACCGTCCTTCCGTTGCCGTCAATAAACGGATGAATTACAACAAACTGCTTGTGAAAAATACCTGCAAGCACTATTGAATCAAGCCGTGAGACGTTTTGTTTCACAAAATTGATAAGTTCGTTCATTAGTACTGGTACATCTCCATGATCCGGCGGCCAATATATTGTTTTACGCAGATGCGGGTCATTGACAAATACGGGTTCATTGCGTAATGCCCCGCGCTTATCTTTTGACAGCAATCCCTTAACAACAATTTCATGAATACGCAGTATTAACGGCAAGTTCATAGATAATGCTTTTTGCTTTTCTAATTGTTCATTAAGCATTACGAGCGCGTCATTGTAATTAACAACTTCTTTTTGGCTGTCAGTTATGTTTTGCGGCAGATTTTTTAGGATCTGTTTTACGGCGGTTAGCGGAAGAGGGTTACCCTCTATGCTTGTGGATGAAAAAGCGGATATTTCCCTTGCGTGCCTCTCAAATTCCACCATGACAACTTCCGTAAACCGGCGTGTATTAAGAAGCGCTATTTCAGCAGATATCTTCTTGATTAGATTGAGTAGTTTTGGTGTTATGGTATATGCCGGGTTGAATGAAACGGGTCTGTTTTTCATTAGACATATTATAGACGTATTTTAGACGATTGTCAATGGCAAACTTTTTCTGCTAATGCCGAATTACTAGACTATATTGTACCATTACTATATGCAAGTACTATTGCATATGGTAATTCAAACAATCGGTACATCACTGAAAACTCGGTTGATAAGGCCAAGATTTCAAGGCGTTGGGCAGGAATAGGTGTAATATTGGTAGTAACTGAGTTATTGATTATATAAAAAGAACAAGGTATTTTTGTTGAAAAAATCGCAATTAATTTGATATAATGATTTCCGCAGTTCTTATAGATTTTATGATTCCCCGGTAGCTCAATGGGTCGCTGTTCGGATGAATAAATACGAACAAGAAAAGCGACGCCGCCGAGATGGTGAGGCGGCAGGAGGAGCAAGCTCCAACATTGAGCAACAATATGTTCTTATAGATTTTATGATTCCCCGGTAGCTCAATGGTGGAGTGAGCGGCTGTTAACCGCTAGGCTGTTGGTTCGAGTCCAACCCGGGGAGTTTAGTTTCAAATTCACCCTTTTTAAGGGTGTCTGTCCGTCCACAAATAGCGGGTTCTAAATTTTTGAAGCTAGTTTTAACTGGTTTCAGCAATTTCGGACCCGTTATTTTTTGTGCCAGTATCTCGGTGTAAATTAGCATGCATATTTGACCCTATATTTGCATTGAATTTTGACCCTATCCGAAGTTGTTCTTTTTTACCACATTTAAACGCATTTGT
>MGVC01000015.1 GCA_001800285.1 Elusimicrobia bacterium RIFOXYA2_FULL_39_19 | reverse complement strand
AATAGATTATATAAAAAAGCATAATAATGTCAAAAGATTTTTGACATTACGAAGCTTAAAATCAGGAGGAGTTATGCAAAAAAGAAAAACATTAATCGGTTTACTTATTGCGATTTATTTTACTGTGTCAGCTTTTGCGGAGAATTACACAAAGGTTCCGCTTTGGGGTGGGGATGTACAAATTGCAGCAGTTGCACCTTCAAATTCACAGGTAGTTTATGTGGGCAGTGCCTACAATGGAACTTATGTTACAACAGACGGCGGGGCCATTTGGAGTTCGATAAAATTTCTTTCGGAATACGGAAATAATGGAGCACAAACTATTGCAGTTCATCCAACTTTAGCAAATATCGTAGTTGCCGGAACATGGGGTTCATATTCAAATTCGGTTATGCGATCAGATGATTACGGCGTTACATGGGCAAATGTTTCTCAAAGTATTACTAATCTTTCAATATCAAAAATAGTTGCATCAAAGAAAACTTCAGGTACATTTTATTTGGCCGGAACT
Source organism: Elusimicrobia bacterium RIFOXYA2_FULL_39_19 (assembly GCA_001800285.1). GTDB lineage: Bacteria > Elusimicrobiota > Endomicrobiia > CG1-02-37-114 > XYA2-FULL-39-19 > XYA2-FULL-39-19. The sequence continues at coordinate 17,513 of MGVC01000015.1, read as the reverse complement.
GAAACCGGCCCTAATGCGGTAATATATCAATCAACTGATGCAGGCCTTACCTGGGGAAACAAAAAGACCGTTGTTTCAGGAAAATATGCCAAAAGCATAGCTGTTGATGACAATGACAACCTTTACGTTACTGTCCAGAATGCAACCGATATTTATGGAAACGATTACAGCGGGTTTCTCTATAAAAGCACTGACGGCGGTGCCAGCTGGACGCTTATAAGGTCATTTAACTTCTGGCCTGATAGTGTGCAGGTAGCTTCGAACACAGTATTAATAAATGCAAATGCAAATTCAAGCGATAGCGCTGCTGCTGGTTTAAGTGAAATAAGCAATGACGGCGGTGTTACTTTTATTTCATCAACTACATGTACTCTCTACAGGTCAGGAAGATACCTTTCCCCGGATGGCAGTAAAATGTATTATTATTCACAGTCTTCCGGAAGGGAACTTAGCGTATCGTCAGCGCCCGCATGGAATAGTTATACTGTGCTATGCGGTTCTGTGGCAATTTCATATACTCAAATGGGTGCAAAACAAGGGGCTTTAATACCGGTAGCCCAAGACCCAAATTTATTTTATTTGACAAACAGTGAACTTGGCATTATGAAAAGTACAGATGCATGTGCTTCCTGGCAGGCAGCTAATACAGGAATGGGCGGAGTTGTTGCGTTAAATGGCTGTAAGGATGAAAATGGAAATATGTATATGATTGGCAATATTACTTTATATAAAGGAACCAATAACGGCCAGAACTGGCGCAAAATTTATTGCCCGGATGAAATTTTCGGTATTTCACCCAGAGTTGGCGGGGTAGTAGTAGCCCCTTCCACATCAGTCGTTCTTTATGCAGCACGCAATGACCTTTACCGCAGCGCTGACGGTGGAGTAACCTGGCCTGCACAATCGGTATTGTCTTTAACATCCAATAATGGAAAAATCACAGGAATAGTATTTAACAAAGATAATCCTTCAATATGTTATTTATCCTATTCATCCGGTAGCGTAAATGCTGCATCAAGCGGACAGTATTTGTACAAATCTACAGATTGCGGCGTAACCTGGGCACAACTTTCTTTTACAGGAAATTCTGTCCAGTCTTTAGCTATTGACCCGTCTGATCCAACCATCATTTATGCTGGAATAGGTGATTTGCACGGGTATGGCAACTCAGGTGTTGAAACTTTCGGGGGTATGTGGAAAATTGTTGATGACGGGACAAACGCACCCATAAAGACTCAACTAACCGGAATTGATAATCATATACCGTACAAAATAATGGTTGATACGAGCGGTATAGTTTTTGCCGCCTGCAGAAATAGCGGCGACGACAGTGTGGTGATGTATTCAAATGACGGCGGAACCGCCTGGCAGCAGTCAAGTATTAACCTTAATTCTATAAATGACATTGCATATTCTCGGGGTGTCTATTATGTTTCCAATCAGGATAATATATATGCAACTATATTTTTGGGCCAGGAATTTTCAAAAGTTACAGACAGTAGTGAAATAGGCAATATTCAGTGTTTGGTCATTGGTTCAATGTATGGCGGTGCTGATTCAGGGCTTTATAAACTTAACTGGGCGCCGGAAGTGCTGACTGAAACGCTTGAAAAGCCAAGAATTGTAACAGGGCCTAACCCATTTAATCCACATACAGGTTCAGCGGTATTAAAGTATTCTGTTCCCCAGGGACAAACAGCTGATTCAATAAAAATTAGTATTTATAACATTGCAGGTGAACTTATTTACAGCAGATCGTCTAGCGGTTACCTGACAGGCGGATATATTTACAGTTACAGCTGGGATGGAAAAAATAGCGGCGGTGATACTTGTGCAAGCGGTGTATACATTGCTGTTGTTTCGTCAAATCTTGGTATGGCAAGGACAAAATTTGCGGTAATTAAATAAAGCAGGAAAAAAGCAAACACGAGAAAAGGCCGCTTTTTTTAAGCGGCCTTTTTTTATTTCTTAAAATCCAGAGCTACTGAATTAATGCAGTATCTCTGTCCGGTTGGTTTAGGGCCGTCATTAAATACATGGCCTAAGTGGCTTTTACAGTTTCCGCAGAGAACCTCTGTTCTTTGCATCCCGGCGCTTGAGTCTATTTTTGTTATTATGCTTTTATCTGAAACAGGTTTATAAAAACTTGGCCAGCCTGACCCCGAATCATACTTTGTGTCAGAAGTAAAAAGCTCATTATCACAGGCTGCACAGTAATAAATGCCTGTGTCTTTATTGTGATAATATTTTCCTGTAAACGGTTTTTCTGTTGCTTTTTCTCTTAAAATCCTGTAAGCTTCCGGTGAAAGTTTGTTCTTATATTCTTTTTCAATTTCAGTATTATTCATGGGTTTAACCTCCGGGTTTATGGAGCAGGCTGTACCGCATTCATTTGATGTACTGCATATGGTTGACGGTTTTAAAAAAGCAATAGCAATCATTACCGGTATTAAGATAAGCAGCAATATGAATATTTTGTTGTTTTCCATAGCCACTCCTTTTAAATATAGTTTTCAAGTCAAACAGTTTAATTTTACCCGCTTTCGCAGAATGCCCCGAGTGTAAACTTAGGCGTGAATGCGTTGTAGGGTATCCCCTAAAGCTGCTTATGCAATGCGGCAAATAGCCGCGAATATTGCAGAAGCGGTTAGCGACAGGGGATGTTCTTCGGCGGTTTTTGCCGAAGATGAAGCAGCTGCTATAGTGCTTCACTAACTACAAACCACTTAGTCACTTAACCACTGTTTTGGCTTACAATATTTAGATGCCTGAAAGTAGAAAAGGATTTTTGTTATATGGTATAATCTCAATAACATTGAATTCTTCAAGCTAACTCTGCGGGAGGCTATAAAATATGAAAAATGCATTAAAGTATCTTATATTAGCTTTAATTGTTACAACTATTCAAGGATTTGCGTTTACCCAGACTTTTAAAGTGACTAAAGAACAGAAAATCAGCACGCTTGAACGCACCTTTTTACAAGAAAGCGTAGTGACTAGCACAGATAACCGGCATTTTGCCTATGTGGCCGGGTCCGGGCAAAACATGTATGTGATGCGGGATTTAAAAAGCTACTTCTCTTACCCTTACATTAAAACAGATTCGCTGGTTTTCAGCCCTGATGGCAACCACCTGGCTTATATTGCAGGCCAATCATCGGGCAGCTGGTTTGTGGTTGTAGATAATGTGCGTAAAAGCCCCAGAAATATGGATGATATAGTTTCGGAATCCTTAACTTTCAGCCCTGACAGCAAACGGCTCGCTTATTTGGGTTCGTTTATGAACAGATGGTTCTGCACAGTTGATGAAAGAGAGGGCACGCCGATGAATGATATCAGAACCGATTCCCTTATTTTCAGCCCTGACAGCAAACACCTGGCCTACATGGCAAAAGATTTTAATAAGTGGTTTGTGGTTATTGATAATAATAAAGGAAATGAATATGACTATATTCCGCCCTGGTCGAAAATCAGCTGGCTTACTTCAAATAAATTAAGCTACATTTTAATTGATATCAGTAATGATATATATGTAATAGAAGAAAGCCTGAAAGTAAAATAAAGTCGTTTGTTAAGTTACAGGAATAAAACTTGGAAAATCAGGAACTCTGCTGTATCATACTTGCAAATCCGGAAAGTTTAGACAGAAAGGTGCTGGCACCTCTTTTCCGTGAATATGCGAAATTTAATAACACCATATCAGAAGTTTCTGCACGGCATTGTGCAGGGTTTTTGCTGGAAAAAGGCGCTAAAGAAGAAGTTTTGGCGCTGGGCAAACTCTGCGCGCAACAGCAGGTAAAAATATTAGTCCTGCCAGTTTCTTCCATACCGCAGCTACCCAAAGCTGATAAATGCATAAATATTAACTGCCATCCGGGTGCGCTGGAATTTACCTTAAGCATTGGTAATGCAAAAATACCTTATACAATTCCCTGGAATAAAGTAGAAGTAGTTTCCGCTGCTACCATAGAAGAAGAGAAAACCAGCACTGTTATCAAAAAGGAAGGCCCGTCAAATTTTCAAAGAATGGCCAGCGGTGTGGCTACCGTAATAACTATGATTCCAATATCGGCAGGTAAAGAGAAAAAAGTAGAAAAGAAGGTCCATGAAATCGTGATAAGCAATTACGTAGAGCTTCTTTTTTCCCTGCCTCCTTACCGTGCCAGAATACCGCAGGATAATTTTGATTATTCATATCTGCAGAAACGAAGGGAATACTCAAGCCAGCTTAACTTTATTAAAATGATTGAAGATATTAATCTGTATGCGTCAACTGCGCTAAAAAGCAGGGGTTTTATATCAAGTGTAAACAAAGAACAAGACGCCCAAAACAGATATGAAGATTACAGATTTCTTGAAAAAGAACTGCGCTGGCTTATAATGCTGCGCAACGCCGGCATAAATCCTGCCTGAAACATATGATCAATCCAACAGAAATAGTCAGAAATTCATATTCGCTTGATTTTACAAACAACCCCGCACCCCATGCCAGTATAAGGCAGTATTACCGGTATTATGGGCTTGAGGCAAAAGGGGCCAAGCACATTTTCGGTACTTTTGAATCAAACGGAGAAACTTTGTATGCGCAGTTTTTTATTCCGGAAGTTTATTATGCTACGATAGTTTTAACGCACGGCTATCAGGACCATACGGGTTTGTTGAAAAATCTTATAGAAAACTGCCTGAAAGACAAATATGCGGTAGCTGTGTATGACATGCAGGGGTTCGGTCTTTCCAGCGGCGAAAGAGCCTCCATAAAAGATTTTTCACAGTACACGGACACTTTCAGCGATTTTATAAAAACCGTAAAAAAGAATTTAAGCGGTCCTTACTACCTTATTTCATTGAGCATGGGCGCCTCAATATCCATGGAATATATTTTAAACCGTGATAGTGAAGAATTCAGTAAAGTTATTTTTGCATCACCGCTTATACGTCCCGTTATGTGGCATTTATCAAAAATAGGTTATTATACTTTAGGTTTACTGCTAACAAACATTCCCCGGATTTTTCGCGCGGACAGCTCAGATGAAAAGTTTCTGGAATTTTATAAAAATGACCCATTACAGCATAAAAATGTGCGGTTGGACTGGGTGGGCGCGCTTTTTAAGTGGAATAAAAGAATAAAGAAATGTAAGCCAAAAAATTGTAAAATGCTTATACTGCAGGGCACAAAAGACCGGATAGTCAACTGGAAGTATAACCTGAAATTCCTTAAAAAGAAATTTCCGCAAGCCGGTGTACTGCTGATAAACGGGGCAGACCACCAGTTGTTTAATGAAAATGCCGGAATTAAACAGCAGGTATTTATGATGATAAACAAATATTTGCTTGGTCCAAATAAAAATTAAAGAAAATAATTATGCATAATTACATGTTTGAAACGGGCGTGTTTAAAACTATTATTAAAAATCACCGTCAGGATTTAAAAATAAGCCGCGGAAAAAAGTATTTTGTTACAAAAAACCAGAATTCCGCGGTAGAAAATAGTAAAGAGCTTGCAGAAATATTCAGCCTGGAAGAGGGAGCTCCGACAGACTATTACCCCCATATTCTTTCGCTTCTAAGTGATGCAGTCAACCATACGGATAACGCTCAAAATGCTTTTATTATTGATAAATGCATACATAATAAGTACACTCTTGTAACACAAAACCGTCTTTTAGGCGAAATAGCTTTCAAATATGGCGGCAGAGTAAATAATCTTTACGAGTTTTTAAAGGCAATAAAATGAAAAACATAGAACTGATGATTTTTGATTTAGACGGCACGCTGGTAGATTCAAAACTTGACCTGGCAAATGCTGTAAATTACGCCTTGAAAACTTTAAAATTGCCGGTACTTAAAAACGAAGTGATTTACGGCTTTATAGGTGACGGTATCTGGCGGCTGGTAGAAAGAGCGCTGGGAGAAAATCACGCCGGTAAAACGGAAACAGGTGTTGAGTTATTCCGCAAATACTATAAGAAGCATTGCGTTGATAATACCTGCCTATATCCGAAAGTAAAAGAAATGCTTTTACATTTTAAAAACAAAAAGAAAGCAGTTGTTACCAATAAATCAGAAATCTTTACGCGCGATATTCTGCAGGGTTTAAAAATAGCGGGATATTTTGATATAGTTTACGGAGGTGATACGTTTGAACACCGCAAACCGCACCCTCTGCCTTTAAAAAAAGTAATGAGCAAACTGAAAATAAAACCTGCCCAAGCCATAATGATAGGTGACGGGTTAAATGATGTGTTAGCCGCAAAGGCCGCAAAAGTAACCAGTTGTGCGGTAGGTTATGGGTTGGAAGATAAGAAGAAGTTACTGAAAGAAAACCCGGATTATTTTATAAAAAATTTAAGTCAGTTAAAAAAAATTGTAAATTAGAAGGAGGATTTTATGGCAAAAGAAAAAAATCACGAGCACAAATGCCCCACCTGCAAGGGGCATTCCGGAGACGCAGGCCATCTGTGCATACCTGCAACGCAAAAGGATGAAAATTGTGACTGGTGCGGGGCTCTTATCCCGAACGAGAGGCACTTGTGCAATGACAAAGTAAAAGAACTTATGTATATCTGCAACAGCTGCGGCAGAGCGGCGGTAAGTCCGGATTATCTCTGCAAACCAAAAAAAATAAAATAAAGTAAAATGAAGCCCTGATGCATAACGGCAAATGCTATTGCATTTCCGATTTTTAAGAAGGAGCAGGAAAATGGTTAATAATAAAGAAGAAGCTTTTATCAAATTGGCTGAATTAGCAAAAAACAACAGTAAAATAGACCTGGAGTTGTACACAAAGTACAATGTCAAAAGAGGGTTAAGAAATGCTGATGGTACGGGTGTTTTAGTTGGTTTAACGGAAGTCGGTGATGTGCATGGATATATAATTGATGAAAATGAAAAAGTGCCTGCAGAAGGCAGGCTTTCCTATAGGGGAATAGATGTTGCTGAAATCATAAAAGGATTTCAGAAAGAAAAAAGGTTTGGTTTTGAAGAAGTATGCTATTTGCTTTTATTCGGCAATCTGCCGGGCAAGGAAGAATTGGCGCAGTTTCAGGATTTACTGGATGAAAACAGAAAGTTGCCCGAAGGTTTTACGGAAAATATGATATTAAAAGCACCCAGCAATGACGTGATGAATAAGCTGGCAAGAAGCATCCTTGTTTCTTACTCGTATGACAAAAACCCCGATGACATCAACATAAAAAATGTTTTAAGGCAGAGCATTGAACTGATAGCCGGAATGCCTACCATGGCGGCTTACGGTTACCAGGCAAAAGCGCACTATTATGACGGCAAAAGCCTTTTCATTCATAATCCGGTAAAAGGCATGGGTGCAGCACAGAATTTATTGCACATGATACGCCCGGACAGCAAATACACCCAGCTTGAAGCAGAAATCCTTGATTTAGCGCTTGTCCTTCATGCAGAACACGGCGGCGGCAATAATTCTTCCTTTACAACGCACGTAGTAACTTCATCTGATACCGACACCTATTCTGCCATAGCCGCTTCCATAGGGTCTTTAAAAGGCCCAAAACACGGCGGTGCAAATATCAGAGTTATAAAAATGATGGAAGATATAAAAGCTAATGTAAAAAACTGGGGCAGTGAAAGCGAAGTTTCAGCGTACCTGGCAAAAATAGTCAACAAACAGGCGTATGATAAAACAGGCCTTATCTACGGATTAGGCCACGCCGTATATACAAAGTCAGACCCCAGGGCGGTTATCCTGAAAGTCAAAGCGGCTGAACTTGCCAAAGAAAAAAACAGGCTTGAAGAATATAATCTTTACACAATTATTGAAAGATTAGCGCCTTCTATATTCAATGAAATAAAAAAATCAAACAAAGTTATATCGGCAAACGTAGATTTCTATTCAGGTTTTGTTTATGGTATGTTAGATATCCCCAAGGATTTGTATACGCCAATATTTGCTATTTCCAGAGTTTCCGGCTGGTGCGCCCACAGAATTGAAGAGCTTGTCAGCGGCGGCAGAATAATCAGGCCGGCCTATAAAAGCGTAGTTAAAAAAAGAGAATACACGCCGCTTGAAAAAAGATAGTATATCAAATACTTACTAATCACCTGCTTCCAAGGATAGTGAATACGTGATTAGGTGGTTAAGTGATTTGTGAAATATAAAGTCTTTACTAAACACGTAACCGCTAAACACGTAATCACAGGTGTTCATATGCTCTTAGAAATGCACGCACACACCAACCGGCATTCAAAATGCAGCCAGGTAAGCCCTGTGGTTCTTGTTAAAGGCGTTGTTAAGATGGGTTTGCAGGGCCTGGTTATTACGGAACACCATTACCTCTGGAGCAAAGAAGAGCTGGAACAGCTAAGAAAAGATGCTGAATTAAATGAACAGTTTATCCTTCTTGCAGGCCAGGAAGTGGAAACCGATAAAGGCCACATCCTGGTTTACGGCGTAGATAAAACCATTTCAAGCAGTATTGAACTCTCAGAACTTAAGAAAATCTTCCCGGGCGCCCTGCTGGTTTGGGCCCATCCGTTTAGAAATGCCAGAAACCCTTCAGCGGCAGAACTGCTTAATCCGCTGCTAAATGGCATTGAGGTTTTTTCCTCAAACCATAATATAAATGAAAATTCTTTAGCGCTAAAACGCTGGCACGAATACAAATTTACCGCAATTTCAGGAAGCGATACCCACGACAAAATTAACACAGGAATATACCCTACCCAGTTTGACCATCCTGTAACATCTATTGAAGATTTAATTAGTGAAGTCAAAAATAACCGCTGCCGGCCTTTTTTAAAAGAAATACCTAAATTCGGCAGTAATGCCAGTGTTACTGAGGTAACCGTAGGCACCAAAGGCGCAGATGAAACGCGCCTGCGCCTGATAATCAGAAATGCCTATGACAGCAAAGCCTGGGAAAAAATGAAAACAGCCTCAGATATAATGAAAACCATATATGATACAGGCATGAACAGGGGCTCTTTCCGCGTGCCAAAAATTATTGAAGCAGATGAAACGGGAAAAGTAATTATTGAAGAAGGCCAGCGCGGGAAAAGCCTGTACGATGTTTTAAACACGGTTTCATTTGATGCCGGGGAAAAATATTTTATTATGGCGGCGCAATGGCTTGCAAAATTGCACAATTCAAAATTGAGCTATGCAGATGCTTCAGCTACCGCAGAAAAAGAAAACCGCAGGCTTGAATCTTATTTAAAAAATTATGAAATTATGGACAGCCCTTATTTAAATAATGCCCGGAAGCTGATAATTGCTGTGAAAGCTGCCGAAAACAGGCTGTTTACAAATCCCAAAACCCGCTGGGCCTTAAGCCACGGGGATTATCACCCGAAAAATATTATTGTCGGCCAGGATATAGCCCATGACCCGGCAACGGCTTTTGTTTCTGTGATAGATTTCGGAAATTCCCTTATGTATCCGGCAGCTTTTGATGTAGGGTATTTTCTGGCCCAGTTTGAAAGCCAGTTTGAAAAACATCCGGAAATAATAAGGCAGTATAAAGAAAGCGTGTTTTTAAAAGCGTATATGGAATCTGCAAAAAACCTGCCCAAAGATTTTAAAAAGCAGGTGCAGTTATTTAAACTGCGCGCAAACCTGAGTATTGCTTCGTTTTATATTAAGGTAGGAAAAGGCGAAAGTGAAGAGATGAAAGGTTTGATTAAGCGGTCTATGAAGCTGGCTAAGGCTAAACTAAAATAGTTGATAAGTGATTGGGTGATTAAGTGGTTACGGGTAGTATCCTTGAATCAACTAATAAAAGGAAAAGAAAGGATTAGCAAAGATTGCGCTTAAAATTGTTTCGTTGGTTTGTAAAGGCAGGATATCAAAAATAGTAGTGGCAGAGCTTGCTCTTCAAAACGAAAAATGAAGTATAGGAACAATGATTAAGTGGTTACGGGTAGTATCCTTGAATCAACTAATAACCCACTGACTGGATTATTTCAAACACAATAAATAATCCAAATCTTCGGGGTAAATGTCAGTTACCACATTCGTACCTGCTGACATCCGATTGTAAGGATAGCAGGTTTCACATGTCCTGCGGACAAACATTTAAAGGAAAAGAAAGGGTTAGCAAAGATTTTAACTAACAACTAAACACTTAAGCACTGTGTTAGATATAAGTTATCCGGTTTTGATCTTAAGGGCAGAAAAGAAATTAACTACCGCAATACACGCGCCCATTAAAAAGATATATTCAAATCCCAGTGAACTCCAGATAAGCCCGCCAAGCATAGCAATAGAAATAGAAAACACATGGTCAATTGTAGTAGCCGCCGTAAGAGTAGAGCTTACCTCTTCGGGTGTCCTGCCTATTTTTCTCATATAGGTTGCCCGCGCCATACCTACCGACATCAGCAGCTGGTCAGCTATGTAGCATATGGCAGTAATTATCAGCGCCACATCCATAGAAAATATTTTGCTTGAAAACCCGTAACCCATACACACAAAAATCAGCAGTATGGCTTCCGCTGCAATGATTTTCTTTTCTCCAAATTTATCTATGGCATGGCCCAGTGCAGGTTTAAAAACTATGCCTATTACGCCGCCAATAGTCAGCAGTGTTGCTATCGTCTGCACCTTTTGGTGAAAAATAGTTACCAGTACCCAGGGGGCAAAGGTTAAAAACAGCTGTTTTCTGGTACCGTAAAGCACGGTCAGCCAGTAAAACAAACCATATTCCTTTCTCAAAATGAATTTTGTTTTTACAGGCACGGGTTTGTTTTTCTGCATCATGTAAAGCAGTATGGATGCGCACAAAAAGCCTACGGCAGCTATGACAAAAGAAATAGTGAAATCAAAGTTAAGGTATTTGAAGCCTATAAACATCAGAAAACTTCCCAATATAGCGGCAAAATTATTGGCTCCCTGAAACTGGCCCAGGCGCTTGCCTGTTTTGCCGTCTTTTGAAAGTTCCATGCCTATGTCAGACATCAGAGGCAGAAACAAATGCTGGCCCGTGCTGAAAATAAAAAGCCATAACAGCATATGGTTAAAATCCGTAGAAAGCGTGCCTATGCAGAAAATACCAATAGCAGCCAGCAGCTGGGAAAAAGCCGCCAGCCGGCGGTTACACATAAAAAACAAAAGCGCGGAAACAAACATTACCAGAAATCCCGGAATTTCGCGCGGGCCTTCCAGCAGGGCGCGCTGAATGCTGGTAATACTGAAGCGGTCATTTAAAAAATTATTAAAAGTAGAGTCCATTACATTGCCGGCAAAGCCTATAAAGGATACTGCCAGCAAAAATAATAACGTGTCTTTCGGGATTGATTTAAGTTTTTTTAACATTTATTTTTCCTCTGCCAGGGTAATGGTGCATAGCGGGGCCCCGGGAGGGCCCTTGGCGCCCACATATTTCAGGTAACGGCCGTCAGCTTTTCTAAACCAGGCATTGGCATGCCATAATTTACCTTTCCAGCCGGTTATGGTAATTCTTACAAACCAGGTTTCTACAGGTTTACCGTTAAGCGTTATAGTTTCTACGCTTTTTTTGCTGGCTATCATATTTACCGGTTCCATATCAGCGGGGTTAACTATCCAGAAAATAAGCGAGTTTTCATTAGACCGCACAAAACTTTCTAACGAATATGGAAACATTTGTTTAAGCGGATATTTTTCTATGGCAATAGCTTTGCTGTACTTTTTGTTTTTAAACTTTCCGTTTACCAGCAAACGGGTTTCTTCTTTTTTTGAGGTGATTTCAGTTTTTTCCTTTGAATTTGAGTAATTCCATGAAACAGTGGACAACTCTTTATCCATTTCTATAATCCGGTTTTCTATAAAATCTTTGCCGGCGGCTGTTCCTTTTAACAAATAACCAGTGTTATTTGGCGTAACGGTGAAAGACAAATTAACGGTATCATTTCCCGTTACTTCCTTATATATAAGCGTTTCTGCCGGCAAGGCACCGGTACAGAAAACAGCAACCAGTAAACTAAATACTATTTTGTTAAGCTTTCTACCCACTGTCTGTTCTCCCAAAGTGCACAGCCGCCCTTTGTTTCCTTTAAGTTTTGGTGATTATCGCGTATGGTTTTCAGTAATTTAGATTTCAGCGCTTCTTTTAACGATACTCTATTAAGGTCAGTATCGGAATAAGGGGAAAAGGGGCACGGCTCCAGTTTCCCTGCGGGGCTTATGTGGATAAAACCTCTGCCTGCCGCCAGGCAACCGCCGTAATCTTCTTCACCGCTTGGGAAAGCAATAAATAAAGCGGGATATTTTTTACGGAAGGTTTCTACATACTGCCCAATCTGTTTTTTCTGAATTTCGCTTACTATCAGGCGCTGCGTGTTTTCTTTTACGGGTATGTACTCAATAAAGAAAAACAGCCGGCTGCCTGCGGTTATGGTTTCCTTTATAAAATCACCGTCAAATATGTGAGTAAAGTTTTCACTGGTTACGGTAAGCGAGATGCCGAAAAATACTTTATGTTTTTTTAGTTTTTTCAGTGTTCCCTGTAGTTTTTCATAAGCGCCCGTGCCCCGGCGGCTGTCTGTGAAAGGTTCTTCGCCTTCAAGGCTGATAATGGGTATAAGGTTTTTTTGTTTTCTGAACTCTTTTATGGTTTCATTATTAATTTTCAGGCCGTTTGTGAAAAGTGCAAAGATAATTTCAGGAAATTGCGCGGTAGTTTCAAGCAGGCCTTCCTTTAATAAGGGCTCACCTCCGGCCAGCAAGGCTATGGATATGCCCAAACGGCTTGCTTCGGTTAAAATGGCACGTATTTTTTCTGCTGATAATTCTGCATCGTTTTGTTTATGGTGCTGCTTTGAGTAACAGCCATGGCAGTTTAAGTTGCACTGGTTTGTAACGCTAAAAATCATAAAAGGGGGCACATGCAATCCCTGTTTTTCGTTTTTTGCGCGGCAGCCAGCAGCCTTGAGCTGAGAAAATAATGTTTTTATAAAAAATAAAAGCTGTCCCGGGTTTGTGAGGGATAGCGAAAGGGCATTTTTAAAGAGAATATAAATTTCAATGTTAAGTTTTGTGACATATTTTTGTTCCATAATGAACTGATTATATAAAAAAGTCCCCAGGTATGCCAATGCGGGCTCAGGAAAGCGATGAAGTCCGTCTTGCGAAAGCAGACGGGACAAGCGATGGAGTAGAATGCAGTAAAGTCCTGAGCGAAGTTGAAGGGCGATGAAGTCCGTCTTGCGAAAGCAGACGGGACAAGCGATGAAGCAATGAAGTAAAAGGCAGGAAAGACTAAGATGTCATCTTCGGGCTTGACCCGGAGATCCACTGTCGTAGATTCCCTATAAAACCATTAGGGAATGACAAATAATAGGGTTTGCACTGAGTGCAAAGGCAGCGATGAGGTCCGTCTTGCGAAAGCAGGCGGGACAAGCGATGGAGTAGAATGCAGTAAAAGAAACACCAAAGGCAGCGATGGAGCAATGAAGTAAAAGGCAGGAAAGACTAAGATGTCATCTTCGGGCTTGACCCGGAGATCCACTGCCGTAGATTCCCTATAAAACCATTAGGGAATGACAAATAATAGGGTTTGCACTGAGTGCAAAGGCAGCGATGAGGTCCGTCTTGCGAAAGCAGACGGGACAAGCGATGGAGTAGAATGCAGTAAAAGAAGCACCAAAGACAGCGATGAGGCAGAGGGCAGTAAAGTCCTGAGCGAAGTTGAAGGGCGATGAAGTACAAGGATAGTGATTAGTTGTTAGGTGATTAAGTGTTTTGTACAGTTTAAGATGTACAGTCTAAAAGTCAAGTTAACTGCTTAATATTTGCATTTTTAGCATTAGATATTATATGCACGGTAAAACTGTAGTTTTTAAATTCCCATTGACTTTTTTGAAAAAGCAGGCTAATATATGTTAACGATAACAGGTTTTGAATAAGTGTGTGTGTGGGGGCTATAAATGGATTGGCTGCTTTTAAAAAAGGATGATTTACTGTTTGAAAAACAGCAGTGCATTGAAGAAGGCAGGGATTTTACCGGAGTATTAAATAAATTTAATAAACTCATCAGACTTAACTTAAAAGATATAAAAAACCAGCTGGCAGTAAAGGAATTTTTAAACGAAACCCAAAAATTACCACACGTAAAAAACTACAAGTATAAAGAACCATCCGATATCAAGGCAATTCTTAAACTCAGAGACAAAGCCCCAAAGCAGTTAAAGCTAAATTTAAGCAAAAACAGTATGCTTGATAAAATTTACGGCGCGTGGCTGGGCAGGTGCGCCGGCTGTCTGCTGGGTAAGCCGGTAGAATGCTGGCCCCGGGTGCAGATTGTGGATGTGTTGAAAAAATCCGGCCAGTACCCGCTGAAAAATTATATTAAAGCTTCAAAAATACCAAAACCGTTATTTAAGAAATACAATATAACCGCAGACAGGGCCTTTGTTGACCAGGTTGACGGCATGCCGGCTGATGATGACATAAACTACACTATTACAGGTTTGGCAATTATTGAAAAATATGGCGTAAAATTCACGCCTGAAAATGTGGCAGAGTTCTGGATGTGCAACATTCCTATTATTTGCACCTGTACCGCAGAACGCATTGCCTACAGGAATTTTGCCAATGCTATACTGCCTCCGGAATCAGCGGTTTACGGCAACCCGTACCGCGAATGGATAGGCGCCCAGATACGCGCAGATTTCTGGGGCTATGTAATGCCCGGTAAAATAGAAGAAGCGGCTAATTTTGCATTCAGGGATGCCAGCATCTCACATATAAAAAATGGAATTTACGGTGAAATGTGGGTTGCAGCCATGCTTTCTGCATCTTACGCTGAAAATGACATGGAAAAAATAATTAATCTCGGTTTAAGCCAGATTCCCAATACCAGCAGGCTGTATGAAGCAGTAAAAGAAGTAATCAGCTGGAAAAAAAGCGGTATAACTTCAGAACAGGCAATAAATAAGATTCATAAAATATACAAAGATACAAATTTCCATCATTGGTGCCACACCATCAGCAATGCCATGGTGGTAACGGCGAGTCTTTTATACGGGGAAAAAGATTTTGAAAAAACCATAACTATGGCTGTTGATGCGGGTTTTGATACAGATTGCAACGGTGCTACTGCTGGTTCAGTACTGGGCCTGGTTCTTGGGGCAAAAAAACTTCCCAAAAAATGGACAGCCCCGCTAAAAAACAAGATTGCCAGCGGTATCCGCGATTTTGAAAAAGTAGAAATTTTGGAAATGGCAGAAAAAACCCTGAAACTTCAATAACTTCTAAAACCATGAAAAAAATCAATAAATATTTAATTGTTTTTACGGCTCTCCTTTCCTTATTAAGTATAAGCCTGGCAAACAATTCTTTTGCCGCATCCATTGACCCTATGTTTTACTGGAATATGAATTCCATGCCTGCAAACGGCGCGTCAATCAGCCCTCAGATAGGCAATGGCGTAATTACCAGATATGAAAATGGCGGTTCCACCTTGTCTGTTGTTCCCGGTGTTGTGGGAAACGGTGTTTGGATACCCAGCTACTTTTCCCAGCCGCGCTTTCAAATATCATCGTCAAACATAAACCCTGACAGAGGCAGTATTGAATGCTGGGGTACCGGTGGCGGCTGTTCTCTTATCATGTCAACTTCTACAACCGGTCAACGTGGCATAAGTACGTATAATGGTTCTAATATGTCGCCCGCCTATACTTTAATTTTTATTGTTAATTCTGAAGATAACGCCCATGTAGTGCAGGTGGCTGCTACAGGCTGGACCACGGATGGAAATATCCATCAATTTAAATTTGTGTGGGACAGGTCGGCGTTATTGGCAGAAATATGGATAGACGGCGTAAAACGCTCCGGTGCTTTAAGTAACGGCGCTTACTGGACTCCTATTGAACTTTCTACCTTATATATCGGTGGTATGACGGGTTATGCCTGGCAGCATCCCGGAGGCATGGTTGATGAATTCTATATTTCAATTGCCAGCGCGCCCGCCGCTATAAGCGATTTAACTTCAGTTCCGGGCGCCAATAACGGGGAAATAGATTTAACCTGGACTACGCAGGCAGATGATGGCAACGGCCCTGATGCCTTAGCAAGCGGAAGCACGTATAGCTTAAGATACAGCGAATCATCCGGAGGTTTTTGGTCTACAGGCACACCAACAGGTATAATAATTTCCACCAGCGGGGCTAATCCCGGTTCAACAGCAAAGCAAACTCTTTCAGGCTTAACCCGCGGAGCGACTTATTATTTTAAAATTTATACCAGCGATGAATTAGGCAACTGGTCTCTGGTAAGCAATTCAACTTCCACCAGCGCTACACGGGATAATCTAACTCCAAACCCAATTACAAATTTATCTGCCCTGCCCGGTACCAATAGCGGTGAAATAAATCTTACCTGGACCTCTACGGGTGATGACGGCGCCAATAGTGATTTTGAAACGGGTTGTTACTATGATTTACGTTTCAGTACCGGCGGCCCGATATATGATGAAGTATCATTTGGTACCGCCAGCGCAATAACAAGGTACAGCCCGGCCCCTACGCCAACCACTGCGCGCGCAACAATAAACATGGTAGTCACCGGATTAATGAGCGGTTCCACTTATTGGTTTGCAATGAAAATAATTGATGAACAGCCCAATACATCTTTACGGGGCAACTGCGCTACAACTTACGCGCAATTAGACGTAACTCCTCCAAACCAAATAACAAACTTATCCGCGCTCAGGGGTGAATACGAAGACACGTTATTTTTAAGCTGGACCGATACCGGTGACGACGGCGCCAGTAACGATTTTTCCGGTGGCGGCACCATAGATATCCGCTATTCCTCCGGCCCTATAAGCAACAACAACTGTTTTCTTTTTTCCAGTACACCAATAATAAATTTCTGTTCATCAATCCCCACGCCTTTATACGCCCGCACCCACAGATACTTACTTTTAACCGGCCTAAACCACGGCGCAACATACTATTTTGCAATGAAATTGTATGATGAAGTAGGAAATCCGTCCCCGTTATCCGTCTGCGCAACTAACTGGGCCATGACAGATGTAATAGCTCCGTCATCATTTACAATCACGCAATTCGGCTTATATACCAGCAGTATCACGCTTACCTGGACATCACCCGGTGATAATGGTACAACCGGCGCCTTAACCGGCGCATTTTGGATAAAATATACTTCTTATGCAGCTATAACTGATGATACAGTGTGGAATACCGCCAACTATAGTTTAGTCCTGCCAACTACCACAACAAACGGCTCCCCAAACAAATACACAATAACGGGCTTATTAACCGACCTTACCTATTATATAGCTATAAAAACAGCTGATGAAGTCCCTAACTGGAGCCCCATAGGCAACTGTATAACAGCTAAAACAGTAGATAACGTATTACCCGGCAGAATAAACACATTAAGCGCATTGCCCGGTTATTATGAAGGGGAACTATACCTAAACTGGAACGCACCCGGTGATGACGGTACGTTTGGCACACCCTTAGTAGTCGGCAGTTATTATTTCATTCAGGGTTCAACCGACCCACTTGCTATATTTTCAGTTGGCAGTGCAGTA
>MGVC01000014.1 GCA_001800285.1 Elusimicrobia bacterium RIFOXYA2_FULL_39_19 | reverse complement strand
GTTTTGAGTCAGTTTGCGGTAATGTTTGAGGACAGGGTTCCAGCGGAGTATTTATGAATAGATTAACCGTTTACACAAATTACTTGACAGACTCAGCTAAGGCCATAATAGTTTATACCGCGACGCTTCAAAAAAATTCGTTGGTAAGTCAGGATTTTTTTAAAGCGATACCCGGGTATTCCGCCATGATGCCCCAGCTTTCAGTCCGGGGAGCTACATTGTGATGATGCGGGTTGTTCCCAAAGCCAACAGGCGTTTAGAAAACTGGTAAGTATGGGGTATAAAAACACAAAAATATTAAAATCCGGTATAAAGGGCTGGGAATCAGCCGGTTACAAATCGTAACCCACTTGCTGGATTATTTTAAACTAAGAGGTGGTCAGATTTCAGTAGTACGAATCTGCCCAAACTCTGCTCTTGCAAAGCAAGAGATATGAATTGAACGAGTTTGAACCCAAAACGCTGGGATAAATGTCAGTAACATTATTTGTGCCTGCAGTCACCTGTTTGGAAAGGTTGCAGGCCAATCACATGTTCTTCGGACAAACATTTAAAATCAATAAATAGCGTTTGCCGGTTAGGTGTATTTTCAAGAAAAATTTTGTATAATTTGCGAACATGAAAAAGAAATATATAGAAATAGCTTTAGTTACGGTAATCAGCATATTTGTGGTAATTTTTGTTATTAACTGGTCTATTAAGGCCCTTATTCATAACAGGACGGATGTTATTGTACCTAAAATTGAAGGAAGGTCTCTGCAGGAAGCTATAGACATTGTTTCTCTGCTCGGTCTTGGTGTTATAAAAGACGGGGAAGAATATAATGCAAAACTACCTCCGGGTACAGTAATAAGACAACTACCTTATCCCGGAATGACCGTAAGAGAAGGAAAAATAATCAGAATCACATTAAGTAAAGGCAGTGACCTTGTTTTTGTACCGGAAATAATAGGCCAGACTACTAAGATAGCTGAACTACTGGTAAGAAAAAACATGATGACCCTTGAAGTAAAAAATGAACAATATTCTTTAAGATTTGAGAAAAATAAAATTATATCGCAAAACCCCAGCCCGGACAGTGTAGTTGATAAAAATGGAGTAATAAGCGTAACCGTTTCCCTGGGGGTCCCTCCGGAAGGTATGCTGCTTATGCCGGAATTTGTAGGCCAGGATATAAATGAGTTTAAAAAGTGGTCAGAAAAAAATAAAATAACCTTTCAAGTAAGGGAAGAAGAGTTTGAATCTTCACCTTATAACATAGTGGTAAGCCAGGAACCACAGGCAGATACTGTTTTGACCTATGAAACCCAGGTAGTTGTAGTGGTTTCCAAAGGGTCTACATCCATACTGTCAACCCAGCCCCAGCAGACAGGTGATGTCTTTCATTATGATGTCCCCCAGGGAGCAAAAGAACAGAAAATACAGGTTATGCTGATAGACAGTACGGGCGAACACCAGATTTATTCCAGCGTTCAGCAGCCCGGCAGTAAAATAGATATACCCGTTATGAAAAAAGGCAAATCAAAATTAAGGGTGTTTATAAACAATATACTTGTTGAAGAGAAGGAATTATAATGGAAATGAAAGCTAAAATAGCTCCTTCGCTTTTATCTGCTGATTTTGCATGTTTAAGCGAACAGTTAAGCTGGCTGGATGAATTAAACGTTGAGTATCTGCACATTGATGTGATGGACGGACACTTTGTGCCTAATATTACTTTCGGTCAGTGTGTAATAAAATCAATCAGGAAGTGTACAAAAGCAGTTTTTGATGTGCACCTTATGATTTCTGACCCAATGAAATACATTGAGATGTTTGCCAATGCAGGAGCTGATTTAATTACAATTCATCTTGAAGCAGGCAGCCAGAAACCGGAAGAAATAATCAAAAAAATCAAAAGCTACGGTAAAAAAGCCGGCATTTCCATAAAACCGGGCACTTCTGTTGAAAGTGTAATGCCTTACATTCATTTGCTAGACCTGGTGCTTGTAATGAGCGTGGAGCCTGGATTTGGCGGCCAAAAGTACATTCCGGGTTCGGAAAACAAGATAGAAATCTTAAATAAATACATAAAATCAAAAAATTTGAACTGTATAATTGAAGTTGATGGCGGCATTGATGAGTCAAATATACCATTGGTTGTAAGCTCAGGAGCCCAGTTGCTTGTTTGTGGAAATTCTGTTTTTGGCGCAAAAACACCAAAACAAACCTACCAAAAACTGCAAAAAGTAATTGAGTCAGTATCCGTCCAGTTTTAACAGCCGGAACCATTGACAAAATCATTATTTAAAAGTAAAATGACCTATCTTTGTAGTATTTGTCAGGAGGTGATTACATAAGTCGTGGTAAAAATTAGATTAAAAAGATGCGGACGTCCAAAAGAACCTGTTTACAGAATAATTGTGTGCGATTCCCGTAAGAAAAGAGACGGTAAAGTTATCGAAACTTTAGGCCATTATGATCCCAAAAAGCAAAAAAGTAAGATTACTTTAGACAACGAAAGATACGATTATTGGATAAAATGCGGAGCCCAGCCTTCTGATATTGTTTCCGTGCTGGTTAAGAAATCTGCAAAAGAAGTAGTTGCGTAGCCAGTTGAAAGTGATTGTTACTTAGTCGGAGGATGAAAATGAAAGAGTTGGTAGTGCAGATTGCAAAAGCACTTGTTGATAACCCGGAAAGCGTAGAAGTAAAAGAGATTCAGGGAGACAAATCTACAATACTAGAGCTTAAAGTATCTGATACAGACCGTGGTAAAATAATCGGAAAAGAGGGCCGGATTATCAAATCAATCCGCACCATAGTAAGCTCTGCAGCAGCAAAACTTGATAAAAGAGCAACGGTTGAGATTATTGAATAACCTGCCGGAAAATTTAGAAAAAGTTAAGGTAGGTAATGGGAACATTTGAAAAGCGACTGTTAAAGGTTGGTTTTATAGTTAAAACTCATGGTATTAAGGGCGAACTTTCCGCTGAGATTAACAGTAAACACTGCCTAACCCCGGGTCAGCACATATTTCTTGAAAAAAAAGATGATTTGCAAGGCCCTTTTGAAATAGAATCCATCCGACAGTTTAATAACCTTTGGCTGCTTAAAATAATAAAAATAGACAATATAGATATAGCAAAAAAGGTTCAGGGTTATAGTATCGGTATCAACCTTGAAAAACTTCCGGAAAATGTATTTTGGGTTGATGATTTGATAGGTTGTGAAGTGTTTTCGGATGCTAATGAAAATATCGGAAAAGTAACCGAGTTGTTTAAAACCGGTTCAAATGATGTTCTTATAGTAAAAAGAAAAGATAATACAGAACGCCTTATACCGGTAACAAAAGAAATCATAAAAAGTATTGATACAGAAAACAAGAAAGTAGTTATTAAGCCTCTCAGCGGATTGCTTGATGATAAAGAAGTTTAATTCTTTATATGAAAATTGATATTATTACGATTTTTCCTAGAATGTTTGACCAGATCTTTGAAGAGAGTATGATAGGAAGAGCCAGAAAAAACGGAATATTGGATATTAAGATTCATAATCTCCGGGATTTTTCTGAAAATAAACACAGAATAGTAGATGACAGGCCCTTCGGCGGCGGCAGCGGCATGGTACTGAAAGCCGAACCCGTTTATAAAGCAGTAGGGTATATAAAAAAAGTTACAAAAAAACTGAAATCAAAGATAATTTTTCTTTCTCCCCAAGGGAAAGCACTGAATAATAAAGTTGCAATAGATCTTTCAAAAGAAAAACATCTGATTTTCATTTGTGCGCATTATGAAGGCGTAGATGAAAGAGTAATGAAACTGATAGATTCAGAAATATCAATAGGCGACTATGTTTTAACTGGCGGGGAACTGCCTGCCATGGTTGTTGTTGATGCTATAGCCAGGTTCATGCCGGGAGTAATAAAAGAGAATGAATCGGTAGAAAAAGATTCTTTTTTTAACGGCCTGCTTGATTATCCGCATTATACCCGGCCCAGGATTTTTAAAAAAGCAAAAGTTCCGGACGTCTTATTATCAGGTAATCATAAAGAAATAGAAAAGTGGAGAAAAAAACAATCTTTTAAAAACACGCTTTTAAAAAGGCCGGAACTCTTTAAAAACAAAAATTTGACGGAAGAAGAAATAAAATTAGTGAAAGAACTAAAAAAGGAGCAGAAAAATGATTGATGAAATTCTAGCATCGCAGAAAAAAACCAACATCACAAAATTCAACCACGGAGATACTGTAAGAGTGGTTGTAAAAATCAAAGAAGGCGAAGCGCAAAGGCTGCAGGCTTTTGAGGGTATTGTAATTAGAAAGCACAGCGGTGGGCTTAATGAAACATTTACAGTAAGAAAGGTTTCTTTTGGTGTGGGTATAGAAAGAATATTTCCCATGCATTCACCTTCCATTGATAAAATTGAAGTGGTCAAAAAAGGCAAGGTAAGAAGAGCAAAACTCTATTATTTAAGAGCTCTTACCGGAAAAGCTTCAAAAGTTGAAGATGAATTAAAAGAAGAAGCACCAGCAGCTGAAAATACAGCCGCAAAGGCTTAATGTCTTCGCTTTTTGGATTTGACAAAAAGTATTACAAAAACTTCAAATATATTGCAGGAGTTGATGAAGCCGGAAGAGGGCCTCTGGCCGGTCCGGTGGTAGCTTCTGCGGTTATCCTGCCAAAAAATATACATATCAAGGGAATAAATGACAGCAAGACCCTTACTGAAGCTAAAAGAAAAGAAATTTTTAAGTTAATACAGCAGAAGTCAGTTTCCATAGGTATCGGTATTTGCAGTCACAAAACAATAGACCGCATCAATATTTTTAATGCAACCTACTTGGCCATGAAAAAAGCAGTAAAAAAATTAAAAATAAACCCCGATTTAGTACTCATTGACGGCCCGTTTACAATTCCTAAACTGAAAAACAAACAAAAACCCATCATAAAAGGTGATACAAAAAGTGCCTGTGTAGCTGCTGCGTCCATCATAGCAAAAGTTACAAGGGATAATATTATGTACAAAATGCACACCAGTTATCCTCAATACGGGTTCAATGTACATAAAGGATATCCAACAAAAGCGCATAAAGAAGCCATAAAAAAATACGGGCTTACAAAAATACACAGACTAACATTTAATTTTAAGTAGAAAACGATTAATGGAAAAAAGAAAAGAGTTTGGAAATATTGGAGAACAGAAAGCAGCCGAATACCTTTTGAAAAACGGTTATAAAATTTTAGAAAACAATTTTAAAACCCGTTACGGTGAAGTTGATATAATAGCAGAAGATAAAAAAGATGTGGTTTTTATAGAAGTAAAAAATCGCAGCAGTATGAATTATGGTTTGCCGCAGGAAGCAATAGACAGAAGGAAACAGCTGAAAATTGCTAAGACCGCGTTAATGTACCTGAAATCAAAAAATCTGATTAATAAGAATATGCGTTTTGATGTGGTTGCAATCACAAACGAAAAAATTGAATTAATAAAGAATGCATTTCAGATAGAAGGGAAAATATTTTACTAAAATGTTATCTCAGGTATTGTCAGCAACAATTCATGGAATTAACGGATATATAGTACAAGTGGAGGTAGATATATCTTCCGGGTTGCCTACCTTTGCTACTATAGGCCTTCCTGACAGGGCCATAACGGAATCAAAAGACCGGGTAATAGCTGCAATAAAAAATTCCGGTTATGATCACCAGATGCGAAAAATTACGGTTAATCTTGCTCCAGCTGATTTAAAGAAAGAAGGAGTCGGATTTGACCTTCCCATAGCCATTGGAATACTGGCGGCATCCGAAACAGTTAAAACAGATAAGCTGAAAAAGTATGTTTTAATCGGAGAGCTGGCATTGGACGGAAGTTTGAGGGAAGTTAAGGGTATTCTGCCCATTACCCTTGCAGTAAGAGAGATATCCGAAACTAAAAACCCGGAAATAGAAGGTATAATTTTGCCTAAAGGCAATGCCCATGAAGCGGCAATGCTTAATTGTAAAAATATCATAGCGGTGAATAACTTGAAGGAAGTTGTAGATTTTCTTAATAATGAAATTTCTTTAGATCCGGTAGTTGTTGAGGGTCTTGATATAAAAAATATAAAACATCCTGAAGATTTGGATTTTTCAGAAGTAAAAGGGCAGGAATTTGCTAAAAGAGCTTTGGAAATAGCTGCGGCAGGCGGACATAATGTACTTATGATCGGTCAGCCCGGGGCAGGAAAAACAATGCTTGCAAAAAGAATGCCCACCATACTTCCTATGCTGAATTTTGATGAATCCCTGGAAACAACAAAAATACATTCTGTTGCAGGCTATATTTCAGGAAACAAAGGACTGCTTTCATTCAGGCCGTTTCGTTCCCCGCATCATACAATTTCAAATGTTGCGCTTATAGGCGGAGGGACCTATCCGAAACCGGGGGAAGTAAGCCTGGCTCATAACGGTATATTATTTTTAGATGAACTGCCGGAATTTCACAGGGATGTGCTTGAAGTACTGAGACAGCCGCTTCAGGATGGCGTAGTAACAATATCCAGAGCCCAGACAAGTCTTACTTTTCCGGCAAGTTTTATGCTGGTTGCCGCAATGAACCCCTGTCCGTGCGGCTACTACGGACACCCGGAAAAAGAATGTGTTTGTAATCTTTTTCAAATACAGAAATATATAAACAGAATTTCAGGCCCCTTGATGGATAGAATTGATATACATCTTGATGTTCCTTCATTAAAATCTTCTGAAATGATTGAAGACAAATCACCTTCGGAGTCATCTTCAGAAATAAGAAAAAGAGTTCTCAAGGCCAGGGAAATGCAGATTGAAAGACTTAAGAATGAAAAAATATATTCAAATACAAGAATGACCTCCAAACTTATAAAAAAACACTGTAAATTAGATGAGCCGTCAAAAAAAGTATTAAAACAGTCCATTGAGCGGTTGGGATTATCAGCAAGAGCTTATGACAGCGTTTTAAAGGTGGCAAGGACCATCGCTGATTTAAGCCAAAGAGACAGTATTGAAGCTATGGATGTGTCGGAAGCAATTCAATACAGGTCCGTTGATAGAAGGTTGGTATGAAAACAAAGGAAATAATCAAATATTCAGTTTTAGGTTTATTGCTGGTGTTTTACTTGTTTTATGGAATAGACAAGTGCGGATTATTTGACGAAGACGAAGCATATTATTCAGAAGTTGCCCGGGAAATGGTTGAAACAGGAAATATTTTTGTGCCGCAATTTAATTATCTGCCGTTTTTACATAAGCCTGTACTTTATTACTGGTTTGCAGGAATAAGTTATAAAATTTTAGGTGTAACAGAGTTTGCTTCCAGAATGCCAAGTGTGGTATTTATGTTTTTGCTTTTTGGCATAACTTACTATTTTTCAAGGAAATTATTTGATAAGTCCATAGGAATAATGGCGGCTGTTATTTTGGCTACAAATGTTGAGGCTATAGTTGTAGGCAAGGCTGCCACTATGGATACATTAATGGTTTTGACAATGACCTGTGCAATATTCAGTTTTATGACCGCATACTTTAACAACAAAAAAAAATACTATTTATGGTTTTACGTGTTTTCTGCTTTGGCTACATTAACGAAAGGGCCTTTTGGAATAGTAATTCCATTCATGATTGTTGTAACATTTCTGACAATATGCAAGGACTTACGAAAAGTGAAAGAAATGCAATTACTTAAAGGGCTAGGTATATTTTTGCTTATCAGTCTTCCCTGGTACATTATAGTTTCAGTAGCAACCAATGGATATTTTATTAAAGATTTTTTTCTTTACCATAATATAACCCGTTTTTCATCTTCTTTTGAAGGCCATTCCGGAAATGTGTTTTACTACTTTTTTGTAATTCTTTTCGGTTTTTTCCCCTGGTCCGGGTTTTTGCCGGCAGGTATATTCAGAATGATACAGAGAGATAAAAAAACATTGTTGATTTTTTTATGGGCTGTTATTCCTTTTATCTTTTTCACCATAGCTCAAACAAAATTGCCGAATTACATTTTTCCGGTATTTGTTCCTATAAGTATCATGGTTGCTAACTGGTGGAACAGCTATTTTAAAACAGAAAGATACTACAAAAAAGAAATTTCATTAGCACTACTTTTGCTGTCCGTTGTTGCTTTTTCTTTTGGTATTTTATTTGGATTAAATGAACAGCTGATAAATATTGCCCGGACAAACTTTAGTAATCCTTTTTTATCGGAACATGTTTCGTTAGGTATTCCAGCAATTCTTCTGTCTGTTTTTTTAGTTATTTATACGGGTTCCATTTATTTTTGTTTCAAGATAAAAAGAAAAGTAGAAGCTTTTATTGTTATAGTTTCGGGAATGTTTATTTTTAACTTTATTTTCTCTGGATATGTAATGCCTGCCGGTTGGAAAATTATGCAGGGACCCATAACGGATTTAACGCTTGAAGCCAAGTCAAACATGAAAGATAATGATACCCTTATAGTTTATGCGCTGCAGCAGCCAAGTGTTGTGTTTTATTCAAGGCACAAGACTGTGTTTTTATCAGAAGAAGAAAAGTACAGATTTGAATGCATTTTGTTAAATAATCAGACGATTGGCGTGAAAACATTTGTTTTAACTCAAAAAAGGCTGGTAGATAATTTATTATCATATGATGTAAACATAAGAAAGGAATCCGGTGGTTATATTCTACTGGAAAATTGAGGTATATATGAAAATCATCAGAAGAATAATTGTTTTTTTAATATTTTTTGGTTTTTTTCTCACGTCCGCTGCTTTTGGCCAATCCAGATGGGAGAAGTTCAAATCTGAGTTTAATAATTTTGATGACAGAGCGGTTATTTACATAAATCATTCTACAAATTCTGATATTTGTGATGGGTTTATGATTTTTATGACCATGCTTGGTGATGGCAGAGTAATAATACCTATGGTAGGATTAATTCTTTATTTTCATGATAAAAAGAATTTCAAATACAATTTTACATATTTCATGACTATTTTAATAATTGGTGGGCTTGTAATACAGATTTTAAAGTATATTTTCAACAGACCCAGGCCTCTTCAGAGGATTCATGATATAAAACTGCTGTCTCCGGAGATGAGAGAACACGGGTTCCCTTCAGGGCACACCCAGGCAATATTTACCTCAGCTGTTTTTTTAAGTAAAACAATAAAAAAACGTGCATGGATATTTTTTGCGGTTGCAATGGTAGTGGGGATAAGCAGGATTTATGTTGGGGTTCATTATCTTAGTGATGTTATAGCTGGGGCCATAATAGGAATTATTTTAACCGAATCGTACTTCTGGTTTTTTAAGTTTGAAAAGAATACCGGAAATACCTAGAACAGTTGACTTTTAATTTTTATTTTATAATAATTAAAATAATTAATTATAGAGCAGGGTAAAAAACCCATAAAGAGAGGTAATAAATGTTAAAAAAAGGATTATTTTTTGTTAATACGTTTATAATTATTTTGGTATGCAGCCTAGGTATTTTTTCTGAAGATTTAAATTACAAGGTTGTAGAAAAAGACACTCTTTGGGATTTAGCCGGAAAACATTATCAAAACCCCTGGTTATGGAAAAAAATATTTGAAGCCAATTCAGAAACTGTAAAAAATCCTGATTTAATTTATCCAAATCAGGAAATCATTATCCCTGGTTTAAATTCTGTTGATGTTTTGGCAGAACCTCCGGCAATTGCTGAAGAACCTGAAGCAGTACAGGAAGCAGAACCTGTGCAGGAGGTAGCCCTGGCAGAACCCCCTTCGCCGGAAGCAAAAACAGAAGAGCCTGAAGTTTCACCGGAACCGCCTGCTCCTGTTGAAGAAACAGCTGAAACAGTACAACAGGCTCCCGTAGAAGAACCGGTTCCCGAACAAACTATTGAAGAACCTGTAGCAGAAGAAAGTGAGCCGGAAATAGTAGAAGAAGTTGAAGAAGAAAAACCGGTAGTAGAGCCTCCCAAAAAAGCAATAAAACCAAAAAAAACAAAAGGAAAAACAAAATACGGTGCACCCAACAGTTTTGTAGTGCCCATGAACTATAATCTTGATGGAAAAATTGTAGGTTCAAAAGACGGCAGAACGCTAATTTCTCAAAGCGATACTGTTTTTATTGACATTGGTTCAAATTCAGGAATTAAAGAAGGAATCAGGCTTGATGTTTACCGAAAGAAGGATAAGGTTCGTGACAACGATGGTAATCTAATAGGCTATCAGGTTTTAAGAGTAGGCATACTGGAAATAACAAGAGAAGTTAACAGGACCAGTTCTACTGCAATAGTTTTGAAATCTTACGAACCCCTGGTTAAAGGCGATTACGTAAAAATAAGCGAGGAATAAGCGCTGATGATACGTAAAATAGTAATAATCATTTTACTGGTTTATGGCTCTTATCACGGAATAAAGTATTTGTCGGAAACGGGCAAAATTGAAGAATATTTAGATGCCCACAAAGACTGGAAATATATTCCTGTTGTCTATTATAATCTGGGCCAATTCAATACGATATTTTCTAACTGGGATAACGGTATAAGCAATTACAAAAAAATTCTTAAAAATTATCCTGATACACAATGGGCACCCAAAGCACAATTCGGTCTTGCTCATTTATATGATGAAAAAGAAGATAGAAAAAAAGCCATAGAAGAATACAAAAAACTGATTGATCTTTATCCGGAATCTACGGATTGCAATTTTTCCGAAAAAAGAATCGGGGTTCTAAAAGGCTACTGATATCTTCCCGCCACAGGTAATAAACAAATTTTCTATGCAATTAACAGAATTACATGCCAGCGTATTGCTTAACATGGTTCCTGAAATAGGTTGTATACGCGCCGGGAAACTGGTGAACTATTTTGGAAATGCATCAAAGATATTTGATAGTACGGTTGAAGAAATATGTGCCGCAGGAGAGTTTACTGCCGAAATTGCTTCAAAAGTGTTGAAAAGCAGAAATAACATTGATGTTGACAAAGAAATATTGAAGACAAAAGAAAACGGGATAGAAATATTAATTCCTTCAAACAGGAATTATCCTCAGCAATTGCTGACTTTACAGGATTATCCGCAGGTGCTTTATGTTAAGGGCAGCCTGAAAAATGATGATGTATATTCTGTAGCAGTTGTTGGTACAAGAAAACCAACACAGTACGGAAATGCTGTAACAGAAATAATTACAAAAGATTTTGCAAAACTTCAGGTAACCATTGTCAGCGGATTAGCCAGGGGAATTGACACAATAGCGCACAAGACGGCTTTAAACAACAATGCGCGTACTATAGCAGTACTTGGAAACGGTTTAGGAAAGCATTATCCTCCGGAAAACAGAAAACTTGAAGATAAGATATGCGCTCAGGGCGCTTTGATAAGCGAGTTTCCTTTTGATTATGGCCCGGAAAAATTTAATTTTCCGAGAAGAAACAGATTAATTGCAGGGCTTTCCCTGGGAACTATTGTTATAGAAGGTGATGAAAAAAGCGGTACGCTTATAACTGCCAAGTGCGCACTTGAACAGGGAAAAGATGTATTTGCAGTTCCAGGAAGCATATTTTCAAAAGTCAGCACAGGCCCGCATTTTCTGATAAAGCAGGGAGCAAAATTAATTGAAAACGCTAATGATGTAGTTGATGAAATCTCTTTACTGGCAGACTGGCTGAAAGAGCGTTCAAAATCAGCGGTAATTGAAAGCCAACATAACGAG
This sequence comes from Elusimicrobia bacterium RIFOXYA2_FULL_39_19, assembly GCA_001800285.1. Taxonomy (GTDB): domain Bacteria; phylum Elusimicrobiota; class Endomicrobiia; order CG1-02-37-114; family XYA2-FULL-39-19; genus XYA2-FULL-39-19. The sequence continues at coordinate 55,587 of MGVC01000014.1, read as the reverse complement.
TTTACAATTTTAAACCCTTTGGAAATTAAAATTCTTTCCATATTAGATGATTCACCGGAAGGTGTGAATATTGATAAATTGCGCAAATCTTCCGAATGTAGTTTTGGGGAACTCTCGGAAGCTTTAATAGCTCTTGAAATAAAACAGAAGCTAAAATCTTTACCCGGAAAGGTATACATGAAATTATGAACTTAGTTATCGTTGAGTCACCAACAAAAGAAAAGACCATTTCAAAATTTTTAGACAAAAAAGAATTTATTGTAAAAAGTTCTTATGGACACGTTAGGGATTTGCCGAAAACATCTCTTGGTGTTGATGTTGAAAAGGGTTTTAAACCTACCTATCTGGTAATATCCAGAGCAAAAAAAATTGTCGCCGGATTAACCCAGCTTGTTTCAAAAGCGGATAATGTATATCTTGCAACTGACTTTGACCGGGAAGGTGAAGCTATTGCATGGCATTTATCGCAAATACTGAAAATAGATGAAAAGAAAGCGAAAAGAATAACCTTTCATGAAATTACAAAGGAAGCAATCAGGGAAGCAGTAAAAAAGCCGAGAAAACTTGATTTAACGCTTGTAGATTCTCAGCAGGCCCGCAGAATACTGGACCGTCTTGTGGGTTACAAACTTTCCCCTCTATTATGGAGAAAAGTTGCATCAGGTCTTTCTGCAGGAAGAGTTCAGTCGGTTGCGGTACGGCTTATTGTAGAAAGAGAGTTTGAAATAAAAAACTTCAAATCCAGCGAATACTATAAAATAAGTGCTATGCTTTCTAAAGATAACATTGAGTTTTCTGCAGACCTTATTTCAAAAAACAATGTTAAATTCCAGGAACAGACCGTGCATGAGTTTTTTGCCGAAAAATATACTGCAGGAAGCTCAACAATAAAAACAAAAGAAAACTGTGATTCAATAATTCAGGAACTTCAGAAAGCCCAGTATCAGGTAAAAGAAATAACGAAAAAGAAAATAAACAGAAACCCATCGGCACCTTATACCACATCTACACTTCAGCAAGATGCTGTCAGAAAACTAAGTTTATCTTCATTCAGGGTTATGAGTATAGCCCAGTCTTTGTATGAAGGTATTGACCTTCCGGAAGGTACTGTGGGTTTAATAACTTACATGAGAACTGATTCGGTAAACGTAGCAAAAGAGGCTCAGGTGGAAGCAACAAAATACATAACAGAAAAAATAGGAAAAGAATATCTTCCCGAAAAACCACGCATCTACAAAACAAAATCAAAAGGAGCTCAGGAAGCGCATGAAGCAATAAGGCCTACCAGTGTGTTTCGGGACCCGGAAACAATTAGTAAATACTTAAACCCAGATCAGATGAAGTTATATAAAATGATTTGGCAGAGATTTGTTGCCAGCCAAATGTCTGAAGCCAGATATGACGGTGTAAACGTGCAAATTACGGCAGGGGAATACTTGTTCAGCGCGGCCGGCAGAACTCTGATTTTTCCCGGATTCTTGAAAGTAATGAACGAAATAGAGGAAGAAGATTCCGGAGAAGATACACCTCAGGAAAAAATAATTCCTGAGATGGAAGTTAATGAAATATTAAAACTTCTCGAAGTACTTTATAGCCAGCATCAGACAGAACCTCCACCAAGATACAATGAAGCAAGCTTGATTAAAACTCTTGAAAAACACGGCATAGGCCGACCTTCAACTTATGCGCCAACAATATCTAATATTCTTAATAGAAAATATGTGTTTATTCAAAGTAGAAAATTCTATCCGTCGGAGATAGGTATATCTGTTAATGATTTACTGAAGTCCTATTTCAGTGAAATTGTGGATATTAATTTTACCGCAAGCGTCGAAGAAAAACTTGATGAAATAGCTGATGGAAAAATGGAATGGGAAAAAGTAGTAAGTGAATTTTATACCCCGTTTAACGCAAAGATGGATCATGCTGAAAGCAAGATCGAAGAAAAACAAAAACCTATATTAACAGAGATAAAATGCCCTTTATGCAGTGCGAATATGTATTTGCGAACCAGCAGATTCGGTAAATTCTATTCATGTTCAAACTTTCCAAGGTGTAAAGGAAAACAGCAATACAATGGATGATTTAAGCATCCTGATAAAAAAATTTATATTAGCTTTAAGGCAAAGAAGTTTTTCCCTTCATACAATACATGCCTATCAGCACGACCTGGTTGAGTTTTCGTTGTTTATAACAAATAAATTCGGAACCGATGCTAATCTGGAGAAAAATGCCAGATTAATCATACGAGCTTATCTTGCTTATTTAGCTGATAAAAACCTGCATTCTACAACAGTATCAAGAAAAATATATTCTATAAAATCATTTTCGAAATTCCTCATTCAAGAAGGAATAACTCTAAAGAATATTTCAAAATATGTCACCTCGCCCAAAGTAAAAAAAACACTCCCTATGTTTCTTAGCAAAGAAGAAATGGGGAAATTACTTGATTTAGAAAAAAACTCTTCTGAATTTGGTCTTAGGGACCAGTCAATGCTGGAATTGTTGTATTCCTGCGGATTAAGAATTAGTGAGTTGGTATCATTGAATTTTGATAGTATAGATTTTTTTAGCAATACAGTAAGAGTTATTGGCAAAGGAAATAAGGAAAGGATTGTGCCGGTAGGAGATACTGCGTTGAAAGTTTTGTATAAATATATTGATGGAAGAAAGAAAATGGTTCCAGGCAAACAAGAAAACGCACTATTTTTGAATTATAAAGGAACACGCATTTCAGATAGATTTGTAAGAAAAATACTGGATAAATGGGTTCAAAAAGTATCACTAAATAAACACATTTCACCTCATGTAATACGCCATACTTTTGCAACGCACATGCTTGATGCAGGTTGTGACTTAAGAAGCGTACAGGAAATGCTGGGCCACAAAAATCTGGCAACAACTCAAATTTATACTCACGTAACAACAGAAAGACTAAAAAAAGTATATGAAAAAGCGCATCCGCGCACTTAATAAAGGCCATTTACTCTAAATACAAAGCTATGGAAGAAAAACTTATTTTATTGATGGAAGAAACAGGTTGTGCTCAAGGTGAAGCCCAACTGGCTCTTGAATTGGCTAATGACGATTTTGAAAAAGCAATTCATATAATAAAAGGAATTTTAAGAAATATAGTTGTCATAAAAGGAAGGTTCTTTTCCCCTGATGATAATATTTATGGGTTATTTGTAGCTATTCTTGATAAACGTGCTGAAATACTAATTAGATTAACCGGTGTAGTGTCCTACAATCCAATAATTTATGAAGTAGATTTAAACAGTGACTGGAACTTATTTGAAAAAAATATATTTAATTTTCGCTTGATGGAAGGCAGCGTGCCGGGGTTAACAAGAGAAACAGAGTTGCGTCTTGTTAACGGATTTGCTGAAAAAAAAGATAAGTTTTACAAGGCCTTGACCGATTTAGATAAAAATAAAATATGCGACATTTTAACATCAGATTTAACAATTAAAAATATCAGCCTTGAAATAAGTATTGAAGAAATAAACTTGGCCCAGTATCAGCAGGTGGATGACAAACAGGAAGTGGAATCAAAAAGTGAAATTCGAAAAATATCTTCGGAAAAAGAACCGAGGCGCTTATTCATAGAGTCAACTTTACAGGAAAACGAAGACGGTAAAAAAGCAAAACACCTGCTTGAAGATGAAGTGGTTATGGCCCAGATAACGGATGACCGGGAGATAGCAAAATACCTCGCAAGGCTGATTACGGATAAGGATTCTGAATACATACCAGTAAAAATAGAAAAAACTGAGTATAAAAATAAGGAAATATATGTCAGGCTTTGTATCTCTTCTGGAATTGCCGGTATTGTGAAACTAAAACCTAATACAAAAGTAACAGTAATGAACGAAATAAGCAAGCCTTTGTGGAAGAAAATATTTAATTTCCGTTAACCTTGAATTTTAACCATTAAAATGTTAAGATTATTCAGAAAACAGCTTTAAGCAAGGAGTGTTTTTAATGAAAATACTTATAATTGACGATGATTTGGAAGTTCAGGAAATGCTAAATGTGTTTTTTAAGAGCCTCGGATATGAAAGTGTTCAGATAACTAATGCTACAGAAGGCCTAAAACAGGTTGTGGTTTTTGAACCAAATATAGTATTTCTTGATATAAGGCTTCCGGACAAAGATGGTATTGATGTTTTAAAGGAAATAAAGCAAATTAATAAAAATCTGCCGGTAATAATGATAACAGGTTATAAAGAAGCAGAAAAAGTAATAGAGGCTTTCAGGTATGGTGCTACAGATTGCCTATTAAAACCATTCAATTTTGACTACATGAAAAACCTGCTGTACCAGCTTTCCAAATGAGACATCCTACGAAAAATTAGAGAATTATTCTTATCGGTTTGGGTTTTTGCTATAATATCAGGTAAGAAACTGGGCGCGAGAGGAGTTGAACCTCCACAATCGTGAGATTATTAGGTCCTGAACCTAACGCGTCTGCCATTCCGCCACGCGCCCATAAAGCAGTTGTTGGTGAGATAAACAAAATTAGAATACAAATCTTATAAAAATTAACACGGAAAGTCAATTGAAAGCATCAATCTATGGATAAAAAAACTATTGTTACAAACAGAAAGTTTTTTCATGATTATAATATGATTGAAAAATACGAAGCGGGGCTTGTCCTTAACGGTAGCGAGGTGAAGTCTGTCCGTAACGGCGGGGCCAATCTGCAGGACAGTTACTGTATGGTAGAAAGAAGCGAATTGTTTGTATATAATATGCATATTGCTCCCTATGAATATTCAGGGCATTTCAAATTTGACCCAAAAAGAAAAAGAAAACTTCTTATGCATCGTACGGAAATTAATAAATTACTGGGAAAAACCAGTCAGCGGGGTTTTACCTTGATACCGGTTGAGTTATATTTTAACAATGATGGCATAGCAAAACTAGAAATAGCGCTTTCTACCAGAAAAAAAGGTCCTGATAAAAGAGAAATGTTGAAAGAGCGTGACATAGAACGTGAAGTTCGCAGGGATAGTTTGGTAAAAAGATACAAAAGATAACCCTAAATATTTGAAATTAGAAAATAGACCGTAATCGAATCTCTAAGATTTATTTTCGATTGCTTATATTTTGCAGAGCAAAATCAAGGAGAGGTGGGTGACGACTGAAAGGAGCCCCGATAATCAGCAGTCATTTGGAAGCATCGGGGGCGGTTCCCGAACACAACTCGGAAAGAAAAGAAGTGTAATGGAGAGGTGGGTGAGCGGTTGAAACCGCTGGTCTCGAAAACCAGTCTTCGGTTTTCCGGAGCGCGAGTTCGAATCTCGCCCTCTCCGTCTCATTGACATATTTTTGATAACCGCAGCTATCCGCTGCATCAAAAATATAATTCGACGGAACTAAGCCGCCTCAATAATCAAATTATTGATAATTACGGCTATTCGCCGTATTGAAAACATGTCTCAAAAGAAACAAGTCGCTAAATATGAGATAGTACTAGTAAACTTGCCTACCACTTAGTTTTAATGTAGATCCAAAACCATCCAAAATACACACAATCAAACGTTTAATCTTTCATTTTTCAATTTTTTTAACAAAAAAAGGCTATACAAACTGTCAACCCACCTATTTTTCTTAAAAAACCACTTGTTAAATATTTTAAATATTTAATAGAACTGTGTTTGAATTTAATGTTTATATTTATTATAATGATTAGGCTAAAAATAATAAGAAAGGAGAGTTTTCAAATGAGAAAACCAATTATGGCCGGCAACTGGAAAATGCACAAAACCATTGCCGAATCTGTAGATTTTGTTTCAAAAGTTAAAAGTAATGTTTCAGATGTAAAAGATTGTGAAATTGTAGTTTGTCCGGTTTTTACAGCATTAAAATCAGTTGCAGATGCTGCAAAAGGTACCAATGTCTGTATAGGTGCGCAAAACATGCACTGGGAAGAGAAGGGGGCATTTACAGGTGAGATTTCTCCTAAAATGCTTCTGGACGCAGGATGCAAATATGTTATCATTGGGCATTCTGAAAGAAGGCAGTATTTCGGTGAAACTAACGAAACAGTGAATAAGAAAATGCTGTCCGCTTTTAAACACGGCCTTGTTCCGATAGTCTGCATAGGTGAAACTCTTGCCGAAAGAGAAAAAAACATCACATTTGATGTGGTCGGCAAACAGGTGAAAGAAGGCCTTGCAGGTCTTACAGGAAATCAAAGCTCAGAAGTAGTTATTGCTTATGAACCGGTATGGGCCATAGGAACAGGCAAAACAGCCAGTCCGGCACAGGCACAGGAAGTTCATGAATTTGTAAGAAAAACATTTACAGAAATGTACGGGAAAGATGCTGCCGCAAAAGTAAGAATTCTTTATGGCGGGTCAGTTAAACCGGATAATGTATCAGAACTCATGAAACAACCGGATATTGATGGTGGGTTAGTGGGTGGAGCAGCGTTAGAAGTAGATTCATATACTAAACTTATAAAATTCCAGAGGTAAACTAAAATGACAGACAGATCAAAAAAACCAATAATGGCAAACATATCAAACAGGCATCTCCACGTATCAGAAGAAGATTTGCAAATACTTTTCGGAGCAGGATCAAAACTCACCAATATTAGAGACCTTGTTCAGCCCGGCCAGTATGCATGCAAAGAAACAGTAACAATAGTCACCCCAAAAAATAAAATTGAAAACGTAAGGATAATCGGCCCTACCAGAAAACAGACTCAGGTAGAAGTATCAAAAACAGACAGTTTCTTCCTTGGCGTAAACCCGCCGGTACGGGAATCTGGTAAACTTGAAGCCTCAACACCGATAACTCTAATAGGTCCAAAAGGAAAAGTTGACCTTAAAGAAGGTTGTGTTATAGCAAAAAGACACGTTCATCTTGCTCCGGCAGATGCGCAGGAACTTGGTATAAAAGATACTGAAGTTGTACAGATTAAAGTAGGTATTGGCACCGGTAGAGAAACAATATTCGGTGATGTAATATGCAGGGTAAAAAGCGATTTTGCAGCAGAATGCCACCTGGATACAGATGAAGCAAATGCCTGTTTGCTCAAAAACGGCGATAAAATAGTAATACTGTAAATAAAAAATATTATAAAAATTGCAAACCTTCGGGTTTGCAACGGAATTATAAATAATTTCTATCGATTACAACCGGAGGATTTTCAGTATGGATTGGGGATTAAAAAACAGATTAGCTAGAATAATAAAACCGGATACAGGTAAAACAGTTATGCTTGCCGTTGACCACGGCTATTTTCTGGGGCCTACGTCCGGCCTTGAAGTACCGGGGAAAACCATAGAACCTTTATTGCCGTACGCAGATACACTTATGCTTACAAGAGGCGTGTTGCGTTCAAGCGTAAATCCTGAAACCCCTGTACCCATAGTTTTAAGAGTTTCCGGAGGCACAAGTATTTTAAGCGAACTTTCCAACGAAAGCCTTACAGTAGCCATGGAAGATGCCATTCGGCTGAATGTCTGCGGTGTAGCCCTGCAGGTATTTGTAGGTTCTCCAAACGAAAAAGAAACTCTTATAAATTTAGGCAAACTTGTAGATGCCGGCCAAAGATACGGTATTCCAGTTTTAGCAGTAACGGCTGTAGGCAAAGATATGGTGCGTGACGCCAGGTATTTAAGCTTAGCCTGCAGAATCTGCGCAGAGCTTGGGGCACACATTGTAAAAACCTACTACTGCGATGAATTTGAAAAAGTAGTAGAAACCTGCCCTGTGCCTGTAGTTATTGCCGGCGGCAAAAAACTTGAAGAAAAAGAAGCCCTTAAACTTGCGCATAATGCCATATCAAACGGCGCTGTCGGCGTAGATATGGGAAGAAATATATTCCAGTCAGATTATCCTGTGGCCATGATTCAGGCTGTCAGGGCTGTGGTACATAAAAAAGCATCGGTTGAAGAAGCGTTTAACCTTTTTAATTCTCTGAAGAAAAAATAGTTTTTAGTACAAGGTAAAAAAATGCGCGTTGCCATGTGGTACAACAACAGCGATGTGCGGGTGCAGGAAATGCCCGTGCCGGAAATCAGCCCCAAAGAAGTGCTGGTAAAAGTAATTGCCAGCGGTATCTGTGGCAGCGACGTGCTTGAATGGTACAGAATAAAAAAAGCTCCTCTGGTTTTGGGACATGAAATAACCGGCGAGATAGTGAAAACCGGCACAGAAGTAAAAAAATATAAAGTTGGTGACAGGGTATTTGTTTCCCATCATGTTCCATGCAATATCTGCCTTTACTGCCTTAACGGCGAACATACTGCCTGTGAAACACTTCAGAAAACAAATTTTTATCCAGGTGGTTTTGCGGAATATCTGCGTGTGCCGGAAATTAATGTTGATAGAGGCATTGAAGTGCTGCCTGAAGACATGAGCTTTGATGACGGTGTGTTTATAGAGCCTCTTGCCTGCATAGTCCGCGGCCAGAGAACAGCAGGTTTTAAACCTGGGAAAACATTGCTTGTGCTTGGCAGCGGCATGGCTGGATTGCTACATATTGCACTGGCCAGGGTTATAGGTATGGGAAAAATCATTGCAACAGATATCAGTGAATACCGTTTAAATGCCGCAAAAGAAATGGGTGCGGATGTTTCTATAAATTCAAAAGATAACGTGCTTGAAGCTGTTCTTAAAGCAAATGACGGTAGAAAAGCGGATTATATAATAGTTTCTACAGGAGCCCCCATAGCTTTTGCTCAGGCTTTTGAGTGTATTGATAAAGGCGGAACAATTTTATTTTTTGCGCCAAATTCAAAAGGTGAACCCGTTGCCCTGCCAATTAACGATCATTGGAGAAATGGGATAAAGATGTTGTTCTCTTATGGTGGCGCACCAAATGACATACAGTCGGCTATCACATATATACGTTCAAAAAAAATGCCTTTAAATAAAATGATAACGCATAAACTGCCCATGGCGGAAATAGGACTTGGTTTTAAGCTTACTGCCGAAGCAAAAGATTCAATAAAAGTAATTATCGAACCTAATAAGTAGCATATTTATGGAGTTTGTATGATAGTAGCGTTTGGCTGTGACCACGCAGCTTTTTCTGAAAAAGAGAAAATACTTGAATTCCTGAAATCAGAAGGCCATAAAGTTATAGATTGCGGATGTTTCAGCACTGAAAGCTGTGATTATCCGGATTATGCAGAAGAGGTGGCTAAACAGGTAGCTCAGGGTAATTGTGATAAGGGTATATTGGCCTGCGGTTCAGGAATAGGTATGAGTATTACTGCAAACAAAATCCAGGGAATCAGAGCGGCATTGTGTTATAACGATGAAACAGCATCCCTGGCTTCAAAACATAATAACGCAAATGTTTTATGCGTAGGTACAAGATTCTTTTCTACCAACCAAATCAACAACTGGATAAAAATCTGGCTGTCCACTCCTTTTGAGGGCGGCAGGCATACCAAAAGAGTTGATAAGATGAACAATCTTGATGAAAAGAATAAAATGAGGTGTAAATGAAAAAGATATTAATTTTTTCTATTTTCGCTATGACAACAATTTTTTTTCCTGTCTTGCAAATCTGTGCACAGGAACAATATGAAAAGGTAAGTATTCTAATAAACGAAGAAAAATACGAAGAGGCAATGTCCCTTCTTAATGCACTGCCCGATACAACGGATAAAAAAATACTGCAGGCGGTTATTTACCTGCAAACTTCAAAGTATGCCGAAGCAGAGACTGTGTTAAATGAAGCGCTTAAAGAAAATGCCGATTCCCTTATGGTCAGATATAGCCTGGCTATGCTTTATGAAAAACAGAAACGTCCGGAAGATGCAATTGATCAGTGGGAAAAAGTAATCTCCCTGTCGAACAATAATAAATTAAAAACTCTGGCTCAGAAACATATTCGCCAGCTTAAAAAATAAAAATATGAAAAACAGGCAAATCGCGCTATTTCTTGTTGTATTATTATTATTAACTTCCTGCGTGAGCACGAAGCGTGCTGTTGTTAAGCCGGGATATGATTTTGGCAAAATATCTACCATAGGCATAGGAAAGTTTTCACCTTCGGATTCAAGCAATGCATCAGGCGAAACTGTAAGGAATGAGTTTGCACGCCAGTTGTTGAGCGCAGGTTATAACGTGAAATGGTCTGATACCGAAGGAGATGTTGTTGTTGAGGGTTCTGTAAATCAGTATATTCCGGAGAAAAAGTATTTATTTTACAAACCAAAATCAGCAGATAAAACTATAGTAGTATCTCCTACGGAAGTAACCGGTGTCAATGGTTATTCTGTAGGCAAGGCATATGGTATGGGTGAAAATGCGGAAATAGTTGTCACAAATGCCATGGTGGGGTTAAATGTAAGGATTGTTGACCCTAAAACAAGAGAAGTTGTCTGGACAAATTCATACACATACGAAGGTTTTGATATACAAACAGCCATAGAAAGCAATGTTTATTATATGGTAAAATCATTTACAGGATTAAGATGATAAGAATAATATCCATAATTTTGGTATTTTTTTCAGTTACAGGTTATTTGTTCTCACAGGAAATAGAGCTTACGGTATATAACCAAAACTTTGCACTCGTAAAAGAAAAACGTTCACTTGAAATTGAAAAAGGAATAAAAAAACTTGATTTTTCTGATGTGCCTGTCCTGATAGAGCCGGAAAGTGTGCGTTTCAAATCTTTAACGGCCCCGGATGGTTGCAGGGTGCTTGAACAGAATTTTGAATACGACCTTATCAGCAGGGAAAAATTGCTTGAAAAATATTTAGGCAGAGAAATAGAATTTGAAAAACACATAAATGATAAAAGAGAAATCATAAAAGGCACTTTGCTAAGCATTTCAGGCGGACTTATACTAAAGGTTGATGATAAAATCCTGCTTAATCCTGAAGGAGAAGCAATACTTTCAAAGTTACCGGAAGGCCTTATTATAAAGCCCACTCTTTCCTGGCTTCTGGAAAATGAAAAACCCGGGAAACATAACATTGAAATAGATTATTTAACAAACGGCATAAACTGGAATGCAGATTATGTGGTAGTTACTGATAAAGAAGATAAAAAAATAGATTTAACCGGCTGGGTTACTATAAACAATAGGTCCGGAGCGGTATATAACGATGCAAAGTTAAAACTTATTGCTGGGGATGTAAACAGAATCTCTCCCTCAAATTACGGTGCAGCTGACGGGCTTATGGAGTCAAAAAGGTTTGCTATGAAGGCTCCTGCTGCACAATTTCAGGAAAAATCTTTTTTTGAATACCATATGTACACGCTTTCGCGCAGAACAACTATTAAAGATAAAGAAACAAAACAGATTGAATTTGTTAAAGGCAATGAAGTAGCAGTTAACAAGATTTTTACCTACGACGGTTCGCGAATTCCGTTTTATGGCTATCAGCAATGGTACAGGACCAATAGGGATATTTATGGAGAAAGCAGTAAAAAAGTATCTGTTATGCTGGAATTTAAGAATTCAAAGGATAATAACATAGGCATGGCTTTGCCAAAAGGTAAAATAAAAGTTTATAAACAGGATACAGATGGCGGCTTGGAATTTGTTGGAGAAGATGAGATAGACCATACCCCAAAAGATGAAAAAATAAGAATATTTTTAGGTAATGCTTTTGATATAACTGCAGAAAAAACACAGACAGATTTTAAAACCGGAAATGACTGGTGTGAAGAAACATTTAAAATAACAATTAGAAATCATAAAGATGAACAGGTTGCCGTAAATGTTGTAGAGCATTTATACAGATGGTCAAACTGGAAAATAACACAGAAATCTGCAGATTTTGAAAAGGCGGATTCGAAAACAATAGAATTTAAAACAATCATTCCGAAAAATGGTGAATCAAATATAACGTATACAGTAAAATATTGGTGGTAATTGGGGGCAATTATGGCAATGAACATTAATGAATTATTAAAGCTAATGGTGAAAGCAGGTATTTCCGACATCCATTTTAAAGCAGATGCACCCCCGCTTATAAGAATATACGGCAAGCTTATGTCATCGGATTTTGAAAATTTTACTTCAAAACAGATTGAAGAGCTTGCGGATACCATGCTGACGAAAGAGCAAAAAGAAAAGTTCAATATGGAAAATGAACTTGACGTGTCTTACGCTGTTGAAAACGTATCCCGTTTCAGAATAAATATCTACAGGCAGAGAAACACCATGGCACTTACATTAAGGGTGGTGCCGGTTAAAATAAAAACATTTGATGAATTAAACCTGCCGGGAGAAACACTGAAAAAATTAGCAGCCCAGCCCAGGGGCTTGATACTTGTTACCGGTGTAACAGGTGCGGGAAAAACCACGACAATGAATTCAATACTGGATCATATAAATGCAAATTTCAGCTATAATATAATTACCGTTGAAGACCCCATTGAGTTTTATCACAAAGACAAAAAATCATCCATTTCCCAGAGAGAAATAGGAATAGACACAAAATCATTTAAAAACGCCTTGAAATATGTATTAAGGCAGGACCCGGACATAGTAGTAATGGGCGAAATGAGAGAATACGAAGCAATCTCTGCAGGTATTACAGCTGCAGAAACCGGCCATCTTGTGCTTTCGACTATTCATACCATTGATGCTGTACAGACCATAGACAGGATTTTAGATACTTATCCGGAGCATCAACAGCGCCAGGCAAGAATTCAACTTTCAAATGTACTCAGAGGTGTAGTTGCCCAGAGGTTATGTACAACTATTGACGGCAAAGGAAGAATACCTGCTACAGAAGTACTGGTAGGTACATCATTAGTAAGGAAACTTATTTTGGAAAATAAAACACAGGAATTATATAAAGCAATGGAGCAGGGCGAGTATTATGGAATGCACACCTTTGATCAGTATTTAAATAAGCTATATACAGAAAAGAAAATTAGACTGGAAGAAGCTCTGGATAAAGCTACAAATCCGGAAGATTTGCAGCTTAAGCTTAAGGGTATGTTCCAGGAAATGATGTAAGTATTTTGGGGAAATATTATGCCGGGTGAAGACAAGCAGGACCTTCAGGACATTCTAGGTGAACTGAAAAAAGTTTTAACAGACCTGACCAAGGAAGAAAAACAGCAGGTAGTAAATAAGATAGAAAAAAAACTTGGCGAGGTGGGAAGCGATATATTTTCCTCGCAGGCAAAAGAAGCCGTAGATAAATTTTATCCAAAAGCGGCACAACAGCAGTACGTGCCGGCTAAACCTGCTGCTGAACCCCAACTTAAACCATCAGTCCCTCAACAGCCTCCGGCTGTCAAAGTTCAGCCCGAAATGCCGAGATTTCAGCCTCCGGCAGCTCAGGTACCGGTAAAACCACAGGTACCTCAGTATCCAGTTACTCCGGTGCCGCCTCAGCAGGCAGTCCCGCCAAAACCCGTACAACAACCTGCGCCATCTCCTTTTCAGCAATCAATAAAACAGCATCCTGCCGTACCACTGGCAGGCCCACCATCACCGTTTAAACCATTATTCATTGAACAAACACCTTCTGTAAATGTTACGCAGGTTCCTGAAGTACCCGTTGTTGCTAAACCTGCGGCGCCCGTCACTGTGCCCGTAGTACCGGCAGTTCCTCAGGTCCAACCGCCGGTCGAAACTAAAACAAAAGAAGAAGCATTAAGTTTTGCATGTTTTTATCCGGCAGGCCAAAACGATTTAAAAGACACCTTTGCAAAAAATCTTGTAGATGTATTTAAGAAAACCAGCAAGAAGCCCGGAGTTCCGGAATGTGCTCTTGAATGCGGTATTGATATTTTAACTATAGACTGGAAACAGATGATAGACTTGTGCCGGGAGAAACAGGTAAAAGATATTTTTGTTATTCATCCTGACGGTTATGACCCTTCGGAAATTAAAAACAGAATCCAGGGGACCGGTATATTTTTCTATGCAATACCCGTCACCCAGATAAATAGAAAATTAACGTATGTGGATTTGGTAATAGAACTGATGCTTCATAAAGGCTAACATAAATGCTTGAAAAATTTGAACTTGCACATTCACCCAGCGATAAAGATAAAAATAGGTACCGCCTGAAAATCAGAATTGTTGAAGAAGAACTAAATGATCTGCTTCAGGCATTAAAAGTCGACAGCGGCCGTCCCTTTGCTTCTTTCAGTGATGAATATAATTTCGGTATTTATATTTATGATTTAAATGACCAGAAGCTTGATGATTTAAGAAATATTTTAACAGACAAATCAACCCAGCCTCAAAAAGCAGTTATCCCGGATGTGCCCCTTCCTGCTGCACCCAATCCGATTCCGGAACCGCCGGCTCAGGTTCCTCAGCCGGAAACAACAACTCCTGCCCGCCAAAAAGCTGTTTCAGGAAATGATGATTTCTTTAAATTGTCAATGAACGCAAAATACACATTTGAAGAATTTGTAGTCGGTTCAAGCAACCGTTTTACCCATGCCGCCGGCATGGCTGTAGCAGAAAATCCTGGGAAAGTTTACAATCCGCTTTTTATTTACGGCGGAGTAGGCCTGGGCAAAACACACCTTATGCAGGCTATAGGACATTTTGCTTGCAAAAAATACCCGGACCTGAAAGTATTCTATGTAACATCGGAAAAATTCATAAGCGAAGTTATAGATTCAATCGGGCGCGGTACTCTTGCACAATTCAGAGACAGGTACCGCCAGATGGACCTGCTTTTAGTAGATGATATCCAGTTTCTTGCCGAATCGGAATCAACACAGGAAGAGTTTTTTCATACATTTAATATTTTACACCAGAGCGGGAAGCAAATTGTGCTCACAAGTGATAGGCCACCTAAGCAGCTGACTACCCTTGAGGACAGGCTAAAATCAAGGTTTGAATGGGGTTTAATAGCGGACATAAAGTCACCGTCACTTGAAACCCGTGTAGCTATTTTGAAAAGAAAAGGTGAGACGGAACAGGTAAATCTTGATGATAATATGCTTTTATATGTTGCTTCAAAATTAAAATCAAACATAAGGGAATTAGAAGGATTTTTAAAAAGAATCAATGCTTATGCTTCTATAACAAATCAGACTGTTGATATGGAAATGGTAAAATCATTGATGAAAGATTTATTGCCGAACGATCCGGAAGATGAAGCTCCGTCGCCGGAAGTGCAGCAAATTACACCTCAACCGCCTGCCCAGGTTTATTCAGTACCGGTTCAGCCAATTGTAAAACCACAACCTGCCCCAACGCTGGCACCTGTAAAGCCCCCGCAAGCCGCGCAAGTTCCTATTACAGCGGTTCAAAAACCGGTTGAAATAGACGGAGTAGACAAAAACCTAAGGGCCATTGATATTGTTTTTTTCTTTCCGGAAGGCAAAGAACAGGAACTTATTAAAGCTAAAGAAAAATTCAGGGACGTTATTAAAAAACATAATCTTAAATTCAGGCTGGAAAGCGTATTTGACAGAAGTTATATTGGTAATTCAAAAATGAATTACAATATGTTTTCTGAACTATGCAAAACAAATAAAGTAAGCATTACGGTGGTAATCGGACCTCCGCCGGAAGCAAATGTTCATTCGGAAGATTTTATGTCAAATATCACTGCAATAATGGAAAACGCAAAAATATCGCTTCAATATTTGTCCTGGGATGAGCTCAATAAAGATTACAGATATTTAAACCTGGCCTTAGATATTACCCTTACAAAACATAAAGATTTGATAATGTAACCGGAAGTAATTCAAAAAACATCTTTTAACTTATAAAAATGAATATTCCTAAAAAATGGATTTTAAAACAGCATAATTCCCGGATTGTGGATGATATTTCCCAAGGCCTTAATGTTTCCGTAACATTAGCAACAGTTCTGGTAAACAGAGGCATAAAAAGCATAAAAGAAGCAAATATGTTTATGAATGTTTCGTTTTATGACCTGGCAAACCCGTTTCTCATGACAGACATGAGCAAAGCTGTAGCCAGAGTACGCCAGGCTGTTGAAAAAAAAGAAAAGATTCTTATTTACGGTGACAGAGATTTAGACGGCGTTTCTTCCGTGACAGTTGTCTATTCCACGCTGAAAATGCTTGGTGATGAGCCTTTGTGGTATATTCCTTCTAATGAAGGTTACGGGATGCACAAAAACGTAATTGATAAATATATCCAGCAGGGCGTAAAACTGATAATTACTGTTGACTGCGGTATAACAAATTCAAATGAGATTACGTATGCAAAATCCCTGGGAGCAGAAGTTATAGTAACAGACCATCACGAACCTCCTAAAATTCTTCCTCAGGATGCTGTAGCCGTAGTGGATCCAAAGAGAAAAGATTCAAAATATCCTTTCTGTGAACTCTCCGGTTGTTCCGTAGCATTGAAATTCTGTGAAGGACTTATGATGTCCTATGACAAATATTATGACAAAGAAATTGTGGTGTTTGATATTGAAACCAGCGGCCTCCATCCGGTTTTTGACGACATTACTGAAATAGGCGCACTTAAAATTAAAAACTTCGTTGTTCAGGAAAGTTTCCAGCTGCAGGTAGAAAAAGGTAGTTCAGAAAATGCCGTAAAAAAACTGCTTGAATTCATAGAAAAAAGTACCGTTGTTACGCATAACGCAGAGTTTAATATCGGTTTTATCAGGCAGTTTACAAAAAAGTATTTAGGAAAAGATTTTGAAAATGAAGTTATTGATACACTGGTTCTTTCAAGAGATTACTTTCCTTTTGAATCCTACGGCCTGGGTTCTGTAACGGGAAACCTGGGTTTGGAACAGATTCATTCAAAAAAAGCTCTGGAAGACGCCCTGCTTACCTGCAAGGTTTTTGAGAGGCTTGAACGAATAAGAAACAACAGATTGAAATATTTCCTGCAGGACAATATGGATGTTGCCTGTATAGCCACCATAAGTGATATGATGCCCCTGATATCAGAAAACAGGATAATTGTAAAAGAAGGTATAGGTTCTTTAAAGAAAACAAAACGTATTGGGTTAAAACTTTTGATAGAACAGTATTCAAAAAGCGAAGATTTAAATACAAAAACAATTTCATTTAACATTATACCGCTTTTAAACGCCTGCGGAAGGCTTGGCAGGGCTGAGCTGGCGGTAGAACTTCTAATAGCGGAAGATGTCCAGAAAGCGGAAAAAATCTTAGATCAGATAATCAAACTTAACGAAGAACGTAAAGAACTGCAGTCTGAAAATATTGATATATTCATAGACCTTTTAAGGAAACAATGCAGTATTGAGAAAGATAAACTGTTTTTTGTAACAGGTTCCGGCATGGAACATGGAGTAACAGGAATAGTCGCTTCTCAGATAGTGCGCCAGTATCACCGGCCTACCATGCTTCTGATTTCGGAAGGAACCGAGGCGGTAGGCACAGGCAGGTCTATAGAAGGTTTTAATATTTATTCTGCTATAGAAAAATGCGCTGACCTGCTGGTAAAATTCGGCGGTCATTCCCAGGCAGTTGGTTTTACGGTAATGACAGATAAAATACCTGAGTTTAAAAAACGCATGCTTGAAATGGCGGAAAATGAAATAAACAAAGAAATGATGGAACAAAAAATAGAGATAGACTCTGAACTTAACCTTTCTAAAATAAAAATTGAACTTGTAAATGAACTTAACGAATTAGAACCGTTTGGTATAGAAAATCCTTATCCTGTTTTTCTTATTAATAATGTAAAGGTAGAGGAACATTCGCAAGTAGGGGCAGGGTATAACCACCTGCGTTTAAAAATGCAGGAAAATGGGAATAATATTTACGCCATCGGCTGGAACCTGGGTGAAATGTCATCAACGGTATTGAACCTTTCAAAATTTATTGATGTGGTTGTACAGGTTGAAATAAACCGCTGGCAGAATAAAGAAAACGTACAATTACAGATACTTGACATGAAGCCTGTTCTATAAAAACAACTGATAAGTTTATAAGTGGATAAGATGATAAGTAACAGCTGGTTTAAAATTAGACTTTTGCGTATCATCGTATAAACTTATAAATATATCAACAAAAAAAGGGAGAAAGAAATGGCAAAAAAGCAAAATAAAACAGAAAACGTAAAAATTGGTATCATTGGCGGCAGCGGTGTTTATAATATTGAAGGCATAAAGGATATAAAGGAAGTAAAAATAAAAACACCGTTCGGTGACCCGTCTGATATTATAGTAATAGGAACTTTCGAAGGAAAAAAAGTAGCTTTTTTGCCCAGGCACGGCAGAGGCCACAGGATTATGCCTACAGAAGTTAATTACCGTGCAAATATATATGCTATGAAATCTTTGGGAGTGGAACACTTAATCAGTATCTCTGCCTGCGGGTCACTTAAAGAGGAATTAAAACCAAGAGAATTTGTAATTCCGGACCAGCTTTTTGACAGAACCCGCCAGAGAAGATCAACATTTTTTGGAAACGGTTTAGTGGCCCATATTGAATTTGCCCATCCCTATTGTGATAACTTAAGAAAACTTACAGCAGACTGTCTGAAAGAAGTAGGCGCAACTGTGCACTATGACGGAACCTATGTATGTATTGAAGGCCCGCAATTTTCTACAAAAGCCGAATCTCAGGTAAATAGAAAACTGGATTTTAGTATTGTAGGCATGACGGCTCTGCCCGAAGCCAAATTGGCAAGAGAAGCTGAAATGTGTTATACCACAGTAGCCGCTATTACGGATTATGATGTATGGAAAGAAGGCGAAGAAGTAACCAGTGAAATGGTAATAGGCAATTTAAATGCCAATGTAAATAATGTTAAAAATATGTTGAGAAAATTGATTCCCAGGATTCCTGAAACAGAAAGAAAGTGTAAGTGCTCAACTACTCTTAAATATGCCGTATTTACCAGCAAAGACAAAGCTAATAAGAAAACATTAAAAAATCTCGATTTGCTTTTAGGAAAGTATATAAAATAATTATCCGGAGGAGTTATGTCAATTTTAGTAGTCGGTTCAATAGCGCTTGATACAGTGGAAACGCCTTTCGGCAAAGCAGCTGATGCTTTAGGCGGCTCTGCTACTTATTTTTCTGTAGCCGCCAGCCACTTTACGGATGTAAAACTTGTAGGTGTAGTAGGCACGGATTTTCCGCAGGAACACGTAAAACTGCTTAAAAAACATAATATAGATACTGCCGGCCTTGAAAAACAGGAAGGAAAAACTTTCAGATGGTCCGGTGTTTATGAAGTGGATATGAATAACAGGCGTACCCTGAGCACTGACCTGAACGTTTTTGAAACATTTTCACCCAAAATTCCAAAAGAATATCTGGGCATACAAAATGTTTTTCTTGCAAATATTGACCCCAGCCTGCAATATGAAGTGCTAATGCAGGTCAGCAAAAAAGGCCGGCCAAAGTTTGTTGCTCTGGATACTATGAACCTCTGGATACAGAACAAAAAAAACGAACTTATAAAAGTACTTAAAAAAGTAGATGTGCTTTTGATAAACGAATCAGAAGCAAAAGAATTTGCCGGAGAACTTAACCTGGTAAAAGCCGCAAAAAAAATATTAGCTCTGGGCCCGAAAGGCGTAGTAATAAAAAAAGGAGAATACGGCGCGCTTTATTACAGCAAATCAACCATGTTTTCAGCCTCTGCCTATCCTCTGGAAAGTGTCTGTGACCCCACGGGTGCCGGTGACAGTTTTGCCGGGGGTTTTGTGGGATATATTGCAAAAAGCGGTTCATTATCAGATAAAAATATCAGGCAGGCAGTCACGTATGGAACAGTAATGGGTTCTTTCTGCTGTCAGGGTTTCAGTTTAAGCAAGTTAAGCAAAATCAGCCGTGCCGATATACAGAAAAGATTTCAGGAAGTAAAAAAATTTACAAACATCTAAATTGTTTCAATAATAAAACTACAAGAACAAATTAAAATTATTGACAGGAGACCACTGAAAAATGCAATACCTTCCAAACATCATTGTGAACATTTTTGTACCAATATGCGCCGGGCTCATATTTCTTGCTTTAGCCAGATACGTCAGGCACATTGCCCCTATCAGACATTTTTCTGCAGGCAAAGCTACATATGATGCAGCGTATTTTGGATTTATTGCATTTGGCATTTATTTGGCTACCAGACCTTTGCAAATTTTGCTCGGCCCGCATCCAATGCCGCTGATAATAAATAATATCCGTGAATTTTTTATGATAGGCATTTTTGGTCCCTCGGTATTGCTGGCCATTTACGGACTGGCATTCGGCGGTGAAAGCGTAAAGAAAATATACAAAATTGTTTTTTATGGTATAGGGTTTATTTGTGCAACAGTGTTTGTTATTGTTAATGTTAAAGCTATCGGCGGCAGTGAACCCATATTTTATATCGGCAGCTATCCAGCTTATGACGGTATGTGGTTTAAGGATGTTTCCGCAGAAAGGTCTTTTTTAATGAAAATACTTTTTATCTGCAGGCTAATAAGCCCGGTTATTCTTTTAGTTATAGGGGCTACCATTGCTCTTGTCAGGGCGGTTACTTATCCTCTTGACCGTAAACAGCTTTACAGCAATATGCCGAAAAAACTTATACTTTCAAGCATTGGAACGTATTGTTTCAGTTTGTCCATGCTTTGCGTAGGTTTTATATGGATATTTGTCCGCGTGCCAAACCAGTGGTGGGGCTATTATGTAGGCGCATTTTTAGCCGGTTTCTTTGAAGCCTGGAGTATATCGTTGCCCCTAAGGAAAGAAGAAGACCTATAAAATTAAATTGAAAAAGAACCTTGCTGGACCTATCCTGTTTTTTTCCATCCTGTTTTTAACCTGCAGTTTACCTGCTATGCAGAAAAGCCGTTTCTATTCACAAAAATTAAATAAAAGCGTAGAAGTTGTAAAAGATGAAATAGTTGTTGTCTACAAGCAAGGCACAACTAAAGCACAGAAAAAGGGCATGTTAAGCAAAATGAACCATCAAAACAAAGGTGGTTTAGAAAAGTTTAACGCTGAGGTTGTTACTCTGTCTGATAACATGAGCGTGGAAACAGCTCTTGAATATTACAGCCATCAGCCGGAAGTGGAATTTGCCGAGCCGAATTACATAAGGAAAATGTTTGTTATACCAAATGATACCTCATATAATAGCCAATGGGGAGTAAAAAAAATTGATTGCCCATCAGCCTGGGAAATAACCAAGGCTAGTTGGAGTGTTAAAGTAGCCATAATAGATACGGGAATAAATTATCTGCACCCGGATTTAGCCGGCAGCGTTGACACTTCTTTAGGCTATGATTTTGTAAATGATGATTCAGATGCTATGGATGATAATGGCCACGGAACTCACGTAGCGGGAATAATATCCGCCATGACAAATAATAACAGAGGCGTAGCTGGTGTAAGCTGGGGCGCAAGGCTTATACCTATCAAGGCGCTCGATAATGAAGGCTCCGGTGCATCAATAGCAATTTCAAGCTGTGTACCCTATGCAGTTGATGCGGGAGCAAAGGTAATTAATATGAGCCTTGGCGGTGAAATGCTGTCGAACCTTGAACGGATAGCCATAGATTATGCCTATAATAATGGAGTTATTTGTATTGCGGCGGCGGGAAATTTTGCCGATGACGGGGATCCGACAAATGATTTTGTAATGTTCCCAGCGGCTTTACCACATGCTATTGCGGTAGGTGCTTCTGATTCAGAAAACCAGCGGGCCGGTTTTTCGAATTACGGTTCTGAGCTTGATATAATGGCTCCCGGTGTTGAAATTTATAGTACAGTTCCTCCTACTAATCCAGGCGGCCTTGGGAATGATTCTATGGATATATGGCATTCAGACGGTTATGAATATTCGGATGGAACTTCCATGGCATCGCCTTTCGTGGCCGGTGTGGTAGCACTTATTTTTTCTTATGAACCAAATGCAACTTTTGCCAGCGTTTATGAAAAAATTACCAGTACCGCCATTGATTTAGATACTCCCGGCAAGGATTTATATACAGGTTATGGTTTAATAAATGCGGCTTCTGCCGTAGGTTATACAGTCCCTGCAGTTGTTAAAGAAAGCGTAGCAGTAAACTCACCAAATCCTTTTAATCCAGCAAACGGCCAGACAACAAGAATTTATCTTTCAGATAATTTGAAAGGCGTGTCCCTGACGGTTCGTATTTATAATCTGGCCGGCCAACAGGTAAGGACCATTGAACCTGATTATCCTACCAGCGCAGAATGGGACGGCAAAAATGACACCGGTGAACTGGTTTCTGATGGTGTGTATTTGTATGTAGCAGAAACCGATAAAGGCAAAGTAAAAGGCAAATTAATGATTGCAAGATAATTTATGAAAATATATTTCAGACTATTTTATATCATTTATTCTGTTTTGTTTTTTAATGCCGGTTTGTTTGCAGAAGAGCTTGTAAGAACGGCCGGTATTTCCGCTGTTCCGTTTCTAAAAATTGGTTACACAGCAAGAGCACAGGGAATGGCGGGTAATTTTACAGCAATTTCAGATGATGTATCCGCGCTTGAATATAATCCTGCCGGTTTATCAAACGTGCAGGGTTCTCAATATTCTTTTTCGCAGGCGCTCATCTATGGCGACATATCCGCCAATACGGTATTAGCTGTTTTTAGTTCAGGAGAAAATGCCCTGGGTTTTGGTATAACAAATTTAGGCATCAGTGATTTTCAACGGTCTGTAGTAAATGATGTTATTACAGAAGGTACGGCAATAAGCCTTAGAGATACACTGGTAGTGCTGGGATATTCCCATAATATGCCTTATCGCGAAGACAGCAGGTCAATCAAGATAGGTGTATCTGTAAAATATATAAATGAAGAGTTAAACAAAAACAGCGCATCTGTAGCTGCTTTTGACGCAGGTTTGTACTATAGAAATTCAAGATCCGGCAACACCTCAGGCATTGTGGTACAGAATATCGGTTCAAAAATCAGGGGTTCTTTGCTTCCTTTTACTATCAGAGCGGGTACGGGTTTTATGTCAAAAGGCTACAATTCTTCTTTTGATATTGTTCAGGAAAATGATTCAAAGATGAAATTAGGGCTTGGTTTTGAAGTTTCTGCAAACAAATATATTGCCTTCAGATTTGGCGGGGTTTACCAGCAGACAAGCAGTCTGTCGGCAGGTTTCGGGCTTAATTTCAGTCCGGTAAAGCTGGATTATGCCTACATTCCGCATTCAGATTTAGGGTTATCCCACAGAGTAACTTTCCAGATAGATTTTCTTCCGAAAAATTAAATGGCAGCATTCATATCCACCTAAAGTGGAGATGAATGCATGTGTGACATTTATCCCTGCGATAGTTTTCAAATTGTTTTGTTTATGAGCAATATCCAGATATCCAATTATAAAAGGATAAATCAGGATTGAAAACTGCACGGGGTAGGTGTTTTATCAGTCAGCACAAAAGTACGGTTTTGGGGCATAAAAAAACGCCCCCAACCAGATTCGGACTGGTGTTAGCCTTCGGCCCAGGGTTCTCACCGTCTCGAACCCGTTGCAGCCAATGCTCCTTATTCGTCGCATTGCAACCCTTGAAAGGGCGTATCGCCTTTCTGCGGCGGTAGCCTATAAAAATAAAAAAACGCCCCCAACCAGATTCGGACTGGTGTTACCGCCTTGAAAGGGCGATGACCTAACCGCTAGTCGATGGGGGCGTGAATTATAGATTTCAAATTTCAAATCTCAAGTTTCAGATAACATACATCCAAAAGAGCGAAAATTCAAAAAAATTACTAAATGTTCTCAGAATTTTGTAATTCCGTATTCTATCATTTCATATATATTTTGTCAAGTTTAAGGAAAAACACCCATTTGAAATGAGCCTGCACGGTTTAAATCATTATAATTATTAAAAAAACGTTGTTTTTTGATAAATAAAATGATATATAGAATATACCTTCAAGTGCTCTAAAACTCATAACTATTAAGGGGTTTTATGCCTCAACTCAGACAGAATATAGCAGTAAGAGAATGGGTTATTATCGCTACCGAAAGAGCAAAAAGACCGAAAGATTTTTCAGATAAAAAAATAGTAAAAAAAGACTTACCTTCATACCTGTCAGAATGCCCTTTTTGCATGGGCAATGAAAATATACCATCAATAGATAAATACGCTGTCAAAGATTCCTTTGGCTGGAAAGTAAGGGTAGTACCAAACAAATTCCCTGCTTTAATTCCGGAAGACACCAGCAATTTCAAAATTATGGAATAGTCAGAAATATGGCCAGTCTTGAAATTGGGTCTGGTATGTATATAAATGCTGCTCTACTGGAAGAAAGCGCAAAATATTTGAAAAGTTACACAATAAATAATATATAAAGACATTAGGAGAAAATTATGAAAAAAAGGTTTTATCAGTTCGTGGCGCTATTTATTTTTGCTTCATTGTTGGTTTTTCAGGCTCCCAAACAAATCTTTGCGGCGGATATTGCCGAAACCAGTATTGAAACAAAAATCCAGATAGAAACAAGCCTGGAAGACAGGTTAAGAAAGGTTCTTACTGAAATTGCCGGTACGGAAAAAATTATCATTATCATCAATACAGAGATGTACAGTGAAAAAGAAAAAAAGGAACTTCAGATTAAAACTGTTGATGAACGGCCTAAAATGGTACTGCCAGGAGTGCCTGTTAAAGAAAATATCGGAGAAAGAAAAATAGAGGATTTATTAGCGCCGCTGGATATAGGAAAAACAAAAACCGCCATAAAGAAAATCAGTGCAACCATTATAGTTGATAAAGCTGTCTCCGCAAGCGTGATAGAAATTATGAAAAAAGTGGCTTTCGGGTTACTGGGTATCGATGAAACCCGCGGGGACCAGCTGATAATTGAAAGAATGAATTTTAAACAAAATCCTTTTTACTGGTATTCTCTGCTTTATCCGCCTAATCTATACTGGGTTATTATAATTGCCCTTGCAACATTTTTTGTTTTCGGCTCAGTATTGTTTTTGTTCAATCCATTTAAAATATTTTCAAAAAGCCTGGTAGAAGTTATTGCCGGACTGGTAGCGGCCCAAAAAGAAGCAAACACTTCAAGTCAGGATTTTGGCGCGCAAAACCAGCAGTCAACTTCCGTAGAAACTGCGTCAGCTCAGACTGCATCTTTATCTCACGATAGTGAAAACAGAAAACCATTCTGGTTTATTGTCCCTCAGGAAATAAATCAGTTAAGAGAATCAATTAAAACAGAAAGTTCTGAAAACATAGCGGTAATTCTAAATTACATTGACAGAGATATGGCTTCCAAGTTGTTTGCTGATTTAAATGCGGATCAGAAAATGAAAGTATCCGAATTATTTTCAAACGTGAAACAGATGGACCCTGACGCTGTAAAATCCCTTGAACAGAAAGTTAGAGACACCCTTAATTATTCTCTTGGCGGTGATGAAATACTTGTTAAACTGCTTGATTACAGCGATAAAGCAACTCAGGACAAAATCATTGCTAATTTTAAGGCCAAGAATCCGCCCCTTGCAGCCAAATTAATGAAATCCGTCTTCAGTTTTGAGGATATAGTCAATTTCAGCGGTGAAACTCTGCAAACCGTTATGCGCAGGATAAATCTTTCAGCTTTTGCGCAGATTCTTAAAACCATGCCGGAACAATATACAGCAAAAATCATGGAAGCGCTTACTGAAGCCGGCAGAAAAAGGCTTCAACAGGAAATGGAGTTGGGTAAACCTTTATCAGCACAAAGAATCATCGAAGAAAAACGCCGGGTTATTGAAAGCATAAGAAAATTAAATGCCGAAGGCATAATTGAACTTATTTAAAAATATTTTTGGGGGAAAATAAATGGATTTGTTAACGGTTGGCGGAGCAATTATCGGAGTAGTTGCAATTTACATAGTCATGGCGCGCGGTGAAATTGTGCATATGTTGTTTAATCTTGATGCGTTTCTGCTGGTTGTAATAGGTACTCTTTCCTCTACTCTCATTGCTTATCCCTGGACAACTATCAAAGCCATACCTAAGGCTTTCAGTCTGGCTTTCTTCCCAAATAAAAGAGAATCATCTTTGAGAATGATAGAACTTGTTGTAGGCCTTTCAGAAAAATCCAAACGTTCAGGGTTTTCCGGCCTCCAGCCTGAAGTAGCCGGATTAAAAGACAAGTTCTTTAGAAATGCCCTGCAAATGCTCATAGACGGTTACGATATAGACATTATCGAAGACAATCTGGAAAAAGAAATTTTGTACGTAAGAGAAAGGCATCAGAAAGTTGCCAGCGTATTTAGAATGATGGCTACTGTAGCGCCTATTTTCGGATTGCTGGGAACCCTGCTGGGTGTTGTGCAGGTATTAAGAAATATTACCGACCCTACTTCCATGGGTGCCGCTATGGCAACAGCTGTGGCTGCTACATTTTTCGGCATATTTGCCGCTAATTTTGCTTTTTTACCCGTTGCTGTAAAACTGTCTGAATACAGTGAAGATGAAATTCTTAACATGGAACTCATTACTGAAGGCATTGTTTCAATTCATAAAGGTGATGTGCCTGTAATAACGGCAAAAAAACTTGAGGGTTATTTATCTGCAATCTTAAGAGAACAGTCGCTGGCTAACAGCAAGTTATAAAATATAAGGGCAAACTTATTTGCCCATAAACAATAAATTAATCCCCTAACATTGTTCGTTAATCATGAAAAAACGTAAACGGCCGGTAAGAATAATGCAGCAAAGTTCCATCTGGCTGACAATATATGCGGATATTATTACAAACCTGACTTTGTTCTTTCTAATGTCCTATGCTTTTACCCGTATGGATGAAAGCAAAAGAACTAATATTCAGTCTGCCCTAACCAGCATGGTAAGCAAGGATGCCGCCATGACGGACCGCGCCCAAAGAATTTTAAAGCAGATTCAGGAACAGGAAGCGGTAAGCAAGCTGGATTCAGAAAAAGAAAAACTGGATAAACTGGCAAAACTTGAAGTTAATGATAAAATGATACGTATCCTGCTTACTTCTCCTGTGCTTTTTGAAACAGGTAAAGTAGAAATTACTAAAGAAACAGCGTTGGGATTAGATGAAATAGCCAAGTCTCTGAAAGCACTGCCCAATAAAGTTGTTGTTGAAGGGCATACTGATAATATACCGTTAAAAGCGGGGAGATATACAACCAACTGGGAATTGTCTATTGCCCGGGCTGTAAGTGTAATTGACTATTTTACCAAAGTAAAGGGAATGTCGTCAGAAAAGTTTATAGTGGCAGGGTATGGCGAGTTCAGGCCCCTTTACCCGAACGATACACCCGAAAACAGGGCACAAAACAGAAGAATTGAAATAAATGTAATTAGATAAAAAATAGTGAATAGTGATTAAGTGGTTAGTGTTTAGTTAAAATAATTTACTAACCACTTAACAACCTAATCACTTAATCACTTTTTGAAATTATGACCCTGACTGGTTTTTCATCCGCACCATGCGGCTTAAAAAACCAAAACGTTTGGGTAAAGGAAATTGAGGTTTTATACCCTGACTGGTTTTTCATCCGCACCATGCGGCTTAAAAAACCAAAACGTCTGGGTAAAGGAAATTGAGGTTTTATGCCCTGACTGGTTTTTCATCCGCACCATGCGGCTTAAAAAACCAAAACGTCTGGGTAAAGGAAATTGAGGTTTTATACCCTGACTGGTTTTTCATCCGCACCATGCGGCTTAAAAAACCAAAGCGTCTGGGTAAATAAAACTTGAGGTTTTATTTATGTCTGGTGGAGATATTGGCGGTAAGGTAGATAAAAGGGCACTTTATGACCCATCCAGTTGGGTTGTCCCTTATGCTGACCTGATAACTACTTTAATGATCTTCTTCCTATTGTTATACTCCGTATCAGCAATGGGGGGTCTGGAGTCAGAAAAACTGCTTTCAAACGTACAGTCAGCCATGGGTGGCAAGGTAGATGAAGATGCCAGCCAGAAATCAAAAGAATCGGACGCAGCAAATAAATTGTCATCCGAACTGCAGGATACTGCAAGAATAGAAATTAATTCTCAAAGAATAAAAATATCCCTGCCGGCACCCGTGCTTTATAATTCAGGTGAAGCGGCTTTAAAACCGGAAGCGGCAAAAAGTTTGTCAGGCATAGCGAAAATTATAAAGGACATGCCGAATAATATTGTAGTAGAAGGTTATACGGACAACATTCCGGTAAGAGCCGGAGTGGGAAAGTATGATTCAAACTGGGAATTATCCGCAGCCCGGGCTTTTAGCGTAATAAAATATCTTATGGACGAAGAAAAAATAGATTCAAAACGTTTTACTGTTTATGGTTACGGCGAGTTTCATCCTTTGGAATCCAATGATACGGAAGAAGGCCGCGCAAAAAATAGAAGAATTGAAATAAGTATTTTAAGAAGCCAGGGGAAAAGCGATAAAAAAGATGAAAAGAAAAACTAAAATATTTTTAGCAATTATGCTTATTCCGATAATTACCGGTGCAAATGTTTTTGCGCAGGAAAAAGTATTATCAGAAAAAGAAAAACAGAGTTTAATAAAAGCGTACTATGATACTGCCATAAGGTCCTTTCAGGCCAATGATTTCAGCAAAGCCATTTCTTACTGGGAACAGATTTTAAAACTGGACCCTACACAGGTACAGCCGCCGAAACTTATAGAATTTGCCAAACAGAAATTGATGGAAAAATACAGCAAAGTCCTAAAAAGTGTTGAGGAAAGTTACAATGCCGGCAGGTATACCGATGCTTTAAGCAATATGAAAACCGCACTGGAAACCTCACCAAATAACACGGAATTAAAAAAACTTTACGGTAAAATAAGAAAAATCCAGGAAGCTTTCGGCGATGAAACAGCTCAAACAAAAAACGGCAAATTAATAAGGTTTGCTGTGAGGGAATACATTAAACCCAGCGCAAAGTTTAAAACTGCTCTGCATTCCATAATTTATGCAGGCCAGTTAAACCCTTCGGATGGTAGGATTGAAAAATTTGTCAACGTGATTGAAGAAGAGTACCCCAACCAGCTGAAAGCGGTGGAGGTTGTGCCAGGAATGACCCTGGTAGAACAGAAATTAGTAGCTTCATTAAATTATATTTACGATGCTAAATATGACAGAGCTATAGTAGAATGCAATAGTGTTTTAGAACTTGAACCATCCAATGCTATGGCCATGAAACGTTTAGGGTCGGCTTATTATGCACTTAATAAAAAATCAAAAGCCATACAAGTTTGGCGCGAAGCTTTTAAGCTAAACCCCAAAGACGACGAATTAAAATCATTTCTTTCTCAGTAAACACCATATCCAAAAAAGAGCATTTTTCATAGTTTTTCGTGTTTTTTGTCACAGCAGGTGATTTTTGTCACTGTCCATTGACTTTTAGGCCTTTATGGGCTATTACTATAACAGTAGATAAACCCCAGGGCAGATAGTATTATTAATTACACTTCTTACTTTAATTTGTTGTATATAAATAAAATATAATTTAAATTTGCAGGATTTAACAGAAATAATGGTAAACATAAAAAAATTCTTCATAACATTCATCATTTCAACCACCCTATTGGTTATTTCTTCTATTATCCCTGTTTTAGCAGAAGACAAAGTATGGGATGGCGGCGGCGCCAGCAATCTTGCTTCTGACCAGTTTAACTGGGTTGCAGACAATCCTATAAACCCAGGAGATAATATAACCTTCACAAACATTAACCCTTCAAAACCGTGTACCTGGGATATACCATATACAGTCAGAATTGGTAGTTTTAATATATATTCTGATTATTTGGCAAATGTTGATATTTCAACAACTATAACAATAGATAATAACCTTACAATTTCCGGCGGTAATTTTAACGTGCTTACCACCAGCGTTTCGATACTGGGTGACATGAAGTATAATGGCGGCCAGTTCACAGCAAATACAAGTACCATCGCTTTCACCCACTGGACCAACCACCAGTATATGTACCTTCTTCCCGGAACAACGTTCTACTGCATATCTCACATCAAAAAAACAGGCGCTAAGCTTTATTTTAATAACAATTATTTGTTCCTTACAAATATGAGACACAGCGGTTATATATCAGGCCAGGGTGGAGATGGACGTTTCAACATCTCTGGTTCAACTATATACATCAGAGGTGATTTTAGCAGCTGGTACGGTACTTTTGACGAAAGTAACACAAATTCCAAGGTTATCATTGACGGGACAGATGAACAATTCATTGCAGACAGCGGAGGCCCGGCGAGCAATGTGTATAATTTGGAAATAAATAAGGTTAACATGAGTACATTTAACGCATATAACTGGGGTTTCAGCATACAAAATGACCTGACTGTGAAAAGCGGTGTGTATAGGTGGTCAAGTTCCGGTAATCCGGCCATTGGCGGTAATATCACTGTTTACCCCGGGGCAATGCTTAATTATGCTAACGGCACTATTTCTTTATCAGATTCAGGGAACGACGTTGTGATAGATGTTCCTGAGGAAACTACTCTGCCGGGTCTTTACCTGTCTAATAAGACCGTAGGCATCATAAACATAGCAAAGCCAAGCTTGAGCATCACTGGAAGTTGCTCATTCTTTGGCGGCGGATCGGCTGTTTTTGATATTCAGAACAAGCTCCTGAAAATGCATGGTTTGAACAACACAAATTACGGTTCTTTCCTGGTTGACGGCTCAACTGTTGTAATTCCCAATAACACAGGTGCTTCCCAGATGTACGGTACCGGGCAGCTTACGCTTGATACTTTCAGGATTGTGAATTATCCCGGGGGAAGCGGGTATATACAGGGCATACCGGTAAGAGTAAAAAAGACTTTGACTATGGATAAAGGTTCATATCTGTATTTTACTAACGGCGGCGCCCGTCTTACTGTTGAACAAGACATGAATGCTTCCGGCAGATTTGATGTACAGCTTGCCACCGTAACAATCTGGAGGCAGATGAAGTTTTATGACGGCGGATCATTGGATCTTGGAAACGCTGATAACAGTACTATTAGGGTGGCAGGTTCAATTATTATAAGTACCGGCGCAGGAGTTACAGCCAATACAACGGGAGATGTAATCCGTTCTTCAACAACCGGTGAATACATTATGTTTGTAATAGCCGGCGGCAGCGTGAATGTTTCAGGTTTAACACTTGAAGGGCTTAATGATCAGGGATTAGTTATTGAAAATGGTTCTTATATACAAAAATTAAGTACAGTTGCTTTTCAAAATTTCCAGAATAGCGCAATAGCTTTACAGATTTTACAAAGCGGTACAACTCAATATACATTTGATAATCTTTATTTTGATGCATCCATATCAACAAACGTATCTGCTCCTAATTTGTTTTATCCCGGTTATATTGCCATGCAGTTTGCCGCAGGCCCCAAATCAGGCCCGGCATTTGAATACGACCCTAATAATGTAATTTTCTGGTCCTCCCCTACTGCAGTAGGAAGTTTTAACGGATTGGTACTTTCAACCTGTGCCATAAACTGGAGCTGGATAGATAACTCAAACGAAGAATTAGGTTATAGAATTAAGAATTCAACCGGCGGCCTTTTTGGTGTGCTTGGGGCCAATGTAACTGATTATCTGGAAGCCAGTCTGTCACCTAACACTTCCTATTATAGATACGCTGAAGCGTACAACCCCATTGGTACATCATCCTGCACCCCTGTTGTAAAATATACTCTGGCAAACCCGGCTACCGGCACATATGCCATTAATGCTACTTCCTGGAGCTTGTCTGTAGGTTGGGGTACAAACAACAATTCAACCTATACTCAGTACAGGATTTCAGTTTCATCAGATAACTTTCAGGTAGACCTCACTACCACCGTATGGGCAACAGGCGGGTTTACAACCGTTGAAAATCTTTTCTCTGATACTACTTACTGGATTACGGTAGTTTCAAAAAATGGCAATGATATTTATACTGTCGCTACCGCCACGCCAAGTATCTACCTGTTGGATAACATAGCTCCTGCGCCGATTGATAATTTAAGCGTTATTGACAACTCAATACCCGGCCAGATGACCCTGTGGTGGTCCTCAAAAGGCGATAACGGGTTAAATAAAACAATCCCTCACGGCCAGTTCAATATTCAGCATGCAAGTTATACCGCAAACCTAACCTGGAGCGTAACAAGCGCCCAGATAACCATATCTACTGCAAATGTAAGTTTTGGGGAACCTCAGATTTGGAGAGTAACAAATCTGCTTGAAAAAACTACATATTATCTCAGAGCCTGGACCCAGGATAAAGCCGGTAATTGGTCAGAACTTTCAAATTCGGCTACTACTTATACTGCCGATATGACAGTTCATACCTGGGATGGGGGCGGGGCGGATAATTTTGCAAGCAATAATTTAAACTGGGTAGGTGATATAGTTCCTTCATCAGGGGATTCGGTAATCTTTGGTTCAATTAATCCAACCAAATATTGTGACTGGGACTTGCCTTCAAATGTTGCCTTTTCCACATTTTCTATTCAGGACGGCTATTCATCAAATGTTAACATAAATACAAATATCATAATTGATGACTTAAATATCAGTACCGGAATTTTTAATATAAATGCCAGCAGTATAACAGTTAAGGGCAATTTAACCTATACCGCAGGAATGTTTTCGGCAAATACCAGTACTATCTGCTTTTCAAATAAGAGTTTCTACAATCAAAACATAAATGTCCTGCCCGGAACAACTTTTTATAGTTTATTTATTGACAATGATGTTTCTAATACGAGAAATGTTTTTTTACAGGATAAACGTATTCAAATTAACGGAAACCTGAATTTTTATTATGGCTGGTTAAACACAAACGGCTCAACTATAAGTTTCAGGGGAGATATCAATAATTCAGGGGGGAATGGTGTTTTTGCAAATAATGGAACCTGGATATTAGATAAAAATGGAAATCAGACAATTAATAATTCCTCTAATACTTTTTCAAATCTGGAAATAAATAAAGTAAACCAAAGCACGGTAACTATCCTTTCGGATATTAATATTACAGGCAGTCTGACAGTTTCAAACGGCGTTTTCCGCCAGACTTCAAACAACACCAATGTTGATGGAAATATTACCTTGATAAATCCGGGTGTTTTAAACGTCCAGAACCTCTGTTTTATTAACGAAAATAATGTCAGCCTTAATTTGCCCGCTAATTATTCTATAAAATCACTGTATATAAATAAGTCGCTTTCCACCTGGGCCGTATCCACAGTTAATGACCTGGAAATTACAGGAGAGCTTTTGGTTACCACCGGCTGGTTTGATTTTGCCAATAAAAAAGTAACCCTTTCAAACGGCAATGTTTCTTTAGATACAAACGGTGATTTTACGGTTTATGGTTCTACCTTTGTGTTTGCCGGAAGCAGTTCAGCTGTTAACGGTATAAAAACCATTGTATTTGATTCAGTGCAGGTAAATAAAAATACCGGCCAGGAACTGGTAATAAATCAACCGGTAAAGGCTAATAAATATTTTCAGTTTAATTCCGGTAAAATTGAGCTCAACAATAAGCTCACTGTTATTCAATATAGCAACATAAACAGTAATTTTAACGTAAAAACAGGAACTTTCAATGCAGTAGGCCCGGTAAATATAAATGACAGCGGTGTGCTGGATATGACAAATTCCAATTCCGGCATTGTGGAACTTGGCGACGGGTTGACAGTGTACCCCGGCGGTTTAGTAAAAACGGATTCATTGCTTGATGTTATCACCTCCACCGCTTCAACAAATTATTTTAACTTTGACGTAAACGGCGGTTCTGTTAACATAACCGCTTTAAGCTTGGACCATTCCAGGGGAATAACGGTAGCTGACGGTTCTTTCCTGCAGGCCTTTAGTTCAGTAACATTCACCAATTGCGAATACGGCAAATCAGCATTGACTCTGCTGCAAAACGGCACTTCTAACTATACATTCCCGAATTTCAGTTTTGATGCAACAGTAAGCTCAAATGTTTATGTGCCGAATCTTGTATATCCGGGTTATGTAGCCATGCCCTATTCTGCCGGCGGGCATTTCGGCATAGCTTATGAAAAAGATCCTAACAATGTAACGTTTTGGATTCATGATATCCTTGCACAAGCGGCTGGTTTTATGGGAACCGCAAAATCTGCTGCTTCAATTGAATGGGGCTGGACTGACATGGCAGATGATGAGCAGCTCTATAAAGTATTTGCTTCTACAGGCGGTATTATTGGAACAGTTCAATCCAACACAACATATTTTATTGAGTCCAATCTCATGCCAAATACTACATATTCAAGATATGTTCAGACATACAATCCGTTAGGTACAAAAGATGCTCCTTCAAACGGACAATATACACTTGCCAACCCCCCGGATTTAGATGCAATGATTTGGAATTATATAGGATTTTCTTCAATTACTTTTACTTGGAGCAAAAATAGTAATCCTGATGGAACTCCTTATGAAATATCTTTTTCATCAGATAATTTTGTTAATGACATATCCACGCCCATACCGTTTGGCCTGAATTTTACAGGTAATACTACAACGTTTAATGGTTTAGACGGCGATACTAATTATTACTTTAGAGGCAGGGCTAAAAATGGTGTTTCCATTGATTCGGTATTTTCAGTAACAACTTCTACAAAAACCCAGAAAGACCTTACCCCGCCAACAATTTCAATATCTACGCCGGCAAATAATTCTTACACAAAAGAATTAAACTCTACCCAGGGCCAGGCGCAGGATAATGTGCTTGTAACTCAGACAGAAATTAAATTTGTACGTGTTGCAGATGGTTATGAATGGAATGGTTCGTCTTTCGCTTCTGGTTCAAACTGGTATAACGTAAATCAGCCGTATAGCGCCTGGGATTTTAATAGTTCAGTAATTTCTTTTGAAAGCGGTTTTAGTTATCAGGCTGTTGCCAGGTCAAAAGATAGTTCCAGCAATTATTCAACCGTTTATGCCACTGCAAATTTTGTGTTTGATATCAGCACGCCTATAGCTCTGGTAAGCTATCCGGCAAATTCTGCTTCCTATAAAGCCCTTACTTCCATAACAGGAACTTCTATTGATAACGTAAGAATTCAGGATGTTCTGCTTGAAATAAAAGACTTGGTGTATCCTGCTACCTATTATAATGGTTCTGCCTGGGTTGATTTTTCTACCTGGGTTTATGTTTCTGCGCAAGATGGTACCTTTAACTCAACCAACGAAATTTGGACTTATGATGCTTCCGGCATTACCTGGCCCGAAGGTCATCAGATACAGTTGGCTGTTCGTGCCATAGATGCGGCAAACAATAATGGCGATACTTCTCCGGTTTCGTCATTCTATTACGATGTTACCAAGCCTACGGCCACTATTGCTATACCTGTGAATTCCCAGCCATACAAGGGCGGACAGTTGGCATCAATCACCGGAACGTTTAATGATAAATCACCCGGTACGGTTTCTACTGTAAACTTAAAAATCAGAAGAAGTGACGGCCAGTTCTGGACAGGCAGCGGGTGGGGTGCGGAAATATGGCTTACTACCTCCACTGCAGGAGAGCCAGTTAATTTCTCACTGGCGGGTTCCAGCTGGTCCTATAATTTTAGTGACGCAAATAAAACTACCGGCAGTGAATATACCATCATTGCAATGGCAATAGATAATGCAGAAAATGACCAGACAGTTTTTACAGCCGGCACTTCTTCAAATACTTTCATTTATGATAACGAAGCTCCGGAAACTTTTGTGACATTCCCTACAGGCACTTATTTAAATTCACTGCCAACTATCAGCGGTACCGTGGCAGATATAACTGCGGGTGCCTACATGGTGGGCGTATCAACCTCCCTTGCAAAATCCGGTTCTGTGAAAATGGTAATTTTTGATAATACCACAAATAAATACTGGAACGGGGTTAGCTGGATAGTTACGGTTTCTACGCGCGACTGTATACCCGACAATCCGGCCCAGCCCAATTACACCGTTTGGAAATCATCTGAAAATGTAGACTGGCAGTCTGATAATGAAAACTTAATTTATGTTTTCGGCACAGATGATATAGGCAACGAAGAGATATCGTCTGTGAAATATACCGTTTATATAGATACGCAGGCCCCCGGTCAGATAACAACACTGGAAGCATACCAGAGCGGTACAGCCAATACAATAAAACTTTCCTGGATGACACCAGGGGATAACGGGTATTCTAATACTCTGGCTTCAGGGTCTGAATACAGAATCCAATATTCCACCTGGACCGGCGTAACCTGGTCAACTTCTGTTGCTGTTTCTCTTTCAACCTCAGCGGTTACCCCTGGCACCAGAGTTACTGTAAGCGTAGCGCTTCCTCTTAATGCGGAATATTATTTCAGAGTCTGGACCAAAGATGAATCAAACAACTGGTCTGTGATTTCTTCTTCCCCAAACGCATATAATTCACCGTTTACTTTTGAGACGGTAGACGGCGCCGGCCAAACCCTGGGACAGTACGTGTCTCAGGCAATTGACAAAAGCAATAACATACACGCAGTTTATAGAAATATTGCCGGCTCCCTGTTTTATAATAAACGTACCGGTATTTCCTGGGGAGGCTCTGTAGAAATTGACCCGGGCATGTCAAAGAGTTATTTTTCTATTGCCGTTGATGTTAATAATAACCCGCATGTCTCTTATGTTGATGATGACAATTTTGATTTGAAATACGCAAAGTATAATGGTGTTGCCTGGTCAACTTATACCATTGATTCTATGGACATAAACGGTGCTCAGACATCTATAGCCATTGACCCAAAGGGTAACCCCAATATTTCATACTGGCATGATTATGTAGGTTTCCAATATCTTAAATTTGCAAAATACGATGGTGTAAACTGGTCAACGCACACGGCAGATTCTTTACACAGTTGCGGTACAAATAGCTCCCTGGCAATTGATGCCCAGGGCAATGCCCATATTTCGCATTACTTCTCAACAGACGGTGACCTGAAATATGCAAGCTATGATGGCTTGCAATGGTCCACTTCCACTATTGATGCCAATGGAAATGTAGGTCAATACACAGCTCTTGCAATAGGCGGTTCAGGTGATCCGCATATCGCTTACTGGGATTCAGTGAATTATGACCTCAAATATGCAAGATTCACCGGCAGTACCTGGACAG
This sequence comes from Elusimicrobia bacterium RIFOXYA2_FULL_39_19, assembly GCA_001800285.1. Taxonomy (GTDB): domain Bacteria; phylum Elusimicrobiota; class Endomicrobiia; order CG1-02-37-114; family XYA2-FULL-39-19; genus XYA2-FULL-39-19. The sequence continues at coordinate 18,611 of MGVC01000014.1, read as the reverse complement.
TGTCAACTGTTGATTCTTCAAACGTAGGCGGTTATATATCTATTGCATTAGACGGTTCTGAAAACCCGGTCATTGCCTATTATGAAAGCAGTATAGGTAATTTAAAGTTTGCCAGATTTACAGGATCACAGTGGGATATATCAACGGTTGATTCATTAAATGATGCGGGGCAGTATACTTCGCTTTCAATAGATGGTAATGGCGATGCGCATATAGTTTATCTGGATGTAACCAACTCTGACCTTAAAGCGGCGCATTGGACAGGCGCAAGCCTGGCGGCCCCAATGGGCGGCAATGCGCGCGGAAAAGTACAATCACCGGTAAACTTTATTGCTTCAGCGGTTAATACATCATCAATCACCTGGCAGTGGACAGATAATGCATCAAACGAACTTGGTTTCAGGGTTTATTCAGCCACTTCTGTTCCTTATATAATGCTTGCAGATACAAATACAATTTCTGCAGTAGGCGGTACCGGCTCTAACGGAAGCTGGGTACAGACAAATATTACACCCAATACTTCCTGGCAGTGCTATGTAACAGCGGTAAATGCCGGCGGTGTGGTAACTTCATCGGGCTCATCAGTTGTCTGGACTAACGCGCAACAGCCGGTTTATTCATTTTCAAATGTTTATGTATCAAGCATGGCAGTTTATTGGTCCACCGGTGCAAACCCGCCGTATACAGAATACTACGTGGAATGTTCATCCGTTTCATACGGGTTTCAACCTGCCACTGTTAATACCGGCTGGGTAGCAGGCGCAGGATTCTGGACAGTTTCTAATACTCTTGTACCAAACACCCAGTATTATTTCCGCATCAAGGCAAGAAACCTGGAAAACACAGAAACGGGCTGGGTTAACCTGGTTTCAACAGCTACTCTTTGCTCAGTGCCCGGTATGCCGCCAAGTCCGGCAAGCAATATAACATCCCAGGCTTTAAGAATAAACTGGCTCACGGGTACTCCGGCAAACCCGGGCTGGTCTAATTATCTGGCAGAATGTTCAAGCATTAGTATCGGCGGGCCGGTAGTAATATCTTCAATCACAAAAAACAATTATGCAGATTTTGCCGCCCTCTCTCCAAACGTAACATATTATTTCCAGGTAAAAGCTGTCAGCGTAGACAATATGTCTACGGTTGATACTCCCTTAGGAAGCACCCATACCCTTTGTAACGTACCTGGTTTGTACGGCATAACAGATATTACTACAGGCACCATAATGCTTAACTGGACAACAAACAGCAACCCAGCCGGAACTTCATATCTTGCGGAAACCTCATCAGAATCAATTGGCGGGCCTTATAATTACAGCAGTGCCTGGCAGAATACCACTTATTATATGTTTACCGGTTTAAATATTAACACAACTTACTGGTTTAGAATAAGCGCAAAAAATTATGATAATGTTTTAACCACTTATACCTTTGTATGGACCGGGGTTACTCTATGCGAAACACCTACCAGCGCAAACTGGAGCCTGACCACTGATGTCCAGCATAATATTAACTGGAATGGAGATGCCTCAGGAAATCCTTCAAGCACGATTTATATTATTCAGGTAGCCACTGCGGCAAATTTCAGCACGATATCCAAAGAAGGCGAGACAACCAGATCTGTATTAGGCTGGGGAGTAGGAGCTTTGACTCCTAATACCACATATTATGGCAGGCTGATAGCGCGTAACCGCGCCGGAGTGGAAGCCATATACAATATCCCAAATTCCAGCGCTACCGTATGCCAGCAGCCGGATAATATTGTCTGGGGTACGGCCGCGTCAAATTCAATGATAGTAGATTTTTCAGCGGATGCAACAGCAAACCCGGCAGATACTATTTATACCGCAGTGCTTTCATCATCAACAGATTTCTCAACCATAAAAACACAGGAAGGTACAAAAGCCAGCAGCACTCTTAATGTAACAGGACTTTTAATCAATACAACTTATTATGGAAAATTAATTGCCACAAACAGAATGGGTACTATGGTTGAAAACACATTTGATTCAGGTAATGGTAAGGCCACTCTTTGTGAAGCGCCCAATGGTTTGGCGTGGGGTTCGTCAGGCGCTACAAGCTTAAGAGTAAACTGGACAGACACAACAGGCAATCCTGATAATACAGTTTATATAGTTACCATCGGTACTTCTTCGGATATCTCAACAGTAGTTACCAGTTCTTCTGCTTTCAGAAGCGGCGGCGGAAACGGCAGTACGTTGTTAGTAAACAATATTTTACCTAATACATCTTACTATGCAAAAGTTACAGCGTACAACAGAGCTTCTGTAGGCAACTCAACGGATGTTGGCACGTTAAGAGTAACGGATGCCATGCCTCCGGACATAACCAGTTACGGCACGGTTACCAATAATTCAATAATTGTAAACTGGGGAACTGGTGAATCTCCTGCAAACCCGGATAATACCCAGTACATACTGCAGGCTTCAACTGATGAAAGTTTTTCGTTCCTGTCTTCACCGGAAATTGTAAGGCTGAGGTCAGATTTAAACGTAACAATACCATCATTAAATCCAAACACAACCTATTTCGTCAGATTAATAGCACGCAACTGGGCAGGTTCTGCTGTGTTGTCACAGCTGCCTCAAACCTGGAAGGCCACCCTTTGCACCGCACCTGATGCTGCCAGCTATGGAACTATATCTACCGGAACCATAGGTTTAAACTGGGGAACATCTGAAGTTCCGGCAAACCCGGATAATACAATTTATCTGGTACAGACAGCCACAAGCACTAACTTCAGCACAATTACAAAACAATATTCTGGCCTGCGTTTGGATTTGGCCGGAACTGTTACAGCCTTAACTGAAAACACAACTTATTTCATCAGGCTGGTTGCGCGTAACCGTGAAGCCAATGAGCAGTATTATTCCGTTGCCGGACAAAACTGGAAAGCTACTTACACCCAACAGCCAGCAGGGTCTTTTACTTATTTAGTTATAAATTCAGATTACATATCTATCAGCCAGACTGATACTTCATCAAATCCTGATGATACCTTATACTCCATTGAAGCTTCAACAGCTGCAGATTTTTCAACAGTTACAGCCAGTACGGGTACAAAAGCTTCCGGAACCATAGTAGTAACAAACCTTGTTCCTGATACAACTTATTTCATGCAGGTTCGTGCCATCAACCGTGAAGGCATACCAAGCAATACAACAAATGTTGCATCAGGCAATAGTGCAGTATCAGCTTGTGAAACGCCGGATGTTGCTAACTGGAGCGGGGTATCAGCAATTTCAATACAAATTAATTGGACCGGTGATACTACAAACAATCAGGATGATACAGTTTACATTGGAAGAATTTCAACTTCTTCTGATATGTCGTCTTATCAGGAAAAAACAGGAATTAAATCTGATAATTTTGTAAGTTTTAACGGTTTAACGGCTAATACATCTTATTATGGAAAACTTTATGCACGCAATCATGCAGGAAGCGAAAAATCAATTGATGTTTATTCAGGAATTCCAAAACCGACTTTATGTTCTATGCCCGGCGGAGCAGGCTGGGGAAGCAATAGTTCAATTGATACTCTTGAAATAGTATGGTCTGATGTAGCTAATCCACCAGATACAGTATTTATTACAGAAGTGTCCACTTCATCAGATTTTTCAACAAATTATTCTTCCATTACTGTAAATTATTTAAGTACAACTACTATAACAGGGCTTACAGTAAATACTACTTATTATGGAAGAGTAACAGCGGTTAATAGGGAGGGCCAGCAATCATCACCTTCAGATATATCAACCCCAAAACCAACATTGGCAAACCCTGCAACTGGTTCTTACTTAAATAACGTAACTACATTCAGCATAGTTGTTAACTGGTATAAAAACGGAAACCCGGATTATACCCGTTACGGTATTATCCGTTCAACAGATAATTTTACAACAAGCAACATAACAGTAATAAACGAATCAGCAAACTGGAATACAAACTCTTATACGGATTCCTCTCTTCAAATAGATACTTCCTACTTCTATAAGATTTGTGCTTACAATGAAAGTGGTATTATAACTGCTTATGATATTACTGTTTCAACTCTTACAATTCCGCTGGCTCCGGATGCACCTGCAGGCATTTCTGCTATTGCAACTGTCAATTCAATTCAGTGGAATTGGACAAAAGGTACTAATGCTGACGGGCACAGAGTAAAAAGTTCAGGTGATGATGTTAATTTAAGCGGTGACCTGGCGCAAAACGTAACTTACTGGGACCAAACAGGTTTTACTGCGAATATTTCAACCAGCATATACATCGAATCTTTCAATGTTATGGGCTCTTCAGCTTCCGGTAGTTACTCAAAGTATACATTGGCTGATATGCCTAACCCGATTTCTTTCGGGAGTATTGGAACGGACAATATTCAGGTAGATTTTGGTTCAGACAACAATTCTGCAGGAACATTTTATTGCGTAGAAGTTTCAACAATGGTTGACTATTCCTGGGGAATAATTTATGAAAATGTCTGGACTGCCAATGTGGTGCATAATACACTAAATCCCGATACATCATATTATTACCGTATCAGGGCAAGAAACGGTGATAATGTTTATTCAAATTATGCTGCAAATATTGATACTGCAACCGCAGTTAATGTTCCGGGAACTTTAAATGTAGTTTCTATTGGAATTAGCAGTGCCGGTGTTTCGTGGGGACAGTCAAACCAGGTATGGACAGAGTATGAAGTTTTTGCTTCAACCGGTGATAATTTATCTTATGGTTTGATTTCATCCGGAATTGGCGCGGGCCCTGTAACACATAATACCCTTGATCCTAATACAACATATTATTATCAGGTACGCGCAAAGAATGTAAGGGGCGGATACAGTACTTTTAATTCAGAAGTTTCAACGGTTACCTATTGCAGTCAGCCGGCAAGCGTAACTTATGGTACAGTTACTTCAACAACTATGCAGGTAAGCTGGGGTGCCTCAACACCTGATAATCCTTCAGATACTACATATCAATTGAAAGTATCAAGCACTCCTGATTTTATAACAGTTTATACCAGTGAAACAGTAAGATCTGCAGGTAATGCAGAAATTACCGGTTTGTCACCTAATACAACTTATTATGTTATTGTTGCCGCAATTAATAGATTCCATATCAAAAATTCAGTCCAGCCGTCACCAGACTGGAAAGCAACAAACTGCAACACGCCGGTAAACATAATTTGGTCTTACCAGTCTCTGGATTCATTAGATATTGACTGGTGGTCAGATTCTTCCGGTAATCCGGCTGATACAACTTATATACCGCAGATTTCAACAGCAACAGATTTCACAACCATTGTCATTTCATCCCAGACAACCAAAGAAACAGGCGCGGTTACTCTGGATTCTCTAACAGCCAATACAACATATTACGGCAGGCTTATTGCCAGAAACCGCGAACTTGAAGATGCGGTTTATACTTTACCTGTTACCAGTGTAACTTACTGTGCTGTTCCGGCCGGCGTTACCTATGGGCCCGGAGACACATACCTTGATATAAATTGGTCAGATACAACCAATAATCCTGAGAATACAGTTTACATTGCGCAGATTTCTCTGGCAAATGATTTTTCTTCAATAGATGGTTCTTCATTTACGAATATTCAAAATGGCACAGCAAACATTAGCCCTCTTATTCCTAACACAACTTACTATGGCAGATTGATAGCCAGAAACCATGCCGGAAAAGATGAAATTTATAATCTTGGTGTAAAAGTAACAAATGCTGAACTTGCAAACAATATAAATTGGACTGGTATTACGCCAACATCATTACAGCTTGATTGGTCGGGTGACACTGCAACAAATCCTGCCAATACTGTTTATACCGCTGTGGTTTCAACTTCAAGCAGTATGTCGGCCCCATATTTCACAAGCTCTACAGTAAAAGGTGCCGGTAATGCAGTGGTAGCAAACCTGACACCAAACACAACTTATTACGGTAGAATCTGGGCTGTTAACTGGGAAAATTCAACAGGCGTCGCTTCACCGGCGCCGGTGGCAAACATAACTTATGCAAACCAGCCGTTAAGCACTTATATAGACAATATCACTTCATCAACCTTAAGAATAAACTGGTTAAAAAATTCCAACCCTGACTATACCCGTTACGGTATTTTAAGGTCCGTGGATAACTTTACCAGCACCACCACAATTAAAACCTTTACTGACAGCCTGCAGGTAAACAACTACATAGATACGGGCCTTTCATCCGGCAATACTTATTATTATAAAGTCTGTGCTTATAATGAAACAGGCACACCTACTATCTTTGATACTACCGCTTCATCTTATACCAGTAACGCGCCGGATTATGTTGCGCCTACGGTTGGTGTTACAAAACCGTCGCTGGCATTTTACAGCGCGCTTGCCAGCATAACAGGCACCGCAGATGATAACATAGAAGTTTCAACCGTGCAGGTAAGAATAATCAGACTTTCAGATAACAATGAGTGGAATGGTTCAACATTTACCGCGGGCCCTGCCTGGAACGGCGTAACTGTATTTACAAATCCTACCTGGACTTACAATCCTGTTCCTGCCTGGGTAAGCGATTCTTCTTACACGGTAATTGCAAAATCTCAGGATTCAAGCACAAACTGGTCAGACATTTATTCAACATTCACCTTTACCTATGACAACACAAATACTTCCGTGCCGTCATTATTAACTCCAACAGACACCAGCGCGGTAAACCTGGGCAACGTATCTTTTGACTGGTCTGACTCAAGCGATATAGCAGGCATAGCTGAATATGAATTGCTGGTTTCTACTTCTGCGGACTTCGGCGCTATTTCCTACAGCTCTGTACCGGCGATATCAGCAGTAACTCTTTTAAATATGGGTTCAAAAGGATATTTCTGGAAAGTACGTTCTAAAGATTCCTTAAGCAATTATTCCGCATTTTCATCCACTTTCAGCCTGCTGGTAGATACCGTGCCGCCGGTTAACTTAACCTTTGATACAAATAATATTTATGTAACTTCCATAACGGTGTTGCAGGCAAACTTAAGCGCAAATGATGAACTGTTGGGCCTTGCAGGCACGCCTTATTATTTACAGCTTTCAACGGATAATATTACCTGGGGTAATTTCAACGAAGGCTGGACCTCAAGCGCTACATTTACAACTCTTACTCCAAACACTACTTACTGGCTGAGAGTAAAAGTAAAGGATTCTTTAAGCAACGAAACACAATATACAAGCTCAATAGCAAAACTTACTTTTGCACAGCCGCCGGTTTCTTCGTACTTAAATGCAGTTACATCAACTACTATCACTGTTAACTGGTCAGATAATACAAATCCGGGGTATACCAAATTTGCCCTGGAAAGATCTACTGACAATTTTGCTACTTCAGTAACGCTTCTTAATTTTGCCAGCAACTGGGTTACTTATTCTTATGCAGATTCATTGCTGTTAAGCGACTCCAGCTATTATTACAGAGTGAGTGCTTATAATGAAACAGGTGCAGTTACCGTGCCGGATGTTGTGGTTTCCACAAGAACAAAGATGGGGTCCTTAGACGCTCCGGCAGGTTTAACCGGAACAGCTCTTTCAACAAATATAATTATGTGGAACTGGAACACGGTATCCTTTGCAGATGGTTACAGAATCAGAAGTTTTACAGGTGATGCAAACTTAAGCGGTGATTTAAGTGCCTCTACCACCTGGTGGAACCAGCAGGGCTTAAGCGCAAACATATCAACAAATGTTTATGTAGAATCCTTTAATGCTGAAGGTTCAGCACCGTCCGGCCCGCAGTTAAAGTACGCACTGGCAACAGTGCCCGGGTTTGCTGTTTTCTCCAGCGTGGGGAATAACTATATACAGGCAGATTGGACCCAGAATGGCAATGCAAATGGCACAGATTATGTTGTGGAATGTTCATCCGTCAGCACAGCCGGGCCGGTATTTGTTTCATCCGACACGAAGAATATTTATGCAGAATTCTGGAATCTTGACCCAAATACAACTTATTACTTCCAGGTTATGGCAAGAAATGGCAATAGCATTGACAGTCAATATATTGATTTGACAACCAAAGTTACCCTTTGCAACACTCCGAATTCAACCGGTTATGGAACAGTATTGAGTAATTCAATAGAAATTATCTGGGTTGCCTCAGTGCCTGATAACCCGGCAGATACGCCTTATGTAGTGCAGGCAGCAACTTCCAGCGATTTTTCAACTATAACCAGCCAGCAGTCCAGATTGAGATCTGATGCTTCAGGTACTCTTGGAAGCTTGAACCCAAACACGACATACTATATAAGAATTCTTGCAGGAAACCGTGTTGGCCTGCAAACCGTAGGTTATGCAGCTCAGCCATGGAATGCTACTCTTCCGGAATCTCCCAATGGTTTAAACTGGGGTACAGTCACTCAATCTTCGCTTATTGCTGACTGGTCATCTGATGCTACCTCAAATCCGGCCGATACAAGATATGTTTTTGAAGTGTCAAGCCAGGCGGCTTTTTCTTCAATTCAAGGAAGTTCTGAAAGCGTGAAGTCAGATACAGCACAAAAGCAAATAATAAACCTTACGCCTAACACTACATACTACGGAAGAGTTACTGTTATCAGCCGTACTGCTGCCAGTGTTTCAAGCGGTTTGCCTGCCTATAATATGACCCTGGCTAATTTCCCGTCAGGTTCGTATGTAAACAATGTAACATCATACAGCATCACAGTAAATTGGAGCAATAACCAAAACCCATCCTACACCAAATACGGCATCCTCCGTTCATCAGACAGCGTGTGGGCCACCACCGTTACCGTAAGAGATTTCTCTAACGGCCTAACCGGCACAAATTACACAGATACCGGACTGACAATTTACACAACTTATTACTACAAGGTCTGTGCTTACTCTGAAAACAGCCAGCCGACAAACTTTGACAGCGTTATTTCAACGCTGACTATTTTGCCTGCGCCGCTTGCTCCAACATTATCCGGTACACCTTTATCTACTAATTCAATTCAGTGGAGCTGGGTACCTGGCACGTTTGCTTTCGGCCACCGTGTAAGAAGCGATGCGGATAATGCAAATTTAAGCGGTGACTTAGCTGCCAGTGTAACTTATTGGATAATGACAGGGCTTTCTGTAAATTCATCTTCAAACGTTTATGTGCAGGCTTATAATCCGTCAGGTACTGCAAATTCTACAGCATTAACTAAATACTCCATGGCCGAAGTTCCGGGTTCTGCAGCTATGGTTATGGTGGGCCTATCAAGTACCACAATAACCTGGGGAGATACAAACCCGGCAGGCACAAACTATCAGGTAGCCAGAGCCACAGATACCTCCTTTGCCACAACAACACTTGGCACACTGACTGCCGGCACCACTTCAACTATAACCACTCTTACTCAGGGCACAACTTATTATATTAAGGTAAGAGCGCAGAATACTGACAGCATATTTACGAATTTCAACAGCACTATTTCAATAATAACAGACAGAGTGCCCAATGGCCCGCCGACAGCGGTTAACTTGATTTATCCGGTAGCTTCTACGGTAGTAACCACGTTAAATCCTTATTTTAACTGGACTGCTGCCACAGACCCGGAAGCAGACCCGGTAAGTTATGAAGTGCAATATACCACAGACTCAGGATTTGGCGGGTACAGTTTTGTTTCAGGAATTACTGGTACAACAGGTTATACATTAGCGACACCGCTTATGGATAACGCTTCCTATTACTGGAGAATAAGGTCCTATGCTACGGGCGGTTCAACTTTGTCCAGCACGAGCACTTTCATGGGCGCTTTCACGGTAGATACAGTGCCAAATGCGCCGGCGGCATTTAATCTATTGTCACCGGCTGACGGTGTAATAAATGGTACCACCACTATTACACTTGACTGGCAGGATTCTTCTGATGCGGACCTCGGTGCCAGCTTAACTTATTCAATTTATTATTCAACCTATATAACTTTTGCAAATACTATGACGGTCACAGGGCTTGTCCCTTCAATTTATAATTTTGCTTTCCTTTCTGATAACACCTATTACTGGAAAGTTGCGGCAGTAGATAATTCTGGTTTAACCACATTCAGTTCTCAGGAAATAAAATTCGTTATTGATACTGCAGATAAAGTCAGCCCTGCGGCTATTACCACGCTTTCTGCTAACACGGGAGACAGTGAAGGCGAAATACTGCTTTCCTGGAATTCAACGGGTGATGATGATGTTTCAGGAATTTTTAACGGAGCTTTCCGTATAGCGTACGCCACCTCTGCCTCCGTGGGTTGGGCTTATACCAATGCCCAGATAACAATTTCCACTGCCGGTATTTCATCCGGCACAACAATGGCCTATAAATTAGCGGGCTTATATCCGGATGCTACCTATTACTTTAGAATATGGGCTGTTGATGATTACGGCAACTACAGCGATATTTCAAATGCCGCAACCACTTATGCCAGAAATCTGGCGCCTGCAGCACCGGCAAGTTTACAGCTTACCGTTCAGCCGGAAGGCGGGCAGTTAAACCTTTCCTGGCTGACAAGCTCTGAGCCGGATATAAAGGCGTACAAATTATACAGAAGCATTGCCAGCGGAAACCTGGCATCAAAGAGTTACATTGCCACCATTTTAAATCCAAGCGTAAGTTATCAGGATAAATCAGTGGCAAACAATACTACCTATTATTATCAGTTAACCGCCATTGATAACACCAATTATGAAAGTTCCGCTTCCAGCGAAGTTAACGGCTGCCCGGTAATGCTATTTACCGCAGGAAGCGTGCATATAACCTTCTCAGAATATAACCAGTATTACAGCACCATTACCAGATTTGAAGCTTCAGAAACCTGGGTAGGCGCGGTAAGCGTATCAACGGGTTATAAGGAAGGCTCTTCTGCACTGTTGCTGACTTCCATGAACTCAGCTGTAGTTGCCAGCACCTTTAACTTTGTGACCGGTATGACTTACTCAAAACTTAACGACAGTGACGGCTTGTCATTATGGATAAACGTAGATGACCAGAACAACCTGTCTTATATAAAACTTGTATTCGGCTATACTGCGGATTTTGCAAACAGAATTGAATATACCATAAATAATCTCACTACCGGCTGGAATAAAGTAAATATTACCCGCGCAGACGGCGCAAAGGCAGGCACCTTCTTCTGGAATAATGTAGTAGCTGTCCACATTGATGCGGTATCCATGCCGGGAAAAACAGCTTCTGTTATTGTTGATGATTTAAGAATGGTCAGCGGCGTAAATACTACCGGCGGCATCTGGCAGCAGAATTCGGGTGTCTGGGCGCTTGAAGAAGGTTCTGCCGGCAACACTGTTTATAGCCAGCAGGATACCAGGGCGGGAAATAAAGTAAGCCTGCTTACCACGCGCACTTATACTGATTTTACCTATTATACAAAAATGAAAATGGTAGAAGGGCTGGATGCCGGCGTAGTCTTCCGTGCAGACGGCACCCAGGGTTATAAATTCAGCAATGAAGGCTCAACCTTTACCTTTACTTTAAAAACTTTAAGCGGCACACAGCTTTCCCAGGGAACTTATAATATTTCAAACGGCACCTGGTATTATGTAAAAGTATACACTTCAGGCACAACCAAGAGAGTTTATATGTCTGCTGACGGCGTAACCTACACGCTTGTCTGCGAAGAAACCGTAAGCAATGATTATACCGGCGGGTATGTGGGCTTGTATGCCAATGCCACTTATGCCCAGTTTGATGATGTGCATATAATGTTCAATCCTGCTTCCCTTGCGGTAACAGCCAGCGACAAACAGGCTGTGCTTACCTGGACCATGAGCAACACGGTATCTTTCAGTAAATATTTTGTTTACCGTTCCAGTGTTTCAGCGGACGGCACGCAGAATGCCTATGAAAAAATAAGAACTGTTACTGTAGCAGGCATTACCGATACCGATAACCTGGAAAACGGCGTAACCTACTATTATAAGGTAACAGCAGTAGATACAGCGGATTATGAATCAGGCCATATCGGCCCGGAAAAAGCGCTTCCTTATGAAATCATAGCACCGGATACAATATTAGGAAAAGTTACGCAGAAAGACGGCACGCCTCTTTCCACTATTCCGTGTGAAGCCCTGTTAAATGATACCGTAGTAAAAAAAGTTTATACTTATACGGACGGTACTTATAACTTCACGGGTTTAACAGAAAATACAACTTACATCATCAGGGTGTCTCTGTATGAGGGAGAAAAAGTATCCCTGGTGTACAGAGAAGTTAAAACAGGCACCAAGAGCGTTAACTTTACCCTGGAAATAGATTATGAACTTGCTACCATATCCGGCCAGATGGCGGGTTATAAAGCAACCGGCAAACTATCTGCCATGAGCGCAGCAAAATTCAGCGATTATAAATTCCGCGCAAAAGCGCTGGTACCGGGTAACGGCATAGGTTATGTGGAAATTTACCACTTAAAAGACGGCCCCGGCACAACACTGCGTATTCCCATAGATAACAGCGGCAAATATGAAATTCCGAATCTTCTGCCCGGTAAATATGTGGTGAAGGGTTATAACGGAGTTGTTTACAGCACTATGAAAGTCCTGGATGTAAAAGAGGGCCAGCGTGTTTCTATAACACTTTCATTCCAGGGAATATTAGACGGCAAAACTATTTCTTATCCTAACCCCAGCACTATAGGAAGCCTAACCTTAAAGTATTACACCGGTTATAATGTGCCGGAATCACAAATAAAGGTATACACCATTGCCGGCGAACTTGTAAAAACTATAAACGATGCTGAAATAGATGTTATCATAGAAACCAATGCCAACCGTAAATATGTATGGAATTGCAGAAATGACGCAGGAGACCTGGCGGCCAGCGGAGTTTACCTGTTTATTCTTGAAGTGAAAGATAATGCCAACGGCGAGAAAGCCAGGTTTATAGGCAAATTTGCTATAATCAAATAGTATAGATGATAAATGGTTGATATGTTGATAAGTTGATAAGAACGGACAGAAAACAAATATTACCATATCAACCTATCAACTTATAATCTTATAAACTTAATATAGCAATTAAGCAAGACGGGTCTTATGCCCGTTATTGAAAAAAGATAAGAGAGAGAGTATGGGAATAAAAAATAAACTAAGCATATTATTAACTGTTGCAATTTGTTTTATGTTTGCGGCATCAGCAGGAGCCGTATCCATTACTGCCGTACAAACGCTGGATTCCGCGTTTATGCAGAGAACCACCTATTCAAACACCGAAACCATCACTTTTAAAATAGCTATCTATAACGATACATTTTCAAGCACCGTCAATTTCAAGTTCTATGTGTATGACCCCAACGGCGCGCAGGTATTTTACCAGGATGGCAACTCTATGCCGGGAACTATTGGCATGGGGGGTACGGAACTTAGAAATATTCCTATGTCTTTTTATACAAAACCCGGCAATTATAAGTTTAAGGGTGAAGCTATAACTGCGGAAGGTGTTACTGTTTCAAATACCGCCATGTTTAACATTACTTCTTCCAATATCTCATTAACCTATCCCTATGACGGCGCCAGAGACATTTTAGCCCAGCCGTTAATTTTCAGCTGGAGCGGCAGCGGCGCCACCAAGTATAAAATACATGTAGGTGATAATGCTTCTTTTTACCGTCCCTTGTGGACCAGTGAATCCTATACTACCCAGATAGAATATCCCAGGGACCCCTCTGACCAGATGGCAAAGCTTAAAAGCGGGCCTGTTTATTATTGGAAAGTTGACGGCCTGGATTCCATGGACCGCGTTGTAGCAGAAACCAGATCTCCGTTTTCTTTTACTATAAAAGATGCAACTGTTATGTCTTCGGATTTGGCGGTTTCAGATATTATTCTTGATGAAAGAACCACCGTAGATGCTTTAATGCTGGGTGTTTTAATTAAAAATCTCGGCAATAAAACTGAGTCCAATACCAGCCTGGACCTGGTGATAGTAGGCGGCAACATAGTCCCTTCACAAAGCATAAATACCATAGAAGCCAGTGATACAAAAACCGTTGTGTTTAACTGCGGGTCCTTAACCGGTGAGGCAGTTACCGTAAGCGCCACTTTAAATATTTTTGATGATAACCCAAAGAACAATATTTTAACCAAAGTCATAAGAGTTCCTATAAAGGAAAAAGCAAAAATATTGGGAAGCGTAATAGAAAAAGGAAGCAAAACCAAAAAAGTAGCCGAAGCTACCATTATGTTCAGCGGGCCGGCCAGCGGAATAGTTAAAACCAATAACGGCGGGGAATATAAAATAGAAAACCTGGCGTTAGGCGATTATTCTATAAAAGTAACGCACCCGGATTATAAGGATTCAGAAGCCCTTACGGTAACAGTAAGCAAACATAAGGCTTATCCGAATACGGATTTTGAACTGGAATTAAAGGCAAAAGAAGAAGAAAAAAAGCAGGAAGAAAAGAAAGAGGAAGCCAAGCGCGCAGATATTACACCGCAGGATATGCTAAATATTACCAAGGATTTGATAAAAGATAAAAAAGTGATTGACCAGTTTGAAGGGTTTAATCTGACAGAGATTGTATTAGAGCCTGCAGGCAATATACAGGATCTTTTCTATATGCTCAAAGACAAGAAAGCGACTATTGTGAGTTATACGGTAGAAGAGGAAAAAGAGTAGGGGTGAACATTTCTGCGCACACCGCTCAGAAACATTTCTTCCGAAAAACGTTCGCCGGCAGCTCACTCTTTTGGTGGCTCCAAGTTAGCCCAAGTCGCCACCAAGAGGTTTTCTTCATAAATGTTTCTTCGCGTTGTTTAACTGTAAAGGTCTTTCAGAAGAAATGTTCATAGGGAAATAAGGGAATAGAAAAAAGAAAAAAAATAAAAAACGTAAGTTGTAAGTTGTGATTCGCAAGTCGCAAGTAAAAATCATACAAAGAGAGAGCATTCATGAACTTTTTAAAAAATTATAAATTAAACCCGTTTATCACTGTTTTGTTATTATTACTACTTACTACTTCCCACTTCCTGCTTACAGACGTTCATGCTGCTAAAAAAGATGTGGCGGCTATGGTTACCCAGGTTATGGGTAAGATGGAAGTTCAGCGAGAAGGTAAAACGACTTGGGAGAGAGCAAAATCAGGCATGTTTTTATATCAAGGTGATAAGTTAAGGACAGCCAAAAAGTCAAAAGCGGCTATCATGTTTTCAAACGGCGCAGAAGTTAAAATAAACCAGAATACAGAATTTGCAATAGATATCAGTGAGCCCGGCAAATCCGATACGGTAAGAATAAATAAAGGCCAGGGGACCTGCAGTTTAAGGGCAAAAAAAGGCGGCGGGTTAAGGTTTTCTGTAAAAACACCCGTGGCTGTAGTCAGCGTGCGCGGTACGGAATTTGATACGGATGTCTCTGAAAACGGAGATACCACCGTAATGGTAGTAAAAGGTATAGTGCAGTTTGAAAATGAATACGGCTCAGTGGAAGTAAAAGAAAACCAGCAGGCAACAGCTACCGGTGGCAATGCCCCGGGCCAGCCCGAAGAAGTGAAAAAAGATGAAATGGATGGAAAGCGAGGCTGGCAGGAAGAAATAAAAATAGAAAGAAAGACGCTTAATATGAAAATAAAAACAGATGCCGGCGAAGAAAAGACAATTAAATTAAAATTCAAGAAGTAATATAAAAGGATTATTTAATCCGAAAGCCAGGGAATATTGCTTGTGAAAACAAACAATTATGAGAACAAAGGCAGTAATTTAATGCGAACTTTAGGGTTCGCTTTCTTTATTGTAGGAGCCGTTGTTTCTCTTGCTTTTGCGGCAGACCTGGCTGAATTTCAGCTGATTGTACCCGCCCCGGATCCGGTAAATGCCGGTGAAAAAGTAACCTTTCAGGTAATTACTGTCAACAGAAGCGGTACTGCCTGGGGCAGCGGCACCTGTGAGCTGGAAGTAGAAGTTTATGACAAAGATAAAGTATATCTGGGTAAATCAGATAAAGCAAAAAATAAAGAAGATGTAGCGCCCGGCGGAACCATTCTTGATTTTGTAACTTTCAACGTGCCTCCCAATGCCGGCGGAGCCTATTATTATAAGGTAAGCTATATTCAAAACACTCAGCGCCTTGCCTATAGCGACTTCCAGCCCTTAACCATAACCCCTATTACTGTTATTGCCCCGGAGGTAAAACCGCCCAAAGATGTGCAGATTGGCGGCAACGCAACCATTGCTTATAAAAACGAATCAAAAGACAACTGGAAAAATTATGTGGGAAATATCAGCTTAAACGTGCTGGGAAGCATTTATCAGAAAAGCGTAGTCTGCAACGTATATACTTACCACACTCCGGAAAAAACCTTTGATTTATATAACTTTATTTTAGATTACCGCTCCAGCAAGTTTGATGTTACTTTCGGCGACATAATGCCAAATTTCAGCGCTTTATCTCTGTCCAACGCCGGTATGCGAGGCGTAATGCCGGTTATAAGAACAGGCCCTGCCACAACGTCAATAGTGGCCGCCAGAAGCGTAGACCCCAAAGAAGCGGCGCTAAATTCCAGCGGTACCATAACAGCCAACGGCAACTTTGCCAGGTATGTTTATGCAGTCCAGGAAAAGATAGATATTTTTTATGATAATTCGGTAAGCATTAACTACGTTACCAGCTCTGATGATAAAAATTCAATCCTTAATACCGGCACAGATGTATACCCCCTGCAGAACAAGGTAATGGGTGTTAATTTTATGATCGGGTCCTTCAAATACGCCACCTTTAAATGCGACTATGCAAGAAGCGCGCACAGCACAGATACCGTAAATATGTCCCCGGAAGTAACAGATGCCGCTTACAAGGCAAGCGTGGAAAGCAGGCTGGGCATATTTTCCATAAAAGCAAACTACCAGCACGTAGGCACAGACTTTTATTCCCTGGGCAGCCCCACTATCGTAAAAGACAGAAATAATTATGATTTTATGACCGGTGTAGGCTCACCGAAAATAGGAAGTTTAAACTTATCCTACAACCAGGCAGTAGACAACCTAAAAAATGACCCTTCAAAAATTATTACAACACAAAGCATTTATTCAGCCAATACAAACCTAACGCTTCCTAAATGGCCCATTTTATCCGTGGGTTATGCTATAAACGATGTCGGCGGCCTTCCGGTAAACAGCACAGACAGCGTAAAAACGCTTAACAACAAAACTAATATAATAACCGCGGGTGTTTCTTACTCCCTGCCCTGGTGGATAAATTCTATCTCTATTCAGAAATCCGGTTATAAGGATTACATTCTTGCTAACAGCACCTCGGAAGTTGCTTTAGGCATAAGCAGAAATGATAAAGACACCATGTCAGGCACTTACAGCGCTACGTTTATTATGGGAGACAGAATTTCCCTGAATCTTGGTATTACAAACACAAAAATTACAAACCTTTATGATTTATCCGTAAATGTAATGGATACTTACAGCAGTACCTTAAACATAAAAGTAATAAAAGAAAAACTTGTTCTTGCTCTCTGGGGCAACCAGACCCTAAGAAATGACAACAGCTTAACAGCGCCCGCCAAAACTACTACCCAGGTATCCAACACAGAGCTTACCTACTACTTTACCCAGCAGTTCAGCTGGACAGTAGGCGGAGGCGTAACAAATTATCAGGACACCCTAACCGCAATCAATTCCTACAATTATTCAAAAATTTCCACCCGTATAGGTTTGGGTTTCTAACCAATACAGTTGATAAGTTGCTTGCACTAAAGCAAAGTCCTAAAGTGAAATCGAAGGGCAAAGTCGAAGTGGTAGGTTGATAAGCAAAGGCATACAAAAAAGCTGTCAAATGGATGTCCGGGTTAACGCAAATATTTATATGTGCCAGAACATGACATGGTTCTGCCTAATTATGGAAAATAACCATTGACTTTTTGTGAAATTCGGCTATAAATATAGTAGAAAGCCGGTAGAAAAATGACAGAGTAAGAATTAAAAAATATTGCCCAGCCCTCCTATACACGGAGCTCTGGGCATTTTCTTTTTTATCCGACAGCGTTTTGAAAACCACGGCTTATCCAGTTTCTTCCTTCCATTAAATGATACTGGATACCTATCTGGTAAAGCCGTGGTTGAAGCGGATATCCCGAAGTTTCGCGTTACCCATCCCGTCATGTAAAGGGTATGGGTGAAAATGCGTGAGGGACATATTAGAAGCCAGGCCCTTTAGGCCTTGGAGATTCATTTAGATTAAGTTAAAATATCAATATGAAATACTGCCATAAATGCCTTACTCCCCAGGAAGAATCAGGCCAACCCGGTTTTAAAACAAACTGTGAAAAATGTTCCTCAGACCTGCACGTATGTTTAAACTGCAGGTTTTATGATACACATCAGCCCTATCAGTGCGCAGAGCATATTCAGGAACCGGTAGCAGACAAAGCAAGATTTAATTTTTGCGAACAATTTATGTTTGCGGATAAACCTCTTCCGGATAAAAAAGAAAACCCTGTACCAAAAGCAAAACAGCAGTGGGAAAAGATATTTAAACAAAAATAATCGGCTATAAAGATTATTTTTGTTTATCCAAAGCGTATTGAATTGCGAAATGGTATTATAGATTGAAGTGAAATCTATAAATTA
>MGVC01000013.1 GCA_001800285.1 Elusimicrobia bacterium RIFOXYA2_FULL_39_19 | reverse complement strand
AATAACAAAGTAAAATTCATTAGTACCTGTGGAAGTTAAGAAATTTATTAGAAGCATACAAGGGAGCAGTTGTCAATGAGTGAGCACTTAAGACACAAAGTATTTACTGGGGTTTTAGCTATTGCAATTATAATTATCAATAATCAGTTTCTTTTTTCTGCTGAATGGAAAAGAGACACCGTTGGTTCCGGTAATGGTAAGATGCAGCATATAGCTGTAGGTGACGGCAGAAATGACGGAACTAACAGAATTTATATAGCTAACGATGAAGGAAGCATGTATGAATTCAGCTGGGTTCAGGGAACCGGCTGGAAAAAAGTAAAAATGGGCGATGCTGATGTTTCCGCAGTAGCTATTGCAAAAGGCAGAAATGACGGAATAAACAGGGTTTATGCTTGCAATGATTCATTATACGAATTTTCATTTTCAGGAAGTTCCTGGACAAAAGCATTAATAGCTACGGGTACTCATGGCAGAATTACCGCTGGTGATGGGCGTAACGACGGGAAAATAAGATTATATTCACAGCATTATGAATTTAGTTGGACTGGTTCCAATTGGACCCAGGGTAATTTTAACTATGGGACTTCCACACACTGGTATGGCGGTGTGATTGTCGGGAATGGCAGGTCCGATGGTGTAAACAGGGTTTATGTAGTTATTGATTCTGCAGAAACAGGGCCTAATACTCAGTCAGAATTAGCAGAATATACCTGGAATGGTTCTTCCTGGAATGGAAGCATTGTAAGCCTGATAGGTGGTAGTTTTTATAGCCCGATAGTAGGAAAAGGCAGAAATGATAGTAAAAACAGGGTATATGTTGTAGAAATACCAAGCAAGCAATTATCAGAATACTCATGGAATACCTCACTATGGAACAAAATAGACATTGCTGAAGTTGGCGCCTCTTATGATTATACTATGGCAAAGGGCAGAAATGATGGAAATAACAGATTCTACTGCGTTGAAGGAAGCGCTGTTAATGAAGTTTTATGGGATGGAAATAATTATTCATTAGAAAAGATTTGTAGTGTCCCTGCAAATCTTTATGGTACAAGAGGGTTAATTGCAGGAGATGCTAAAAATGACGGGATGATTAACGTTTACCTGGGGCATTCTGATGGTTATCTTTATGAAACAGGTTATTATACTTATGATGATATTGACCATTATGAAATTAGTATATCTACGTACGTTCTTGCCGGCAGCAGCTTTACTATGATTGTTACCGCTAAAGATAGTAGTAACAATACGGTTCAAAATTATTCAGGGCAGGTAACTATACAGACAGTGCTGGCAAGCAATAATTCTCTTGCAAGCGGGAATGTTCCCGCGGTAACAAACACAACCTTAACAAATGCTGTTGCTACTATAACCAATCAAACATATACAAAAACAGAAAGTATAAAATTCAAAATAACTGATAGTAATGGAATTACAGGTATTAGCAATGCAGTTCAGGTATTGGCCCAGGCTGTATCAGCTGTTTCAATAACAGCTAATCCACAGTCAATAATATCGGGACAATCCTCTGTTGTTACAGTAACATTGACAGATATTTATGGAAATAGAGTTCAAAACACAAATGTTAATTTTTGTATAACTAAAGGGTCTGGAACGATAAGCATATCTTCAGGAACATCAGATAATAATGGTGAAATAACAGCAACTTTTATAAACGGTACAGCAAAACCCGGTATTACTGTTGTAAGGGCAATTGTAGGAAATTTAACGAGAGACATAACAATTAATACGGCTGTATTGGTTATTCCTGGAGTTGAAGGCATAATAACAGCAACAGAAGACCCTGAAACCAGGGTTACTATACCACCGGACGCAGTGAATGTGAACGTAAAAGTTACAATTAACTTAAAAGTTGATTTGGATACTTCAACAGAACTGACCATGATAGATTCTGCAAATAATAAAGCCCTGGGAAGAATAATAGCAGATATAGTCCGGAAGTTTATAGCAAAGAAGGAAAGTGATAATACCGACTATGGCGACTTTCTGAACCCTGTAACCATTGAAATACCTTACAAAGACAATAATGATGATAATATTGTGGATGGTACTGCAATAAACGTAGCTGACCTGAAAGTACTAAGATTGAATGAAACATTACAGGAATGGGAATTGGTAAAGGATAGTAGTATAAACCGTGTTGATAAAGAAAATAAAGTTGTAAAATGCGAAGTACAACATTTTTCATATTATACTATTGGAACTGCGGCGGCAAGCAATAATGTAAATATAGATACAGTAAAACCGGCGCAGCTGCATTTGGGCGCAGCAAATGCGGTGAAGAAAAAGATAAAAGAATTGAAAGAGAAAATGCAATGAAACGAGTACTGTTAACGATAACGATTATGTTTATAACTATGACCCTGAATGCCGATAAACTGGCAATTACGCTTGGTACCCCCTGGCTTGGCGTAAAATATAACATAACAACCCGATTTTCTGCAGAGCTAAGAAATGTAACTGATACTGATTTGAGTATTCCTACATTAAGAGGGTGTTATAATTTTTATTATAATGAAAAACTAACCGGTTTTGCCGGTTTGGAATATGGAACAATTTCGTTTAAATCAGATAATGTATCAGGTAACGGTAATATGGTATCGGCATTCATAGGAAGTGAATACAAAATCCTTTCAAAGATGTTTATTCAGGCAGATATAGGATATTCAACTATAAATCTGAAATCCAGCGATTATTCTGTAGCAGGCCCGGAATGGATTCTAAATTTAGGAGTGAATTATTATTTAAAATGAAAAGAAAACTTGTTAATTCATTAATCATTCTGTTATTTTGTAGTTTGGTTATAATTCCAAAGTTAACCGCTTCAACTTCTTTGGTAAAAGTTATTTGTGATTCTTTTTCAGGTATTAATGTGACATTTTCAGGTATTTCGGTTTATAATTCAGATAATGATGAGTGGGTAACTGTTTCAGACACAGCAAAAACTGCTGACCTTGAATTTGCTGCAGTTACAGGATTAAGTTTGATAATAAATGGGCGAAACATACCCACTGGTAATTACTCAAAAGTCAGATATGTTATATCAGATGTTTCCGGTAGTTTAAATGGCACTGAACAGATTGTGTTTGAAATTACTAACGGAACAATAGAAAAAGATTTTTCTTTTACTATCGGAACAAATGAACAGGTGTTACTCAATGCAAAGTTTGATTTGTATGAATCAATAAAACCAAACGCTTCGGGGTATGAATTTAATCCTGTAATCTACAGTATAGGTTGTGAAAAGCAAGACATTAATTTTTACTGGGCTATGCAAAATACTAATGATATAGCCCCCAATATAGGCACAGGGAACATTACCAAAGTAAACCCCGATAATGGCCCAATAGTGAGCACTATAGGAGTAAGTGGTCTTGGAAACGCAATCCAGTTTCAGACCGGATGGAACACAAACAGAGCTTATTATAGCGTAGACCCTTCAAACATCAATCCTGATAAAGGTATAATAGATTTTTGGTACAGGCCTGATTATAGTACTTCTACTGGTGTTGGTATGTATTTCTTTTATAGCACGGGCTCAGCTAACTCAAGTTTCTATTTTATAAAGAGCGGCAATTCAGGAGATCCGTTACAGTTCTTTGTTGACAGTGCAAATAGTGTATATACACAAATTCCCGGCTATACCTGGTTAGCCCAAAAAGACAGATGGTATTATTTCAAACTTATTTGGGATAAACAAAACCAGAAAGCTGAAATCTGGATAGATGGTGTGAAACGTTCCGGATCAGTCAATAATGCAAGTAATTGGCAGGCTGTTACCTTCAGCGGGTTTAGCATAGGAAACAAAATGCCTGAAAGTTCATATGGAATGGTAAAAGGCGCTCTTGATGAGTTTACCAGCTATTGTCCGTTAGCGCCGGACGCTGTGAATAATTTACAGGCAACAACAGGGGCCAATTCCGGACAGGTTGATTTGGCATGGACTTCAACCGGAAGTAACGGAAACAGCGGAACATTAACCACAGGAAAGTATTATGTTCGCTATTCAACGTATAACAGCGATTTACAGGATACAGTGTATTGGCAGGTATCAAAAGCACAGATAATAATTTCAACAGCGAACGTAAATCCCGGCGAAACTCAAAAAGTTACGTTATCAAAACTCCCCAGAGGCGTAACTTATTATTTTACGCTTTGGACTGAAGATGAAGAGCAAAACATCTCAAATATTTCAAACATCACAGAAAGTCCAGCCCAAAACTTAAACGAACAGTATTTATATTGGGATATGGAAAACATGAAAGATGAAGCGCCAAACATTGGGGCAGGGTGTATAACTTATATCAATCCTGACAATGGCCCAATTGTAAATGTTACCGGAGCGCCCAATACAACAGGTAAAGGTATTTACATTCCTTCAGAATGGAACACTAAGAAAGCTTATTTCGGTGTAGACCCAACAAACATCAACCCCGAAAAAGGTTCTATAGAGTTCTGGTATAAGCCCAACTATACAGGAAGCCCAAGTAGTTGGAAATATTTATTTTTTGGAAGTTGTACTGCAAACACATCATTTTATGGATATGTAAGCGGCAATCCCAGCTATCCAATGGGATTTATGTTAGATAGCGCAAATGGTGTAAAGGTAGAAACCAGCGGTTGGCAGGCAGTTGCTGATACATGGTACCAGGTAAAATATGTTTGGGACAGAAATATCCAGAAAGCAGAAATTTGGATTAATGGCGAAAAGAAATCAGGAACAGTAAGTTATCCAGGCAATTGGCAACAGGAAACTTTCTATAAATTTGCAATAGGAAACAAAATTCCTGAAAGCAGTTATGGGTCAACTGGTGGAACCCTTGACGAATTTTATATTTATAGGTCAACGGACGAACAAAGAGGGATAATGAAAGTAAGAAAATCCTTTGCCCCTGATTCAACATTTAGACTTGGTGATGTATATGCATATCCAAACCCTGCAAAAAATGGAGCAAATTCAATTATCCACATTGAGTGCGGTATTGCAGACAAAGTGGAAATAAATGTATATAATATTGCCGGTGAGAAAATAGCACAGCAGCAGTTAGATGCCAGTAGCCCGCAGATAATAAATAATACGTACTGCTATGAATACACTTTAGAGGCAAATACAGTAGCCAGCGGTGTGTACATATATTATATCCTTGCAGAAAAATCCGGAGAAGTACCGATAAAAGTAATTAAAAAATTGGCATTAATTCGTTAAATGCCTAATAAATAACACTATTGTATAGTGTTTACTCCTGACTTGGTATCATTCCCCGTAGAAACGGGGAAGCTAATAGAAAGTTATGGATTATCCGCTTTCGCGGATAATGACAAATTGTAGATTAAGAGCGAACTACAAAAGCAATAACAATATTATAAATCTGATGCTGGGGTTTTAAACAAAAATATGCTATACAAAATAGAAATATTCAATAAACCAGAAATCCCTGATGGCGCGCAAGAAAACCTGAAGAAAGATATTTATGATTTGGGTATTCATTCTGTGGCTGATGCAAAGATAAGCCTGCTGTATTTTATTGAAGGCAATCTTTCTGATAAACAGCTGACGGATGTCTGCTACAGGCTTCTGGCAGATCCTATAACCCAGGATTATACTGTCAGTGCGCAGTCATCAAAAAAGGCCCTCACTCAGGAAGGAAAATCCATAGAGGTGTATTATAAAGCAGATGTTACCGATGCGGCGGGTGACACGGTAAAAATAGCGCTGGCTGACCTTAAAATAAAAAACGTAGAATCAGTAAGAACAGGGATGAAGTATTCATTGACAGGGCCTAACAGGCAGGATTTAGTTAGAATAAGCGAAAAACTACTGGCAAATAAAGTTGTACAGAATTATAAAATAATATGATGGAAAATAAAACAACGGTTATAAATATTTCAAATGTCTCTGATACCCAGCTTGAACAGATAAGCAAAAAAAATCTGCTTTCTCTTAATCTGCAGGAAATGAAGGCTGTTCAGGCGTATTTTATAAAAATCCGCAGAAATCCTACGGATATTGAGCTGGAAACCATAGCGCAAACCTGGTCTGAACACTGCAAACATAAAACACTTACCGCTTCCGTAACCTATACTGAAATTGATGGCAAAAAGAAAACAGTAAAAAACTATGATAATCTTATCAAAGAAACGGTTTTTAAAGTTACAAAAGACCTCAATAAAAAGTGGTGTGTTTCCGTATTTAAGGATAATGCAGGGGTTATAGAATTTAATGATAAGTACGGTATTGCTTTTAAAGTGGAAACGCATAATCACCCCAGCGCGCTGGAGCCGTATGGCGGAGCAGGAACAGGTATTGGCGGGGTAATACGCGATATATTGGGTGTCGGCCTGGGTTCAAAGCCTGTTATGAATACCGATATTTTCTGTTTTGGCCCTATAGATTACCCGCATAAAAATATTTCAGGTAACGTGCTTCACCCCAGAAGGATTATGAAAGGCGTAGTCAGCGGTGTGCGTGATTATGGCAACCGGATGGGCATACCTACCACAAACGGCGCTGTGCTTTTTGATGAAGGTTATGTTTTTAATCCGCTTGTATACTGCGGCACAGCCGGCATAATTCCAAAAAATAAAGCATTTAAGAAAGTGTCTCCCGGAGAGGTTGTACTGGCGGTTGGCGGCAGAACCGGCCGCGACGGCATACATGGGGCCACTTTTTCTTCCATAGAGCTTGATAAAGACACTGAAGTGTCTGCCGTGCAGATAGGCAACCCCATAGTAGAAAAGAAAATACTGGATACCATACTGCAGGCAAGGGATAAGAATTTATACACAGCTATCACAGATTGCGGAGCGGGCGGTTTTTCATCTGCTGTAGGAGAACTGGGCAGTGAGTGCGGAGTAAGAGTCTACCTGGAAAAAGCACCGCTTAAATATGCCGGTTTAAAACCCTGGGAAATATGGCTTTCCGAAGCGCAGGAAAGAATGGTGCTTTCCGTGCCGAAGAATAAACTCAAAGAGTTAATAAAACTATTTGAAAGTGAAAACGTAGAGGCTACCGTGCTTGGTGAATTTACCAATACCGGCAGACTGGAATGTTATTATAAAGGCACAAAAATCTGTGATTTGTCTATGGAATTTATGCATGAGGGTGTACCCAAGAGGCATTTGGATGCAACCTGGATATACAAAAGCGTAAAACCAAAAGCGGTAGTTAAGTCTGCCGGAAAAGATTATGCGCAAACGCTTAATAACTTGTTAGCCATGCCCAACGTATGCAGTAAAGAATGGATTATCCGCCAGTATGATCATGAAGTACAGGGGCAGACAGTCATAAAACCTTTACAGGGTAAAAATGCCGGCCCCGGAGATGCCTGCGTAATCTGGCCGCGTATAAGCATAGAAGCTGAATATCCGAAAACAGATATAAAAGACAAATACAGAGGTTTTGCGGTAAGCTGTGGCATAAACCCGAATTTCGGAAAGATTGACGCTTATGCTATGGCGGCGGGCGCTATTGATGAAGCGGTGAGAAATCTTGTAGCTACCGGCGCCGGACTGGAAAAAACCGCACTGCTGGATAACTTCTGCTGGGGCAGCCCGAATAAAAATGAACAGCTTGCTGGTTTAATACGCGCTTCGCAGGCTTGTTATGACATTGCAAAAGTATATGAAACACCTTTTATCTCAGGCAAAGACAGTCTTTATAACGAATATATTGATGAAAAAGGTAAAAGCAAATCCATCCCCATGACTTTGTTGATATCCGCAATGGCGATTATGAATGATGTCCGGAAAGCTGTAACCATGGATTTGAAATATTCCGGTAATTCAATATATGTTTTAGGAAGTACAAAACAGGAACTCGGCGGTTCTCAATATTCTGTATTAAATAAAACCAATGATTATACTGTCCCCGGCCTTGACCCGCAGAAAGCAAAAAAACTTTATATAGCCTTAAATAATGCAATGAATAAAAGCCTTGTAGCGGCTTGTCATGACTGTTCCGAAGGCGGCCTTGCCGTAAGCTGTGCAGAAATGTGTTTTGCGGGTGGTATTGGCATGGAAATAGCTTTAAACAAAGTGCCTGCGGAAACAAAAAGCCTTACGGCGGCGGAAAAAAACATCATTCTGCTATTTTCTGAATCAAACAGCAGGTTTGTAGTAGAAATTAAAAAGGGAAAAGAAAAGGAATTTGAAAAAGCGCTTAAAGGGAATATTTTTGCCAGAATTGGCAGTGTAACATTTGGCAAAAACCTGATAGTTAAAGGTGTTGAGAATCAGGTAATAATAGATGAAGAAACTGATAATTTAAAGGATGCCTGGCAAAGCACGCTCAAAGGCCTGTAAAAAAATGAAATCAAAAGTAATAGTATTAAGAACAGCAGGAACCAATTGTGATAAAGAAACGGGGTATGCGTTTAAAACAGCTGGCGCGCAAACCGTAGACTTAGTGCACATTAACAGGCTTTTTAAAAAAGAGGTTAAGCTGTCAGATTATAATATAATGGCAATACCTGGCGGATTTTCTTTTGGCGACGATATTTCAGCAGGCAAAGTTTTTGCCAATAAGCTGATTTACCAGCTCTCGGGTGAACTTAAAAAATTCGTTGACAGCGGCAAACTGATTATTGGTATTTGCAACGGGTTTCAGGTGCTTGTAAAAACAGGCCTGCTTGATATAGATAATGAGCAGTCCCAGACCTTGAGTTTTAATGATTCTGCAAAATTTGAGTGCCGGTGGGTGAATTTGAAAATTTCAAATTTCAAATCTCAAATTTCAAATCAACAAACCACAAACATCTGGACAAAAAACCTGCCGGAAATAATACAGCTTCCTGTTGCCCATGCAGAAGGTAAATTTATTACAAGAGACGAAAGTATCACAGATGAGCTTGAAGAAAACGGCAGAATAATGTTCCAGTATTGCGACGAAGAAGGTGACCTGGCGGATTATCCTTATAACCCTAATGGAGCGCAGGAAAACATAGCCGGTATTTGTGATAAAACAGGCAGGGTGCTGGGTATGATGCCGCACCCGGAAAGATACATTATGAAGTATCAGCATGCTGCCTGGACAGCCAAAGAACTTGATGAAACAGGAAGCGGGTTTCATATATTTAAAAATGCAGTAGATTACATAAAAAACAATCTGTAATTTATCCGGAGGATTAATGGCAAAAAAAACAAAGAACAAAAAATTGAAAGTATTGGTTATCGGTTCAGGCGGCAGGGAACATGCCCTTGTGTGGAAAATATCCAAAAGCCCCAGGGTAGAGAAAATATTCTGCGTGCCGGGCAATGCGGGTATGGCGGAACTGGCTGCGTGCGATAATATCAGCATAGCTGATTTTTCTGCACTGGTAAAATATGTCAAAACAAACCAGATAGATATAACGGTAGTAGGCCCAGAGGTACCGTTAGGCCAGGGGATAGTAAATTTCTTTGAGTCAAAAGGTTTGAAAATATTCGGCCCCAATAAGAAAGCCGCAAATCTGGAATGCTCAAAAGTATTTTCAAAAGTGTTTATGAAAAAACACGGCATACCAACCGCCGAATTTCAGGTATTCAAAAATTATAGCGCTGCCATAAAGTATATAGATAAAGTTAACGGGGACCTGCCGTTAAAGAAGTATTCCATTATAAAAGCTGACGGCCTGTGTGCAGGAAAAGGCGTGGTGGTAGCTCAGGATTTATACGAAGTGAAGGATACTATTTCAAAAATGATGGTAGACAAAATATACGGCGATGCCGGCAAACAGATAATTATAGAAGAACGCATTGAAGGCGAAGAAGCTTCCATTATGGCATTCTGTGACGGTAAAACCGTATCAATAATGATGCCATCGCAGGACCACAAAAGAATATTTGAAAATGACAAAGGCCCGAACACCGGCGGAATGGGTGCTTACGCGCCTGCCCCGGTAGTAACAAAAAGCGTTATAGCAAAAGCAAAAACCCAGGTTTTTGATAACTTCATAAAAGGCCTGAAAAAAGAGAAAATTGTATTTAAAGGTATAATCTATGCGGGCATAATGATAGATTGTTCGGGAAATATTAAAGTTCTTGAATTTAATGTAAGATTTGGTGACCCGGAAACCCAGTGCGTGCTTCCTTTGCTTGAAACGGATATTATGGATATCATTGAGGCTGTAATTGACGGCAAGCTTTCCAAACTAAAAATAAAATGGAAAAAAGACAGTTGTATCTGCGTTGTATTGGCATCCAAGGGCTATCCGGGCAAATATGAAACCGGTAAAAGAGTCAGCGGGCTGGAATATATGAACGCTTATTTAAGCAATGCGGTATTCCACGCGGGAACAACAATGAATGAAAGCGGTTCAGTAGTAACTTCGGGCGGCAGGGTATTAGGCATAACCGGCTGGGACAAAACATTAAATACAGCAATTAAAAAAACCTATGAAGCTATGAAGGAAATTACGTTTGAAGGCATGCAGTACAGAAGAGATATCGGAGTAAAAGGGCTGAGGCATTTAGCCGAATAAAATATTGGAGATAAAATGGGAATAACTTACAAAAAATCTGGCGTAGATATTGACACCGCAAACAAGTTTGTAGATCACATCAAAAAAATATCACCTGTAATTGGCGGTTTTTCAGGCTTGTTTCCGGTAGATACAAAGAAATATAAAAAGCCAATGATTGTTGCCGCTACAGACGGGGTAGGCACAAAGCTTAAGATAGCCCATATTTTAAAGAAGCACGATACTGTAGGTATTGACCTGGTAGCTATGAATGTAAATGACCTCATTACCTGCGGTGCCAAGCCGGTATTATTTCTTGATTACTTTGCTACAGGAAAACTTAAACTGGATATTGCAAAACAAATAATAAAGGGAATTGTAGACGGCTGTAAACAGTCAGACTGCATTCTGCTTGGCGGAGAAACCGCAGAAATGCCCGGTTTTTACCAGAATGATGATTATGACCTGGCAGGTTTTGCGGTGGGGCTGGTAGATAAGGATAAAACCATAGACGGTTCAAAAATTAAACCCGGAGACGTAATATTGGGTGTGCCTTCATCAGGCCTTCACTCAAACGGGTTTTCTCTGGTACGCAAAGTGTTCAATACTGCAGAACTAAAAAAACATGCCAAGGTGCTATTGACCCCAACCAGGATTTACGTAAAAGATATTCTTGCCATAAACAGCAGGTATCCCGGGATTTTAAAAGGTATGGCGCATATTACCGGCGGAGGATTTTATGATAACGTCATAAGAGCTCTTCCGGATAATTGTATGGGTGTGATTTATAAAGACAGATGGGAAGTGCCGGAAATATTTAAAATAATACAGAAAAAAGGCAAAATAGATGATAAAGAAATTTACCGTGTACTTAATATGGGTATCGGCATGACTTTAATAGTAGCGCCGAAAGACGTGAAAAAAGTACAATCAGTAATTAAAGACACTATAGAAATTGGCGAAGTCCTGAAAAGTAAAAAAGAAATAAGGGTAATTTAACAATGAAAAAATGCAAAATCGGCGTGCTGGCAACCGGCGGGGGAACAAACCTGCAGGCAATCATTGATGCCTGTGAGTCAGGAATGATACCCGGGGAAGTGGTAGTAGTGATAGCAAACAAAAAAGATGCTTATGTTTTAGAAAGGGCAAAAAAACATAACATTGATTCAATACTTATAGACAGGTCAAAATGCAGGAATATGAAGGAATTTTCAGATAAGGCAGCGCTGGAATTAAACAACAGAAGCGTAGACCTGGTTTGCCTGGCAGGTTTTCTGCTGAAGCTGGCGCCTTCTTTTATAGCGGAATTTGGAAACAGAATACTAAATATTCATCCGGCGTTATTGCCGGCCTTTGGCGGAGAAGGCATGTACGGGCATCATGTGCATGAAGCGGTGCTGAAGTCAGGTGCAAGATTTTCCGGACCTACAGTGCATTTTGTAGATGAAGAATATGACAAGGGCGCTATAATACTGCAGGATGTTGTGCCAGTAATGGATAATGATACTCCGGAAAGCCTGCATAAAAGAGTGCTGGAAAAAGAACATATAATATTTCCGAAAGCAGTAAAGTACTTTTGTGAAAACAAACTGGTAATTTCAGGCAAAAGAGTAATAATTAAAGAATAATCCGGGAGAAATAAAATGGTAAATTATGACGCGTTTTCACCAACAGATTTTAGATATTCAGTTGATGAATTAAGGGCTTACCTTACTGAAGAAGCGTATGTAAAATATAAAGCAAAAGTTGAAGCAGGATTGGTTATAACGCTGGCAAAAACAGGCATTTGTCCCCAGAAGATAGCCGCTGAGGTTATAAAGGCCGCAGAAAAAGTAACAGCATCGGAAACCTATGAAGAAGAAAAAAGAATTAAACATGACATAAGAGCCCTGGCAAATGCAATCCGCGCTAAAGTAAGCGATGGGGCAAAACCTTACGTGCACCTGGGTGCTACTTCCTATGACATTGTAGATACAGCAAATATACTCAGGTACCGCGATGCCGCAAAGAATGTAATTATACCTGATTTGATTAAACTTGAAAAAATATTAATAGATCTGGCAAAGAAATATAAAAACACGGTTCAAATGGGAAGAACCCATGGCCAGCATGCAGAACCTATTACCTTCGGTTTTACTATAGCCCAGTATGTTCACCGGCTGGGTTCAAGAATAATAAATCTGCAGGAATCAACAGATAAACTGACCGGCAAATTTTCCGGAGCTGTGGGTGCTTATAACGCTACTTCACTGCTGTTTGATGACCCGGAAAAATTTGAACGTGATGTTTTAGCAGAACTCGGGTTAAAACCCGCTGAAATATCTACCCAAATAGTCCCGCCGGAAGCTGTGACGGATTTTATACACAGCATTATATCGGCTTTTGCGGTGCTGGCAAACTTTTCTGATGATATGCGCCATTTACAGCGCTCTGAAATATCCGAAGTATGTGAAATGCAGGAAAGCAAGCAGGTGGGCAGTTCCACTATGCCCCAGAAAAGAAACCCTATCAACTTTGAAAATGTAAAAAGTATGTTTAAAATATTTATGCCGCGCATTGTTACCGCTTATCTTGATATGATCTGCGAACATCAGCGTGACCTTACAAATTCCTGTTCCCAAAGATATATACCGGAACTGCTGGTAGGTTTTGATTCAAGCGTAAGAAGACTTATAAAAGTCTGCTCAAAACTGCAAGTGGATGAAAAAGCTTTATTGAAGAATTTTGAAATGGGCAGCGGAAAAATTGTGGCAGAGCCTATTTATATTATTTTGGCATACAATGGCCATCCGGATGCCCACGAATACGTAAGAGAACTTGTGAAAAGTTCCGTGCAAACAGGAAAGCCTCTTGTAGAGCTAATGAAAAAAGACCCTGACATGAAACAATACTTAAGCAAATTTTCAAAAAAACAGCTGGACATAATAACAAATCCGCAAAAGTACATAGGTATAGCAGACAAAAAAACTGAAAATGTTGTGAAAAATTGGGAAAAACTGTTAAAAATATAAAAAGCTTACCGTAGGCAGGAGGAATTATGTCAAAACCATTAGTGGGAATTGTACTGGGCAGTGAATCAGATTTACCCGACATAAAAGACATGTTGGAAACACTTACAGAATTTGGTATAACATACGAGTTCAATATAATTTCGGCACACAGGACACCTGAAAAAGCGCATGATTATTCCGCAAATGCACAGAAAAACGGCCTTGAAGTAATAATTGCCTGTGCCGGAGGCGCCGCACATCTGGCAGGTGTAATGGCATCTCTTACGCCACTACCGGTAATAGGTGTTCCCATGCATACAGACAGTTTAGGCGGCCTTGATTCACTGTTGTCTACCGTTCAGATGCCTGCAGGCATACCCGTAGCAACGGTTGCTATAGGCAAGGCAGGTGCAAAAAACGCGGCTATTTTAGCTGCGCAGATAATAGGGGTAAAAGACAGCGCATTAAGAGAAAAAATAAAACAATTTAAAATACAGTTAGCCAAAAAGGTCGAAGAAAAAAATGCAAATCTTAAAATAGAAAAATAATGCCGTAATATCGGTATGGAGACAAAATGAGCACATTAGTTATATTAGGAGCACAATGGGGTGACGAAGGAAAGGGAAAAATTGTTCACTTTCTGGGAAATGAAGCTGATTACGTTGTAAGATACCAGGGCGGGCCGAATGCAGGGCATACTATTATCCTTGACGGAAAACCATTTGTACTGCATACAATACCTTCAGGAATAGTTTTTCCGAAAAAAATCTGCCTTATAGCAAACGGTGTGGTTTTTGACCCGGAATCTTTATATCAGGAAGTATCATTGTTAAAAAAGAAAAAAATACCCGTAAAAGGAAGATTGTTTATAAGCAAAGCGGCTCACATGATACTGCCTTATCACAAACTGCTTGATGAACTGCGTGAAAAAGGGAAAATTAGAATTGGTACCACTAAACGTGGTATCGGCCCGGCTTATGCTGATAAAGTAGTGAGAATCGGAATAAGACTGTGCGATTTTGTAGAAAAAGATACTTTTGTTGACCTGCTGGATAAAAACATCCGTGAGAAAATGCCTATATTGAAGCAGGTTACTACGGAAAAGAAACTGAAGCAGGAAATAATGAAGAATTATAACAGATGGAGAAATTTTCTGCTTCCCATGATGGCGGATACCGCCCTTATGCTAGAAGAAGCAGATAAGAAAAATAAAAGAATACTGTTTGAAAGTGCACAGGGAACCCTACTTGATATTGATTTCGGTACCTATCCATACGTGACATCCTCAAGCCCGATAAGCGGCGGTTTATGCATCGGTGCGGGATTTCCTCCGACAAAGGTAAATTATGTTTTAGGAATAATAAAAGCATATACTACCAGAGTTGGAGAGGGCCCGTTTCCTACGGAACTTAAAGATGATTTAGGAAATCATTTAAGGGAGAAAGGCCTGGAATATGGAGCCACAACCGGCAGGCCCAGAAGATGCGGTTGGTTTGATGCGGTAAGCGTACGCCATAGCGTAAGGATTAACGGGATAAACAGTTTTGCTGTAACAAAATTAGATTGTCTTAAAGGCATTAGCCCGCTGAAAATATGCGTAGCTTATAAATACAAAGGAACCATTATCAGGGAATTTCCTTATTCAAGAGAAATACTGGCAAACTGTAAACCTGTCTATATTGAAATGCCCGGTTTTTATGAAGATATACGTACAACAGATTTTAAGCATATCCCAATAAATGCAAGAAAATATGTGGAACGGCTGGAACAACTTACAGGCACAAAAATATCTTTGATTTCTATGGGAAGAACCAGAGAAGAAACAATAGTTGTAAGCAAGGAAAAAGGTTTAAGTTTCTAAAAAATAATAAAATCGGGATGTGTCATGGAAAACAAAAAGAAAATAGTGATTTTAGGCGGCGGGCCCAATAGAATAGGACAGGGTATAGAGTTTGATTACTGCTGCGTGCATGCCGTTTTTGCGCTTAAAGATGACGGTTTTGAAACAATTATGATAAACTGTAATCCTGAAACTGTTAGCACAGATTATGATACTTCAGACAAACTTTATTTTGAACCCCTTACCTTTGAAGACGTGATGAGTATTTTAGAAAAGGAAGATCCCATGGGTGTTATTGTCCAATTCGGCGGACAGACGCCTCTAAACTTGTCTGTACCTTTAAAAAATGCAGGGGTACGTATATTGGGGACTTCCTCTGACAGTATTGACCGTGCAGAAGACAGAGAAAGATTTAAGCAAATGCTTAAAAAACTTAAACTGCGCCAGCCGGATAACGGTACTGTAGTAACGTTTGAAAAGGCAAAAAAGGTAGCAAAAGAAATTGGTTACCCTGTATTAGTTAGGCCTTCTTATGTTTTAGGCGGCCGCGCGATGGAACTTATTTATGATGAGGTTGCTCTTGAGAGATTCATGAAAAAAGCCGTTGATGCTTCACCGGAACGGCCGATTCTGATTGATAAATACCTGGAAGATGCTATTGAGATTGATGTAGATGCGGTGGCTGACGGAGAAAAATGTATTATTTGCGGTATTATGGAACATATTGAAGAAGCGGGCATTCATTCCGGAGACAGCGCTTGCACCATACCTCCGTTTTCCTTAAGTGATGAAATAGTAAAAAAGATTAAAGAAAATACCTATGCCCTTGCAAAAGAACTAAAAGTCATAGGTTTAATGAACATTCAGTTTGCCATAAAAAATGATATGGTATATGTCCTGGAAGTGAACCCCAGAGCCTCAAGAACAGTACCTTTTGTAAGCAAGGCTACTGGGGTGCCGTGGGCAAAAATTGCCGCCAGAGTGATGGCAGGTAAAACGCTGGAGATGTTGGGAATAACTAAAGAAGTAACTATAGACCATATAGCAGTTAAAGAAGCGGTGTTTCCTTTTAACCGTTTTCCGGGTGTAGACCCGGTGCTGGGCCCGGAGATGAAATCTACCGGAGAAGTTATGGGCATAGATACAGATTTTGGCAGAGCTTTTGCCAAGTCTCAGATAGCAGCAGGCGGCGCACTGCCACTGAAAGGCAAAGTTTTCATAAGCGTAAAAGACAAAGACAAGAGATCTATTGT
This sequence comes from Elusimicrobia bacterium RIFOXYA2_FULL_39_19, assembly GCA_001800285.1. Classification (GTDB taxonomy): domain Bacteria; phylum Elusimicrobiota; class Endomicrobiia; order CG1-02-37-114; family XYA2-FULL-39-19; genus XYA2-FULL-39-19. Next base: position 169,138 of record MGVC01000013.1, on the reverse strand, counting down.
TTTAGTTGCAAAAAAACTGGCGGATATGGGTTTTGAAATCATTGCCACTCACGGCACGGCAAACGTATTATCAAAAAGCGGAATTAAAACAACACATATATTTAAAGTCCATGAAGGCAGGCCAAACGTAGTAGATTTAATTAAAAACAGGGAAATCAATCTTATTATAAACACACCTGCAGCAGAAGAAAAAACACAATCCGATAATATTTCCATAAGAGGTGTAGGTGTAATGTATAACATACCTTATATTACTACCATCTCAGGTGCACAAGCTGCTGTAAACGGAATAGAATCTATGTTGAAAGGTGAAATGACCGTAAAATCTCTCCAGGAATATCACGAAACCCCGAAAAAGTAAAAACAGAACCTTTCAATAAATAAAAAAACCACCATTTTAAAAGGTGGTATTTTTTTATAAAAACACAGATATAAATTATTTATTTATCCGGTCCAAAACCAGGCAGGCGGCACCAATCATGCCGGCATTCGGCCCGAGTTTAGCTTTAATAACTTTTATGTTTTTTGCAGGGTACATAGCGGTTCTGATGATTTCTTTTCTAATAGGTTTAAGAAGCATTTCGCCTGCATTGGACACATTTCCGCCAATGACAATCATGTCCAGATTAAGCAGATTTATAATGCTTGAAAATACAATGCCCAAAAATCTGCCGGTTTCTTCCATAATATTCAAAGCAATCTTGTTTTTCTTTAAAGCCGCTAAATAAACGTCTTTTGATGTAAGTATGGTGCTTGTATTCAGTGCTTCTTTTGCCCTTCTTACTATGCCGGTTGCAGAGGCATACATTTCAATACAACCTTTTGAGCCGCATCCGCATTTGATGCCGTCTGGGAAAAGTATTACATGTCCCAGTTCGCCTGCGGCATCATCTTTGCCGTGATATAATTCACCGTTTAGAATCAGCCCGCCGCCAATCCCGGTGCCCAGAGTAGCAAAAAGCATGTTGCATACACCTTTACCGCTGCCCATGCGCCATTCACCATAAGCTGCGGCATTAGCATCATTTTCCAAGTACGTAGATATGCCGGTTTTACTGCTGACAATTTTTACCAACGGCACATTTTTCCATCCTTTTAAATTAGGGCAGAAATGAATGATGCCCTTTTTTGTATCCAGGGGCCCGGGAGAACCAAAGCCGATACCTAAAACATCTTTTTTGCTTATTTTGCGGGATTTGATCAGGTTTAAAACAGAGGAAGAGATTTTTGAAAGTATGTAATCAACGCCTTTGTGGGCTTCAGTGGATAGGACTATGCTGTTAATAAGTTTTAAATCTGAATTAAATAAACCAATAGAAACAGTAGTACCGCCTAAATCTACACCTATGATATATTTCATGTGTTTGCTCAAGTGGGAAAAACTATTCGCCTAATATTTTCTTAATTTTCTTTTTCAATTCATCCAGAACGATTGGTTTTACAAGGTAATCTGATATTTTTGCGGTCCAAAGGTCGAAATCAGAACGGAACGTATCGTAGGCGGTACACATTATTATTGGCAGGATAAAGTATTTTCTGCGGATTTCTGTAACCAGTTTCAGTCCTGACATGTCGGGAAGCTTTACATCCAGGATTGCCAGGTCAGGCTTATTATTTTCAAGGTACTGTAAGGCTGTTTTTCCTGTTTTAAAAACTATAACCTTATAATTTCCTTTTAATGCATCTTCGTATATTTGAGATAGAAGCTCTTCGTCTTCTACAACCATTATTGATTTCATTTGTTGCTAACCAGCGTTTCTAACCTTCAATAGGTAGTGATATGGTGAAAACTGAACCTGAGTTCAGTTTGCTTTCTACTATTATTTTCCCTTTATGAGCATTGATTATATTTCTTGATATTGCCAGGCCTAGGCCTGTGCCTTTGGTTTTTGTAGAAAAAAACGGATCAAAAATCTTTCCAACATTTTCAGGTGGTATACCAGCACCGGTATCTGATATTTTGAGATAAATATATTTGTCGTCGAAATATGTTTTAATTTCAAGCTGTCTCAAGGGCCGGTTTACCATGAAATGACAAGCATTTTGAGTTATGTTTAGTATAACCTGTTTTAATTGTTCAACATCAATATTTACTTGAGGAAGATTCTTGTCTAAAAGGCCAAAATATTTAATATCGTACTTAACAAAATCACTGGCCTGAAGAAACGAGCATAGTTGATCTACTATGTCGTTTAAATTTGTTTTTTTGAGGATAAGCCTTGGAATCTGGCTGAAACTTAAGATATCTGTTACTATTCTATTTAGACGGTCTACTTCCTGCAAAATAAAATTTGAATACTTTTTATTAGGATTATCTGCAGGTATTGTCTCGTCAATAAGTTCAGCAGAACCTCTTATAGTAGAAAGAGGGTTTCTTACCTCATGGCTTACTACTGCGGCCATTTCTCCTAGCGCAGATAATTTTTCGCTCTGAATCAGCTGTGCCTGGGTTTGTTCAAGTTTTTGTACAGCCAGATTTACCTGGTTTTGAAGCTGTTCTTTAAACAGTTTTTCTGTTTCATAAAGGCGAGCATTTTCAATAGCAAGGCCTGCCTGGTTTGTGAACACCAATAGTTCTCTTAAATTTCTTTCTTCAAGAAGTTGTTTGCTTTTTGAGTTGTCTACGATAAGTACACCTATTATGTTTCCTCTTGCTTCGAGCGGGATAACTCCTACTATAGGTTTATTTTTAATCTCTGCAACATTTCCAGAAAAAGGAATGTTAAGATCTTCTTTCCATTTCAATATTTTAGGCTTTTTTTCAAGGACAGCTTGAACTATCGGATTGTCTTTTAAAGAAAGAGAGATTTCTGTTTTGTTAAGGAGTTCCTGATTTTCTACCCCCAGATTGTGAAATGGCTTGAGGATTCTTTTTTCTTCTTCTATAAGACAAATAATTGCCCTGTCGTAATTTAAATACTTACAGATACTCTCAAGAATAACATCAAGAATTTTATCTAAATCCATGGTTTGAGTCATTTCTCTGATGATCTTGTGCATATTGGAAAGTTCTTCGTTTTTCTGACTCAGGGTGAGGTTCTTTTTTTCTGATTCTTCAGTCATTTTTCTATTAAGAATATTTGTTTCTTCAAGTTCATCTTCAAAATGTTTCATTTTAAGGTAAAGTCTGTTGATGAAAGAGAAAAGCCCGGAAATGAAGAGAGCTGAAATTATAAAACTGGATACAACATAGGCTACATTGAGAAATTTAGGAGTAAATGTTTGAAGTAAATAGGGAAGAGATGCTTTTCCAAAAAAAACAATGCCTATCATCAAAAACGAAAAAACAAGAATTGAGATCCATTTTAATCTAATAAGGTATTTTTGTTCGTTCATATTATTGCCAACTCCGTGTCTTTATCAAAGACATGCATTTTTGATAAATCAAAAGTAATTTCTAAACTCTGATGCATCTTAATTTGATTGTAAGGATTTACTCTTGCAATAAATAAATTTTTCCCGGTTGTTAAATGAAGAAGTGTTTCATTTCCCAATGGTTCTATAACATCCACCGTTACCATAACTGTATTATCTGGAGTTGAAATACTGGAATATAATCTGTCAACAATGTCTTCAGGTCTCATGCCGAAAACAACAGGTTTGTCCACATAAGGCATTAAAACGTCATTGTATTCTTCAGGAGCCTTAACCTGGATCTTCCCTTCATCAAGCCATAGTTCATTATTATTTTTCTTTACTACCTGACAATCAATGAAGTTCATAGCAGGGGATCCTATAAAACCTGCTACAAATTTATTCGCCGGTTTTGAGTAGATTGTTATTGGGTCGGCGATTTGCTGAATAAGGCCGTCTTTCATAATAACAATTTTATCACCCAGAGTCATTGCTTCTACCTGGTCATGAGTTACATATATGCTGGTTGTCTGAAGCCTTTCGTGGAGTTTTTTCAATTCGGCTCTCATCTGAAGGCGAAGCTTTGCATCAAGGTTTGAAAGTGGTTCGTCGAATAAAAAAACCTTGGGTTTGCGCACTATTGTTCTACCAAGGGCAACTCTTTGTCTCTGTCCTCCGGAAAGTGCTTTTGGAATTCTTTCAAGAAGGGTATTTATGTCAAGTATGTTTGCGGCATTAGAAACACGTTGTTCAATTTCTTCTTTGGTATAACCCCTGAGTCTTAAACCGAAAGACATGTTTTCTTTAACTTTCATATGCGGATAAAGGGCATAGTTTTGAAATACCATGGCAATGTCCCTATCTTTCGGTGGAACATCGTTAACTTTTTTGTTTCCTATCCAAATTTCACCTTCAGTGATTTCTTCAAGACCAGCAATCATTCTTAATGTCGTCGATTTTCCGCAACCCGAAGGGCCTACAATAACACAGAATTCTCTGTCTCTTATTTCAAAATTTACGCTGTTTACAGCCAAAACTTTATCATATCGCTTTACTACATTCTTAAGTGTAACTTCAGACATTTTAATCCTCCTATTTTACGCCAAATTATACATTTTATGTTTTTTAAAGTCAAATTTAGGTCAAAAAAGCTTACAGCAATTGTTCTAAAGGCGTGTATTCCATACCAAAAGTTTCAGAAACAGCTTTGTAAGTTATTTTGCCTGAGTACATATTCACTCCAAGCGCTAAAGGGGGATATTTTTTAATAGCTTTTTTGATGCCTTCATCTGCAATTTTTTGGATATAGGGAAAAGTTGCATTAGTCAACGCAAAAGTAGAAGTTCTGCCTACGGCTCCAGGCATGTTAGCGACACCGTAGTGAACAACGCCATTTACGATATATACCGGGTCATTATGTGTGGTAGCATGGATTGTTTCTATACAGCCGCCCTGATCTACTGCAACATCTACAATTACCGATCCCGGGGCCATGGATGCAATCATCTGGCGCGTTACAAGTACCGGTGCTTTTGCTCCCTTGATTAACACCGCACCTATAACAAGATCAGCATTTTTTACCTGTTCTCTTATTGTATAACTATTTGCCATCAGGGTAGTAACGTTTTTTGGCATTATATCGTCGAGATATCTTAAACGGTCAAGGTTTACGTCAAGAATGGTAACGTGCGCACCAAGGCCTGATGCCATTTTTGCAGCATTTGTGCCTACAATGCCTCCACCTATTATAACAACTTTGCATGGAGCAACACCAGGAACTCCTCCAAGAAGTACGCCTTTACCCATCATGGGTTTTTCAAGATATTTTGCGCCTTCCTGTACAGCCATTCTACCAGCTATTTCACTCATTGGGGTTAATAAGGGTAGTGTTCCACGTTCTTCAATTGTTTCATAGGCTACGGCAATGGCTTTTCTTTCTACTAACGCCTTTGTAAGTTTTACGTCAGCAGCAAAGTGAAAATAAGTAAATACTATCTGATTTTGGCGAATTAGAGGGAATTCCTGGGGAAGTGGTTCTTTAACTTTGACAATCATATCTGAAATTGCAAAAATTTCTTTAGGTGTTTTTTTCATTATTGCACCAGCATTACTATAATCCCTGTCAGTTATTCCGCTGCCACAGCCGGCACTTTTTTCCACAAGAACCTTATGTCCCTTTTTAACCAGAGATTCAACTCCGGATGGGACCATTGAAACTCTGCATTCATTTTTTTTGATTTCTTTAACAATACCTATAATCATTATTTACACCTCTTTTAATAAATTTGTTTATTGCTAATTATATTTACATTTTTTTAAGTAGATGTCAAATTAAGATTAAATTTACGTCAAACTGTGTAGATGTGATGTTTTAGGCAGGTGAATTAGAACTTTATATTCTTCAAATAAACAGCTAAATCTAATTTTCCGACAAGAGTTTATACTAAATCTCTTGACTTGTAATTTAAATTATGTTAAACTTTTCAACCTTTGATAAAGGTGCGGTACCCAAGTGGCAAGGGAACAGTCTGCAAAACTGTGATTCGCCGGTTCAAATCCGGCCCGCACCTTTTTTTTAAATGCTGGTTCTTGAATTAGCGGGCGATTAGCTCAGTTGGTTAGAGTACTACGTTGACATCGTAGGGGTCACAGGTTCGAGTCCTGTATCGCCCATTTTAATCATTTGTAAATATCGTAAAAAACCATGGAAAACAACATAGAATTAGAAAAATTAAGACATTCCACCAGTCATGTAATGGCACAAGCTGTTACAGAGTTATTCCCTGGTATAAAACTTGCGATAGGCCCATCTATAGACAATGGTTTTTACTATGATTTTTATTCAGAAACCCACTTCCTGCCAGAAGATCTTGAAAAAATAGAAAAAAAGATGAATGAAATAATAAAAAATAATTATACTTTCCTGAAAAAAGATATTGAAAAACAAGAAGCTATTGATTTTTTTAAGAAAAATAATCAACAATTCAAAGTAGAACTGATAAATGCTATTTCGAACGATAAGGTAACATTTTATACACAGGGCAATTTTACTGATCTTTGCAAGGGGCCTCACTTAAATACAACCGGTGAAATAAAATATTTCAAATTACTTTCAGTTGCTGGTGCTTACTGGCGCGGTGATGAAAAAAGAGAACAATTGCAAAGAATATATGGTACTGCATTTTATTCAAAAGATGATTTAAGTAATTATCTCAAACTTTTGGAAGAAGCAAAAGCCAGAGATCATAGGAAATTAGGAAAAGAACTTGATTTGTTCAGCATTCAAGATGAAGTTGGCGCTGGATTAATATTGTGGCACCCCAAAGGTGCTATAATAAGGAAGGTAATTGAGGATTTTTGGAAAAATGCTCATTTAAAAAATGATTATAGCCTTATAAATACTCCGCATATTGCAAATCTACAGTTATGGAAAACAAGCGGACATGTTAATTTTTACAAAGAAAATATGTACGCACCAATTGATGTTGATGGACAGGATTATCAGATAAAACCGATGAATTGTCCTTTTCATATACTTGTTTATAAATCACATTTAAGAAGCTATAGAGACCTACCTATCCGTTATGCTGAACTTGGCACTGTATATAGATATGAAAGAAGCGGAGTATTGCACGGGCTAATGAGAGTAAGAGGTTTTACACAAGATGATGCACATATTTACTGCAGACAAGATCAGCTGGAAGCTGAAATAATAAATGTCATAGAATTTGTTGTTTTTGTACTGAAAACTTTCGGGTTTGATAAATTTGATGTTTTTTTGAGCACAAGGCCTGAAAAATATACAGGGGAACTTACAGATTGGGAAAAAGCTACTTTTGCATTAAAAAATGCATTGGAAAAATTAAGCCTTTCATATAATATAGATTCGGGAGAGGGGGTTTTTTATGGTCCCAAAATTGATATAAAGATTAAGGACTGTATAGGAAGATCATGGCAGTGTTCTACAATACAGATAGATTTCAACCTACCAAAAGCATTTGAAATGGAATACATGAACGAAGAGAGCCAGCCTGAAAAACCTGTTATGATCCACAGAGCACTGATGGGTTCTCTAGAGAGATTTTTTGGTATACTGATAGAGCATTACGCCGGAGCCTTTCCTGTCTGGCTTGCCCCGGTTCAATCTAAAATAATAGGAATTAACGATAAAGTTGCAGATTTTGTTAAAGATCTTAACGGCAGACTTATAAAGAGTGGCATAAGAAGCCAGTTTGACCTACGTAATGAGACATTGAATTATAAAATTCGCGATGCCCAAACTTCAAAAACACCTTATATAGTTATTATAGGTGAAAAAGAAATGCAGAACAACAAACTTTCTGTAAGATCTTATGGAAGCAAAATAACTAACGAAATGAGTTATGAAGATTTTACCGCGTTGATTTTAAAAAACACTCCTGAATAAATAAACATCTTGACATAGAATAATATTTTTTGTATCTTATAGTACATTATTGGCACAATAGTAAAATTTAATAGAGAGGTAATAATTTTAAAAAGTGAAACCTGGAGAACCAAGAGTTAGGATAAACGAATACATAAGAGTACCACAAGTAAGAGTTTTAAGCGAAACAGGCGAGCAGTTAGGGGTAAACCCTACGCAGGAAGCCATAAAACTTGCACGAGAAAGCGGAAAAGATTTAGTAGAAATCGTTCCTACATCAAATCCGCCGATTTGTAAAATTATTGATTTCTCAAAATATAAATACGAGCAGAATCAGAAACTAAAAGAACAACGTAAGAAAAACAGGCAAACGCAGGTTATTAAAGAAATAAGAATGCGTCCCGTAATCGGGGAACACGATTTACAGTTTAAAATCAATCACGCTAAAGACTTTCTTGAAAAGAAACATAAGGTTAAATTTACCGTTTTATTTCTGGGAAGAGAAATGACTCACCAAGATATCGGAAAAGAACTGGTTGTAAAAATCAGGGAAACTTTAAAAGACATAGCTGCCGTTGATTTTGAACCAAAATTTGAAGGGAATAGGCTGATAGTCCAATTTTCGCCACTAAAAAAATGAACAAACTAAAAACACACAGCGGAGCAAAGAAAAGATTCAAAATTACAGGCACAGGAAAAGTAAAATACAGAAAAGCTGGTCAGAGGCATCTTCTTACAGGTATGTCTGGAAATCGCGGAAGAAATTTACGTAGAACCGAAGTGTTAAGCGGACCTGAAAGAAAAACTATAAAAATGGCTCTGGGAAATAGGTGATAATAAAATGAGAGTAAGAAGCGTAGTATACACAAGACAAAGAAAGAAAAAAGTTTTTAGAATGGCGAAAGGCAGCTATTCAAATAAAAGCAATAGATGGAGGATGGTACACCAGCATGTTGAGAAAATGCTGGAACGTTCATATATTGACAGGAAGAAAAGAAAAAGAGATTTTAAGAAGTTATGGATTACCCGTATAAATGCTCTCGCGAGAGAATTAAACCTTCCATATAATAAATTTATTGATGGTCTGCATAAAAAAGGCATAATAATCAATAGGAAAATGCTGGCAGACATGGCAGTAAATGACAAAGCTGCATTTACAAACCTTGCAGAACTCGTAAAGGGTTCCGTTGCAAAATAGGGACTACCTGAATTATATCCGGAAAACTGCCGATGAAAGACAATCAATTCCTTGTAATTGGTCTTGGAACATTTGGAATGAACGTTGCTAAGTACCTTTCAGAAAAAGGTGCCCAAGTAATTGCCATTGATAATAATGAAAAAAAAGTCAATGAAATATCCCAAAGTGTAACAAAAGCAATTATAGCCGACGCAACTGATGATAAGGTTTTAAAAGCATTGAATTTAAAAGACATTGATGTTGGAATTATAGCCATAGGTGAAAATCTCGAAGATAGTATTTTAGCTACATTACACTTAAAAGAACTTGGAATTAAGAAAGTTATAGTAAAAAGTATAAATTCAATGCACGCTAAAATAGCAGCAAAGTTAGGTGCTGACAGAATAATATATCCCGAACTGGAGATGGCAAAAAAATTAGGTCAAAGCCTGATTTCCCCTAATATAATAGAAGAAATCGAATTGTCCCCAGAATACAATATTGTAGAAATAATGCTGCCAAAGAAATTTTGGGGAAAAACAATCAGGCAGTCAAATTTACGACCCGAGTTCAATGTGACAATAATAGCAGTAAAAAGAAAAACACCTTTTTTGACTGATTCAGGTGAAAGTGATTTTAAAGTTGACATTAATATAGCGCCTCTGGCTGATGAAGAATTAATGGAAGGCGATATAGTTTATGTAATAGGAAGAGAAGCAGATATAGACGCAATAAAACAACTTTAATATGGCAAAGAAAAATTCGGAAAAATTAGAACATACGGAAACAAAAGATGATGCTCTCCTGGAAATGGGAAAGTTCTACTTTGTTAACGGAAAATATGACCAAGCTATAGATGAATTCAGGAAAGCAGTAAAGATAAATCCAGTTAAGGCAGAAATTTATTACAATCTTGGTTTGGTTTACGAAAGTAAAAACATTGTTTCTGAAGCAAAAGAAATGTACGAAAAGGCGTTATCCATAGAACCAAACTATAAGCTGGCAAAAGAACATCTTGAAAGACTTGTAGGTTTATGAAAACCCCTCACAAAGACACTGACTCATCATCGATCCAATCAAAAATAGAAAACATCTCTAAAGAATTAAACAAAGAATTGGGAAATACTTCGAACTCGGAAGCTATATCTAATCTAAAAAACAAATATTTAGGAAGGAAAGGAAGCATACAGTCTGTTTTAAAGCTTTTGCCTGACATTGAAATAGACGATAGAAAGAAATATGGCAAAGTGCTGAATGAATTAAAAACAAACGCTGAAAATCTATTTGAAAATAAGCAAAAAGAAATAAACAAAAATTCTAAAAACAACTCAAAAAAGAATAACGCTGACTTGTCTCTTCCGGGATATCCAGTTAAATTTGCCAATTCACATCCTCTGACACAAATAAAAGATAAAATCATAAGTATATTTGAATCATTAGGGTTTCAGATAGCATTAGGTCCTGAAATTGAAACAGATTATTATAATTTTGAAGCATTAAACATACCAAAAGATCATCCTGCAAGAGACTTACAGGACACGTTCTATATAAAAAATGAATTTAACACTTATGGGAATAATTTAAAAGTTTTGTTAAGAACACACACCTCACCAGTACAAGTAAGAATAATGGAAAAAGTTAAACCACCAATTAGAATAATTGTTCCGGGAAGAGTGTATCGAAATGAGGCTGTGGATTCCACCCACTCAGCAGTGTTTCATCAGATAGAAGGTCTAGCGGTAGATGCAAATGTGACATTTGCAGATCTTAAGGCAACTCTTGAGTGTTTTGCTAAAAGATTTTTTGGTGAAACAATATCCGTGAGGTTCAGGCCATCATATTTTCCTTTCACGGAACCTTCGGCAGAAATGGATATTGGCTGTGTTTTCTGTTCGGGAAAAGGATGCAGTATATGCAAAAAATCAGGATGGCTGGAAGCATTGGGTTGTGGAATGGTAAATCCAAGAGTGTTTGATTATGTAAAATTTGACAGAGAAAAGTATACAGGATTTGCTTTTGGTATAGGTATAGAGCGGTTGGCAATGTTAAAATTCAAAGTAAATGATATGAGGTTGTTTTACGAAAATGACCTGAGATTCTTGAGGCAATTTTAGAAATATGAAAGTATCCTATAACTGGATTAAAGAATTCATTCAAATTGATAATTATACACCGGAACAGATTGCCGGAATACTTCAATCCATAGGTTTTGAAATTGAAGAAATATCGGTGCCTTTCAATATTCCGGATTTAGTAATTTCAACTAAAATAGAAGAAATAAGCAAACATCCTAATGCTGACAAACTTGTTCTTTGCAGGGTTATTGATGACCAGAAAGTGTATTCAATTGTATGCGGGGCAAAAAACATAAAAGCAGGTGATGTAGTCCCATTAGCTCTGCCAGGATCCGTGATGCCAAATGGTTTGGAGATAAAGTTATCTTCAATTCGTGGCGAAAATTCTGACGGTATGCTTTGTTCATCAAAAGAACTTAACATAAACCAAGACCATGCCGGGATAATGATATTGCCTCCGGACACACCTTTAGGTAAATCATTGAATTCATTATATGATTTAAAAGACGTTGTTTTTGATATTGCGGTATCCCCAAACAGACCTGATTGTTTAAGTGTAATGGGTATAGCAAGAGAATTATCAGCTAAACTGGCAATAAATTTAAGAACTCCGGAGTTGTATGTGCCAAGAAAAACAATGGATGATCATATCCCGGTAGAAATACAAAACGATGAACTCTGTTCAAGATATATAGCCTCATACATCAGTAATGTATCAGTAAAAGAATCTCCCAATAGAATAAAATTCAGGCTCATAAGTCATGGGTTGCGACCAATTAACAATATTGTAGATATAACAAATTATGTATTGCTTGAAATTGGACATCCTCTTCATGCTTTTGACATTGAAAAAATGTCAGACAGCAAAATTGTAGTAAGAAAAGCAAATCAAGACGAAAAAGTAACAGCATTAAATGGTATAGAATACAAGTTAAAATCAGATATGCTAGTAATAGCAGATTCGAAATCCGCCCAAGCAATTGCTGGGGTAATAGGAGCAGAAAAATCAGGGGTAACGGAGATTACAAAAAACATAATCCTTGAAAGCGCCCTATTTAATTCGTCGTCAATAAGAAGTACCAGGAATGCTCTGAATGTATCTACAGATGCGTCATATAGATTTGAACGAGGTTGTTCCTGGGATAACAGCGAAATGGCTTACAAGCGGGCAATTTATCTAATATTAGAAGTTGCCCAGGGAAATTTTGTAAGCTCTCATGATGTTTATTCAAAAGAAAATAAAAATAAAAAAATGTTTTTACGAACGTCACAGGTAAATAAAGTGCTGGGGACTTCATATGAAAAAAAGGATATAGTAGACATTCTTCAGAGGCTTCAGATGCGGATAGAACCACAGGATGATAATCTAAGCGTCGAAGTTCCTTCGTTTCGGATAGATGTAAATGAAGAAATAGATCTTATAGAAGACGTAGCTAGAATTAAAGGATACGATACTGTTCCTGCTACTCTGCGTATTTCTAGTTTACAGGAAAACCTGGAAATTGAACCGGTAATAGAGGTACAGAGAAAAGTACAGATGTTTATGTCAGGCCAAGGTATATACGAAGCACTGAACTATAGTTTTTATAAAAATGACCTATCTGCAATAATTTCTGAAGATAATATGCTTATAGAAATTGATAATCCTTTATCAAAAGATACTCAATATTTAAGGCCGTCATTGCTTCCTTCACTGTTAAGTAATTTGAATCATAATTTGAATAATCAGATAACAGATATAAAACTTTATGAGTTTGGTAAGACATATAATTTCCGGAAAACCTCAAATAAAGTCTCCGAAGAATACAGTCTTGCTTTAATACTGAAAGGTAACATAGAATCAACTCAATGGAATGTAAAAGTCAAGCCCATAGATTTTTATTATGTTTCAGGCTTGGTACAGGAACTGCTGGCAAAAGTTTTCAATCTAACGGATTTTAGGGAAATAACGAATGAAAATACAGAAAGCTATTATGATAAAACTGTTTCTGCGGTAATTCATGCCAAAAACGGGGAAGCCATAGCATCGTTCGGCCTTTTAGATTCTAATTATTTGAAGGATATTGAGCAGAATATTTACTATGCAGAAATAAATTTAGAACAATTATTAAAAGCAAAATCACAGAATAAAGAATTTGTTCAGTTTTCCACAATGCCTACATCAAAAAGAGATTTGTCTGTATTAGCTCCGGAAGAACTTAATTATAGTTTAATTGCTGAAGAAATATCAAAATTGAACTCAAATGATATCTCAGTATCCTCCAGGCTATTTGACATTTATAAAGGCGATAAAATTCATAAAGACATGAAAAGTTTAAGTTTTACTTTATATTTCAACCATAAATCGAAAACAATGACTGATGATGAAATAAACAACAAAGTAACCCACCTTCTTGACAGGTTAGGTAAGCATGGAATTACCCTCAGAACTACTTGACACTACCGGCATTTTATTATATGATGCAGTATGGAGCAAAAAATCAGCAATCTTGATCAAAAAGTTAGGAAATTAACAGAAAAAACAGCGTATTTAGCATTAGAAAACGAAAAACTTAAAGAAGAATTAAGCTATTTTGAAAAAGATAAGCAGGATTTAAAAAAATCCAAGGTAGAATATGACGGTTTTGTTGACCAAAAGAATCAAATTAAGGAAAAACTCAGCAAACTGCTCAATAAATTCACTGATGCCGGAATTTGATGAAAGAACGCATTTTTGTCGAAATTTTAGGTAGAACATATCCAATCGAAGGCGACATAGATCCTTTAGAAGCCCAGGCAAGGGCTAAATATGTAGAAGAGAAATTCAAAGAAGCCAAATCCAATACGGACAGGGTAGGAAGTTACGACATCGCATTATTGACGGCACTTAATATCACAGACGAATTATTTAACATGAAAACAAATTACGAGAAATTACAATCAATGGTAAATAAGAAAACGGATGAATTATCTATTATTATAGACCAGGTATTGTAAAAAGTTCTTTAATCATTGTTTTCATAATTTATTTTTACCCTGTACTGTTGGATTAACAAGTAAAGTATTGCAATAATAATATTTTAAATAACTTGTTGATACGGCATCACGGGGTTTTTTTATTAATAGCAAAAAGCCATTAATAAAATGGATTGAGAGTGCAGAAATGCGGGAAAATGGACTTGCTATGAAACAAATAGAAATTGAAGAAACAGGACTTTTTAAACACCCCGAAATTTCAGGGCCTATCAAACCTTTGGCATTAAGGGTTTCACCAAAAACCATTGATGATTACTTCGGACAGGAGCACATCATTGGGCCTGGTAAACTTCTAAGAAGAATGATTGAATCCGATGCTATAAATTCCCTTATATTTTTTGGACCTTCCGGTACAGGAAAAAGTGCGCTTGCCAGGATAATTTCGCAAAAAACCAAATCAAATTTTATAGAAACCAATGCTGTAATCATAGGTATTCCAGATTTACGCAAAATCATTGATGAAGCAAAATCCCGTAGAATCTTAAACGGCACCAGAACCCTTCTTCTTATAGATGAAATCCACCACTTTAACAGAACCCAGCAGGACGCCCTGTTGCCTTATGTAGAAAAAGGTGTCATATCCTTAATCGGAATAACTACGGAAAATCCGTTCTTCTATATAAACTCTGCTCTAATTTCAAGGTCGCAGGTTTTTCAGTTTAAAGCCTTATCAAATGAAGAAATAAAAAAAATCGTTGTAAATTCCCTTAGAAATACGGATTTGGGTTTTTCCGGAATTGAAATAAACATTAAAGACGATGCCCTTGATCACATAATCAAATATTCTGAAGGAGACGCAAGAAAAGCGCTAAATGCTGTTGAGGTAGGAATTCTTACCACAAGACCTGATAAAAATAACACTGTCGTTTTTGACCTGCCCCTGGCAGAAGAATCTATGCAAAAAAAAGCAATTGTATATGATAAATCCGGCGATCAGCATTATGATCATATTTCGGCATTCATAAAATCTATGAGAGGCAGTGACCCGGATGCATCATTATACTGGCTTGCAAAAATGCTTGAAGCCGGCGAAGATCCCCGTTTCATAGCTAGGCGTATCATTGTTGCTGCTAGCGAAGATGTGGGAAACGCAGATCCAAATGCTATACAGATTGCTATAGCTACATTGCATGCAGTAGAGTTTGTTGGTATGCCGGAAGCCAGAATACCTTTAGCCCAGGCTGTTGTATATGTTTCTACTGCTCCTAAATCAAACGCCAGCTACATGGGTATTGTTGCAGCATCAGAAGAAGTAAAGTCTGGTAAATTAAGAGAGGTGCCTGATCATTTAAAAGATGCCAGTGCCGATGGTGAAGCATTGGGCCACGGAAAAGGATACAAATACCCACATAGTTTCAACAATCATTTTATAGAACAGGAATATATGCCTGACCATAAAGTGTTTTATAATCCAACACAGCAGGGTTTTGAAGCGGAAATAAAGAAACGCCTTGATGCCTGGAGAAAAAACAAACAGTAAAACATATGGTTTTATCTATAAAAAAGCAGAAAAACGATTTACGGAAGAAGTACACAAAAATCAGAAATGAAATCCCATTTATGGAAAGGAGACAAAAAGACAATAAAATAGCTGCAAAAGTTTTAAATTCAAATGAATTCAAACAGGCAAAAAAAGTAATGTTTTTTATGTCATTTCGTTCAGAAGTATCAACGTTGCCTATGATAAATAAAGCCCGAAAGATGAAAAAAACAGTAGTACTGCCAAAAGTGCAGACAAAGCCGCAAAAAAAAATGTTATCAATTATAATCAAAAACATGAAAAATGAATTAGTTTTCGGAAAATATAACATCTTGGAGCCAAAAAGCAAAGATAATGTTATTAATCCGGAAGAAATTGATTTAGTTCTGGTACCAGGGTTGGCATTTGATAAAACCGGCAGAAGAATCGGTTACGGCGGAGGCTATTACGATGCTTTTTTAAAAAAAGTACCTTTTAAAAAAAGAATAGCACTTGCCTACAGTGAACAAATTGCCGCAAAAATACCGGTAACAGCAAAAGATTTACGGATGTCAAAGATTATAACTGAGAAAGGAGCCTTAAAATGTTGTTAATATCGATTTTAATCGCAGCAGTTGTTGGACTTGGTTTAGGATTTGTGTCAAGATTAGTATACGCAAAATCAAAACTAAGTTCATCGGAAACAATGGCAAAAAAAATTCTGGCTGATGCACAGACTCTTGCAGAAGCAAAAAAGAAAGAAGCTTTGCTTGAAGCCAAGGAAACCCTGGAAAAAGACAGGAGAGAGCTGGATAAGGAATTCCGGGAAAGAAAACAGGAATTGCAAAACACAGAAAGAAGGCTGAATCAGAAAGAGGAAAATCTTGAACGCAAGGCAGATATCATAGAAAAAAAAGATAAAGAAGTGCAGGAAAGAGACCGCGCTCTTCATGTTAAGGAAAAAAACCTTACAGAAGAATTTGAGGCAGTAAAAAGAACCAGAGAAGAGCAGCGGCAGGTCCTTGAAAAAGTTGCCGGAATGACAGCCGATGAAGCAAAAAAGATTTTGCTTCAGAATTATGAAGATGAAGTAAGGAAAGAAGCTGCCTTAAGAGCGCGTAATATTGAACAGGAAGCCAAAGAAACGGCCGAAAAAAAGGCAAAAGAAATAATTGCCATTGCAATTCAGCGTTATGCCGCAGAACATACTTCAGACACCACCACTACAACCATTAACATTCAAAATGATGAAATAAAGGGCAGAATTATCGGCCGTGAAGGTAGAAACATTAGGGCCTTTGAACAGGCCACCGGCGTAGATTTAATAGTTGATGACACTCCGGAAACTATCACTATTTCAGCTTTTGACCCTGTACGCAGGCAGATAGCCAGAATAGCACTTGAGAAACTTATAACAGACGGCAGAATACATCCTGCAAGAATTGAAGAAGTGGTAAATAAAGTTAAAACCGATATGGACGAAAGCCTTAAAGAAATCGGTGAAAAAACTGTTGTTGAACTTGGTGTGGTTGGTTTAAACCTGGAAATTATTAAAATGCTTGGAAAACTTAAATTCAGAACATCTTATGGACAGAACCAGCTTCAGCATACCATGGAAGTTGCCTGGTTATCCGCTTCTATAGCAGGTGAGTTAGGTGCTGACATTAATATGTGTAAAAAAGCAGCACTGCTACACGATATAGGAAAAGCAGTAGATCATGAAATTGAAGGGACTCATCACCAGATTTCAGCGGAAATAGCAAAAAAATACGGGGAATCTGACAAAATGATAAATATTATTCTTTCGCACCATGAAGGTTTTGCTCTGCCGCAGTCAGTAGAAGCATTTATTATTTCCGCAGCAGACGCAATTTCAGCCGCCAGGCCGGGTGCCAGAAGGGAATCAGTAGAACATTACGTAAAACGTCTTGAAAAACTTGAAAAAGTGGCTACCGATTTCCGCGGAGTAGAAAGCGCTTATGCCATTCAGGCAGGAAGAGAAATACGCGTAATGGTAGAGCCGGATGAGATAGATGACCAGAAAGCATACGCTCTGGCAAAAGACGTAGCTAGAAAAATTGAACAGGAACTAGAATATCCCGGGCAGATAAAAGTAGTAGTTATACGTGAAATAAGAGCCCAGGAAATAGCAAAATAAACGCGAAAGAATATACTATGGCAAGCATTAAAGTGCTCTTTATCGGGGACATTTCAGGTGAGTCCGGCAGAAATATAATTAAAGACGAGCTTCCTGAAATCAAAAAAGAATATCATGTAGATTTTACCGTCGCAAATGCTGAAAATGCTGCCGGCGGCAAAGGACTTACACCTAAAGTAAGCGAAGAGTTGTTTGATGCAGGGATAAATGTATTAACGCTTGGCAACCATACTTTTGCCCGCCATGAAATTACCACTATTCTTGATGATCCCAGAATTCTTCGCCCTGCCAACTATCCACCTGATGTGCCAGGAAGCGGTTATAATATCTACCAAATAGAAGGTAAAAAAATAGCAGTTATAAACCTTATGGGCAGAGTCTTCATGAACCCGCTTGACTGCCCGTTTCGTATGGCAGATAAAATAATTGAAAAACTCAGGCAGGAAACAAATTTCATGCTGGTAGATTTTCACGCGGAAATAACTTCAGAAAAGGTTGCCCTGGGCTGGTATCTTGACGGCAGGGTAAGTGCAGTTATAGGTACTCACACGCATGTGCAAACCGCAGACGAAAGAATACTGCCAAACGGCACAGCCTATCTTACGGATGCAGGCATGACTGGCCCTAAAGACGGCGTGATAGGGATGGATAGAGAAATAATTTTAAGAAAGTATCTCACTGCAATGCCTTACAAATTTGCCATATCGCAGACAGACCCCATGTTGAATGCCTGTTTAATTGAAATTAACGCAGACACGGGCAAATCAATTAAAATCGAGAGAATAATCAGATGAAAAAAGATTCTGTAAAACCAGTTTTAGACAATTGGCGAAAAGGTATAGACTGTTATCTTAGAAAAGCGCTGTCACCGGAAAAAAATGACAAGTTTACCCGTATAAATGAAGTTATGCTTTATACTGTTTTTCCAGGAGGTAAAAGAATAAGGCCGGTACTCGCTATTGCCTCTGCTAATGCTTGCGGGACAAGTTATGAAAAAGCAGTAGCATCAGCAAGTGCAGTAGAAATGATTCACTGTTATTCCCTGATTCATGATGACTTGCCGTCAATGGACAACAGTGATTCAAGAAGGGGAAAACCATCAGCTCATAGAAAATTTAATGAAGGGCTGGCAGTACTCGCCGGAGATGCATTATTAACAAAAGCTTTTGAAACTATAGCTGGATGTAAAAATATACCAGAGATCAATAAAGTAAAAGCCATAATCTGCCTGGCACAGGCTTCGGGCCACAAGGGTATGATAGGAGGACAGGTGGTTGACACTTTTTTTGACTACAAAAATCTGCCTAAATCAAAACAAGAACAAGTCCTGGATTACATTCATACCCACAAAACCGGCGATCTTATTGAAGCCAGTGTTTTAATAGGCGGTTTAATTGCTGGTGCCTCATCAAAAGAATTACTTAGGCTCAGAAGTTACGGTAGAAAGATAGGTTTGGCTTTTCAGGTTATAGATGATGTGTTTGATAGTGACGAAGATATGAATAAACTAACCTATCCGAACTTTTACGGTCTTGAAAAATCAAAAGAACTTGCATTTAAGCTTATAAAAGACGCAAAAAAGGAACTTGAAATATTCAAAGGCAGAGAAAAATATCTTAATTATATAGCCGATTATGTAGTCGAAAGACAGAATTGACAATAACGGTACAAAAAAAGTAAAATTAGACTTATAAAATAAAATATATAAAAAGGCAGTAAAATGGGAAAAATATTAGACAAAATAGACAAGCCTCAGGATCTGCGTTTAATACGCAAGGAATTGATGCCTGAATTATTAAATGAAATCAGGCAGGAAATAATAGGCACGGTTGCAAATAACGGCGGCCACATAGCTTCAAGTTTGGGCTGTGTTGAACTTATAACAGCGCTTCATTATGTTTTCAACACACCGGAAGATAAAATAGTTTACGATGTTGGCCATCAGGCATACACTCACAAACTGCTCACAGGTAGAAGAGATAAATTCAAAACATTAAGGCAGTACCAGGGGTTAAGTGGGTTTCCAAACAGAGAAGAATCCGAACATGACCCGATAAGCGTGGGCCATTCATCTACAGCAATATCGGCAGCGCTGGGCCTTGCTGTAGCAAGGGATTTAAGCGGACAAAAACATAAGGTAGTTGCAGTAGTAGGTGACGGAAGTATGACAGGCGGTTTGGCTTTTGAAGGAATAAATAATGCAGGTCACATTGATACTGATTTGCTTGTAATACTAAATGACAACGAAATGTTTATTTCCCAGAGAGTCGGAGCAATTGCAGGTTATTTTGCCAGACTGCTTACTCTCGGCCTTGTGAAACGAATAGAAAAAAGAATAGAAATATTCTTGAAGCGTATAGAATATTTCGGAACATATTTTTTAAGAATTGCACGCCGGTTCAAATTCCTTTTTGTACCCAGCATGCTTTTTGAAGAATTGGGATTTACCTATCTGGGCCCGGTAGAAGGAAACGATTTTCTGCTTTTAGTAGAAATACTTTCAAAAGTAAGAGAAAACAAAGGGCCAACTGTGCTTCACGTAGTAACCAAAAAAGGAAAAGGCTACCAGCCGGCAGAAAAAAACCCTACGAAATTTCACGGTGCGGCTAAGTTCCAAATAGAAACCGGCGAAGCTCAAAAGTATGCAGCAACAGGCAATTCAGCGCCAACATACACAGAAGTATTCGGTAATACGCTGGTTGATCTGGCAAAAAGTGACGAAAAAATAATTGCCATTACAGCCGCTATGTCTGATGGCACAGGGCTGGAAACGTTCTCAAAAGAATTCCCGAAAAGATTTTTTGATGTAGGTATAGCTGAACAGCATGCCCTTACATTTTCTGCAGGATTAGCAGCCGGCGGTTATAAACCTGTCTGTGCGCTTTATTCCACATTCCTTCAGCGCGGGTTTGACCAGCTAATACACGACATTGCTCTGCAGAACCTGCCTGTTATAGTCGCCATAGACCGTGGAGGCATAGTAGGGGATGATGGCAAAACACATCAGGGAATATTTGATTTATCATTTATGCGCCTGATTCCAAATTTCGTTATAATGGCACCTAAAGACGAGCAGGAACTTAAAGATATGCTTTACACAGCTTTGAAACTTAATAAACCTGTAGCAATTCGCTATCCCAGAGGCAAAGGCCTGGGAATAACTTTAAAAGAGACATACACTGAACTTCCTCTTGGAAAAGCAGAAGAGCTTTCAACAGGAAAAGATATCTGTATACTGGCATTGGGAAACACGGTACAAACAGCTGTAGATGCAGCTGCACAGTTGAAGAAAGAAAACATTAATGCAGGTGTTATAAATCTGAGATATCTGAAACCATTGGATGAAGCTTGTATAAAAAATATCATTAAAAACACAAAACAGTTAGTTACTATTGAAGAAAATGTTATCAGCGGCGGATTAGGCAGTGCAGTAAAGGAACTAATTACCGAGCCTGATATCAGAATTCTAAATATTGCTTTGCCGGATATTTTCGTAGAACACGGAACACAGGATTTGTTAAGAGATAAATACGGTTTATCAGTAAATAAGGTTTTTGAAAATATAAAAGGCTGGTATAAGAAGCAGTAATTCTTTGAATTTATGGAAAAAAAACGCCTGGATCAGCTGCTTGTAGAAAAAAACCTGGCTGAAAGCAGGGGAAAAGCACAGTTATTGATAATGGCTGGCAGTGTTACGGTGAATGCTGAAACCGTATGCAAGCCGTCAAAAAAAGTTGATACAGTAGCAGACATAGCGCTTAAAGAAAAACTGAAATACGTTTCCCGCGGCGGGCTTAAACTTGACGGCGCCGTCAGTAAATTCAATCTATCCATAGAAAATAAAGTTTGTCTTGACATAGGTTCTTCCACGGGCGGATTTACAGACTGTTTGCTTAAGAATAAGGCGCGGAAAGTTTACTGCACAGATGTGGGAAAAGGCCTTCTGCACTGGGATCTTAGAAACAATAAAAATGTAGTTATTCTTGAAAGTATTAATTTCAGATATTTTGAACCCGCACTGATAAAAGACAAGATTGATCTCATTACCATAGACGTTTCCTTTATCTCGCTTGATAAAATACTTCCTAAAATAAAGGAATTACCCTTTAAATCGCTGGAAGTAGCGGCCTTAATAAAACCGCAGTTTGAAGCGGGAAGAAGCAATGTAAAAAAAGGCGTGGTAAAAGATGAAGCGGTACAAAACGCAACGATTGAAAGAATTAAACAAGTCGCTGTATCTTTGGGTTTTGAATTTTTAGACACCACGCTTTCGCCGATAGAAGGCCCCAAAGGAAATAAGGAATATTTTATTCATTTAAAATTAGTAAGATAAAGCTTTACGGAGGTTTTCTGCAATGAAAATAAATATACCAGGCTTTTTATGGAAAAAAGGAACAGTAATTAAAATCCAGCCGAAAGGCGTGGACAGGAAATCCAGCGAACAGCTGGAAACGGAAGAACGGTTGAAACAGAAATCATCTGCCGCGCTGGTAGAATCCATTAATGACAAAGACCCTTTCGTAAGGTCTGTAGGCATAGAAGTTTTGGGACGCTTGAGAGACAAAAATTCGGTCCTGCCCTTATTAGCGGCGCTAAAAGACCCGTCAAAATACGTCCGTGAAAAAGCAGTAATTGCTTTAGGCCATATCGGAGATAAAAGAGCCGTTGGCCCGCTTATTGAAGCCTTGGAAGATGAAAGCGAAGAAGTGCGCGTAACCTCAGCAGGCGTCTTAGGCCATTTAAAAGACAGGCTAGCCGTTCCTGCTTTAATCAAAGCGCTTCAGGACCCCAGCCCTATAACTCGAATGAAAGCATCTATTTCACTTGGTATTATTAAAGACCCCGCAGCGGTAACTCCGCTTTATAACGCATTAAAAGATGAAAATGAGATGGTTAGAAAATATGCCTGCGAAGCGCTTGGCAATATCGGCCGCCCAGCTGTGTCTGCTCTATTATTGGCCCTGCGTGATGATAGAGTAAGGGCACATGCAGCTCAGGCTATGGTAAAAATTAAATAACAAAAGTAAAACTATGGAATATAATTTTAGTGAAATAGAAGAAAGATGGCAGAAAGTCTGGGCTGATAATGATTACTTCAAGGCTCAGGAAGATGAAAACTTAAAAAAGTTCTACTGCCTGGTAATGTTTCCATACCCTTCAGGAAACATCCATATGGGCCATGTCAGAAATTATGTAATTGGCGACGTGATAGCCCATTACCAGCGCATGAGAGGATTTAATGTCATACATCCTATCGGCTGGGACGCTTTTGGTTTACCCGCAGAAAATGCCGCCATAAAAAATAAAACTTCTCCAAAAACCTGGACAAAAAGCAATATAGAAAACATGCGCAAACAGTTAAAACGGCTTGCCATTTCCTATGACTGGTCCAGAGAAATTGCCACCTGTGACCCTGAGTACTACAAATGGAACCAGTGGTTTTTTATTAAAATGTTTGAAAAGGGCATGGCATATAAGAAACGTTCGTCGGTAAACTGGTGCCCGTCCTGCAATACGGTTCTGGCAAACGAACAGGTACATGACGGCCTTTGCTGGCGTTGTGACTCTGTTGTTGAAGAAAAAAGCCTGGAACAGTGGTTTATTAAAATCACAGATTACGCGCAGGCTCTGCTTGACGGCATGGAAGAGTTAAGAAAGAACTGGCCGGAAAAAGTACTTAGCATGCAGTCAAACTGGATAGGCAAATCCACCGGAGCGGAAGTGGATTTTAAGCTCTCCGGACATAAATCCGAAGCCATAATGAAAATCTTTACCACCCGTCCTGATACCCTTTTCGGTGCTACGTTTATGGTTATTGCACCCGAACATCCTATAATCCAGGAATCTGACCTTATAAAAAACGAAGAAATAAAAAAATATGTTGAGCAGACTAAGAAAAAAACAAAAGTAGAGCGCTCCAGCATGGAAAAAACCGGTGTTTTTACGGGATTGTATGCTGTTAACCCGGTAAATGACACCAGAATCCCTATCTGGACAGCAGATTATGTAACTATGGATTACGGCACGGGTGCTATTATGTGCGTGCCGGCGCATGATAAACGCGATTATGAATTTGCTAAAAAGTTTAATTTGCCCATTATAGAAGTTGTCCGGCCGGAAAACGGCACAGAACTGCCTTATGAAGAAGAAGGCGCTATGGTAAACTCCGGCAAGTTTGACGGCATGACATCTGAACAAGGCAGGGCCGAAATAATAAAAATGCTTGAAGCCAAAGGTATAGGAAGCCCGAAAATAAATTTCAGGCTTAAAGACTGGCTTATTTCACGCCAAAGATACTGGGGCACACCCATTCCAATAATATACTGCCCTAAATGCGGAACCATACCTGTAGATGAAACTTCACTGCCGATAATGCTTCCTGATACCGCCAGCTTAACAGGTACGGGAGAATCTCCCTTAAAACAGGATGAAAACTTTTTGAAAACCAAATGCCACAAATGCGGTTCTGATGCGGTGCGTGAAACAGATACCATGGATACCTTTGTAGATTCTTCCTGGTACTTTGCCCGCTACTGTGATCCGCATAATGACAAAAAACCTTTTGAAAGCAAAAATATAGATTACTGGATGCCGGTTGATCAGTATATCGGCGGGATAGAACACGCCTGCATGCACCTAATTTATTCACGGTTTTTCCAGCGCTTTATAAAAGACCTGGGCCTGTCAAAAATTGAAGAACCCTTTATAAAGCTTTTAACCCAGGGCATGGTAACCCTTGGCGGATCTGCTATGTCAAAGTCAAAGGGAAATACAGTAGAACCTTCAAAAATAATCAATGAATACGGTGCAGACACCACGCGCCTTTTTATACTTTTTGCCGCACCTCCGGAAAAACAGCTGGAATGGCAGGATTCAGGCATAGAAGGCTGCTGGAGATTTTTGACCAGAGTCTGGCGTTTGAAAGAAAAGTTTGACGCTCCTGCTGTTACGCAGTCTTCTCAGCCGGAAAAAGATGCTTTAAACCGCAAAATGAATAAGACTATTAAAAAAGTTACCGACGATATAACCCAAAACTATCAGTTTAATACCGCCATAGCTTCCATTATGGAATTTTTAAATGAACTGAGCTCTTATACCGGGCTGGGAGATGATGTTTCAAGGAAAGCATATGAAGCACTTATTGTGCTCTTGTCGCCTTTTGCCCCGCATATTACAGAAGAACTTTATGGCCTTATGGGAAATAAAACAAGCGTAAGAAAAGCTGCCTGGCCAAAGTTTGACACCGACATGCTGGATGACCCTACTATTGAAATACCCGTTCAAGTAAACGGTAAATTAAGATCCACTGTCAGCGTAACACGCGGCATTCCTGAAGCAGAACTCCTGAAACTAATAGCCAATGATGAAAAAATAAAAAAATATTTAACGGGCAACATAAAAAAACACATATATATTCCTAACAAACTTGTTAATCTGATCATATAACACCCTTCGCGGAAATCCAGGGTTTATCCAGTTTCTTCCTTTTAATGGATGATACTGGATACCTGCCCGGTAATGCTGTAGATGAATAGCGTTTGTCCGCTTCGGGTATTTCAGCGTAGGATTTGTTTCTGCGATGTGAATCAACTGTGGGTCCACGCCACCAAAGGCGTGGAGCTTCAAAGGAATTTTAGGGGGATGTTATGAAAAAATATCTTGGTTTTATAATGCTTTTAGCTTTAGGGTCCTGTTCCATGTACACTCCGCAAACCCAAATGTTGCCTCAGCATATCAAAAGAGTGGCCATACGCCAGATTGTAAATGAAACGCAATATTTCGGTTTGGAAGATAAGCTTACCACCAAAATCACAGATGAATTTGTCCGTGACGGCAGATTAACCATAACCAACGAAGAAAATGCTGACGGCGCAGTAGCGGCAAAAATAACCTATTACTCTTTACAACCGTTAACTTTCGGTGCAAATTTTGAACCCCAGCAGTATAAACTAAGGGTCCTGCTAAACCTGTATTTTGTAGATAAAGTAGCTAACGTAACCCTGTGGGAAGAACCATCACTTGAAGGCACGCTGATATATAACTCCACCACTATTACTGACGGCAAAACAGAGGAAGAAGCCCGTGAAATTGTATGGGCTGACCTGGCGCAGAAAATCCTGACAAGAACTATTCAGGGCTTTGGCTCAGTAAGCGGAATATCAGAAAAAAAGGTGCCGAAATCAGCACAGGAAACCGGTACCAACCCGTAACCAAACCTACATGCCTTTTAAAAAATACTCTGACCTGCCGTCAAAACTCGTAAAAAATCAGCTGTCAAAAGCCTATTATATCTGGGGTGAAGAACATTTATTGCAGGAAGAGTTTGTAAATAACCTGCAGAAAGCTTTGGCGCAGAAAACAGACCGGGCAGTTTTTTATGGCAACGGTTTTGACATAGATGAGTTTATGAGCACCATTGCATCTATGTCTTTGTTCAGTGAAGAAAAGGTAACCATTGTAAAAGATGCCAATAAACTAAAAGCTGCCACAGTGAAACTGATAGTTTCTGCTCTGGGCGCAGGCAACTTTACTCCTTATATAATCTTTATAAATCCGCTTAAGTTAAGAAGAGATGAGCTTTATTCAAACCTGCTTATAAAAACCATATCAAATATCGGAGACGTAGTAGAATTCCGCCCTTTATATCCAAATGAATGCATAAACTTCATAATAAACGAATTTAAAAACAATAATAAAACCATTGCCTACCCGGACGCTGAATACCTTTACCAGCTTTCTGGCGATAATTTGTTTGACATTAAAAACGAAGTAGAGAAACTTTTGTTATTTACAAAAGAAAACCCTAAAGTAGAGTCCAAGGATATTTTTGAGTGCAGCGGTTTCATTAAACAGGAAAACATATACCAGTTTACCGATGTCATAATAAATAACGACAAGCGTAAAGCACTGGAGCTGGTAGATAACCTGCTTAATTCCGGCAGTGAATACTTCCATTTATACAGTCTGCTTTACAGAACGTACAGAAAAATGATAATGGCTATTGATATGGCAAATAAAAATGTGCCGACAGACACTATAATGAAAAAACTCAGGGTTTATGACCGCAATTTTGTACCTAAAGTTAAGAAATTTAAAATGGCAGATATAGTCAAAAAAATGGAAGTATTGCTGGAAACAGAGCTGGCGGTAAAGTCCGGCAAGATTGAAAACCCTGACCTGCGAACAGTAATAGCTGAATTGATCTAATAAAGTGAGTTAGGATATAAAAAAAGAACCCATATTATACTGGGTTCTTTTTTTATTATTCATTGAAATTGAAGTTTACTTAAGGGTGTTGATGAGTTTCATTAGCTGGGACTTTTTGTGGTTTACCATATTTTTGTGAAAGATATTATGTTTTACGGCTTTGTCATATTTGCTGATTGCATCAATAAGAAGTTTCTTTGCTTCTTCTTTATTAGCGGTTTTCACTGCTTTTTTCATCTGTTTTGCAAGGTCTCTTGCAGTTTCTTTGAACTTTTTGTTGAATTTGTATCTTCTTTTGTTTTTTCTTAATTCTTTAATACCCGACGTATGCCTGCCTGTTTTTAATTTTGCCATTTCTGCTTCCTCTCCGTTTTTTGATTTTTACGATGAAATATTATAGTATATGAAACATTAAAAGTCAACACGAAAAACAGCAATAAAAATCATGCCATATTTTAGGTTTTAACGGACTCCAAATACGTAAAAACATACAGGAAAAACCCTAATGTCAGTAACAGAACACAAAAAAATAACAAAATTTGCAGGCAGTGTATCAATAGCTACAGGAATATCCCGTATTCTCGGCTATATCCGTGATATGCTGGTAGCGCAGATTTTTGGTGCAGGCATATTTGCAGATGCCTTTTATGCCGCTTACCGCATACCCAACCTCTTCCGTAGATTACTGGGAGAAGGGTCAGTTTCTACCGCTTTTGTACCTGTTTTCAGCAATTACCTTGAAACAAAAACCAAAGAAGAAACCCAGGACCTTTTAAACAACGTTTTTACAGCCCTTTTCCTTATACTTTTAGTAATAACGGCTCTTGGTATGATTTTTGCCGGGCCTATTACAAAACTTATTGCATTTGGTTTTACAGATACTCCTGAAAAGATGGAAATAGCGGTAATCCTGACGCGTTTAATGTTTCCGTTTCTGCTGTTTGCCTGTCTGGCTGCTTTAATGCTGGGTGTTTTGAATTCTTTAAAGAAATTTTTTCTGCCTGCAGTAGCTCCTGCGTCTTTAAGCATAGCAGAAGTGGGGTATGTGTTTCTGATAACTTATTTTATCACGCTCCCGGATGTAGCGCAGATTAAAGGATTGGCAATAAGTGTGGTAGTAGGCGGGTTATTGCAGTATGTGGTTCAGCAGTTGGATGTTTTCCGTTACGGCTTTAAAATAAAGTTCAGCCTTAACCTGAAACATCCCGGCCTTAGAGAAGTGTTTACGCTCATCATTCCTACGATTATCAGTTTTTCAGCAGACCAGATAAACGCATTTGTAGATACCATTTGTGCATCATTTCTTGCGGAAGGCTCAATTACCGCTTTATATTATTCAAACAGGCTTATGCAGCTTCCCTTAGCGCTTTTTGGTATTGCTATGGCCACCGTAAGCCTGCCTTTAATGTCGCAGAGTTTTGCAAAAAATGACATGAACCAGCTTAAGAAAACACTGAATTTTTCGTTATGCCTGGTAATGTACACACTTATACCGGCAACCATAGGCCTTATCGTTATCGGCCTTCCTATAATACGTTTATTGTTTGAACATGGGAAATTTAGTTACTCAGCCAGTTTAATGACCTATTCAGCACTGGCCTTTTTTTCCTTGGGCTTACTGGCCTATTCATTTGTAAAAATTCTTGTAAGCGTGTTTTACTCTATGAAAGAAACAAAAATACCTGTAAGATCAGCGCTTATTGCAGTAGCTGTAAATGTTGTACTAAGCTTAATTTTAATGTGGCCTCTTGGCGTTGGCGGGCTGGCCCTGGCAACTTCTGTTGCTTCTTATGTTAATATGGGAATTTTGTTTTACTATTTAAGAAAACGAATAGGTTTGATTGGCGGAGCAAAAATACTGGA
Organism: Elusimicrobia bacterium RIFOXYA2_FULL_39_19; assembly: GCA_001800285.1. Taxonomy (GTDB): domain Bacteria; phylum Elusimicrobiota; class Endomicrobiia; order CG1-02-37-114; family XYA2-FULL-39-19; genus XYA2-FULL-39-19. Next base: position 140,425 of record MGVC01000013.1, on the reverse strand, counting down.
AAGTTTCTTTAAGGTTACTACCGCCAGCGCCATAATGGGTGTGGTAATTTATCTTGTTGTTTCTATTCCAAAACTAAGTATAATGATTTCCGTTCCATCAGCCATAATATTAGGTGTCTTAACATATTTTGTTTCATCAAGAATACTTAAAATAGAAGAACGCAAGCCTGTTTTTGAGTTTTTGAAAATTCAGTCTCTTCTCGGCGATGATTGATTATGCAGAAACTTTCTATAAACCTGCCTCACAATCCCGGCGTATACCTTATGCGGGATTATGCCAACCAGATTTTATACGTTGGTAAAGCAAAAGACCTCCAGAAACGGGTATCCACTTATTTCGGCCGCCATCATGACTCCCAGAAAACCGCCGCCCTGGTTTCCAATATCCGCCTTGTAGATTACATTATCACGGAATCAGAAAAAAACGCGCTTTTGCTTGAAAATAAACTAATAAAAAAGTTTAAACCCAAGTATAATATCATGTGGCGCGATGATAAAACCTACCCGTTCATCTGCGTTACATTAAACGAAGATTTTCCAAAGCTTATAATCTCCCGAAAAGGGAAAATGTACAAAGCCAGGTGTTACGGCCCCTATCATAACCTGGGCAATACTGCAAAACTGCTTAAATATCTCACCTTTACGTTTAACCTGAGGCCGTGCAAAAGCGTGATCTTGGAAAACTCCGCTAAAAATGCCAAGTACGGCAACTGTATTTATTACCAGCTGAAAAAATGCACTGCGCCTTGCCTGAACAAGATAACTAAAACCGATTATATGAAGAATGTAAGAAAAGCCCAGCTGTTTTTGCAGGGGAAATACCCGCAGTTAATAGCGGTGCTTAAAATAGAAATGGCTGATTTAAGTAAAAAAATGCAATACGAAAAAGCCGCCCAATTGCGGGATAATATAAAAACACTTGAAGGCATGTTTGACAGAATACGGTTCCGCGAAATAAAAGAGCCGGAACTTGCGCAAAAAATGGAAACAGCGCGTACGTTAAGCAATCTTAAAAATTATCTTTTCCTTAAAACCGTACCGGTAGAAATTGAATGTATAGATATTTCCAACATTCAAGGCCAGCAGGCGGTGGGTTCGGTAGTAAGGTTTAATAACGGGCTTCCTGATAAAAGCAATTATCGTAGGTTTAAAATAAAAACAGTCAGCGCTATAGATGATTATGCCATGATGAGGGAAGTTGTGCAGAGAAGGTATTCCCGTCTTATCAAAGAAAACCGCAAGCTGCCTGACCTGGTAATGATTGACGGAGGAAAAGGCCATCTGGATACCGCAAAAAAAACGCTTACCAGCCTAAATCTGAAAACTCTGCCGGTTATTTCATTGGCAAAAAAAGATGAACTAATTTTTACTACCGATAAAAGCGAACCGCTGGCACTGACAAAAGATAATCCTGCGCTACAACTGCTCCAGCATATAAGAGACGAAGCGCACAGATTTGCTATAACCTATCACCGGCTTGTAAGAAAAAAAGCTTTCAAAGGATCCCTGGCACAAAAATGAAAAAAACTGCCCTTTTACTATTAACCTTTTTTCTTTTTATCAGTGATGCCAGTGATATCTGCGCAAAAAGCAAAAAAAACAGCTCTGAATCTAAGTATGATGATATCATTCTTTTTCACAGCCACAGAAACCGTGTTGACCCGTTTCTGGTAAAAGCGCTTATAAAGGTAGAGTCAAACTTTTACCACAAAAGCGTTTCCTGCAAAGGGGCAAAAGGCCTTATGCAGTTAATGCCGGGCGTGCTGAAAATGCAGGGGGTCCGCAACGCTTTTGACCCGCACGAAAATATCGGCGCAGGCACCAGGCATTTATCCATACTTATAGCAGTATATAACGGTGACCTGGACTACGCGATTGCCGCTTATAATGCCGGGTTAGGCGCCGTAAACCGGTATGACGGCATACCTCCTTATAAAGAAACAGCAAATTACGTGAAATTAGTAAAAAAGTATTATAAGCAATATAAAAGAAATAATTTTATACAACGCAAAAAAATCTATTCTTTTGAAGATTCTACCGGATATATGTACTTTTTCAATGAATGAACTTTCCGTAGTACTAAAAAAAATCAAGAAATACACCGAATTTCAGCAAAAGGTATGGTTGGCATGCCTGAAAATACCAAAAGGGCAGACAAAATCTTATAAATGGATAGCCCGCCAGATTGCCCGGGCTAAGGCATACCGTGCGGTGGGAACTGCTCTGGCAAAAAATCCTTTTGCACCTGTCATTCCCTGCCATAGAGTAATAAAATCAAACGGAGAGATAGGCGGGTATTCTGGAACTGGCGGGATTAAAGCAAAAACGGCAATTTTGAAAAGAGAAAAATGCAAAAAATTGTAAAAAAGTTCATTTTCCGAGCTTTTTAACACATTAATTAAAACATTTTGACAAAAATTAAATAAAATAGTAGTATTTAGTCCTTCCAGCACAATAACAAAAATTATCCATTTCATAGCCAAAAAAAATCAGCAGTTGCTATGAAGCAAAAGTAAGAGAATTTGAAACTAATAATAAAGGAGAACGTAAATGGATCCAAAAGTAAGAAAAATTGTTGACCAGGCAAAAGGTGATTTGTTTTCACAGGCACAGGCATTTGACAATGTAACGTGTTTTACCAACCCCAAGGATTTTCCTGCAAGAATCAAAGAAATCCAGGAAACAATAGTTTCCGAAATATCCGGTTATACAGAAGAAGAAAAAGAGAAAGTATTTCTTTTCCTTATCTGGGTTACCATGGCTCTTGATGGCTCTTACGAACTTACTCTTAACTTGCAAAACGAAGAAAGGCATAAAAACAATATCGTTCCGGACAAAGTGCTCAAACCAGAAGTAAGAAACCTTTACAAACTCCTTAAAAAACTTGAAGCAAAACATAAAAATGTTATGTCCGGCCTGCTTAATAAGGAAAAAACCCGTATGGGCAGAATTATGGCCTCGGCCGGTAAAGGCCTGTTGGCAGAAAAATCCAAAGAAATTGAAGCCACCTCCGTAAAAGCCTGGATTAAATTCTGGGCCAAATTCGGCAAAAAATCCAACCTTAGAAAAATCAAAGAAAAAGCTAATATGATAGTAGGTGTAGATTACGGTTTAGGCATTATAGAAGCGCGTATCCTTTGGGGTGCAGACCTGGTTATGATGAACCCTACACTGGCCCGCTTGGCTTTAGCAGAAGATGATGTGCTTCAGGCCATGAAAAGACAGTTTGCCCTTGATAATAAAGGAAAGCTATCCCGCGAAGAACTGGTACGCGGTGCCACAAAAATAGCCGGTTATAAAGCCCGTTTAGCGCAGAGAGCGGTATTTTTACTTACAGAAAAAGGCAAAATCAGTTTTCAGGTAAACCCCAGAACTTACAATCAGCCGGAAAAACTTAAAAGCGATATTTTAACCCTTCACAAAGAATTCAATGATGAATGTATGAAATATGATTCCGGTTTATTCCTTGAAGATACCTTAACCCCGGAAGAAATAAAAGCCAGAAAAGGCCAGTCCCACGTATTTTACAAAGTTGACGGCTCAGCAAAATCCGTTTACGGGGATGTAGATAAATTGATGGTAGAACAGGTAAAAAAAGGCAATTTTGATTTAGCCGAAGGGGATTCAGGCAGTGCCATGGAACAGGTTATGGCAGAAGGTGCTAATAACAATGTTACCGTAGCCGGTTTTATGACAGACGGCCTGTATTCATTTTTCTGCCAGTTAAGAGGCCACGCCAAAGCCCGCAAGAAAGGCCTGTTAATCACCCATTCTATTATCACCAAAATGGGCGGCCGTATAGAAGCCGCATTAAGATGGTATGCCATACAGAAACTTGCCGATGTTTATAAAAAACAGGGCAACACCGCAAAAGCTGAAGAAGTAATGAAAATTGATAATAAGAAAAACGGTACTTTAGATGCCCCTGAAGCAAGAAAACTTGCCAAAGAGGCCGGCCTGATACTTCCGGAAGAAATAACTCCGGCAGAATATGAAAACCACGAAGGCAAACTTTTTCCGCAGGACCTGGCCATTTGCACCATAGCGGAAGCCATATCCAAAAGGTCACACAAGATAATGACAGCCCTTAAAAAATCACCCATAATGAAAAAACAGGGTGTGCAGGAATGGGAAACCGGCGACTTGCAGGCATCCATGAGGCCTCCGTACGGCAACAGATTTCCTCACGTTGAAGGTTTGCTTGGCATGTTCTCCCAGGGCCACTTCCCGGATTGCGCGCTCAACATAGAACTCTGGAAAGAAATGAAAATTAACAGAAAAAATGTAGAAAAAAAAGTAAATAAAACCATGATTGAACAGCTTTACAGTTCAATTATTGCAGAAGAATTTGCCCAGGCATATGAAGTAGATGAAGCGCTAAAGCAGGTTTTGATTTTCTTTGACATTTATAAACAGCCTTACGGTTCAAAAGGTATTACCGCAGATAAACTGGCAAGCCATGCGTTTGCGCAGCAGACCTTGTTTGCAAAAGTGGTAGATGCCTTTCCGGCAACTGAAGCAGAAAAAAATGCCATAAGAACCGGTTTTATAGGTGATTTTAATTTACTGGGAGAAGAACTTGAAAACCAGCAATAAGGTTCCTGTTACACACGAAGAAGCTGTAGAATTGCGCAAAAACCATAAAAACACCAACCCGTCTGTTATCAGAAAAGGTTTTGTCTTTGGTACCGGGTACCGGTGCGCTTACGGCCTTGGCAATGTTATGCAGGCAAAAGCCGCCAAAGAACTTGGCGTGCAGGTAGTATTGGCCCAGCAATCTGCCAGAGAACTGGAGAGAACCAACCGCACCTATGAAAACGTAATTGACCTGGGTACCTATTCCTCTTATACTGCCAATCTTACGCTTCCCTGGTCCGCAGATGGCGACCATTTGAAAACAGAAGAGCATATTAAAATGGCGGTAGCCGGTGGTTGTACACATTTTACTTATGATGTTTCAAATGAGCTTAAAAAAAGTATTAAGGAAGCGGTTGAACAACTTACCAAACTTATAAAACTAACCGAAGAGCTGAAAAAAGGCGCAGATTTCAGCGTAGAAGTGTCTTTTGATGAAACCGAATACACCACAAAATTTGATGAAGTTAGCTTTGCGCTGGAAGAACTTAAAAAACGTAATATCCGCGTTGATGAGCTGGCCCCCAGGTTTCCCGGGTACTTTGAAAAAGCCATAGATTATTACCTGCAGAAGAAAAACGATAAAAAACTGGATGAGTTTGAAACCTACCTGAAAGAAATACTTAAAATATTAAATGACTTCGGTGTCCGTTTATGCGTGCACTCAGGAAGTGACAAATTTTCTATTTATCCTATTCTTTCAAAGCACACAAAGGGAAACTATCACTTAAAATCTGCCGGTACCTACTATCTGGAGGAATTACGCCTTGTAGCCAAACATAATCCGGACCTTTTCAAGGAAATATACGCTATTTCCATGAAACAGTTTGAAAAAGACCGCGCCAGCTATGAACTTACCACCAACGTTGCAAATATTCCTGATATTTCCAAACTTAAAGGAGAAGAAATATTCAATTTAATGGATTCAAAAACCGGCAACGGTGATTTAAGGCAGGCACTGCATGTCACCTACGGTTCAATATTAACGGTAGATAAATACTTTGACGGCTGTTATGAAGTGTTAAAAAATAATTCAGCAGAACATTATGAGATATTTAAAAAACACATAAAACTTCATACAGAAGGATAAGATGTTAAAGAAATCACTGCTTTTAACCGTTTTACTTTCAATGTTTACAGTAATAGCCCAGACAGAAACAAACAAGGCCTATGTAATAGCGCCAAAGTTTTTTAAAACTTACCGCGTCAGTGTTGACGGTACAGAATACACTATCAAAGAATTCAAAGCTTTAACCGCCAGTAAATCACCCAGAGCGCTGGAGCAGATGTGTTTATATCGGGAACACGGCGGTGGCTGGTTTATAGGCATACTTATGGGTTCTTATGCTTATAACAGATATAATGAAAGCGGTACATATGACCCTGCAGAAAGAAGCAGAATAACCAGAGCTGAGTCAGAAGGCATTTTGTTTTATGTTTTAGGTGCAGTAACCATAATTAACGATGAAATAGAAAACAGTCATTCGTTAGAGTATTTACACCGAGCAGTAGATTATTTTAATGAAGATACAGGCAGAACAGAAGTAAAAGTAGTAAGCAATGAAGAGTTTAACCTGGCATTAACATACTCAAAATAACCAAAACAGGAGGAAGTAAATGAAAGATTCAATTCACGATTACATGAAAGTAGGCATAATCCACTTCATGATTTACCCTGAAACAATGAAGGGTGAAGGCCCAATCCTTGAAACACTGGAAAAAATCTGCAAAGATGATTTTTTCTCAGCCATTGAAATTTCCTGGATGAAAGACGCAGAAGTAAGAAAAAAAGCCAAGGAATTGCTGGAGCAGAGCCATTTAACCGTGGCTTACGGAGCCCAGCCCACTTTGCTTGTAAATAAATATAACGTAAATTCCCTGGACCAGGCAGAAAGAAAGAAAGTAGTGGAATTTTTAAAAGAAAGAATAAATGAAGCTTCAGAACTCGGCGCAAAAGCTGTAGCCATCCTTAGCGGAGCAGACCCGGGCCCTGAAAAAAGAGAAGAAGCCAAAAAAGCCTTGGTAGAATCTCTTGTAGAACTTTCAAATTATGCCCAGACAAAAAACCTTAATTTTGTGCTTGAAACTTTTGACCGTGACATAGACAAAAAAGCTCTTATTGGCCCCTCAGATGAAGCTGTGAAAATAGCCAAAGAAGTAAGAAAAACCTGCAAAAATTTCGGACTGATGGTAGATTTAAGCCATATGCCGTTACTTAACGAAACACCAAAGCAGTCATTGACCGCTGTAAAAGATTACCTTGTTCACATCCACATGGGTAACTGTATAATGAAGGATAAAGCTATGACAGGCTATGGTGATCAGCACCCCAGATTTGGTATATCTACCGGTGAAAATGGCGTAAAAGAACTTACGGAATTTTTAAAATGCCTTTTTGATATCGGCTACCTGGGCAAAAAAACAGATAACCTGCCCATAGTAAGTTTTGAAGTGAAACCTCTGCCGGGTGAAAACTCTGAAGTGCTTATTGCAAACTCAAAAAGAGTGCTTAGAGAAGCTTGGTCCAATCTGTGATAACAATTGGAAACAAAATCAAAATCACTGCTGGTGAAGTATCTATGCTTGCAGAATTGAATGATTCAAAAACTGCGCAGGCAATTTATGAAGCTTTAGCCATAAATGCCAAAGGAAACACCTGGGGGGAAGAAATCTATTTTTCTATTCCAGTACATGTAGGTGAAGAAAACGGCTGTGAAGTAGTAAATTGCGGTGATATAGCCTATTGGCCCCCGGGAAACGCATTCTGCATTTTTTTCGGTAAAACGCCAGCCAGCACGGGTGATGAAATAAGGCCGGCCAGTGCCGTAAACGTAGTTGGGAAACTTTTAGGCAACCCGAAAGATTTTTTAAAAGTTAAATCAGGCGCAAAAGTATCCATAGAAAAAGCATAAATAACGCAGGCCGCAACGGCTGCTTAAAACATTAAATTAAATAGGAGAACACAGTCAATGTCATTAATCAACTCAAAGACGAGTGAAGTAAGAAAAGACTACTCAATCAGCGAACTGATTGAAAAATCAAAAGAAATGCGTGCGTGGAACATGATAGGTATCACTCTGGCAAAATCAGGTCACACCGGCGGTACCATGTCCATTATGGATATCACGGCAGCTTTATACCTTAAAATTATGAAGCACGATCCGGAAAATCCAATATGGGAAGACAGAGACAGAACTTTCTGGTCTACCGGCCACAAAGCTCCGGCATTGTACGTGGCATTGGGCGCGGCAGGTTATTACAATATAGAAGAAACAGCAAAACTTAGAAGATTATGGTCAGGTTTTGAAGGCCATCCCAATAGATTCAAGCTGCCTGGAATTGAATTATCCAGCGGGTCCCTGGGCCAGGGTTTAGGTGTTGCCGTAGGAAGCGCCATAAACGCAAAACTGGAAAAACAGGATTACAGGGTTTACTGCATCATGGGTGACGGCGAACAGCAGGAAGGTTCTATTTGGGAATCAGTAATGTCTGCAGCTCATTACAAACTTGATAACCTGGTAGGCATCCTTGATCGCAACAAACTGCAGATAGACGGCAAAGTAGCAGATGTAATGAACGTAGAACCGCTTGAAGATAAATATAAATCATTTGGCTGGAATGTAATAGTAACTAACGGCCATGATATGCAAAAAATTGTAGAAGCTTTTGAACAAGCAAAAACCGTCAAAGGCCAGCCCACCGTGATAATATTTGAAACGGTAAAAGGCAAAGGTATTTGTTACGCGGAAAACGTAGCAGGTTATCATGGTGTGCCTCCGAAACACGGCAGATGCGGCGACGAATCTTTAGAAAGCGCGCTGAAAAGCATAGGCATAGCAGACAAATTTCCAAAAGAAAGGCTGGATGCCATCTTTGCAAGTGTAGAAAATTACCAGAAAGGCGTAAATAAAAAAGTTGAAGCCAAACTGCCGAAGTTTAAAAAGAATTACTGGTGGAACGCAGATCCAATGATGAAAGTGGATATGGAACCTACCAGATTCGGTTTTGGCAAAGCCCTGGAAATAATAGGGGAAGATAAAAATGTAGTAGCCCACGGGTCAGACATTACTTCATCAATCAAAATGGATGATTTCTATAAGAACCATCCCGAAAGAAAAAACCGTTTTTTCAGCATGGGTATTGCAGAACAGAATATGACGGTAGTAGCCGCAGGCCTGGCAAAAGAAGGCAAGACAGCATTTATTGGTTCCTACGGTGTATTTGTAACCGGCAGAAACTGGGACCAGATAAGAACAACTCTCTGTTATAACGACCTTAACGTAAAAATAGCATCAGCCCATGCGGGCATATCCGTAGGGCAGGATGGCGCCACGCACCAGGCACTGGAAGAAATAGCTCTTATGGCGTACCTTCCCAAAATGACCTTAACCGTTCCTTGTGATTCCATTGAAACAGAAAAAGCTACCCATGCCATGGCAATAGTAAAAGGCCCGTCATGCATCAGGTATGCCAGGGAAGCCACACCCATAGCCACCAAAAAAGACACCCCGTTTGTTTTCGGCAAGGCCAATGTAATCCGTTTTAGAAAAGTTACGGAGAAATTTGTAGATGCCTTTGAAATTAAACTGGCAGAAAAATATAAATCAGAGAAAGAACAGCTTACTATAATAGCCTGCGGACCTATGGTGCCTGAAGCTATGCGCGCAGCCTGGATATTAAAGGAACAGTTTAAAATAGAAGCCAGAGTCCTTAATGTTCATACAGTAAAGCCGCTTGATGTAAAGGCTATACTAAAAGCCGCAGAAGAAACAGGTGCTATTGTTACCGCAGAAGAGCATCAGGCAGGCGGATTGGGCAATATAATAGCGGGTGCTATTGCACGCAACAAAAAATACAAAACGCCTCTTTTAATGGACATGATAGGCATAAACGATACCTTCGGAGATTCCGGCCAGCCATGGGAACTGATGAAAATATTTGGTTTAACAGCTGAGTTTTTTGTGGAAAGAGCCAGAAAAATAGTTGCCGCAAAAAAGAAATAAAGAAACACAGCATAATACATCAAAAAAAAGCGCCTTTTAAAGGGCGCTTTTTTTGTTGCTATTACTTATATTTTGTATTTAACACCCTTCGCGGAAATCCGTGTCTATCCAGTTTCTTCCTTTTATAAAATGATACTGGATACCTGCCCGGTAAAGGCATGGATGTATAGCGATTAAGTCCGCTCCGGGTATTTCAGCGTAGGGTTTTTGCTGCGATGAAAATAAAGTTAGAATCCACGCCTGCGAAGGCGGGTGCTTCAATTCTTAGGCCAGGCATTCAGCAATGGCTTCATCCACGGCTTGTATGCCGTCTTTTATGGAAGCTTCTGTGGCAATTAACGGGGGCGATATTTTAAAAGATGCGCTGCCCGTCCCTACAGGTGCAAATACCATCAATCCTTTTTCTACACATTTGCCTACTATATCATGTGCCAGGTCTGCGTTAGTTTCTTTAGAGCCGGGTTTTACTATATGTAAGCTGTAAACCAGTCCTTTGCCGGACACGTGCCCAATAATGGACGGATATTTAGCGGCAATTTTCATTAATTCTTTTTCAAGGTATTTGCCTACTTTTGCAGCGTTCTGGGTAAGTTTGTGTTTTACTATGTAGTCTATGCTGGCAATGGCGGCTACTGCACATACTGGGTTGCCGGTATGGGTACTGGTCATGGTGTTTGGTTCATAAATGTCCATTACGTCAGCGCGGCCTATTACAGCAGATATAGGCAGTGAGCTTGATATGCCTTTACCGCAGCAGGTGATGTCCGGCACTACGTCATAGTGCTGAAAGCCAAACATTTTGCCTGTTCTGCCAAATCCCGCCTGTACTTCGTCAAATATTAGCAGAGCGTTGTTTTCAGTACAGAAACTTCTTAACAGTTGGGCAAATTTTTTCGGCATAAACATGGCATTGCCGCCCTGATACGTTTCAGATATTACACCCGCCAGATTCTTTTTAGGATCTATGTTTTTTTCTTTCAGAAAATTTATAAACTTGCCGAAACACTCTGTATCACAGTTGTTATATTTGTCTTTACCCCAGGGGCAGCGGAAACAAAACGGGAAAGGTGCCTGTACCATATCTTTGTCAAGGTTTACTATCCATTTTTTCAAATCCGGTGAGCCACCTATCATCTGGGCACCCATGGTTCTGCCGTGAAATGCGCCGGAAAAAGAAACTATGGTTATTTTATCTGATCCGCCTTCTTTTGCCCCATAGGTTCTTGCCAGTTTTACTGCAGCTTCAGTGGTTTCTGCTCCGGTGGTAAGTAAAAATACTTTTTTTAGCGGTGCAGGTGCTAATTTAGCTATTTTTTCAGTTAATATAGCTCTTAGTTCTGACGGGAAACAATAGTTATGCAGTAATCCTTTGTTTACCTGTTTGATAATGGCTTTTTTTATTTCCGGGTTAGAGTGGCCTGCGTTGGTTACCAATACGCCGGAGCTCCAGTCCAGCCATTTATTGCCGTATTTATCAAACACGTTAATGCCGTCTGCGTGGTCCCACAGTGCCAGCGGCTGGCCTGACATAGACCGGGGCTCGTATTTTCTTAGTTTTTCAATTATAGCTACAGACTGTTTTACGGGAAATTCCGGTGTTACCATTTTTCTAAATGGTGTGTTTACCTTTTTGATTTTTTTTACTTTTAATGCATATTCTTTTGCCATTGCTCCTCCTCAAGATTGGTATAGTTTTGTGTTTTTTTAAAACTTGTCTACTATTAAAGCAATAATCAGTAGAAAAATCAATAATTGTATAACAGAGGGGGTGTCAGAAATGACTGATTATGTACTTATAAAAGGAAGGGACAGTTTCTTTCTGGTTGCCCTGTATGTAGTAGCCGGTACCGTGGTAACTTTCCGGTATTCTATTTACTATGCTTTTCTGGTCGCGAAAATAGTAGGGATATTTTTTTTCATCAGCAGCATTATTACCGAAAGGGCGTAAGTCAAAATCTGCAGTGATTATTTTGTTTGGAACTTTGCCAGTATTAGCCGCCATAGATACCGCTTTAAGCAGTACTTCCGGGCCCATAACCGCAGAGCCGATGTTTATTATTACACCGCCATGGGTAAGTTTGGTGATTTCGTTAGCGAAAATGAGAAAGTCTTTTCCGCTGGTTTCACCTTTGGCTCTGCCGTTGAAGTTTCTGTGCTGGTCAATTATATCAGTGCCTAAAGAAGCGTGTACAGTAACAGGGATTTTGAGTTCAAAAGCTTTTGCAAAAATACAGCTGTCCGCAAAACGGAAAGCGCCGTAAGGTTTATAGTAGTTATCGGTATTCTTTTCATTTTTTAAAGCATTATCAATAACTTTTTTTCTAAATTTTTTGTCACCATAAAGCCGGCCCATGGATTCACCAAATCCAATACCTGCTTTCAGCCCTTCAATAAGTGTCTGGTTTAAATACATTCCGGTTTCAAACGCCATACCGAATTCGCCTTTAGGCAGGCCTTTCGCTACATTTTCACTGGACTGGCCTATGAGAGATAATTCAAAACTGTGAATAGAGGATGCAACGTTGGTAGCAAATAGGGTAATCAGTCTTTTTTCCATCAAATCAACAATAATGGGTGATAAACCATTTTTTACCAGATGTGCGCCTGACATTATTATGACGGGTTTGTTTTGTTTGCGGGCTTTTATTACTCCTAATGCTATTTTTTCAATGTCTTTGTTGGGATGGGTAATTTTTTGTTTAGCTAAATGTTTGCAGTCAACGGCAAATTCCAGGGAGACCTTGCTTTTTCTTTTGTTTAGCGGGTAGGTTCTGATTTTTGAGTTATCAAATGTTTTAAAAATGCCTTTGTATTTCATATTTTTCCTTAAATATATTAATTATTTCTTAAATTATACTTATTTTTAGCGGGTATATCAAATATTGAAAAAAGTGTTATTATTTGTTAGAATTTCAGTATGACAACAAACAAAACTATACTAATACTGGAAAATCTAGACAGCTTCAGAGAAATCATTTCAACTGCTCTTAAAAATCAGGGATATAACATTATTCCTGCCACAAGTGTAAAAGAAGCAAGAGAAATGATTAAGGATAAAACAATTGACCTTGCAATCCTTGATATGAAACTTCCTGAAGAAACAGGGCTTTCATACTCCAAAGAATTAAAACAAACCCATCCCGGGCTCCCTGTAATATTCTGTACAGGTTACATGGATCCGAAAGATATGAATGAAATAGATTCCACTCAGGTTGTAGACCTGTTGATTAAACCCTTTAATCTTTCTGAATTAAAAAAAAGAGTAAAAGAAGTCCTTGAAGGCAAATAATCTTTCCTGTTATAATTACAATTAAAATGGAACTTCTTGACGATCATATGTGTTTTGCCTGTGGGGAAAGAAATCCTGAAGGCCTTAATCTAAATTTTCTACTGGACACACAAAATAAAACCCTCACCGCAAAGTTTACACCTTCAAAAAAATATCAGGGTTTCAAAGATATTGTTCACGGTGGTATAATTGCGCTGATAATTGATGAAGTTATGGCTAATCTGGCTTTTAAATTAAGTATTCCGGCAGTTACAGCTGAAATATCAGTAAAATTTATTAAACCTGCCCTTGTAAACTCAGAACTTACCTTCACTGGTAAAATAAAAGACGATTCAAAAAAGATTATTTTTACTGAAGCGTCTGTAACAAACGCGGAAGGTTCTTTGGTTGCAACGGGTACCGGTAAATTATTAGTGGTATAAAATGGAAAAACAGATAGCTTTCAGAAATAAAAATGGCATGCTATACGGCATGTGGCATTACCCGGAAAACAAGAAAAGTTTTCCGGCTGTTGTTACCTGCCATGGTTTTACAGGCAACAAGGTAGAAAGCCATCAATTTTTTGTAAAGTTATCGCATGAACTGCTTTCTATAGGTGTTGCGTCACTGCGGTTTGATTTTCGCGGGTCCGGTGAAAGCAACGGTACGTTTGACAATATGACACTTTCCGATGAGATTTCTGATGCCCTGAAAGCGGTAGATTTTACAAGAAAACAGAAAGGGGTAAAAAATGTTTCTTTGCAAGGGTTTAGTATGGGCGGTTATGTGGCTTTTAATACCGCCAATAAAGCAAAAAACATAAAGGCCCTTGTTTTATGGGCGCCGGTTTATGACCCCTATGAAATATTTAAAGAAAAATTAATACAAAAAAGGGTAATGCTAATAAAAACACCGGGCAAGTTAAAAAATTACTATGACCAGGCAGGAGAGGTAATAGGAAAACGGTTTATAACTGATTTGAAAAAACTTAAAAAAATTGACAATTTAGACGGCTTTAAAAATTCCGCATTAATTATACACGGAGAACAGGATACAGTGGTGCCTTTGACTCATGCCTTTAAGTATGTAAATCAGCTGAAATCAAACGGCAGTAACTGTAGTATGACAATAATAAAAGATGCCAATCATACTTTTGCTTCCTATAACTGGGAAAAACAGGTTCTTGAAAAAACAAAAATATTTATAAAAAAGGAGTTAAGATGAAAAAGGTTCTTATTGTAGAAGATGAAGAAGCTCTTAGTGAAATTTATGCTACAGCCATTGAGAAGTACGGGTTTCAGACAACCGTAGTAAACACCGTAGCCCATGCTTTAGACAATTTATCAAAAAATAAACCTGATTTAATTCTGCTGGATATTAAACTCCCGGATGCCAGCGGACTGGTAGTCCTGCAAAAAACAAGAGAACAGTATCCCAAAATGCCGGTTATTATCTGCACGGCTTTTGACCAGGAAAAACTGGAACAGACCGTGGGTATAAATGTGCTTATTAATACCGCTACGGATTATCTGATAAAACCTGTTAAGTTAAATGACCTTACAGGAAAGATTAAAACTCTGTTAGGTCAGAATTAAAGCTATGGATAAACAAATTATTGAAATTGTTTCAAAACACGGTATAAAGACAGGTTCTAAAATTTATCAGCTGGCTGAAAAGTTATCTGTGAAGTTCAATGAATTTAACCTGAGCGCACCAAAAGCGCTGGATAACCTGCTGACTGTTACTCTGAAAGATACAATAGAAGAATCCGATATTGTAAATAATTTAGAATTTGCGCTTGAAATGGCCGGAAACCCTGCGATGGGGACAAAGGATGATTTGTTTAAGACCCGCATCATTGCAGATAATTTTAGCCTTCAGGATATAATGTTCGCCCTTATACGCCACCAGATAATTGAAAAAAAGATTGACGGTGAATCCTTAGCTAAGGTGCAGTCAAAGGTACTGTCACCCGGAGACTTTGTGATTTACTGCAATTCCGCAAGAAAACGAAGTTCTACAGTTGTACACAACAAAAATGAGTACGTAGACAGCTGCCCAATTTGTTACCAGTCCTTCATTAACACAAACAAAAAGGTATGGTTCTGGAGAGATTATTATTTATTCGGCAATCATGCGCCAATTGTAGAAAACCACCTTATGGTAACTTATAAAAAACACGGTTTGCAGTCTATGGACCGGCAGTTTATGGAAGATATTATTGATTTGAATTTTATGTTTGATTTCTGCAGGCCGTATTTTAACAGGCCCGGTTCATTAGATAAGCACCGGCACGTGCAGGCTTTCAGCGGCACCTTTCCTATAGAAAATATTAAAACTGTGGCTATTGGAAATACCGGAGTCAGTGAATTTGACCCGTCATACCCGGCTACCGGTTTTGTGGTAGAAGGTAATGATAAAAAAAGAGTTTCTTTGCTGGTGAATAAAATTATGGAATTATGCGACAGTCGTCAAGTGAAAGAAATTGACCGGTTTGTGCCGTTTTATCTGATCTTTGCAAGAAAAGGCGATATTGCCAGAGTGTTTGTGCTTCCAAAATGGAAATGGAAATCAGATACATTTCCGAAAGATATGAATGCCTATAATGCAAAAAATGAAAGCGAAAAAAACGAATTTATCATAGTTCCTGCTTCTGTTGAAACAGCCGGAAGGGGAAGCACGTCGGATTTGTCAACTTTCAAAAGAATTACTTATGCAGATTACTGTCATTTAATTAAAGATACCTCTGCACCATTGGAAGAGTTTAAATTTATAAGAGATGAATTAAAAAAAATATAATACAGGGAGAATACCAATGAAAGTACTTGTAACAGGCGGTGCTGGATTTATCGGGAGTCATATTGTAGAACATTTTTCAAACAAAGCGGATACAAAAGTAGCCGTAATGGATAACCTGAGGTCAGGGTTTAAAAAAAACATAGAAAAGTTTGGTGTAGAGTTTATAGAAGAAAGCATAACGGATTATAAGGCCTGCGTAAATGCCATGAAAGGCGTGGATTATGTATTTCATCTGGCTGCTATGATAAGCGTACCTGAAAGCATTTTTGAACCCGTTGAATGCATAAACCTAAACGCTATTGGAACAATAAATCTGATAAAAGCTGCCAAAGAATCAGGAACTGTAAAGAAAATAGTATTGTCTTCATCTGCGGCGGTTTATGGTGATAATCCGGTTATGCCGAAAGTTGAAACCATGCTTCCCGAGCCAAAAAGCCCTTATGCTGTTACAAAACTTGACGGTGAATACTATTTGTCCCTTTACCGGAAAGAGTGGGGGGTGCCCAGTGCGTGTTGCAGATATTTTAATGTGTTCGGTCCGAGGCAGAATCCAAAATCCCAGTATGCGGCGGCTGTGCCAATATTTATTTTAAAAGCAATCAAAAATGAAGACATTTTAATATATGGTGACGGAGAACAGACAAGGGATTTTGTTTATGTAAAAGACGTAGTTCAGGCAAATGTGCTGGTGTCGGAAAAAGGCGACAGCGTTTACAATGTTGCCTATGGCTCAAAAATCACTATTAATGAACTGGCAGAAAAAATTATTAAACTTACCGGTTCCAAGTCAAAAATAATCCATGAAAAAGAAAGACCTGGAGATATTAAACATTCCCTTGCAGATAATAGCAAAATAAAAAAACTGGGTTTTAAGCCCAGTTCAAGTTTGGAAGAAGGATTGAAAGCAACTGTCGAATTTTTTGTAGGCGAATATAAAAAATAAACTGGTGGATTACTATGACAATTAATTTGAAAAAGCGTATCGAACAAATTTACGGAAAGCATTACCCGGAATTAAAAAAAACAATCAATCGTTATGAAGGGCTGATAAAGCAGTTTAAAAAAGTCTATCCAAAAGCGGGAAGGTTTTCAATTTACAGGGCTCCGGGCAGAATAAACATAATCGGCGAACACACAGATTATAATGGTATGCCTGTATTTCCCATGACCATTGACAAAGATATTGTGATAATAGCCGCACCAAGAAAGGACAATGAAGTAATTTATAAAAATGTTGATTCAAAAAATTTCCAGGACAGAAATTTTATTATTGAAAAAACGATACACCCCTACACTACGGGTGACTGGGGAAATTACCTGAAAGCCGCCGTTCAGCTTGTAGTAGACTCAAAGCCAAAAAATAAATACACAGGCTATAATGCCATGATTTCTGGAAATGTGCCGTCAAACTCCGGGGTAAGCTCATCTTCTGCTTTAATCGTTGCTAATGCAGTAGCTTTTGCAGATATCAACAGAATAAAATTTAAAGGCCTGGAGTTTGCAAAAATACTTGCTGACGGAGAATGGTATGTAGGAACACAA
The DNA here is from genome assembly GCA_001800285.1 of Elusimicrobia bacterium RIFOXYA2_FULL_39_19. Taxonomy (GTDB): domain Bacteria; phylum Elusimicrobiota; class Endomicrobiia; order CG1-02-37-114; family XYA2-FULL-39-19; genus XYA2-FULL-39-19. The sequence goes on along the minus strand of MGVC01000013.1, from coordinate 123,178 downwards.
GGCGGAGGTATGGATCAGACCATTTCTTTACTTGGAAACAGAGGCAAAGCATTAAAAATAGATTTTTATCCGATGGAAGTAGAATCCATCCCTGTACCGGAAGAAATGATATTTGTGGCCTGCAACAGCATGGTATCTGCTCCAAAATCAGGTCACGCAAGGCAATCTTATAATATGAGAGTTTTTGAATGCAGGCTTGGTGTATTGATGTTAAATAAATACATAACAGAAAAATTCGGGACCCAGTACGCCATAACAAAATTAGGTGACCTGCGTTTTAAGAAATTTGAAAAAATAACGAATAAAATTGAAGAAATCATTAATAAAGTATTTCAGAAAGAAACCTGTACTGAAGTTGAAATAGCACAAAGCCTTGAACTAACCGTAGAAGAGTTGCGGGCCAAACACCTTAAACTCAAAAACGGAGAGCCGTTTCGGTCCGATGACGGATATTATAAGATTAAATCCCGGTGCAGACATGTATTACTTGAATGGAAAAGAGTAGAAGAAAGCACGAAAGCGTTTAAAAAATGTGATATGGCAAAATTAGGTGAGCTTATGAATCAATCTCATTTAAGTTTGGATATGGATTATGAAGTCAGCTGTCCGGAACTAAATGAAATGGTAAAAATAGCTGGAAACAACGGTGCTTTCGGATCCCGTTTAACCGGTGCAGGTTTTGGCGGATGTACCATAAATCTTGTCACCAAAAGAACCAGAACAAAATTCATTAAAGCGATTAAAAAACTTTATTACAATAAACGTAAATTGAAGCCGCAAATATTTGAAGTATATCCAACAGAACACGCAGGCAAAGTAATTTAAATTGGGGGAATAATGCCTTATTTCAGAAGGTTTAACCATTACGAAAAAGATGATTTTTCTCAAGAAGATACCTGGAGAATATTTAGAATAATGGCAGAATTTGTAGAAGGTTTTGAAATGCTTACCAAGTTAGGTAAAGCTGTGTGTGTATTTGGTTCTGCCAGATTAAAAACAGATAATAAATACTATAAAACAGCCGAGAAAACAGCATATCTTCTGTCAAAGGCCGGCTATGCAGTAATTACTGGCGGCGGCCCTGGAATTATGGAAGCAGCTAATAAGGGTGCTATGGAAGCAGCCGGAAAATCCGTTGGGCTGAACATACTTTTGCCCATGGAGCAGAAACCAAATCCGTATATAAACATAATGCTGGAATTTAGATATTTTTTTGTAAGGAAAGTAATGTTTGCAAAGTATGCAAAAGCTTTTATAGTTCTGCCTGGCGGATTCGGAACACTTGATGAATTTTTTGAGGCTATTACACTTGTTCAGACTGAACGTATTGACCCTTTTCCTGTAATACTCGTTGGAAAAGACTACTGGAAAGACCTGGTGAAGTGGCTGGAAAGTAAGGTTTTGGAAGAAGAATGTATATCAAAAGACGATTTGTTGATATATAAACTTGTTGACACTCCTGAAGAAGCATTAAAAGTAATTAAAAAAAGTAAATTTCATAGATAATATAAATACTGATTAGCTGTTGTTACGAGCAACTATGATTAACTCAGAACCTCTGATTTGTTAGAACAGAGGTTTTTTTGTATAATACCAAGGCAGGAGAAATGTTTGACGGAATCCGATACTTTTATTGAAAAATAACCGTTAAATCAAGTAAAACATGATAAATTTAATTTTAAAAACAGTTTTTGGAACAAAAAACCAGAGAGTTTTAAAGAAAGTTGATCCAATCGTTGAACAAATTAATGAATTGGAAGAAGAAACAAAAAAACTTTCCGATGAACAGCTCAAAAACAAAACAACAGAATTTAAAAACCGTCTGAAAAACGAAGGCAGAACAATGGATGACATTCTTCCGGAAGCTTTTGCCTGTGTAAGGGAAGCTTCTGTTAGAGCTATAAAACTTCGCCATTACGACGTTCAGCTTGTGGGCGGTCTTATGCTTCATCAGGGCAGAATATCTGAAATGAAAACCGGTGAAGGAAAAACGCTGGTGGCAACGCTGCCTGCCTATTTAAACGCTTTAACAGATAAAGGCGTGCATATTGTAACCGTAAATGATTACCTGGCAAAACGTGACAGAGACTGGATGGGGCCTGTATTTGAAATGCTTGGGCTGACCGTAGGTTACGTCCAGCATGATATGCCCAATGATGAAAGACAGCAGAATTACCGCTGTGATATAACCTATGTAACCAACAACGAAATCGGATTTGATTATTTGCGCGACAACATGGTTATCAGAAAAGAAGACCGCGTGCTCCAGCCCCTGAATTACGCAATTATAGACGAAGTAGATTCAATATTAATAGATGAAGCCAGGACACCTCTAATTATATCGGGTCCTGCAGAAGAGTCAACGGAAAAGTATTCCGTGGCAAACAAATTAATTCCACACTTGCGCGGAAAATTTGTAACTGAATCCGAAGAAATGGAAGCAAAATATAAAGGCATAGATCTGGCAAAAGGCTATGATTTCATAGTTGATGAAAAAGCCCATAGTGTCACGCTTACAGAGCAGGGTGTAGCAAAATGCGAAAAACTGCTTGGCGTTGAAAACCTGTATGATGATATCCAGTCAGAATGGGTGCACCATGTTAATCAGGCTTTAAGGGCACACAATCTTTTTAAAAGAGATGTTGATTATGTAATTAAAGACGGGGAAGTAATTATAGTTGATGAATTTACAGGCAGGCTTATGCCCGGACGCCGTTGGTCTGACGGTCTTCATCAGGCAGTAGAAGCAAAAGAGAACATGCGTGTCGCAGAAGAGAACCAAACACTTGCTACTGTAACTTTCCAGAACTATTTCAGAATGTATGGAAAAATTTCCGGCATGACCGGTACTGCCTCAACTGAAGCGGCAGAGTTTTGGGATATTTATAAACTTGACGTAATTGCAATACCTTCAAACAAACCCAATATAAGAATCGACAATTCTGATGTTATTTACCGTACAGAAAAAGAAAAATGGAGCGCTCTGGTTGATGATATAGAACAATCCTGGAAAAAAGGCCAGCCGGTACTGGTAGGCACCAGGTCTATTGAAAAAAATGAAAAACTTTCAGGTATGCTGCGCAGGAGAGGAATCCCGCACCAGGTATTGAATGCAAAGTTTCATGAACAGGAAGCACAGATAATATCTCAGGCAGGTAAAAAAGGTACTGTTACGGTAGCAACAAATATGGCGGGCCGCGGAGTAGATATTATTTTAGGCGGAACACCTCCGGATTCTAATGAACAGCAATTGGTGGTTGATTTAGGCGGGTTGCATGTAATAGGAACTGAAAGACATGATGCCAGGAGAGTTGACAATCAGCTAAGAGGCCGAGGAGGCAGGCAGGGAGACCCCGGTTCAACAAGATTTTACATATCGCTGGAAGATGAATTGATGCGTTTATTTGGAGGAGAAAGAATGTCCGGCCTTATGGAACGCCTGGGTATGAAAGAGGGTGAAAACATTGAACATCCGTGGATTACTAAAGCCATTGAAAACGCACAGAAAAAAGTAGAAGCAATGAACTTTGATATAAGAAAACAGCTGCTTGAATATGACAATGTAATGAACAAGCAGAGAGAGGCTGTCTATACTTTAAGAAATGAAATCCTTGAGGGCGAGGATATTTCAACCCAGATACAGGATATGATAAACGAATCTATAGAAGAAAAGGCTGAGCAGTGGGCATCACATAAACATCCTGAAGAATGGGACTGGCAAAGCCTGGAGTTATGGCTGAAAAGAGTTTTTGATTTTTCTCTAGGCCTTACGGAAGAGGAGATATTAAAATTTGACAAGCAATATTTAACGGAAACATTGCATGAAAAAATAATTAGTGTTTATAAAACGCGCGAAGATAATTTTGGTGCCGGCACTATCAGGGAACTTGAACGCATGGTATTACTGCATATGATAGACGTGGCATGGAAAGAACACCTGTATGAAATTGATCAGGTAAAAAAAGGCATAGGCCTGCGTGCCTACGGTCAAAAGGATCCTCTAATAGAATATCAGAAGGAATCATATAAAATATTCAGTCAGATGATGACCCGCATACGTGAAAGTACAGTAGAATACGTGTTTAAAATTCAGCCTTTAACAGATACCGTCCGCAGAGCTCCGGTACAGCAAAAGAATGTGCCCAAAATGAACATAAATAATACGCAGAAACCACAGAAGCAGCCAGAAAAACCAAAAATTGAACCAGCAAGTAAGATAGGCCGCAATGACCCTTGTATTTGCGGAAGCGGAAAAAAATATAAAAGATGTTGCGGTATTAATGAGTCATAATTTTATTCCCGGCATATTATGAACTATGTTTTATCGGTTTTAACAGGTATCCTGCTTGTCTTGAGTTTTCCGAAATTCAATTATTCCTTCCTTTCATGGATATCGTTTATACCTCTTCTGTATTCAGCACGCAATGCAAATAAAACTAAATCATTTATTTACGGATTTTTGTCAGGAGTAGTATTTTTTTGCGGATTACTCTACTGGATTTTGCCTACTTTTAAAACAGCTGGAGAGCCTTTGCTTGTAAGCCTGCCGGCGTTGTTGATATTTTCTGCGTACCTTGCATTATACTTTGCAGTGTTTTCTCTTCTTTTCAATGCTTTTTCGAAAACTAATACCATTTTGAAAACTGCTTTTCTTGTTTCCTGTCTTTGGGTAGTCCTGGAATATCTGAGAGGATGTTTATTTACAGGATTTCCGTGGGGAATTATCGGTTACACTCAATGGAATAATTTATGGTTAATTCAATCTTCGGATATATTAGGTGTTTACGGTATATCTTTTGTCATAATATTTGCGAACATAACTTTGTATTATTCAATACTTCTAGCAAAGGAAAAATACGTTGTAAAATCAATAGTTGAAAATAAGAAGCTTTCCGAAACTTACTTATTAATGATTATTTCATCTTTACTAATAATTGTATTCCTGCGTTACGGCGATATCCGCTTATACTTTATCAGCAAAACCCCGCAGAAAAACACTGTAAAAATAACAGTGTTGCAAGGAAATGTAGACCAATATAAAAAATGGGATGAACAATATGTGTCGGAAATCCTTTGTAAATATTCTGTTTTATCTGCAGATGCTTATAAAAAAGACAGTCCGGATTTAATAGTTTGGCCCGAATCATCTGTGCCCGGGTATCTTCTTGAAAACGAACACCTATCTCTGTGGCTTAAAAACCTTATTAGCAAATCAAAAACCTGTCATCTTATTGGTTCTCCTGATTACCAGAATGGAAAATATTATAACTCGGCAGTTTTAATTTCGCAGGAAGGTAAACTAAAAGATAAGTATGATAAAATTCATCTTGTACCTTTCGGGGAATTGGTGCCGTTAAAAAGTGTTCTCTCAAAATACATAAGTGCATTAAATAGCCTAGGTGATTTTACGGCTGGTAAAAAGATGACGGTTTTTAATATTTCTAATGAACCAAAAACAGCCTTTTCAGCTAATATTTGTTTCGAGGCAATATTCCCAAGCCTAATAAGTAAATTTGAAAATCATGAATTTATCGTCAATATAACCAATGATGGCTGGTATTTGAAAACTTCAGCTCCCTATCAGCATTTTGTTTTTAATACTTTCAGGGCTATTGAAAACAGAAAGCCTCTTATTCGCTGTGCAAATACAGGTATTTCAGCCTATATTGATAAAACCGGGCGAGTAATTAATAAAACAGAATTATTTGAAACAACCTTTCAAACTTATTCTATTTCACCAAACAAAATAAAAACAATTTATGCGATTTATGGTGATATTTTTGTTTTGTTATCGTTTTTTTATCTGCTATACCAGACAAATGTTTTGATAATATTGTTTAAAATTGTTAAAATATGGCTCTTAAAAATCTCGAAATAACGGACGGAATATGCAACATTATACAATAAGAGAATTAAACGAAGAAATTTCCGGTTCATCTAAGAAAATTGATGACTTCAGGAGGTTTCTTTGACGTTGAAAACAAAGAAATAAAAGTAAAAGAACTTCAGGCAATTTCTGCAAAATCAAATTTCTGGGATAACACCCAGGAAGCTCAGCTAATTATGAGGGAATTGGATTTATTGAAGTCCGATATAGCCTCATACACCAACCTCAAAAAAGAGCTCTCAGATTTAATTACAATTCTTGAGTTATCCGAAGGCGAAAAACTTGATGAGCATTTTGAACAGGAATTTATTGATAAGTTAACCGTTCTAAAAAAAGACATCTCACTTCTAGAAGTAAAAACAAAATTATCGTTGCCGCAGGATAAATTAAATGCCATCGTATCCATTCATGCAGGGGCCGGCGGAACAGAGGCCTGTGACTGGGCAGAAATGCTTTACAGAATGTATGCGCGATGGGCAGAAAAAAAAGGATTTGAACTGGAAGCCACGGATATGCTTCCCGGTGACGGCGCGGGAATAAAAAGCATAACATTTTTTGTCCGCGGGCCTTATGCTTATGGTTTGCTAAAAAGTGAATTAGGCGTTCACAGGTTGGTGCGTATATCACCCTTTGATGCCAATAAGCGCAGGCATACATCATTTACTTCGTGCGATGTTATTCCTGAAATTGAAGATGAAATAAAAATTGAAATAAAAGAAGAAGATTTAAGAATAGATACTTACCGCGCCTCCGGTCACGGAGGACAGCATCTTCAAAAAACAGATTCTGCAGTAAGAATTACACACTTGCCTTCGGGAATAGTCACTCAAAGCCAGAGCGAGCGGTCCCAGCATAAAAACAAAGCCTTTGCTATGAAAATTTTAAAAGCAAAGCTTTATGAAGTAGAACAGGATAAGCTTCGTTCTCAGATAGAGAAACACTACTCCGAAAAAGGCAATATAGCCTGGGGAAGTCAGATCAGATCCTACGTTTTCATGCCATACCAGTTAGTTAAAGACCACCGCACGGGCGCAGAAATAGGGAATGTCCAGAATGTTATGGATGGAGACATTGACCTGTTTATAGAAGCCTACCTTGCAAAAAAACTCGAAAAATAGTAAAATTGTACAATTATTATAATTATTTATATTAATATATAATATTTATTACTATGATTAATAAAACAATACTAATCATTGAAGATGACAAGGAAGTCCAGACCCTTCTGCGTTTTATCCTTGAAAAAGAAGGATACAACATTATTCAGGTAGAAAATGGCAGAGAAGCACTGGAAATTCTTGGTATAGAAAAAACCGGTAAAGACGTTATAATACCGGATATTGTACTGCTTGATATAATGCTTCCTGAAGTTGACGGTTACACCATACTGAAAAAAATGGAGCTGGTACCCGCGCTTTTTGATCTTCCCGTTGTTGTTGTAACAGCAAAACCGCTTATGTCAGACTTGTTTTTGATGTCAAGAAATGTTAAACATTTTTTTTCAAAACCATTTAATACGAAAATGCTCAGAGATAAAATAAAGGAACTGATAGGATAATTATGGAAACTAAAGAAAAAGAGCAGGCTCAGGAAACAGTACAGCCGATTGAAAAAATTGTTGAAAACAGAAAAGAAAAACTCGAAAGAGTAAAAGCGTCTGGAGTAAACCCGTACCCAGTAAAATCTGAGTATACCCACAATCTGCAGAGTTTAAAAACAGAATATGAAAACCTGCAAAAAGAACAATCTACTGAAACCGAAGTGAAGGTCTGCGGCAGGATTATTGCCAGAAGAGATATGGGTAAAGCCACTTTCAGTCATATTCAGGATTTTACCGGAAAGCTGCAACTTTACTTTAAAATGGACAATGTAGGGTCTGAAACCTATAAAAACTTCATTGATACTGTAGATATAGGTGATTTTATCGGAGTGACCGGTAAATTATTCAGAACCAGAACCGGCGAACTGACTGTAAATGTAAAAAACTATACATTACTTTCAAAAGCTTTAAGGCCATTGCCGGAAAAATGGCATGGGTTAAAAGATGTTGATACCCGTTACAGGCAGAGATATCTGGATTTGATTTCAAATCAGGAAGTAAAAGAAATATTTATTAAAAGGGCTAGGATTTTAAATCTTATCCGTGATCAACTAAATAACAATGCTTTTTTGGAAGTTGAAACACCAATTATTCAAAGGCTTGCCGGCGGAGCACTGGCCAGGCCGTTTAAGACTTTTCACAACACGTACAACACAGATTTATTTCTGCGTATTGCGCCGGAGTTATACCTGAAAATGCTTGTGGTAGGCGGACTTGAAAGAGTATTTGAAATTGGTAAGTCTTTCCGCAACGAAGGGATAGACAGGCAGCATAACCCTGAATTTACCATGGTAGAAATATATCAGGCTTATTCAGACTGTGCGGGGATGATAGAGCTTTGCAGAAATCTGATAAAAGGTATTGTTAATGCTTTGGATTTAAACGAGAAAGTAATGTTTGAAGGTCAGGTACTTAACTTTGCGGAATTCAGAATAGCAAGCATGAATGAACTGTTTACAGAAGCATTCGGTAAAAATGTAAACATACTTGAGCTTGTGGCTAACAACCGAATACGTGACTTTGCAAAAGAGGTTCATTTTGATGCCGGTACTGAAACCAATGACAAAAAAATATTCGATCATCTGTTTGAGCAGTTTATTCAGCCAAAACTAATTAACCCGACATTTGTAACGGACCACCCGCTTGCATATTCACCGCTGGCAAAAGCAAAAGATGATATTACAGCGGACAGATTTGAACTTTATATAGCCAAAGAGGAAATGGCCAATGCTTATTCGGAGTTAAATGACCCGCAGGAACAAAGAAAAAGGTTTGCAAATCAAAACCAGAACCAAACGCAGAAAGACGAAATACACCCTATGGATGATGATTTCGTAACTGCTCTGGAACACGGCATGCCGCCGTGCGGCGGGTTGGGAATAGGAATAGACAGACTCACAATACTGCTTACAAATTCAACATCAATCCGGGAAGTTATACTCTTCCCATTATTACGTTCATAAAAACAAGGAGAATTAAAATGGCAAAATTTATCTATTTAGACGGAAATATTGTTAAAAAAGAAGATGCAAAAATCTCTGTTTTTGATCATGGACTTTTATACGGCGACGGTGTGTTTGAAGGTATCAGAGCCTATAACGGCAGGGTGTTCAAATTAAGAGAACATTTAGACAGATTATATCACTCAGCCAGAGCTATCATGCTTGATATCGGGCTTTCAAAACGCCAGATGGAAGAAGCTGTCCTAAATACAATCAGAGCCAACAAACTTAAAGATGCTTATATCAGGCTTGTTGTTACTCGCGGGGTTGGGGATCTCGGCCTGGACCCGAGAAAATGCCCGAAGCCTACTGTTTTTGTAATTGCGGACAAAATTGCACTGTACCCGGAAGAGTTTTATACAAAAGGATTGGACCTGTTTACCGTATCTACCAGAAGAAATCTGGTCAATGCAATCAACCCCTGTATCAAGTCTCTTAATTATTTAAATAACATTCTTGCAAAGATTGAGGCTATCAGAATGGGATCTCCAGAAGCAATCATGCTTAATAAAGACGGTTATGTAGCTGAATGTACAGGAGATAATATTTTCATTCTGAAACATAACACCTTAATCACTCCGCCTACCTGGGCAGGAGCTTTACAGGGTGTTACCAGAGAAGCGGTAATGGACCTGGCAAAAACACGCATGAAACTTTTAGTGAAGGAAGAAATTTTCACGGTTTATGATATCTACACCGCAGATGAATGCTTCCTTACCGGAACAGCGGCTGAGGTGATTCCTGTAGCTAAAGTTGACGGCAGAACTATTGGTGACGGAAAACCCGGAAAAATAACCATTGAATTAATCAGGGAATTTAAGGATCTTACACGTTCCACCGGCGTTCCTATCTACTAATTACGAAGAGGTTTTATGATTTGCGATGTATGTCATAAAAATGAAGCTATAATACACTTTAAGGGTATTTTCAATAATCAAACAATGAAAATGGACCTTTGTGAAGAGTGTGCTATAAAAAAAGGTGTTGATATCAAACCTGAATTTACCATGGGAGAATTTATATCAACCCTCAGTGACCTGGGTTCACCTTCGGTTCCAAAAGACAAGAAATCTGCTGCCTGTTCATCCTGCGGAACCACTTATGCCGAATTTAAGCAAACTGGCCGTTTCGGATGCAGTAACTGTTATACAACTTTCGGCTATTACATAACTCCTCTGCTTGAAAAGATTCATGGTTCAACAAAATATTCAGGCAAGCGTACACTGGCTAACGTAAGAGTGCAGGACGACCAGGATTTGCTTAGGCAGAAGCTGTCTGAATATAAAAGAGTACTTGATGAAATGCTTAAGAAAGAGAATTATGAAGAGGCGGCAAATTTGCGCGATCAAATTAAAGAACTTAAGAAGAAAATTAAAAACGACATAAAAAACACATGAAACTAAATACTTTGGCAATGCACAAGATTCCATGGATAGAACACGGGGAAATAGTAATATCCTCCCGCATACGTCTGGCAAGAAATATTCCCGGAGTGCAATTTCCATCAAAAGCGGATAAAAGCACACAAGTAAATGTGTTTGATACGCTGGTAGCTGTAATACCTGAAGTAGCAGAGCTTAGGAATGCCCAGGTATTAAGACTAAATGATTTCGATAAAATAGACAGGCGCCTGCTTATGGAACGCCACCTTATTTCACATGAGCTGGCAGTAAAAACTAACGGAGAACCCGGCCTTGTCTATAAAAACACAGAAGAAGTAAGCATAATGATAAACGAAGAAGATCATTACAGGCTTCAGATAATAACTCCCGAGCTGTCACTAAAAAAATCATGGGAAACGTTATCAAAGATTGATGATGAACTAAACGCAAAACTTAATTTTTCATTTCATAAAAGATTTGGTTACCTTACCGCCTGCCCTACAAACGTGGGCACCGGCATAAGAGTGTCGTGCCTGCTGCATTTACCGGCCCTTGCAATGACGGAAAATATTGACAAGCTGGTAAACGGCCTGACAAAAGTAAATGTAAGCGTACGCGGTTTTTACGGCGAAGGCAGCCAGCCTTTAGGAGACATATTTCAAATATCGAATTCCGTAACTCTGGGAAAAACTGAAAACGAAATTATTGAATCATTTATAAAAGTTATACACACCGTAAGTAAATATGAGCAGGAAGCGCGCGAAAAGCTTCTGCAAAAAGAAGCCCGTCACAAAATTGAAGACCGGATTCATCGCGCCTATGGTATATTATCTTATGCAAAAACCATAGATTCAGAAGAAGCAATACTGCATTTAACCTCCTTAAAACTTGCAAACGAACTTAATATTGAACTCAATTTTGATAAGGACCAGATAGACCAGTTAATATTTATTATTCAGCCGGGTCATCTGCAGCAAATCCAAAACAGCGAACTGAACTCTCAACAGAGAGACATTGCCAGAGCAGATATAATCAGAAAGCGTTTATTCCACTAAGGTCTAAATTGCAGGAGAAGAGTTTTATGAACAGATTTACCGAAAGAGCCCAAAAAGTAATCTTAATCGCACAGGAAGAAGCTAAAAGGCTTAACCATGATTATGTAGGCACAGAACACATACTTCTTGGTTTGGTGGCCTTAGGTGAAGGTGTGGCTGCGCAAGTATTATCAAATCTTGGCGTTGATTTAAGAAAATTAAGAAATGAAGTAGAAAAAGTTGTGGGTACCGGCGACAATATAATGCTTCTGGGTGAAATTCCTTTTAGTCCCAGGGCAAAGAAAGTCCTGGAACTTGCCGTAGACGAAGCAGGAACCATGGGTCATTATTATGTAGGTACTGAACATCTGCTATTAGGCTTGCTCAAGGAAGAAGAAGGTATAGCTGCCCGGGTGTTAGAAAACTTGAATGTTAAAATTGATGATGTAAAAGAAGAAGTTATAGGATTGTTAGGAGAATCAAGTAAACCATCAGGTCATCATGGTCAGCACAAGTCTGCATCAAAAGCAAAAACAAAAACACCTGCGCTTGACGAATTTTCAAAAGATTTAACTACCATGGCAAAAGAAAATAACTTGGATCCGGTAATAGGCAGAGACAATGAAATAGAACGCCTGACACAAATTCTTTCCAGAAGAACAAAAAACAATCCGGTACTAATCGGTGATCCCGGAGTGGGTAAAACCGCCATTGTTGAAGGATTGGCGCAGCTAATAGCAAAAGGTGAAGTGCCGGAAATACTTTTAGGGAAAAGAGTGATTATGCTTGACCTTTCCTCCGTAGTAGCCGGAACTAAATATAGAGGTGAGTTTGAACAAAGGCTTAAAAACATAACGGATGAAATACGCCGTTCTAAAAACTCAATTATACTATTTATTGATGAATTGCATACGGTCATAGGCGCAGGTGCTGCTGAAGGAGCTATAGACGCTTCAAATATGCTAAAGCCGGCTTTAGCCCGAGGAGAATTACAGTGTATCGGAGCAACAACCCTGGATGAATTCAAGAAGCACATTGAACATGATGCAGCCTTGGAAAGAAGATTTCAGCCCATTCTGGTTGAACCGCCAAGCATTGAATCTACTATAGCTATATTAAAAGGTCTAAAAGAGAAATATGAAATGCACCATAAAGTTAAATATTCAGACGAGGCGCTTGTGGCGGCAGCTGTGCTTTCTGACAGGTTTATTTCCGATAGGTTTCTTCCTGACAAAGCAATTGATATTATTGATGAGGCCGGTTCAAGAACCCGTCTGCAGGTTTCACAGTCATCTCCGGAAATAAAGGAAAAAGAAGATGAGCTGGATGTTATTGTAAAAGATAAAGAATCTTCTATTTCAAAACAGGAATATGAAAAAGCAGCACGCTTACGCGATAAAGAAAGAGAAATGAAACGCTTCATTGAAGATATGAAAAAGAAGTGGCGGGAAAAAAGGGATTTAGTATTTCCAAGTGTTTCTGAAGAAGACGTAGCATTTATAGTTTCAAAATGGACTAACATACCTATAAATAAAATAACGGAAAAAGAACAGGAAAGACTGGTAAAAATGGAAGATGAACTTCACTGTCGTGTTATCGGCCAGGACGAAGCTATTCATTCCATATCGCAGGCTATCCGCAGGTCAAGAACCGGTTTAAAAGACCCAAAAAAACCTATAGGCAGCTTTATATTTTTAGGGCCCACAGGTGTAGGAAAAACAGAGCTTGCACGCACACTGGCTGAATTTTTGTTCGGTGACGAAACAGCGCTTATAAGAGTAGATATGTCAGAATATATGGAAAAGTTTTCAGTGTCACGATTGGTAGGTGCCCCACCCGGATATGTGGGCTATGAAGAAGGCGGCCAGCTTACCGAAAAAGTGAGGCGCAAACCATATTCCGTAGTACTTCTTGACGAAATAGAAAAAGCGCATGTGGAAGTTTTTAACCTACTGCTTCAAATACTAGAAGAAGGTAATTTGACAGATAGCCTGGGTCATAAAGTTAACTTCAAAAATACAATAATTATCATGACTTCAAATGTCGGGGCCAGATTGATTTCAAAAGGAAAATCACTCGGATTTTTAGTCCAGGAAGACGTAGGAAAAGATTATCAGAACATAAAAGGAACTATAATGGATGAGGTTAGAAAGACCTTCAATCCGGAATTCTTAAACAGGATTGATGATATGATAGTCTTTCATCCTTTGAGTAAAATTGATATGAGGAAAATATTAGATTTGCTACTAAATAAAGTCAGGATCCGCTTAAAAGAACAAGGTTTTGCCATAGAAATATCAGATGCAGTAAAAGATTTTCTTTTAGAAACCGGGTTTGATGCCAATTATGGGGCCAGGCCGTTACAACGAACCATCCAGAGATGCATGGAAGATTCCATAGCGGAAGAAATTCTTTCAAAAAATATTGTTGGCGGTAAAAGAGAGAAGCTAACAAACATATATGCTGATTATGACGAAGGAAAAAAGAAAGTATTTTTTACTGTTTCCGAATACCCGGTTATAAAAAACATATAACTCATTGTGCGGGTCACTTTTAATGAAAAAAAGGTTATTAATATTATTATCAATCGCAGCAATGGTAATAATTTCTGGATTTTACTTGTTTTTTTTATATTTACCGGGAATAGCAGGTAAATACGCCACTCTGTACTTTGCGGAAAAAAATATTATTTTTAAGGCAGATTCAATATATATGTCCTTTCCGCCTTCAATAGTCTTAAAAAATATTTCTTTGATTCAAGGCAATTCAAGTTTAAATGCTGCAAAATTGTATTTATACTTTAATCCCTTCAGACTTTTAAAATCAAAAAACACTCAAAAAGCATTATCAAATATCTATCTTTATGAACCCAATATAACTATAGATAATACGAACAATATTCCTATAGGTATATCTGCAACAAACAATGACAATACTGATTTCAGATTTAACTGGAAAAATGCAACCATAAACATCGTTAAATTAAATAAGGTTATATACAGCAGCTTCGGAAGAATAAATCTTTCAGATAAAATGAATTCATTGGATTCAGATATTGAAATAAAGGACATAGGGGCTGCAAAAATAAAACTTGTAGCTGATAACTCTGAAAAAAAATGGCGTTTAAAAATTGATTCAAACGGGTTTCCGCTAACACTTGAAAAAAAAATCTTATTTACAAAAGCAAAAAAAACCATAAACAATACAAATATAATATTTGATTTGCACGGAGATTATCCTGCGGGCAATACTTTAAGCGGTGTTATTAAAATAGATACAAAATCAAATGAAAGTCTATCTTTAACAGGTAATGGCGTGTTTTACATAGACAGAATTTTCACAAAACCGGATTTTAAAGCAATACTAAACCCGTTATCAGTGAAATATAAAAACAAAAATTATAACGGATCTGTAGACATTGTTTTCTCAAGTAATACATTTGAATTAAAAGATTTGACCTTATCTAAAGATGACTCAAGACTTAACATGAATGGAAACATAAGAAGCGACGAGTTTAACTTAAGGGCAACAGCGACAAATATAGTAATAAAGGACTTTATTGAATCAATGTCCGGAAAGGCTGATGTGGAATGTTATGTAACGGGATCATTTAAAAGACCTGTCATAACAGCAAGGATTAATTCAGAAGAAATGAGTAATGAAAACAAAACGTTATCAATAAAACAAACAAAAATAGATTTGACCTTCAAAGACAAAATGTTAAAAGTATCCGGGAATGTCCTTCACAACAATGAAAAGTATAAACTGTCAATAAATGCAACACAGAACAGTTTTAATAATGTTTCCAGGTTTTCCGGAAATTTTGATATAAGCGGATTAAGCAAATTTACAGGAAGTTTTAATGTAAATAATGACCAGTTAACCCTTGCAAATTGCCGGTTATTTGAAGCAAATAAAATAATACCTGTAGTAGAATTATCTTTTTACTCAGGTTTAAAAAAAAACATCTTTAACGATTTTAATATAACCATGAAACTCAATAACTATGTTTTTGAAAAAATACCTCTTACCGGACGTATTAGCATGCTTGGTAAGATAAATATGACAGATTTTTCCTTTACTGGGAATTTGTCCGGTGAAAATGTTATTATTAATAAATATTACACAGATAAAATAGCCGGCAGTATTGTCTATGTAAAGGACATGATTACAATAAGCGACTTAAAAATAAATAAATCTGCAGAATTAAACATGATTTGTAATACGAAAAACCAGGAACTGAGCGGAAATATTGCTATAGAAAATTACGACCTAAGCAGATTGAACGTATCAGAACTTACAGGAAATATGAATTGCAATGCAAAAATAGTGGGGACATTAAAAAAGCCTGAAATATACTTTTATGGTAATTCGGATAATATTACCTTAAAAAAAATGAAACTTAAATTAAATGGTAAAGGCCAATTTGCTTCGGATTCACTAAAAATATCCGGAGATATTAAAACAGACACAAAAGAAAAAGGTTTATTTAATATGAATATAATTAAAATAACGGAAAATCCAGAAATAAATTCAACTGTTTCCTTCAATTCCATGGATATGCTTTCATTTAATAAAATATTAACAAATCTTATCAATTTCAGTCTTCCACTCGAAGGAAAAATAGATTCTATGTTTGAAATAACAGGAAGCCTAAAAGCTCCGATAACTACAATATCTTTAAATTCAGCAGGGTTAATTTATGACGCTGAAATCCTTCCCAAACATTGGACTGGGTTAAGTATCATTACTGAATTTAATAATGAGATGAATCAAGCAAAAATCATACGCTTTGATATTGAATCAGATGACCAAAAAATATCTATAACCAAAGATAGTGTAATTGATTTTGGAAACAATTCCGTAAAATATAAAGCAGGTTTGAGCACAAAAAATTTTAATATAAAACCACTAAATATATTTGGTAACATTAATCTATCCGGTGAAATAAATACGAATAACGACAACATATTTATTACATCTCTCATAAACATAGATAATCTCTGGATAAATCAGCAAAACATAAAAAACACAAACCTAAAAGTGCAGTTCAATAACAAGAATTCTAAAAAAGAAATAGAATTTATGCCTTTAAAAGATCAGGATAGTGTTCTCTCCGGTAAGATTGATTTTTCTGATTCGGATAAAATAATATTTTCAAATATAAATTACAGATATACAAAAGGCTCTAATAATGCTGATTTTAAACTAAACGGTAATTTTACAAAAACAAATTCAAACCTGTCAGCCGAAGGCACAAATATAAGCCTTGATTTTATTTCAAGCATAATTGATTTGCAGCTGCCTTTAAATGGGTATACGGATTTTACGGTAATTTATAAAGGACATATTGAAAAGCCTTATATAACCGGTTCATTGAATGTTTCTGCGGGCGAATTTTATTCAATACCTTTTACAAATGCAAATATTCAGTTTACTTACAATAATTTTATTCTTGAAATACCTAATTCAAGACTTGTGAAGATAGATAATGCTACAGGAAAAGAACAATTGGCCCTTTCTTGTAAAGGCAGTGTACCAATAACAATTGATGAACAAAAATACCCACTGAATAATAAGGATATCTCATTATCTTTTGACATTGAAAAAGGCGACCTTTCCATATTGAAATCAATGTCTGAAGAAATAAAAACAGCTAGCGGTAAAATTGACGCAAAATTACAGATATCAGGCCCCTCGGACAGACCTTCTTACGGAGGATATCTGATAATATCAGAAGGAGAAATACAGTCATCAAATTATTTTGATAAAATGCAGAAATTAAATGTAGGCATAACATTTTCTGACAATAAACTGGATATTAAAAAATGTTCGGCAAAAGTAGGTGATGGGAAAATAGAAATTGAAGGTTATATGCTCTTAGGTGAGCTTTTTAATATTGATGAGTATAACTTGAAAATAATAACTCCTGATAAAAAAGGCATAAAAGTATTCATAAAAGAACTACCAATTCCTACAAATCCATTGTTTAAATCAACAGGTCTCGAAACAGTAATAAAAAACTATTCTTTTGGTGAGCCAAAAATAGACTTGCAAATAATAGGAAAAAAAAATGACGTAAAAATGCTCGGATATATCGAGCTTGATAATACCCATTTTTCGTACCCGCCTCCCAAAAATGCTCCAAAGGGAAGTATTTTTACCAGCTCAATAAGAAGTTTAAAGTGGAACATGGATTTGAGGGCCGGAGAAAATACCTGGTACGATAGTGATTTAATGAGTGTTAATATCGGAGGAAAATTAAATCTTGCGGGTAATTATCCTGATATAACTGTAAACGGCAACATAGAATCAAGAAGAGGAAACATAAGTTACATAGATAAAGTTTTTGAAATAAAAGAGGCTTTATTTGAGGTTATAAATAATGAATGTTACTTGCAGGCACGCACTGAGACTACAGGCTTGTTTTCATCAGGCATCGAATCAGGTTCTACGGCTAAAGAAGTAGGAAAAGTAGAAATGATAATTCCAAGAAGCCCTATAGGCCAAATTGCGCCTCAATTTACGTCCAGAGACAGACCCGATATGACTTCTGAAAAACTCGTTTCAGCTACATACGGGATAACAGAAAATATGACCCCAAGCGAACAAAATATGGTTCTCAGAAAACAGCTGGTAAGGTTATTTGATGCTTCTCTTGCGTCACCTCTGGCAAGAAAATTACTACAAAAAAGCGGAATAGCAGATACTATGAGAGTAACAACTGTACCTACATCAACAACTGATACAGACACAAGTCCTACAGATAACCCTACGATGGTAGATATATTTTCAGGAACAAAATACACGCTAGAAAAATATTTAACAGGAGATTTGCTTCTAGGATATGCCTTAACTTTAGGTGAAAAACAAAAAAAATTAGACCTAAAACACGAATTCGAACTTGCTTATAGATGGAAAGGAAATATATTTGTCAGAGGAATATACGGGTTTGAACCAAATCAAAGTTCATGGTTTAAAGACGGTGAATACCAAATACGCATAGAGCCACAATGGCGTTTTGGCTGGTCAAAAGAACAAAAGAAAGAAACTGGAGAAAAGGAAAAATGAAAATGTTTAGAAAAAAATGCCTTATTGCAACAATATTATTATTTACATTAAACACAATGTCGATTGCAGAATTATCAAAAGTATCACGAATTGACATTAAAGGAAATTTAAACATAAAAGAAAAGGTAATCCGTAAAGCCATTAAAACAAAAGCCGGTGAATATTATTCTTCGGAAAACCTAAAAACTGACCTAAATAATGTTTTAGCTTTAGGATATTTTGATGATGTTACTGTAGAAGTGGACACGAATACATACGTAGTTACTTTTGCAATATTAGAAAAAATATATGTCAAAAAAATAGATTTCAAAGGCAATAAAAAATTTGGCAAAGGAATGCTAAAAGAAGAAATTGCAGTAAAGGAAAAAGAATACCTCGACAAATCACAGATAGAACCTGATATAATGAAAATACTTGATAAATATGGTGATGCCGGTTATGCAGACACTAAAATTGTACATGAATTATCAATGGATAAAACAAAAAATCAAGCAACATTAACTTTTTTTGTAACTGAAGGAAGAAAAGTAACAGTAGAGAAAATTGAAATATCCGGGACAAGAAAATATAAACCTAAAAAAATTGTAAAGTTGATGGAGACAAAGAGAAAGAAAAAGTATCTTTCAAAAGTTTTAAATGAAGACCTTGTAAAAATTGAGAATTTCTATAAAAACAACGGATTTGAGAGTGTCGAAGTATCCTCTCCTACAATCACATTTAATGAAGAAAGAACAAAGGCTACTATAAATATAAATGTAATTGAAGGCCCAAAGTATAAAATAGCTAACATTACATTTTCCGGACACTCAATTTATACTGAAAAAGAATTAAGAAAGGATATAATTTTAAAATCTAAACAGATTTACAAAAAGGAAAATATAGAGCTTACTCAATCGCTTTTGGCAGAACTTTATAGCGATAAGGGATATTTAAGAGCAGAAATCGTTCCGAAATATACCAAGTATCCGGAACAAGGTTTAATAGATGTAAATTTTAATATCACGGAAAACAACCTTATTTATTTAGGTAAAATATATATCGATGGATTAATAACTACAAAGGAATATGTAATAAGGCGTGAAGTCCTGCTAAAGGAAGGTGATCCTTTTAGCGGAGTGAAGTTACGTAGGTCAGTAGAAAAAATATATAATTTGGGATTTATTGATGAAGCAAAAGTAGATATTCAGCCATCAAATACCGGAGATACAGCGGACCTGGTATTAGGTATTACAGAAGGGAAACCAGGCATGCTCCAGGCAGGTGCAGGATATTCAAGCGTTGATAAGTTGGTAGGTACTTTACAAGTAAATCATATGAATTTGTTTGGCAGAGCACAACGCTTGAATTTACTTTGGGAATTTGGTGACAGAAGAAAAAATTATGAAATCGGATGGACAGAGCCGTGGTTTTTAGGAAAAAAAATAAGTTTAGGTTTGAGTTTATATGATCTTACAAGGCAGGAATATATAAACAATAATTTTGCATATTCAAGCCATAAACAAGGCAGTGAAATAAGGGTGGGGCCAAGAATTACTGATTATCTTTCATTACAATTTATATACGGATATGATAAACAACAAATTTATGACGTTCAAGTAGATCCAACAACAAATAATACATATATTTCACCTGTATTAGAATTAACATCAAGTTTTACAGGTCAGCTGATTTATGATTCAAGAGATAATATCTTTGATCCTTCTAGAGGAAGCAAGAATTCCTTGTCTCTACAGTTAGCTGGTTGTGATTTTAAAGGTGATGTACACTTTTTAAAACCGGTTGTCAGATCAAGCTGGTTTATTCCAACATTTTGGAAGTTTGTGTTTTCAGCAAATGCTGTTGTAGGATATGTAGAGGCTCTGCGCGATTATAACCTGCAGTCAAATTATAAATTCTTCTCAGGCGGCCCGGATTCAATAAGAGGTTATTCCTACAATGAACTAGGGCCACCAAACGGCGGCGAAGTGATGATTGTTACAAACTTCGAATATAAATTTCCTATAGTCCAGGAAAACAGAAGAACTATTCTTCAGGGCGCTTTTTTCTATGATGTTGGAGGTGCCTGGGCAAGTTACAGAGACGTAAAATTTATCATTGGTGAGACTGAACAGTGGAGAACAAATGCCGGATGGGATAATTATATGAAATCCGGCTGGGGTTTTGGTATCAGGTTTACAACTCCCGTATTTCCAATCAGATTGGACTGGGGCTGGCCCGTGCAGGTTAAAAACGGCAGAAATCCTCCGGAATTTTATTTTTCAATAGGACAGATATTCTAAAAATAATATAAACATAGTTTTTATAACGGAGAATAGAATGAGAAATATTCTGTTTTTGATAATGTTTACAGTTTTTGTTTCAGGGGTTAACGCAATTGAAATTCCGCTTCAGGGTATAGGAGGTATGTCTATGGGTTATGTAGACATGAATAAGCTTTTCGAATACTACCCTCCAGTAAAAACAGCAAAACAGGATTATGAAAAACTCAAAAACGATAAAAAACTTGAGTTTGAAAAATTAGCCACCGATATAGAAATATTAAAATCGTCAGCTACGGAATCTGAAACACAGCTAAAACAATTAAAACAGGAGTTGATTGCTGCAAAAAACAGGGTTGTTTATATGGAACAGCAGAAACAGCGCCAGTTATTAGAAAACTCAACTACGACATTTACTGAAAATGTTCCTGTTCAGGTATCATCACAAACACTAACTAACGAAACAACTGTAGCTATTAACGATATGCCTCTAACAACACCGCCCCCGCCGGCAACAACTTATTTGCCACCACCTCCGCCACCCCCTTCATCAATACAAAGTCAGGAAAATGTACCGAATATTGAAGATATTCAAAGAAGAATAAGCGAAAAGGAAACAGAAATAGCACTAATAAAAGATGCTGTATTAAAAAAACAACAAGAAAACACATCTTTGAAAAAGAAATCAGATAAGGCTTTAAAGGATTATGAAAAAAACAGGACAATGGCTTTAATAGGAGAACTTTACAAAATCATAGAAGAACTAGCCAAAGAAGAAGATATTTCCATAGTAATAGAAAAATCAAACATACTTTATGGTACTGGTGGAACAGATCTAACCGATAAAGTATTAGAAAGACTTAGAGGTAAATAATATTTATGGATAAGCAAAAAACCATAAAAAAAGAAATCACAATCAAAGGAATCGGCTTGCATACAGGCAATAAAACTAAAATGACATTAAGGCCGGCACCAATAAACTACGGAATTAAATTTATACGGACGGATTTAAAAGACAGTCCTGTCATACCCGCATTAGCAGAAAATGTTCAGGATATATTAAGAGGAACAACTATAGGCATAAATGAAATCCCTATGGTTTATACTGTAGAGCACTTGTTGGCATCATTTAGCGGGTTAGGTATTGACAATATGCAGGTTTTGCTAAACAATAATGAACCTCCGGTTTTCGATGGAAGCGCAAAACCATTTGTTGATTATCTTTTAGGTGCCGGGATTGTAGAATTAGATGCTCCAAAGGAATATATAAGGATTACTGAGCCTATTGAATACATTTCCGACGATAAAGTAAAAGTCGAAATAACAGCAACACCAAGTGATGAATTTGTTGTTGATTACACAATTATTTACAACCATCCGCTAGTAGGCACTCAACAAATTGAACTTAAAATAACTTCTGAAATATTTATCAACGAAATATCAAAAGCAAGAACTTTTTGTTTCGATTTTGAAATAGAAGCACTTGCAAAAAAAGGCCTTGCAAAAGGCGGAAATTTAGATAATGCAATAATCATAGGTCTTGATAAAATTCACAATCCTCAAAAATTAAGATATAATAACGAATTCGTACGGCATAAATTACTTGATATCATCGGTGATTTTTATTTGCTGGGTAAACCGTTAAAGGCACATATAAAAGCTAGTTGTTCAGGGCATAAACACAATATTAATTTTGTAAATTTGATAAAAGACCAAATTAAATCTAAACAAAGAGGTATGTAGAATGGAAAACATCATAAATCGCGAGTTGAATGTAGATGAAATCAAAAAGTTCATTCCGCACAGAGAGCCTTTTCTGATGATTGATAAGGTAACAGTTACCGAAGCTGGGAAATCAGCCATTGGAAAAAAAATCCTGACAGGAAATGAAGATTTTTTAAAAGGTCATTTTCCTGGAAACCCTATAATGCCGGGAGTATTAATTGTAGAAGCATTAGCACAGACCGCCTGCGTATTGTTCCTTTCAAGGACGGATTTATCGGATAAACTAGCTTACTTTATGACCATAGATAAAACAAAATTCCGCAAGCCCGCATTTCCACCAAACACAATAGAATTAAAAATTGAAGTTCTCAGGGCCCGCGGTAGATCAGGAACAGTCCGGGGAGAGGCATTCATAAATGGAGAGCTGATTACTGAGACTGAGTTTATGTTTATTGTTGTTGATAAACAAGCCCAATAATATTTTTTGGAGATAATATGATACACAATACGGCAATAATTGACAAAACAGCAAAGCTGGACCCTTCAGTAGAAATAGGCCCTTATGCAATCATAGGAAAAAATGTAACAATTGGTAAAAATTGCTCTGTAGGCCCTTATACATTTATTCAATACAGTGAAATTGGTGAAAACAACAAAATATCAAACCACGCAGCTATAGGCAATGATGCACAGGATATGAAATTCAAGGGTGGAGACAATAAAGTAGTTATTGGCAATAACAATAACATACGTGAGTTTGTTACCATTCATAGGGGATCAATTAACGAAGTTACAGGTATGGGTAATAATTGCTTTCTTATGGCATATTCACATGTAGGCCATGATTCTGTTCTTGAAGATAATATTTACATGGCGAATTGTGCGTCTCTAGGGGGCCATGTCATGGTTGAGACAGGAGCTATTTTAGGAGCCCTGGCAGCCGCGCATCAGTATGTTCGCATAGGTAGGCTTTCAATGATAGGCGGCGGTTGTATGATAACGCAGGATATTCTGCCGTACATGCTAGCAAATGGTGACAGGGCTGTACTATATGGTTTAAACAGAGTAGGGTTAAAAAGAAACGGTATTAGCCCGGTGGCTATAAGAAATCTTAAAAAAGCATATTGGATGCTGTTTGAATCTAAAACAATATTTACGGAAGCTTTAAAAGCAATAGAAAAAATGAATGAAGAAGAAAAAATGGGTGCAGAAGTAACACACCTAATTAATTTTATAAAATCGTCAAAAAGAGGCATCTGTCACACTGCTTTAACAAAATAACCATGGACTTACCTACAAGAATAGGCATAATTTCCGGCAGAGGAAAATTTCCTGTACTAATAGTGGAAAATATAAAAAAGTACGCACCCAAAACAGATATCTATGCCGCTGGTTTTAAGGGTGAAACCAATAAAGATATCAAAAAGTATTCAGTTGATTTTAAATTGTTTCCGCTGGGTACGTTGGGTTTTGCAATGGAGTATTTCAAATCTGTTAATGTGAATAAGGTACTCATGGCCGGATTAGTAAGCCATCAGAGGCTTTTTGATAATTCCATAAAAATGGATGAAATAACAAAACAGATGTTTGATTCCATTAAAGATAAAAGGGCGGATTCCATTCTTGGAGCTATAGGTAATGTTTTTAAAAATCAGGGATTAGAATTAATGCCTATTCTGCCGCTCTTGGAAGGTCATCTTGCCAGCGAGGGAATACTAAATTCAATAAAGCCTGAGCCAAAACACCAAGAAGATATCAGTTTTGGTTTTTCTCTTGTAAAAGATTTGTCCCGTTTTGATATAGGCCAGACAATAGTGGTAAAAAATAAATGTGTTGTAGCGGTAGAAGCTTTGGAAGGCACAGATTACTGTATTCTAAGGTCCGGTAAACTTTCCGGAACTGGCAATGTAATAATAAAAGTAGCAAAACTGCATCAGGATTTGCGTTTTGACCTACCTGTAATAGGGCCCAGAACCATTAAAGTCATGAAACACATCAAAGCATCCGCTATAGCTGTTGAATCGGGTAAAACCTGTATTATTGAAAAAGAAAGAGTATTAAAAATGGCAGATAAGCATAGAATATCCATAGTTGGCGTATCTTGGGAGAAATAGACAATGAAACCAATTAATGTATGCGTGATAGGGATAGGAAATCTGGGTCAGCATCATGCCAGAAACTATTCCACCATGCCCGGAGTTAACCTTACAGGTGTAGTAGATGTAAACCCAAAACGGCTTGAAAAAATTGCTTCCCAATTTAAGACAAATGCTTTCTCTGATTACAAGGAAGCCATAAAAAATGCAGATGCTGTAAGTATTGTCGTACCTACTTCAATGCATTATGAAATAGGCAAAGAAGTTATTATGGCAGGTAAACACTGCCTTATTGAAAAACCATTCACAACATCTGTTGAACATGCTGAAGAGCTAATACACCTGGCGCAAAAACAAGGTACCGTGCTTCAGATAGGACACATAGAAAGATTTAATGGAGCTATTTTAGCCCTTCAGAAATATATTGATCAGCCAAAATTCATAGAAACTGACAGATTAGGGCCGTATGATCCCAGAGTATCCGACGTGGGCGTAGTACTGGATCTCATGATTCATGATCTGGACATTGTGCCGTTTCTTGTAGGCAGTAAAGTAAAGGATGTTGAAGCTTACGGAACCAGAATATTTTCAAAACATGAAGATATTGCCAAAATCAGGCTTAGATTTCATAATGGATGCGTTGCGGATCTCACAGCCAGCCGTGTTACTATGGGCAAATACAGAAAATTACGCATATTCCAGTCTACCGCATATATTTCTGTTGATTATCCGACCCAGCGGTTCAGGATTTATACAAAAAAGAAACCGCAGGTGGAATCATTGAAAGATATTGAAATAACCAGCCCAAAAGTTGAACGGATTGAACCGTTGAAAAAAGAACTGGAACACTTTATCGAGTGTGTCAGGGAAGATAAGAAACCACTTGTTACCGGCGAATATGGTAAAGATGCCTTAGTATTAGCTCTTGAAGTATTGAACAAAATACACCTGCATACCTAAGGAATATGGACATTTTAATATCAGCTGGGGACCCTTCCGGCGATTTTCACGCCTCTAAACTTGCCCTGGAACTTAAAAAACTCAACAAGAACCTAAAAATATCTTCCATTGGAGGTAAACACTTGCGTCTAGCAAGCGATTCCTTTATTTATAATATTGTCGATTTGAATCTACACGGTTTATGGGAACCGATAAAACATAGCATTGCCCTTAAATATCTGATAAAGAACCGCATTATTCCATACCTTAAAACAAACAACATTAAAGCTGTTATTACTGTAGATTTTTATGGATTTAACATCAATCTGGCAGAAGCCGCGAAAAGCTTAAATATACCTGTTTATTACTTCATAAGCCCGCAAGTATGGGCTACAAGACCCAAAAGAGTATATAGACTTAAAAATGCAGTAAATCATATGTTTGTAATCTTTCCATTTGAAAAAGAAATCTATGATAAAGCAGGTGTACCGGTAACATTTGTGGGCAATCCTGTCCTTGATTCTATTGCAAAAGTTGAAAAGAAACCGGTTAGAAGCCCTGAAACAGGATCTTTTACTATCGGTCTTTTCCCTGGTTCCAGAAAACAAGTAATAAACTGGAACTTACCAATAATGAATAAAACAGCAGAACGCATAAGAATCAAATATCCAAATATTGAATTTAAAATATTTGGCATGAAATCTCTGGAAGACTGCTATAAACAGCATAGTGATATTAAAGTAGTGTTTGATGAGAATAATGAGACCAGAAAAAAAATAGATATGGCAATAACAACAAGCGGTACAGTAGCTTTGGAAAATACCTTGCTGGAAATTCCAATGATTGTTATGTATCACTTGCCCTGGCTTACCTATATAATTATAAAAATAATGATAAATGTTAAAAATGTGACTATTACCAATCTTTTAGCCGGAAGAGAAATTATACCTGAATATATCCAGGATAAAGCAGATCCGGAATTAATAGCTGGAAAAACACTTGATTATCTAGCAAATATTTCAAAACTTGAAGATATGAAGTCCGAATTCAGGCATATCAGGAACATCCTGGGAAACCCGGGGTGCTATGAACGCACCGCGCGATTAATTATGGAGAAAACTAAATGATTTTTAAACAATTGTATGAGTATTTCAAACATTACAAAGCCCGGTTTGCAGTAGCGCTTTTTTGCATGCTTATTGTGTCTGGCCTTACGGGTGTTATACGTTACTTGCTAAAACCAATGATAGATAAGGTCTTTATTGCAAAAGATGTTCATTCACTATACCTTATAGTTTTTGCAATTCCGCTGGCTTATTTTCTACTAGGGCTTTTTAACTATGCAAAAACATACTTCATGTCATACATTGCCCAGAGAATGACACTTTCTATAAGAAACGAAACCTATGAAAAACTGCAGTGTCTTTCTACCAGGTTTTATTCTGAAGGTACTACGGGAAAGATCATGTCCCGTTTAACTAATGACATCACGGCTCTGCAGTTTGCCTTAAACAGAGCACCAGCCACTATTGTTTGCGATGGGTTAACTGTAATCGTATTAATAGGAATATTGTTTTACCTGAACTGGAAGTTTGCGCTTATAACATTCATTGTACTGCCCTTTGTATCAATACCGATTGTGAATTTTACCAGAAGGCTGAGGCTTTTATCAAAAGAAGGTCAGAAACAAATGGCAGAAGTTTATACTAATTTGCAGGAATCAATAATGGCAATAAATATTACAAAAGCATTTAATCGTGAAAAAACAGAGATAGAGAGGTTTAAGAAAATAAACTGGTCTTTATATACTCTGGTAATGAGGTTTACTAAAATTGAAGCCTTATCCTCACCGCTTATGGAATTTATGGGCGCATTTTCCGTAGGTATAGTATTGTTTTTTGCAGGTAAAGATGTTATATCCGGAGTATGGTCACCAGGGTCATTCTTTGCATTTTTTGCAGCAGCATTTTCAGTTTATCAGCCGATAAAAAATTTTGCCAACCTTAATCCTCAAATACAGCAGGCCATGTCTGCCAGCGAGAGAATTTTTGAATTTTTAAATCATCCACCAGAGATAACTGAAGTACCTGATGCAAAGGATATGCCTCAGCTTAAAGATAAAATAAGATTTGTTGATGTAAGTTTTAATTATGACAAAGATCACCCGGTATTAAAGAAAATCAATTTTGAAGTAAAGTCGGGGCAGGCATTGGCTATTGTGGGCCCGTCTGGATCAGGCAAGTCTACAATAATAAATTTGTTATTGAGATTTTATGATCCAACAGGTGGAATTATTCAAATAGATGGTTTTAATACTAAGGAAGCAACCCTAAAATCAGTCAGGTCACAAATGGCTATTGTTACTCAAGAAACCATACTGTTTAATGAAACCATACGCTATAACATTGCTTACGGAAATGCTGATGCAACGCAGGAAGAAATAGAAAATGCAGCTAAACTTGCACAGGCACATGGTTTTATAACAAAAACAACAAAAGGTTATGATACATTAGTTGGTGAAAGAGGTGTGCTTTTAAGCGGAGGTGAGAAACAGCGAATAGCAATTGCCAGGGCAATTGTAAGAAATCCAAAAATATTGCTTTTAGATGAAGCTACAAGTAATCTCGATGCAGAATCTGAACAGATGGTTCAGCAGGCACTGGAAACTTTAATGGAAGGAAGAACCACACTCATTATTGCACACAGATTGGCCACAATAAAGAAAGCAGATAAAATAATTGTTTTAGAAAACGGTAATATTATTGATACAGGAACTCATGAAGAGCTTTTTAAAAAAGAGGGCCTTTACAGAAGGCTTCATCAGTTGCAGATTATATAAATTACAGTGCTTTTTCTACTTTGTTTGATCTCAGGCATCTTGTACAAACATATGATTTCTGCACTACACCTTTAAACTTTATTCTTAATTTCTGTAAATTGGGCCTGAATAATCTGTTTGTGGCTCTTTTTGAATGACTGATACTCTTTCCTGCTCTTGGGCCTTTACTGCAGACAACACATTTATATGACATAAATCCTCCCGGATTTTTTATTTTATGAGTTCTAATTATACAAACAAATATCAAAAAATGCAAACAATTGACCGTTTTTTCTAATTACAAATAAATAATGAACGTATTATTCGAGAAATCAGTCAAATATCTTAAAGGTGTAGGTCCCAATAGGGCAAAAATTCTCTCAAGAATAGGAATAAATTCTATCGGAGAACTTTTAACCTATTACCCCAGAGAATATGATGACAGAAGAACATATGCCAGAATTTCAAACCTTAAAAATGGCCAAACAGCCACTATATCAGGTAAGGTTGAACTTACTGATATAGTGAAAATAAACCCCTATTTATGGGTTTTTAAAGCTGCCATATCGGATAGTACCGGTATCATTTATGCCACTTTTTACAGAAAACCAAGTTTCAGATATGATGCTTTTGCTACCTTGAAAAAAGATTTTCAACCTACCCGAAATATTATTATTAACGGAAAAGTGGAATATTTTGGAAACACTAAACAGTTAAGAACCGATGAATATGAAGTAATAACTAATCCGAATGTTGTAACCATTCATACAAACCGCATAGTACCAATTTACGATCTTACAGAAGGCCTATCCAGCAAGTTTTTAAGATCAATAATGTTTAATGCAGTTAAGGAGTACGCTAATCAATTTTCAGAATTCATACCAAAAAAATATCGTGAACAATATGGTCTTATTGATGCCAGTTCAGCTGTGGCCAATATTCATTTTCCTGCAGATTATGCTATTTTGGAAAAATCTGAAACAAAACTTGTTTTTGATGAATTCCTTCTTTTTGAAACAGCTGTGCAAATATCCAAACTTCATCGCACAGAAAAAGAAAAAGAACATACCTATAAACTTTTAAAGCATTATTTAACACCATTCAAAAACAAACTGGTTTTTGAGTTCACTCAGGCTCAGAAAAAAGTAATTAATGAAATCTTTGCAAATCTTCAGTCAAAACTGCCAATGAACAGGTTGTTGATAGGTGACGTAGGTTCGGGAAAAACTGTAGTAGCATTAAGTGCCCTGTTACTGGCTTTGGAAAACAACTTTCAAGCTGTTTTCATGGCTCCTACAGAGATTCTAGCGGAACAGCATTATTCGACGATAAAACAATACTTGGAAGGTTTAAACATTAAATTTGAATTATTAACATCATCCACACCATCGCTAAAGAAAAAAACTATTTTGAAGCAGGTTGAAGAAGGGAAAATAGATTTGTTAATAGGAACTCATGCATTGATAGAAAGTAAGGTAAAATTTAAAAATCTTGTGTTTGCTGTTATTGACGAACAGCATAAGTTTGGTGTATATCAAAGAAAAAAACTCATTGAAAAGGGAAATGTTGATGTACTTATAATGACAGCAACACCAATTCCGCGTTCATTGGCTCTAACTCTTTACGGAGACATGGATATATCCGTGATAAATGAAATGCCTCCGGGAAGAAAACCGGTAAAAACCATATTTACAGATGAAATAAAGGCTTATGAATTTATAAAAAACGAAGTAAAAAAAGGCCATCAGGCATACATCGTTTTTCCTTTGGTTGAGGAATCAGACAAAGTAGAATTAAAATCAGCTGTTACCCAAGCAAAACACCTGGCCCAGGAAGTTTTTGCAGAATTCAAGGTAGGCCTTTTGCACGGACAGATGCCGGGCAAAGAAAAAGAACAGATAATGTCAGATTTTAAACAGAAAAAATATGATATTTTGACAACTACTACTGTAATTGAAGTAGGTATTGATATTCCTAATGCAACAGTGATTGCAATTGAACATGCAGAAAGATTCGGGTTAGCAACATTACACCAGCTGCGTGGCAGAGTAGGTAGAAGCAAAGATTTGGAATCTTATTGCATTCTTATAGGTAACCTGAAAACTGAAGATTCAAAAAAACGCATAGATATCATGCTTTCTACCAATGACGGATTTAAAATAGCTGAATTTGACCTTGAATTAAGAGGTCCTGGTGAATTTTTTGGTACGTCCCAGCACGGATTATCAGAACTGAAAATAGGTAATATTGTCAGAGATATCGATACTATAGCAAATACAAAAAAAGTAGCAGAAGAGGTCATCCTTTCAGATCCAAAATTAAATACTCAGGAAAATGTCTTATTAAAGCATGAGTTATTACAGAGGTTTGCCGGGAAATTTAAGCTTTTCCAGATAGGGTAAAGTTTGACAATTATTAAAATAATTTATATATATATGGCATGAAGATTGCAGTATATCCAGGAAGTTTTGATCCGCCAACTAATGGACATACCGAAATAGTATTTCGAAGCAGTAAAATATTCAGCAAAATAATCATCTCAATTACAGACAACCACAATAAGAAACCCACTTTTACAGTTGAAGAAAGAAAAAAAATGCTTGAAGAAAGTATAAAACATCTCCCAAATGTTAAGGTAGACATTTTTTCGGGCCTTTTAGTAGATTATGTAAAATCAAAAAAAGCGAGTATTGTTATAAGAGGTTTAAGAGCGGTAAGTGATTTTGAATATGAGTTTCAGCTGGCTTTAATGAATCGTAAGTTTAGTAAGGATATTGAAACGGTCTTCTTTATACCGGATGAGAAATATACTTATTTATCTTCAAGCCTAATAAGAGAAATTGCCAGCTTAGGCGGAAATGTAGAAGACATGGTGCCTAAGCCAGTGTTTAAAAAAATAAAGGAAAAGTATCCAAAACAAAAATGTCTACAAAAGAAGTAATACCACTAAAGAAACTTGGCGAAATGCTTGTTAATCTGGGTATATTAACCCCGGAACAGCTTAAGGAAGCCCTTGAGATTCAAAAACAATCTGGAGGCAAATTAGGCCATATACTAATGCAATTAAATTATGTAACTGAAGAAGTTCTTTTGACTTTTCTTGGAAAACAAGCAGGCATGCAGTTTATATCATTACAGGAATTCGGCGAAATACCAGAAGAAGTTTTGAAGGCAGTACCTGAAAGCATTATCAGACACCAGACTTTAATACCTATCGAGAAAAAAGGTAAAACTTTAACCATAGCAATGTGTGATCCGTTTAATATATTTGCAATAGATGATTTAAAAGTTATGACGGGTTACGATATCAGCGTAGTAATATCTTCGGAAAAAGAAATAAAAGAAACTATTGAAAAGTATTATACTACGAAATCATCGTTTGATACAGTTCTGAAAGATATTGAACAAGCAATTGAAAATGTTGATATTGAAGTAGTTAAAGAAAAAGAAGAAGATCAGGATTCTTTATCCCTGGAACTCCAGTCTGAAGAAGCCCCGGTAGTAAAAATAGTAAATTTTATTTTAACAAGCGCTGTAAAACAAAAAGCCAGCGACATCCATATAGAACCATATGAGAAAACATTAAGAGTGCGTTTTAGGGTTGACGGTGTATTGCATGAACAGCAACCGCCGCCAAAGAAATTTCAAAATGCGCTTATATCAAGAATCAAAATCATGGCAAAAATGGATATAGCGGAACATCGTTTACCGCAGGATGGAAGAATAAAAATTAAATTACTCAACAAGGAAGTTTCTTTCCGTGTATCCATTCTTCCCATGGCCTTCGGAGAAAAAGTAGTCATGCGTATTTTGGACACAAGTTCTTTGTGCGTAGACCTGCATAAATTGGGACTGGAACCCGAAACACTAGCGATATTTGAAAAAAACATTCAAATGCCATTTGGTATAAATCTTGTAACAGGCCCTACTGGCAGCGGTAAATCAACCACTCTTTATTCGGCATTAACTACACTAAATCATCCAGACATAAACATATCAACTATCGAAGACCCTGTTGAATTTGTGATAGAAGGAATCAACCAGGTTCACGTAAGGTCAGAAATAGGCCTTACATTCGCGGCCGGATTGCGTTCTTTTTTAAGACAGGACCCAAATATTATACTTGTAGGTGAAATTCGTGATAAAGAGACTGCTGAAATAGCTATTAATGCCGCACTTACCGGTCACTTAGTTTTTGCTACGTTGCATACAAATGATGCTGCAAGCACCGTAACCCGTTTATCAAATATGGGGGTGGAACCGTTTTTAAGTTCATCGACAATAATAATGGTTATTGCACAAAGATTGCTTAGAACCATATGTAAATACTGTAAGGAACCATATGAAGTCCCATTAGAACATTTAATTCCTCTGGGAGTTAAACCGGATCAGGTGGGGAACAAACAAAATGTAGTTTTATACAGGGGTAAAGGATGTGAACATTGCTCAAAGGGATACAAGGGCAGAATTGGCGCTTACGAAATTCTTGAAATGTGCGATGAATTAAGAGACCTTCTTCTAAATAAAGAACCAACACATAAAATAAAACAGATGGCCCGAAGAAAAGGTATGTTGACTTTGAGAGAAAGCGCTTTAAGAAAGTTAATAGGCGGGACCACTACAGTAGAAGAGGTCATGAGAGTGACTACTGGTGATACCGATGTTGAATCAATTTAAAAATTAGGAGAAACAAATGTCCAGCGGAATAGTAAATATGCAAGATTTGCTCCTGCTAATGGTAGAAAAAAATGCCAGCGATTTACATATTACAACAGGATTGCCGCCTATGTTACGTGTAGACGGCGAATTAATACCTACTCAGTATGAAAAAATGACCTCCGACATAAGTCAGCGGTTGATTTATTCGCTTTTAACTGATACTCAAAAAGAAAAATTCGAAGCAAACAATGAATTGGATTTATCCTTTGGTATTAAAGGTGTTGGAAGAGTCAGGATGAATGTATACAGACAGAGAGGATCTATCGGTGCTGCTTTCCGTTCAATATCAAATAAAATACCTAACTTTGAAGAATTAGGGCTTCCTCCCATAGCTTATGAAGTAATGAAAATTCCTAAAGGACTTATTTTAGTAACTGGACCCACCGGAAGCGGTAAATCCACAACTCTTGCTTCAATGATAGATTTTCTTAACGAACACAACCAATCACATATTCTGACAATTGAAGACCCAATCGAATATATTCATTTACACAAAAAATCAGTAGTAAATCAGAGAGAAGTGGGAACAGACACAAATTCATTTCCATTGGCATTAAAATACGTTTTAAGGCAGGATCCTGACATAATACTTGTAGGCGAAATGCGTGATCTTGAAACTATTCAGGCAGCAATAACTATTGCAGAAACAGGCCACCTCGTTTTCGCAACATTACATACAACTGACGCAGCATCTTCAATAAACCGTATGGTAGATGTGTTTCCTCCGCATCAACAGGCCCAGGTTCGTTCACAGCTATCTTTTACGTTGCAGGCTGTTTTTTCTCAAATATTAATACCTCATGCTTCCGGAACCGGCAGGTGCTTAGGCTGTGAAGTTTTAATAGTTACCCCGGGAATCAGAAATTTGATTAGAGATTTAAAAACAGAACAAATTGCATTAGCTATGCAAACCGGTGGAAAATTCGGTATGCAGACAATGAATATGTGCTTGGCAAATTTATATTTGAAAAGACAAATTACCTATCAGGAAGCATTAATGCATACTTCAGACATGGAAGATTTAAAGAGATTAATTCAAAAAGAAAATACTTCAGTTCCAAAATATTAAACTAAGAGGCTTTAAATATGGCACAATTCAGTTATAAAATAAAAGCACCTTCCGGAAATATCTCTACAGGAACCATGGAATCACCAGATTTACGTGTTGCAATGGATAAATTGCGTGCTCAGCGCTTTGTGGTTCTTGAAATAAACGAAAAAAAAGCCGGCGGTTTTGATGCTTTAATGAATATGCTCCCTTTCGGAAAAAGCATTCCTTCAAAAGAATTAACTTTATTTTCAAGACAGTTGTCAACACTTGTAACTTCAGGAGTGCCTATAGTTCAAGGATTAAGTATTCTCGAAGAACAGGCTGAAAATGTTAATTTTAAGAAGGTTATTTCAAAAATCCGCGAAGACATAGAATCCGGTATTTCTATTGCTGATGCAATGAAAAAACATCCTCTAGCCTTTAGCGAACTTTATATTTCAATGGTAAAAGCCGGTGAAATCGGAGGTATTTTAGATATTATTTTAGACAGGCTTTCAGGATATCTTGAATCGTCTGAAGAATTAAAAGGAAAGATTAAGGGCGCCATGATGTATCCCACGGTTGTAGCATTTATTGCTGTCGGAGCGTCAGCATTTATGTTGATAGGTGTTATTCCAAGGTTTTCTGCTATATTTTCAGAAATTGGCGTAAAACTGCCTTTACCTACCAGAATCATGCTTGCCCTTAGTGCTTTTTTGCAGAATAACATAATTGCATTAATTATTCTTCCAATTTTGGGATTCATAGGCTTTAAGCAAGCAATAAAACGTTTTCCTAAATTCAGATTGAAAGTAGATGAATTTAAATTAAAAATACCTGTATTCGGTCTTATGATTAAGAAAATGAGTATAGCTAAATTTACAAGCACTTTAGGTACACTTGTAAAATCAGGCGTTCCTATATTACAAGCACTCGAAACAGTAGCTAAAACAAGCGGTAATATGGTAATTGAGAATGCAATCCTTAGTGCCAGGGAATCAATTCGTGAAGGGGAAAGAATTACTGAACCTTTAAAAAGAAGCAATATTTTTCCGCCAATGGTTATACAAATGATTTCAGTTGGAGAAGAAACGGGAACCTTAGATATCATGTTAACTAAAATATCATCTTTTTATGACAGAGAAGTAGATGATGCTGTTAAGGGCATGACCAGCATGATTGAGCCGTTAATCATAGTATTTATGGGAGGGGTCATCGGATCAATGGTACTGGCCCTGTTCCTTCCGATGTTTGAATTGACAAACCAAATGAGCAAAGGTTAAGAAAAGCATTGATTTTTTAACATATTGGTAGTATAATAATAGTACTAGGTTTGGGGCTTTATATATATAATCCCAATTATATACCTGGATAGGAGGTGAAAACACATGAGAAAATCAAAAGGTTTTACCCTTATTGAGTTGATGGTAGTTATCGTTATCCTGGGTATCCTTGCAGCCGTTATTGCTCCGCGTATTCCTCAGTTTGTCAACAAGGCAAAAGAAGGAAGAACAAAAGGGAACTTAGGTACCCTTCGTTCAACGCTCAACATTTATTACAGTGACAATGACGGTAAGTATCCTTATGATACTTTGGCATCAATTGTACCAAAGTACATAAAGAAAGTTCCTGATTGCGTGCTTCCGGGCTCACACCAGGACACAACATCAGCAGTAACTGCTGATGGGGCGGATTCACCAGATGCATTAACACCTTCAGATACTTCCGGATGGTGCTATGAAAATATCAGCACCGAAGGTAACTGGGGCGATATCTGCGTCAACTGCAGTTTTCACACAGATGATAACAACAGTGGTGGAGTAAACTCTGCTGCTTGGAGTTCATTCTAATTGCCTGTTATCAGAAAAAGAATACAGAAAAGGGAGATAGCAATATCTCCCTTTTTTTTAAGATAAAGACTAAAAATCTATGATATTTAATAATCATTTATTTCTTTTATTATTTGTTTTCATTTTAGGTTTATGTTTGGGTAGTTTTGCGAATGTTTTAATCTTCAGAATACCTAAAAATCTTTCAATTATAAAACCGGGATCAACCTGTCCTTCCTGTAAAAATACAATCAAATGGTTTCACAACATCCCGGTAATAAGTTATATTTTATTAAAAGGAAAATGCGGTTATTGCGGCACTAAAATATCATTACAATACCCGCTCATAGAGATATTTACAGCGTTTTCGTTTTTATTAATATTTATTAAATCTAATACTATCACAGAATTTCTGTTCATTTCAGTTTTTGTTTATATTTTAATAGTAATTTCAGTAATTGATTATTATTATTTTATTATTCCTGATTTTTTTTCAATATCCCTTATTCCTTTGGGTATATTATTTTCTATTTTTAATAAAACTTTTGAAGATAGTATAATGGTTCAAATATCTAATTCAGTATTAGGTGCAGTTTTTGGTTTTTTGTTATTAATATTAATAAGCTTTGTAGGTAAAATTATTTTTAAAAAAGAAGCTATGGGCCTAGGTGATACAAAACTAATGAGCGGTATAGGTGCATTTCTTGGAGTAAAGGGAGTTATTTTAACGCTTTTTCTTGGTTCCTTATCCGCTACAATGACATCGATTGTTCTGATATATATTATGAAAACAAAAAAGTGGAATGATTATATTCCTTTTGGTCCTTTTCTATCTCTTGGCTCATTTTTAACTGTATTCTTGTGTTATTTGTTATAATATAATTATAATTATTAAAACATTGACAAAAACGTGCATTTTTTATAAAATATGTTCAATATGAAATTCAACATTGATTTTTCTTCGCTACTTGGCTCAAAAGATTTGATTGCCATTGATATAGGTTCTTTTTCAATTAAAATGGTTCAATTAAAAGGTAGCGGCCTTAAATGGACTTTAGTTAAAGCAAAAACAATACCAATACCTGCGGAAGTAGTATCCCAAGACGTCAATCCCATCGAGAAGAAATCTATTTTAATCTCCTTATTGAAAGATTCAATAAAGCAAGAAAAAATCACTGCAAAAAGTGCCTCCATATCTGTTTCTGGCAGTTCTGTTGTCGTTCGTTATGTTAAATTTCCTAAAATAAGCAAAGAAGACCTTTCAAAAAGTATTCAATTTGAAGCAGAACCATATATTCCATTTGATATAAAAGAAGTAAATTTGGGTTTTTATATTATTGGAGAAGTAACCGAAGAAGGACAGAAAAAGACTGAAACAGTGCTGGTCGCTGCAAAAAAAGACATCGTTCAGCAAAAAATAGATATTCTTCAGGAAACAGGATTAGTGCCGGCAATTATTGATGTTGATGCTTTTGCTTTAGAATCTTGTTATGAAATAAACAAAGAACCTGATATTCAAGAAATGACAATAATTGTAAATATTGGAGCAAATGTAACAAATGTCACAATTATTGAAAATGGAATATCACGTGTTGTAAGGGACATTTTCATAGGTGGAAGCACATTCACAAAGGCATTACAGAAAAACTTTCAAGCTGATTATAAACAGGCAGAAGAAATGAAAAAGAAGCATGGTCTGCTGGTATCTATAGAAGATAAAGAAAATGCTTTAAAAGATGATAATAAAGATGCATTGCAGGTATCAAACGTACTAACACCAGTCGCACACGACCTTTTAGGGGAAATTCATAGATCAATTGACTTTTTCTATTCGCAAAGGGGAGAACAACAGGTTCTTAACCGCGTATTGTTAACAGGCGGTGGTGCCGGTATGAAAAATATTGAAAAGTACTTCACGCAGGAACTGAAAATTCAAAGCGAAATATTTGACCCTTTCAAAAAAATTGATATTCATTCGATTAAAATAGATAATCCGTCCGAGTATGCTATAGCTGTAGGTTTAGCTACAAGAAACACAAAAGAAAAATGATAAAAATAAATCTAGTACCACAAGAAGCTTTAGAAAAAGCAGCAAAACAAAGAGTAATAATACTTGTTGGACTCGGAATTGGTATTTTTGTATCTCTTTGTATAGTTTTTCTATTTTATCGAATCGGCATAGAAAAATCATTAACATCAGAGTTAAATACAGCCCAACAGGAATTAAATAAATATAAAACAGTTGTTGATGAAGTAAATCGTTTAAAAGGCATTACTGCTCAATTGGAAGCAAGAAAAAGTACTATTGAGAATTTAATGAAAGGACGGCTAGTATATCCAAAATTCATGGAAGAATTTATGTCAATACTACCCCCACCTATCTGGTTAAACAGCATGAATACCACTACCAGTCCTGATGGATTTTTTGTAAATATTTCATGCATTTCTTACGATACTCTGGCTATAGCTGATTTTATAACAAACCTGCAAAGTGTACCTAAATTTGGAAATATCGAAATTAGTGGCATAGCAACTGCACCTGGTTCAAAAGGAATTGATACATTCTCTTTTACTATGACATTCAGCTATAAGGCATTACAACCATGAAAAAAGAACAACAGATATACATTTTTATAGGTATTGGTCTAGTAGCTTTTATATTCGTATACTTTAATTTTTTATTAAATCCGGTTAACAAAGGTATAAAAACAAAAACATCAAAAATAAAAGAAACTATAGAAATGCTCGAACAGGCAAAACGTGAATCTCTTCAGCTTGAAGAGTTTAAAGTTAAGTCTCAAATATTAGAAATGGAAATAAAAGAATTGCAGGAAAGATTACCCAAAACAAAAGATTTACCTGATTTAATCAGGCGAATAACAAAAGATTCAGAAAAATTTGGTATAAAAATTCAAAATTTCCAGCCTAGGCCTACCGTAACAACTGTATCCTCTGAATATGACGAAATACCATTTGGAATTCAATACATAGCAAATTTTCATACTCTTGGGCATTTTTTAGCAGAAATTGGCCAGGAAAAAAGATTGCTTTCTACCAAAGACCTTCAGATCACTTCACAAGCTGGTCAAGATAAATCAAAAACGATATCTGGGTCAATAACCCTTATAGCTTTTATAACAAAAGGTGGAAAATAGAAGTGATATTTTTTAGATTGTTTATTTTTTTAATTTGTATGTCCTTGTTTTTTTCTGCATGTGGTAAAAAACAAAAATATACTATTTCTGAAGATCAAAATAGGAAAACCGCTCCTTTGGTGATGCCAGAGAAAAAAGCAGAAGAGATTTATAGATATGGAGGGGAAGCTTACAGGGACCCCTTTATTCCATTAACTGAAAAAAGAGTTATTTCTCCTTTACTGCAATCATCGGGTGAAGGTGAAAAGCCTAATTTAAGTTCTTTGTCGTTAAAAGGAATAGTTATTGACAAAAACTTTAGAATGGCCCTTCTATCAGGTCCCTTTGGTAGTTACATATTGAAAAACGGAAAATTATTTGATAACAGAAATCGTGTTATTAAGGGTTTTTCTGGAAATGTTGAAACAAAAACGGTAATAATTACATCAGATGATAATTTCAGCAAAACTTATAAAATATCTGAAAGCGAATAGACTCAACAGGAGGGTTTACATTTCAAAATGAATAATAAAAAACAATTACAATGTTACGGCAAAAGAATTTTTACATTTATTTCATTGATAACAATGATAAGCATATCTTTTGCACAGGTTGTTAACGATTTTCTAATCCTCAATGACGTAAAAGTAGATAAAAACACTATTCAAATAATTACATCTGGTGCGGTAAAATACAATGTTTTTAAAATTGCAAATCCACCAAGATTAGTTGCTGAACTCATTAATACAGAGCATAACATTAAACAAAAAGAGCTTTTAGTAAATAGCGATGTTATAAAACGTATAAGAAGCGGCCAATTTCAGAATGAACCCAAGAAAATAGCAAGAATAGTTATTGATTTAATTAAAATGGTAGATTATGAAACAAATCAATCAAACAATATTATTAATATTTCACTTGTAGACAAAAAAACAAATGAATTAACTACTCAATCAAATATCACTGAAATAGCAGCTGCTATACCGCCACCACCGACAGAAAATAATACTATAACACCCGTGGCACAATCTGATTCTGAACAAAAAAATACGGAGCCAGAACCTGTCCAAACTAACGATTCAGAACAACCTGTAAAGGAAAAACAAAACGCTATTGTAGCAACCAACCCAGGGCCTGAAAAATCAATAACCACAAAAAAAGTAAGTGCTGTTACTAAACCATCACAAAAACAAGCAAAAAAATCAAAAACCTCAAAAACTACAGAATCTGCTTCGAAATCATCAATAAATACACAAAAAAAAGAATTATCCTTACCAAAAACACTGGTTACTTTGGAATACCAGGATGCTGACATAAAAGATGTGCTTCAAGTTATGTCTATAAGAAGCGGAATAAACATAATTTATGGTCCTGATGTAATAGGTAATGTAACAATCTCTTTAAGAGATGTTCCTTTTGATCAGGCCTTTAATACAATTCTTGCATTGAAAAGTTTAACTTCAACTACTGTTGGTTCAAACATTATCAGAGTTATAACTCCTTCAGCTTTAAAAGAAGAACGTCAGAAAGATATAACATTCACAAAAATTTATCCCTTGAATTATGCTGAAGCAGGCACAATTCAAGGACAAATAAGCTCAGTACTTTCTGCGCGTGAAATAAAAGGCAATATAACAACTGATCAAAGAACTAATTCTCTTGTAGTAACAGCAAGCCCAGAAGGCCTTTTAACTGTAGAAAAATTATTAGAAGAACTTGATGTTAAACCACAACAGGTTATGATAGAAGCAAGAATAGTGGATGTCAGTTTAAATGATTTAAACGAATTAGGTGTAAACTGGAGTCTTCAAAAGTTAAACTCGGAAGCCGGTACAGGAGCAGCTACAGGAGCTCAAACACAAACCATAGGAAAAACTCTTAATGCAACCCAGGATGGTATATCTGCTTCAGGAAAAGTGCAGGTTATGGAAGCTGCATCAATAATTCCCGTGCCAACATCGGGGGGGACTTTTAATTTTGGATATGTAACAAACAGGGAAGCTTTTAACGCCAGATTGGGAGCCTTAATTTCTGAAGGCAGAGCAAAAGTATTGTCAAATCCCAGGGTTACAACCTTGAATAATAAAGAAGCCAGTATAATGTCCGGCGAAAAAGTTCCTTACAAGAAGACTTCAGTCAATGCTACCGGTACTTCTCAGGAATCTTGGGACTTTTTAGATGCAGGCGTTTCATTAACAGTAACTCCGACTATCAGCCCGGAAGGATGGGTAACCTTAAAGGTTGCTCCTTCAGTTAGGGTTCCATTAGCAGCACCTGCTGGACAATTGCCGCCAATAAGAAGCCGTGAAACAAATGTTACAGTTATGGTAAAAGACGACGATACTCTGGTAATAGGTGGTTTAATTACAGAAAATGATTCAGAAAGTATATCTAAAATTCCGATACTTGGAGACTTACCCATCCTTGGGTATATATTTAAATATAAATCTAATAACAAACAGAGAACTGAACTTTTAGTATTTATAACACCCAAAATATTACCTGATTAAGTAGATTTTAGAGTGAAAATACCCACCCTTATTGGTTCATCACTTCTAGGAATAATTTTATTTATATCTCCCTTACTTGACGGGTCCTGGGATATTTGGGCAAAAACTATTGTCCACTTAATTTCAGCAGTTTTAATAATACTTTTAATAATATCGCAACACCCTAAAAATCTTTTCAAAAAGCCTCTAATAATACCACTTACCCTATTCTCCCTGATTCTGTTAAGTACTTATTTATCACACATTCCATTCAATTCTGAAGTCGAGCTTCATAACTGGTTGAATTACCTCATCATTTTTATCGCTGTACTTTTAATACCCCAAGAATATTTATATAAAATATTAAGCTATTTTGTTTTAATAGTAACTCTGTTGGTATTTATGGCATATTACCAGGTTTTTATAGCTCATGAAGCAATGCCTGATGTAACTTTAATAAATCCAAATATTTTTGCAGGTTATTTGTTGTTAGCTATTCCACTACTTTATTATGTACAAAAAGACCGGCCGCTAATCCAAAAGAATCTTATAACTATTTTAATAGTATTTGCCTTTTTTGCATTGATTCTTACTAAATCCATATCCTCTATGATTGCTATCCTGGTAGCAGTAGCAATTACCAGATATAGATGGAAAGGAATTATTGGATCAATGGTAATAATAGCTATCTTGCTTATTTTTAAGTTAATGGAACCTGATGTTGCAAACAGACTGCTTTGGTGGAAATCAAGCATAGAAATAATCAAGGAAACCCCGTTATTTGGCACTGGAATTGGAACTTTTGAGTTAGTATACCCAAAATTCAAAACGGGCTCGTTACATTCCATATTTGCCCACAGTTATTATTTGCAGTTTGCCAGCGAAGCCGGAATAATTGGGGTATCAATTTTTCTTTCTTTTGTAGTTTATTTGTTCACTAAAATAAAAGAAAAAAGCTTAAAAATAGCATTTTTAGCTATTTTGCTTCAAAACGCTATAGATTACAGCCTTTATATACCGGCAAACGGCATACTGTTTTGGTTTATAGTAGCCATTATCATAAAAAATATATCTGAATCAAATAATAACTCTAATTTGACCCGAAATAATGTTTTATTTATACGTATAATAATAGTATTCCTTATTTGTGTTTATGTTAACGGTGTTTTAACTATCTATAATTCAACAAAAGTTTATAATTTAGGTGAGGCTAGTTATCAATCAGGAGATATTATTTCTGCGGAAAAGTATTTTATACAAACAAAAATAATGAAGCCTAATTTCTGGTTATCTTATAAATACCTGATGAAAATAAATATGAATAAATTTGCTAAAACAAAATATATTTCATATTTGAATGAAGCACTGATTGAATCTGAAAATACTAAAAAATACAATCCATATCATGAATACTATTATGCAAAAAAGATTAACTGATTATGCAATTCCATTAATTCTTGTGATCTTATCCCTGCTAGGTGGGGGCAAACTGACCTTTCAATTCAGTATTCTCGCAATTGTGGTCATTAGTATTATTGGTTTGATATTATTAAGTAAAAATAAATTAATTATGTTTTCAAAAGATCTTGTTTTGCCTCTTTTACTAATGTTTTTGTTGACTATATTAAATATTTTCACATCATCATGTATATATTTAACATTAAAAAGCACCATGCAGATTATTGTATATGTTCTTGTTTTTATATTAACAATAAACGTTCTGAATAAAGCCAAAGTAGTTGCAACGTTAGCCATTATTTCAATTGTTCAGGTATTTGCCATACTATTTCAAGTATATACAGGAGAAACCCCGTTTGGTCTATTGCCAAATAATCCAAATTTTGTAAATGGTTATCTTGCGGCAGTATTCGTTTTTTTAGCTTCCTATGCAATAAATCATGAAAATGAACTTAATAAAGTAAATAAAATATTAATACTCACATCATTATTTCTAAGTTTGACTGGTATATCCTTTGGCAGATCAAGAAGTGTAATAATAGTATTTATACCGATATTATTTTATTTAATTTACAAAAGGTTTAAATTAAAAGGTGCCGTTGGGCTTTCAATTGTATTATTAACCGTATTGTCTATTAATACTGACAAATTAATTATCAAATATGGGAAAACCAGCGACTCTTTGGCTTATTATAGAATGGATTTGTGGAAATCAGCAGTAAAAATGACCGCAGACCATCCTTTTTTAGGCGTAGGATTAGGCAACTATGGAAAAATATTTCCAAAATACAACTTTCCTGTAGAAACGGAGACATTAAGATATTCAAAAACCACAAATTTTGCACACAATGAGTTTTTGCAGATTGCCGCAGAATTTGGCATACCTGGATTGCTATTAGTTCTTTGGCTTTATACCCTTTATTTTAAAGAAATACATAAAATAAACTATTTATTACTACCATCTATTGTTATTGTTTTTCAGTCAATATTTGATATGAACCTGCATTTGCCGATAAATATATTCCTAATTCTCATATTTTATAGCTTTGCATTAATCGATTCCTCAAACAAAAGTATCATAAAATTAGGGAATTCTACTAAAAGCATTTTTTTGTTTTCATTAATGATTATTTTTACTTTGTATGGTTTAATCATTACATCAGAATTCTGTGCATTTAAAAAAGATTATGCTAAATCAATTCTTTTTAACCCATTAAATGCGGATAACTATTTAAAATTGTCACTATCTAAAGAACTAAAAAATCCGGAAAAAGTAGATTTATTGAAAAAAGCTGTGACGTTAGATTCGGAAAACTATATTTATCACAAAGAATTAGGATATATCTACTGGCATAATGCCTATAATAACCGCAAATTATTGAAAGATGCAATACAAGAATTAAATATAACTTTAAACATGAATCCTTACAGTGCAATTACTTATTATTACTTAGCAAAAATGTTTTTTGATACAAATGAATACATTCGTGCCATTGAGTATACCATGAAAGCATTAGAGTTAGAACCAAACATTATTGAAGCCAAATATCTTCTTTTTGAACTAAACAAAAAAGTAGGTGAAAAATGATATATTTTCTCATGGCGGCATTTAATGAAGAGAAAAACGTATCAAAAATTGCAGTTGATATAGAAAAGCAATTTAACGGCATTGAATATAAAGTAATATTTGTAAACGACGGCTCAACAGATAATACTCTAAATATTTTACAGTCATTAACAATACCAAAAACAATAATTAACCACGAAGTAAATA
Source organism: Elusimicrobia bacterium RIFOXYA2_FULL_39_19 (assembly GCA_001800285.1). Classification (GTDB taxonomy): domain Bacteria; phylum Elusimicrobiota; class Endomicrobiia; order CG1-02-37-114; family XYA2-FULL-39-19; genus XYA2-FULL-39-19. The sequence goes on along the minus strand of MGVC01000013.1, from coordinate 78,433 downwards.
AAGGGCTGGGAAATGCACTAAGAACTGGATTTGGACATGTTTTCAATATTATTAAAGAAAGCGACATATTGATTACACTAGATGCAGATAACAGTCACCCTATAGAAAAAGCCAAGGAGTTGTCAGAAATACTATTAAAAAACAATAATTTAGATATTATCATTGCCTCAAGATATGCAATAAATGGCAAAGAAATTGGTTTGAGGTCACATAGAAAAATATTCAGCAAAACAATAAACATCTTGCTTTCAATCCTATACCCATATAAAAACATAAAAGATTATACAACAGGTTTCAGGGCTTATCGCGGAAGTATTTTATTAAAATTGTCAAAAAAATACATGGCAGATTTCATAAAAGCAGAAGGTTTTACGGCAGGTGTAGAATTACTGCTGAAATCTCTTGTTTTAAAGCCAAATGTTATTGAAATACCTCTGATTCTTAGATATGACTTGAAAGTGGGAAAATCAAAAATAAAGATACTTAGAACAATATATGAATATTTTGTGCTTTTTATAACTGTTAAATAACGGATTTACTTCTTTTCAAGAAATTCCTTTATTTCTTTATCATCCGGTGACAAAACAACCACCTTCCTCCAAATATCCCTGGCTTTTTCAACCGCTTCCGGCCTTTTTTCTGATTGCCCAATACAGTATAAAGCAGAGCCGTATCGTTTTAATGCTAAAATGTTATCAGGTTCTAAGTCAAGAACTTCCTTTGCTTCCTTTATAGCTGAATCATAATAACCGTTATATATGCATACTAATGATTTGTATAACTTAAAATCAATTAAATTAAAACCTTCTGGTATTTCTTCGCTTTTTGAATATTCCGGATAATAATTATGAAGCATAATGTACAATTTTTTATAAATAATTGTTTTTTCGGCATTTTCATAAGCATAATGTAATTTAATCAATGCATCTTGAGGTTTTTCTATGGGCCTAAAGAAAGAAATTAATCCTTTGCGGGCTATTACTGATAAGGAATCATTTCCTATAATTTCTTCGGTTATTTTTACTACTATTTTTAGTTTTTCAGTGAGTAGTTTTGATATCTCAGTTTTTGGAATTTCAGAAAGCATATTATTTGCTTCAAGATAATACCCCTTTTCAAGAGAAAGATAAACAAATTTTAAGTCATCGGAAACTTCATCATATAGTTCAATGTTATTGGAAATTTCCTTTGAAAAATCCAAAATATTCTTATGTGAAGTTGTAGAAAAGTCAACTGATATCTCATTTTTGAATTCATCTTCAGTATCTCCACCAAATAAAGATGCTTTACCAGATACTAATGCAATGGTTGTTTGATTTAAGGGTTCCATTTCATTCATTAGTGTTCGACTATACTCAAAACAGCCGGTATCAAAATTGGCACCTAATCCAAAAGAGAAGTAGTTCACACTTTCAGTGTTTCTAAAACCAACTCTAAAGCTTATATTGTTCAAAGGTAAGTATTCTACACCAATGTTTATACTATTAGGTGTATTTAGTAGTTTTATGTAGTCCATGCCTATTCTAAGTTTAGAAAAACTTCCTGGAAGTTTGTAAGCTAATCCGAACCTAAAGGTTAAAGGAAGAGGATCTCCGACAAATACGTATTTTAATTCTGTTCCAATATTTTGAAAAGAAGAACCAATTGACAACCCCTTTACAAGGTCTGCTTTGTAAAGAATCCCTATATCAAACATATAAGCAGTAGCAACATATTTTTCAATAAGCGTTGAATTTAATATTTTTAAATTTGAACCTATTGACAAATCATGGTGTAAACTATTATTTGCAAAACCAACTACAAAAAGATAATCGTCTTGAACTCTTATTGTTGTAAATTTGGTATCTGATTCAGGGATCTCAATGGTTCCTGCCTGAAAAACATTAACACCAAAAGCTAACGTATTATGTTTATTAAGGTTTTTACTTAAATTTATAGAGGCATAATAAGTGTCTACAAGTCCCTGAAGATAGGATACGCTAAGCTTTTGATTTGAATTTGTTAAACCGGCAGGGTTATAATATAAGGTGTTTAAATCATCTGCAGTAGCAACGAAAGTTTCACCCATGGCTATTTGCCTTGCCCCAATGGGTTGTGTTAAAATTGCTAGTCCGCCAAGACTGGATTCAGCACAAAATACTGTAGAACTAATAAGATAAATATTTATTACTAATACTTGAATTCCTAGCTTCAAGGAATCTCCTTCATGAAAGTAACCGAGTGATACCTCTAGGAAAGCATCACTCGGCTACCAAATTATTGTATTGTTATTTTACGACAATTATTTTTTTCATGTCTCTAAAATCGCCGGCTTGAATCTTTACTATGTATACTCCGCTGGCTGTAACCTCTTCAGCAAAGTTTTTACCATCCCAAAACTGTTGATATTCTCCCAGAGCCATATCTTCATCCAGTAATGTTTTTACCAATGACCCTCTCAATGTATGTATAGTTATTCTTACACGTACTTTTGCCTGACTGCCTTCCTGTTGTTTTTTGTCTGAAGGCAAATCAACGACAAATTTAATTTTTGCTTTTTTACCTGTACCTGGTTCTACTATGGGTTCAATGGGTCTTAATTCACCAATTATGTCAACTTCCGCAGGCTTTTGATGTATTGTGACCGATACTTCTGTTGTTGCGGTTTGTCCGGAAGTGTCAAACGCAACAACTTTTAAGATATGATCACCGTCAATTTCACATGTAGTATCCCAAATCCAATGGTATGGCCCTACTACTTTGGTGTTTTTACATGTGCCATCTACCAGGAATTCCACTTTAGTAATACCAAAATCATCAGTTGCTTCTGCCTTTACGTTTAAATTACCCATTATTGCCTGCCTGTTTCCTGGAGTAATAATTGTGATAGTTGGGGGAAGATCTAAAGGCAGTAATTTAATAAATAATCCGTCAGTATTAGTAGCGGTACCTAAAAGCCCAATAGAGTTTTCTGCTTTTACAGTGAAATAATATGTTGTACCAACAATAAGGGTTAAATTTGTTTTTGTTACAGTCAAGGAATTTCCAACACTAGTCCAATTTACCAGGTCATTATCTCCGGGAGTAGTACCAATAGCATACCAATATCTTAAAATTCCGCTTTCCGGATCAGTTGACTGGTCCCAGTTTGCACTAAGCTCTGTAGTAGAAGTAGTAAAATCAATATCTAAGGCTAACCCATCACGTACATTGCCACCACCTAGCGCAATCGGCGGGGTGATATCTCCATTTCCTGACCCACTATTTGATTCCGGTAGCTTCACATATAATCCGTCGGAGTTAGTGGTAATACTCATTAATCCGATTGTATTTTCAGCTTTTACTGTAAAGTAATATGTTGTTCCTACGGTTAAGGTTAATTCAGTTTTTGTGATGTTTAAAGAAGTTCCATTGTTTGTCCAGGTTACAAGGTCAGTAGCTCCCAAGGTAGAACCAATGGCATACCAGTATTTTAAAATTCCGCTTTCCGGATCAGTTGACTGGTCCCAGTTTGCGCTAAGTTCTGTAGTAGAAGTAGTAAAATCAATATCTGTGCCTGATCCATCACGTACATTTCCACTTCCTATAGCAATGGGAGGGGTGTCATCAGTTGTAGTGTTAATGTATAAACCATCAGAGTTAGTGGTAATACTCATTAATCCGATTGTATTTTCAGCTTTTACTGTAAAGTAATATGTTACTCCTACGGTTAAGGTTAGTTCAGTTTTTGTGACGTTTAAAGAAGTTCCATTGTTTGTCCAGGTTACAAGGTCAGTAGCTCCCAAGGTAGTACCAATGGCATACCAGTATCTTAAAATTCCGCTTTCCGGATCAGTTGACTGGTCCCAGTTTGCGCTAAGTTCTGTAGTAGAAGTAGTGAAATCAATATCTGTGCCTGATCCATCATTTAGAGAGACAACCTGTGAAGGTGAAGATAAATCAATTCCGATAAAATTCTGATTAATTTGATCAGTACTGAGATTTGAGAATTCCTTGTTTAAAGGTAAAAATGAATAATCTGTTTTACTTGGTGTTATAGTATAATTCGCACTATTTGGTAGGTTGTTAAACTGATAAAAACCACTTATGTTTGTAACTGTTGCTGAGGTGCTACTTCCAGATAAAGATACAGATACGCCCTGTATTGCAATGCTTGATGAATTTTGTATATAACCACTTATTGAGTTAAATTCTATAATAGACCCTTCTTCTACTGAAGAAGTATAACCAAGAGGACTATACTCATAACCACTAATTACATATACTTTATCATTTACAACTTGTGAAGTTAGATGTGTTCTACCTATCGAGATACTCGCACTAATGGTCCATGTATCCATCGTGGCATCGTATTGCTCAACAAGATTATATAAGCTTAAACTCGTGTATCCACCTACGACAAATAATTCATTATTATAAGAAAATGCAGAATGAAAACTTCTACCATTTAATAAATTTGATTTAACTGACCAAGAATCTATTGCAGGATCATACTCTTCAATCTTTTGTGTTGAAGGTGATCCACCGATTAAGTATATTTTGTTGTTCATAATAACTGCAGAAAGCCCATATCTACCAGTTGGCATAGATGCTTTTAAAGTCCAAGTATCTAAAATGGTGTCATATTCCTCTACGGAGTTTAGTACACCTCCGCCATCACCACCAAAAACATATATTTTGTTATTATAAACAGCAGATGCATGCCATCTTCTTGAAACAAGCATATTTCTTTTAGTTGTCCATGTATTATTAGAAGGATTATACATTTCTACAGTTTTCATACCTTCAGAACCACCTATCGCATATATTTTATCATTAACTACGCTACACACTAACCCTGATCTTGCAGTAGGCATATTAGCTTTTGAGGCCCAAGAGTTTAATGCCGGGTTATATTCTTCTACAGTAGCTACAGCTGATGGATTTGCTCCGCCAATTACATATATTTTACCATTTACTACCGCAGACCCGGCCGTACCCCTGCTTGTAGGAATATCAGCTCTTGATACCCAATTAAAATCAGTGGCATGGGAAGCTCCAAGAACGCTAAATAATAACATGGTTATCTGATAAAGTTTCTTTTTCATTTTGATCTCCTATATAATTATCCTTTTTTTTCAATCACTTGTAACGGCAAAACAAATTCTTTTAAAACTATATTTTCTTCTGTTAAATTTGCATTTACCGCCCATTTTCCTTCTGACTTACCTTTAACATATAGAGAAATTACATTTTCACCTTTCACCAGTTCACCTTCCCATGAAAATGTTTTTTTATGCGGATTACTTGCAAGAGAAATGCCTTCCGGAAGCTCAACGTTAAAAACTATAGATTTAACATTTTCTTTTGAATACAAATTAAATGACAATATACCAACTTCTCCAATTTTAATGGTTTGAAGGGTTATTTGACTTTTATTGCTAATCCGGTTTGTAAAGAAAAACGTACCGCCGCCGATTAAAATACCGAAAAAGAAAACACCAAAAATCAACTGCCATTTGAAATAGAGGGGAATACGCGTTTTTTTCATGCTCATAGCAGCTTCTTCCAGTTTTGCATCAAGATGGGTACGATAATAAGGAGGTAATGGTTTTTCTTTAATTGTATGGAGCGCTTTTACAAAGGATTGCAATTCTATCAGTTCTTTCCGGCAATATACACAAGAATTCAGGTGCAGCTCTACCATGGCTTTTTCTTTAGCACATAGGTGATTATCTACGTAAGCTGATAACAATTCCTTGTAGTTTTCACAGTTCATAATATACCTCTTCTGTTTATACTGACGCATAAACAGCTTAATAGTTCCCTTTTAATTTTACAATTTTTCTTATCATGTCCCTTCCTCTGCTTAGCCTGGAACGTATAGTTCCTATTGGTACGTTTTCAATTTTAGACACTTCTTCGTAAGACATATGTTGAAGATCTATCAAAATTACAGCGCTTTTATAATCTTCCGGGATTTGCTGAAGTGCTTTATGAATTTCTTCATTAAGATACTTATTAGTTAAAAATTCCACAGGATCAAAGTTATCTGTTTTTGAATCAATTTCTTCTATGAGGGGAATAACAGGTAATCCTCTGTTTTTCTTCCTATAAACATCTATATACGTATTTCGAGTAATTTTGCTTAGCCAGGTATACAAACTACAGTCAAGTCGGAAATGCTTTAATTGTTTTAATGCTTTAACCCAGGTATCTTGTGATAAATCACTGGCATCCTGACCATTGCTTGTGAAATAATATGACAAATTGTAAATTTTTTGTTCATACATTTCCAGGATTTGTCTGAAGGCATCCAAATCACCTTCTTTTGCTTTGATTATTAGTGTTGTTTCATCCATTTTGTTTTTCCTTTTCTATTTATCACTGCGCGATATGGACGCCGATTTCAAAGAAAAGTTCCAAATATTCCCAAAATTATACATTTTCAATTGAAATTAGTCAATTAACGTTAGTTTACCTCTTTATAAAGAAAGTATTGACTTTTTACTGTTTTTGGCATATAATACATTTAGAACATTCTAAACGCTCAGAACGCAGGAGGTCTAATTAATGGACAAAAACACCAATATTTCAGAAATATTCAACATTTTCATAGAAAGTTCAGGAAATTTAGGTCAAAGTTTAGGGGTATCAAAGGTTGTTACCCAAATCTATGCTCTCCTTTACTTAAGTGACAAACCCTTATCATTAGATGATATTGTTGAACAGCTAAAAATTAGTAAAGGTAATGTATGTGTAAATATTAAATATCTTGAACAATGGCAGGCTGTAAAGAAAATCTGGACAAAAGGTTCAAGAAAAGACTACTATCAGGCAAATTTAGATGTAGAAAAGATAATACTTAACCGCTTAAAAGAAGGTTTAGACAGAAGATTTTCTGAATTTCTTAAAAATGTAGAAAAAGTAGAAAAAATACTTCAAACCACTGATGGTTTACCCGAAGACAATGAATTACTGCAGTCTTACAAGAAAAAAATTCAGAAAATAAGAGACCTTAGTGCTTTGATGGAAAAAGCCTTAAAAATAGGGAGAACTTTTATAAACTAATGGAAAATAATAAAAAAAATATATTGGTAATATACCCAACGCCTGATCCCAGAAAAGAAGTAAAAAATGTTAACGCTCTCTTGCCGGCCTCTACACTATATGCTTCTACCCCGGCCAGTTATCACTACAATGTCACTTTGCTTGACACCAGGCTTCAAAAAGACTGGAAAACTATCATTAGCGAATTATCAAAACAAGGTATTTATGCGGTGGGTATAAGCTGTATGACAGGCCACCAGATAATGTCCGCTTCAGAAATTGCACGCTATATCAGGTCTATTGATGCTAATATACCTTTAATATGGGGTGGTGTACATCCGTCATTAATGCCGGTTCAGACGTTAAAAAATGACTTAGTGGATTTTGTAGTAGTAGGGTTGGGTGAAGAAACATTTTTAGACCTTTTGAATAACCTGAAAGATCAAAGTAAATACCCTTCTATTGAAGGTATTGGTTATAAGTCAAAAGGAGAGATCTTAGTAAATAAGGAAAGAGGGTTTTTTGATTTAAATAAATACCCCATGCCTAATTATCAGCTCTTAAAGCTGGAAGATTACATTGTTGAAGATACCATTCCTATATTTACCAGCAGAGGATGCCCGCACAGCTGTAGTTTCTGTTATAACCTGGTATTTAATCATAAAAAATATACCGCTCAAAACGCAGAACATGTAATAGCGCACATAGAATATCTTGTAAATAAGCATAATATTAAAACTATTGGGTTTGTAGATGATAATTTTTTTGTAAACAAGAAAAGAATTACAGAAATCTGTGAAGCAATAATAAAGAAAGGCCTTAATATCAACCTTAATAGCGGTTGTAGGGCTGATTATTTAGATCATTTCAGCATAGAATTTCTGAAATTAATTAGAAAAGCCGGTTTTAATGCCATCTATGTAGGTGTAGAATCCGGTTCGGAAAAAATTTTAAAAGAAATAAAAAAAGATATAACGGTAGAGCAGGTATTGCGGATAAATAAAAAACTAAAAACTGCAGGCATTACGCCTTATTTCGGATTTATGGGCGGTTTTCCCGGGGAAACTATAGCAGATGTTAAAAAAACACTCAAGCTCATGGTTAAATTAGTAGAAGATAACTCAGATGCCCATGTTACACAGATTATGCTGGCTACGCTATCTCCTAGAACAGATTTGTTTGAGGCGGCAAAAAAACATGGTTTTAATCCGCCAAGTTTGCTGGAACAGTACCACGTTTTTAACTACGAGGCCTGGGATGACAGCCCATACCCGTGGTTAAAAGATGATTATAAGAAATTTGTAAAGGAAATTGCCTATATAGTAACCTGGTTAGATTCAAAAAATATGCTAGGCACGGGTATGCTAAACACTTTTTTTAGCCGTTCTTTGGGGTTTATAATAAAAACATCCATTAAATTAAACCTTTATTTTGTGATAATACACTTAAGCAGGTTTTTAAAAGGTTTCACAAAAATAAAGTTCCTGAAAAATATAGTAAAAGCAATATTGAAAACAAAACATTGAAGCTCCACGCCTTCAAAGGCGTGGATTCAAACTTTATCTAAAGCGTAGGACCAATCCTTACGCTGAAATACCCGAAGCGAACAAACGCTATTCATTCACTGCTTTTACGGGTAGGTATACAGTATTATTCAATAGAAAAAGAAACTGGATAAACTATTGATTTCCGCGAAGGGTATTAAACATGAACAACACAACCTCAAAGTTATACTCCAGCATCTTTATGTCAACCGGAAAATATATGGTCATAAAAAACATATTTATGGTTGTTACGGCCGCTTTGGGTATATTAATTGTCAGATATCTGGGCCCTTATGAATACGGTAAATATTCATTAGTATGGCAGTTAATTGGCACCATAGGCCCTATTCTCTCATTAGGCTGGCTTACTACATTATCAAGGTTTATACCTGAAAAAAACACTACTGAAGAAAAGGCAAACATTTTTTCACAGAGCCTGTTTTCAGTAATGTTTGTTGGACTAATTGCAGGAACAGGATTTTTATTAGTTTCTTCTTTATTTCCTAACATTATCCCTATTGAAATACGTGAAATAAAGATTTACTTTATTATTTTCATCGTTATAACAGCATTATTTAACATATCTGAAGGAATGTACAGGGGCCTGGGCAAATTCAACCGGTTTTCCATTATTGACGGATTAAGAAGCAATTTCGGAAGTATTTTAGCCATTGTGTTAGTAATTTATGGTTTTAGAACATTCAAAACAATTGTTTTCAGTAATTTCGCATTTTCAGCCATATTTATTACAGCTATATTGATATTCCTTAAAGATTATATAAGAAAACCTTCAATAAAAGTTGATCCCTTAATAGCAAAATTTTCTTTAACTCTGTTTGTAGGCCAGATTCTGTTTCTTTTAATGACAAGTATTGATTTTGTTCTTTTAAGGGCATTACTAAAAGATCCTTCACAAATAGGGTTTTACAATGCGGGAATAAAAATACCCAATTTAATCCAAACAGCATTAATAACACCGCTTTCCATACCGTTTTTGTATTATTTTTCACATCCGGATGTATTACAAACAAGAGAAAAAATGCTGGAAACCGGTACCAGACTGTTAGGTGTAATATTTGGCTGTGTAGCATTGCTTATATTTTCATTTTCAAAGGAAGCAATATTACTGCTTCTTGGTAAAAACTATATTGAAAGCATTCAGGTTTTACGTTTTTCCGCATTATCATTATTTATAATCGGGTATGTAACACTTTTTGCACCATATTTTACATCAATTAATAAACCGGGAAGATTATTGTTAACGCAGTGTGTTACATTTACGTCAATTCTTTTATCAAATCTGTTGTTAATTCCGGTTTTAAAATCCGTAGGCCCTACTATCGGAGGGCTAATTGGTTTATTTATTCAAACCATCATCCTATTACTTATACTTCCGTACAATAGAAAACAATGTTTATATACATTTACATTACTGTCTTTTACGCTGGCTGTTTCTGTTGCAACAGGGTTCTTTATTAGTTATTATTTAACTGTTCCCGTATATTTAATTTTAGTTTATACAACAAAAACATTAACAATAAACGATATTAAAACATTAAAAGGCTTACTGGTAAAATGAAAACACTGCTTGTATCACCACCAACCCATATGCCTATTTATAATCAATCCGGCAGATTGAAAAGGGTAGCTCCGGGCATAGCATCGGGTTTGTTGTATCTGGCCGCCATGCTTGAAAAAGAAAAACTGCCGGTCAGCTATCTGGATATGTATGATTATTCCTATGAGAAAATAGAAGAAACAATAAAAACAATGAAACCGGATATTGTAGGTATAACATGTCTTACAGAAATCCGTATTGCTTCACTAAAAGTTGCTGAAATCATAAAAAAAGTTGATAATAACATTATTGTAGTGTTTGGCGGTACTCACCCTACATTTTTCCCGGAACAGATACTTAATAATTACCCAAATGTTGACTATCTGGTTATGAATGAAGGAGAATACACATTTCTTGAGCTTGTAAAAGCCCTGAAAGACCAAAAACCGCTGTCAGAAATACAAGGTATTGCTTTCAGGAAAGACAAACAGGTTGTTATAACGCAAGAACGGCCTCCTATTGATGACCTGGATGCTTTGCCGTTTCCTTCACACCATTTATTAGACTGGAAACTATATATCCCGGCCGGTTTTAACCCGGATGAATGGCTAAAAAGCAATAAACGTTACAGCACAGTAGTAACCTCCAGGGGCTGTCCTTACAAATGTTCCTACTGTTCTTCTACCGTATTTTGGGGGTCAAAGTACAGGTACAGAAGTCCAAAAAACGTAATAGATGAAGTTGAAATGCTGCATAAAGAATATAACGTGGAATATTTTGGTTTTGCGGATGATGATTTTACGCCTAATATGAAACGCGTAGTAGAAATCTGCAATGAGATAAAACGCAGAAACCTTAATATAAAATGGAACTGCGCCACCCGGGTAAATTTTGTAGACAGACCCATGCTGGAAATAATGAAAGAAACCGGGTGTTATAACATATTTTTCGGTGTAGAATCCTGCTCCCAGACAATTTTAAAAAACATAAAAAAACACGCCAGTGTAGAACAAATGATAAACGCTTTCAATCTGTGCCGGGATATCGGTATATCAGCTACTATGGCGCTTATGGTAGGCAACCCGGGTGAAAATGAACAAACCATAAAAGAAACCATAGATATGATGAAAAACATTAACCCGGAAAGCATAAATGTGGAAATATTAATAGTATTTCCAAACACAGAAATATATGAAATAGCAAAACGGAGCAACTTTATTAATGATGATTACTGGCTTTCAAAAAAAGCTGCGCCTCTTTTTACAGTAGAAAAACCCTTAAGCACATTATTGAGTTATCAGTTTAAAATAAAAATGCACTATTATTTAAACAGGAATGATTACTTTCAGGTTATGCTGTTATTAATGAAGCGTTACAAAATAACAAACTTTATTCTGAATATTTTGCTCCTGATTACCAATAAAATCAAAAAAACGGCAAAAATAAAATCTTTCGGGTTATATAAAATACTCGGCGGTAAATATCAATTCAAGCAAAAGAAATAAAATCTATGAACAACATTTTACTTTACTTGGCTCCAGTGGTGATTATAGCGGTTATTCTGCGTTTCTTTAAGCTCAAAAGACGCGGTTTACTTCATTATGATGACGGCCTTAGAATGCTTGAAGTTGTTTTTTTGGATGAATTAGTAAAATGGTTAAAACAAAACTTAACTCTAATACGCGCCAAGAAAAAAGTTGACATGAAAGAAGAATCTCTTAATTTCAAAGGCCGGTATTTGTTTGATACTAACCCGCTAAATATCATTATTTACTACATGTCATCAAAAATAACTAAAAATATTGAATATTCTGCCCTATATGCAAACGCTTTTTTCGGTATTTTAGGAATAATCGGTGTATTTTTTACAGCAAATCTAATGTTTCCCGGAAATGAAAATCTGTTACTAACACTTTTTTCAGTAATTTTCATTACATTTTCAGGTTTTCATCTGGTATATTCACGTTCAGTGCATTCAGAGGTAACTTGTGGGGCATTTTATATATGGGCAACCTACTTCTACTTATTAAGCTTAAAAACCGGTAGTTTTGCTCTTCTACTCATAGCCGGATTGCTGATAGGCTGTGCATTTTGTTGTAATACAAGGCAGTTTTATATGCCATTGTTTTTTATTTTATGGGAATTCATAGCGTTTTTTAAACTCTCTTTAGGTTTTGATCTGTATTTTTCAAGGACTGTCCTGTTAGGTACGGGAATGCTGATTCCTTTATTTGTAATTGAAGAATTATTTGTTGTACTGAAAGAATTAAACTATCCATTTCCATCATTTTTCAGGCAATTATTTTTCAGGTCAGGAAATTTTGTAATGCCTTCAATGAAACTGCCCTTCTTCAGATTTTATATGGGTATTCTGTATGAATATGAAGGTATTATAACCTTGTTTTTTATAGCATCGGGTATATATTTTTCAGCAAAAACATTTGATTTTTACTCCATTATACTGCTTACACAGTTTATAGTGCCTATATTATTCTGGAGCGGCCGCCCCGCAATAACTAAAGAGGAAGTAAAAAAAATTGATGACGGTACCGGTTCATACGCTTTTGCCCTGCCCAGGCTGATTTCATCTGCTCAATATTCAATGGCTATTATTGCCGCTATAGGTTTTTTTAACCTTATTAAGAGTTCTACAATAAATGTAATAATCGCAATAGCTTCCGCAGTACTGATTTCAGGTATATTAAAAGCTATAAAAATACTTAAAATCGAATCAGGATATAAAAAAACACTGGATTTCATAATGAATTCAGGCGCACCCAGGCATATAAGTTACTGCTATCCTAATTCTGAGTACTATACAGGTAAAGAAAACACCATTGATGTTTCCAGTATCAGCTCTGAGGCAGATCTTGAAAAGTTGTACTCAACTCAAAATGTACGTTATGTGCTTTATATGAAATTCCTGCACATTAATAGTTATCCTGACACTGCCATAAATTCCATTATTGAAAAACTGACAGAAACCACAAACCCTGTATTTAAAACACCATTAGGAATGAAAAGTATAAAAGCTGTTTACCTTGAAGAATACAACAGCCCCTGGGTCAAAGTTTTTAAAAATGACGATATAAAAGTATTTGATTTAAAACAATACTATCAGAAAGGATAATTATGTCAATACTTAAAAATGCTTATCTGTGGAATTTTATAAGAAATCTTGTGATATTGCCTTTTGAACCCGGCTTAATCAATGGGGATTATACAAGAATTATTAAAAACGAGTTAGCTTTAACTGACGATGAAACGCTTATTGATATAGGTTGCGGTACCGGCAGAACTTCTAATATATGCACTAACTATACCGGAGTAGATGCCAATGAGCAATTTATTAAGTATGCAATAAAAAAACATAACAAGACTTTTTTTGCCATGGATGCTTCAAGGCTTAATTTTAAAGACAAATCTTTTGATAAAGCTGTAATCCTTGAAACAATGCACCACGTGCCGAATGATGTGTTTATAAACTCACTAAATGAAGCAAAACGCGTGACAAGGAAAATGATTATTCTTGCAGACCCTATAAAACAGTCAAAAAATAATTTATTCGGCAGAATGCTGATTGCTAATGACCTTGGCAAATATGTAAGGGAAAAAGAAAAGTATATTTCAATGATAGCCAGCGTGCTTGATATTGATAAAGCAATACCTTTTAAGGTAGGTGTTACACAGCGCTTACTTGTAAAATGCCTGCTTAAATAAGGAGAGATTTAGTGGAAACAAATAATAATCAGCTTTATCTGTCAATCATAGTTCCTGCTTATAACGAAGAAAAAAAAATAGGCAAAGATCTGGAAATGATTTACGGTTATTTCAATACTCAAAAGTACACATTTGAAGTCATTGTAGTAAATGACGGCAGCAAAGATAATACTGTTCAAAAGGTAGAAGAATTCAAAAAAAATAATCCAAATGTTAAACTGATAAGTTATCAGCTCAATCAGGGCAAGGGCCATGCAGTAAAGACAGGAGTTCTGGAATCAAAAGGAAAATATGTGTTTTTTGTAGATGCAGGTTATTGCGTTCCGTTTAAAGAAATTGAAAAAGGCATAAATACATTAAATGAAGGAAACCACATAGCTTTAGGTTCACGGCATCTAAAAGAGTCAAATATTGTAGTAAAACAGCCGTATTACAGAACCTTAGCCGGCAGAATATTCAATAAAATTGTGAAAATATTTATCGGGCTTCACGGCATTAAAGATACTCAGTGCGGATTTAAACTATTTGAAGGCTCCTGCGCCAGGGACCTTTTCAAAAGGCAAAAAATAAAAGGATTTACTTTTGATACAGAAATACTTGTGTATGCAAAAAAACTTGGTTATAAAATCAAAGAATTTCCCGTGCAATGGGCTTGTGATATGGATACAAAACTGAAACCCTGGTCACACACATTAAAAATCATTATGGAAATTATCAAAATAAGGTTTTCAAAACCATGAACCCTGATATAGAGTTTTCACTTGTAATACCCTTTTATAACGAAGAAAAAAATGCAGAATTTGTATGCAATGACATACTTCATACATTTAGAAACAAGCAATTAACCTTTGAATTGATAGCTGTAAACAACGGATCACAGGATAATACCCCTGAAATTCTTGCCCGGCAGTCGCAGAATAATAAGGAAATAAAAGTAGTTAAAGTTGATGTAAATCAGGGGTATGGCCATGGTGTGCTTCAGGGCCTGAAAACAGCAAAGGGTGTTTTTATAGGTTATTCTGTAGGAGACCGGCAGATATCAGCGGATGATGTTTATGAAGTATTTAACGAGGCCCGGATGAATGACCTGGAATACTGCCAGGGAAAAAGAACAAACAGAAAAGACACTTTATTAAGAACTTTAAACACAAGGTTCTTTCATTTTATTTTTCATATTTTATTTCCTTCGCCGATAACAGATAACGGCAGTAATCCTAAAATATTTAAAAAAACCTGGTATGAAAGGATACAACCCGAATCAAAGGACTGGTTTTTAGACAGTGAAATTATTATCAAAACAAGTGTTTTAAAAGGTAAAATGAAAGAAGTGCCCGTAACATTTTTAAAAAGAAAAGAAGGAAAATCAAAAATAAACATTTTGGCATCATTTGAGATGTTAAAAAATCTTTTTAAATGGAGATTAAGGAAAATAAGATGAGGATATTACTTGTGTTTCCGCCAATGTTGGGAGAAGAAAGATACGGCAAACTTGCCAGGGCAGGCTCTTATTTGCCTCCTTTAGGTCTTGCTTATCTGGCCGCGGTATTAGAAAATAAACATGAAGTGAAAATAATTGACGGCGCCGCGCTTAATATAACAATAGATGATATTAAGAAGACTTTGGCAGAATGGAAACCGGACATATTGGGTATTACTGCCTATACCCCAACCTTTTACCGTGCCCTGGCAACATGTAAATTAGCCAAAGAATTGAACCCAAAGATAACCACTATACTTGGCGGTCCGCACCCAACTGCATGCCCTGAAGATTCAATTGCAGATACAAATGTTGATATTGTAGTAATTGGCGAAGGGGAAAAAACCATAGTAGAGCTTACGGCCGCCCTTGAAGCCGGGACAGATATTTCAGCAGTAAAAGGAATAGTCTACAAAAAAGAAGGAACCCACGTATTTACGCCTGTTCAGGAAAGAATACAGGATCTCAATGCCCTCCCTCTGCCTGCAAGGCATTTGCTGAACTGGAAAATATATAAGCCTTCTGTAATGCATTATAAGTATCTACCGGCATTTTCTATTATGTGCGGAAGAGGGTGCCCCTATAAATGTACATTCTGTTCATGTTCAAAAGTGTTTAAAAAACGCGTTACTGTAAGAACACCGGAAAATATAATAGCAGAAATAACACATTTAAAAGATAAGTATAGTGCAAAAGAAGTAATGTTCTGGGATGATACCTTTGGATTAAGTAAAACCTGGGTGTTTAAATTGTGCGATATGCTTAAACCTCTTAAAATATCGTGGTCCTGCTGGATGAGAGTAAACCTGGTAGATAAAGAAACAATTAAAAAGATGGCAGACAGCGGGTGCTGGCATATATCCTACGGCATAGAATCCGGAAATCAGATGGTTTTAGATGAAATAAAAAAAGGAATTACTATTGAACAGATAAAAAATGCTTTTAAATGGACCCATGAAGCAGGAATGGAAGCCAGGGGAACTTTTATACTGGGGTTGCCTAAAGATAGCTGGGAAAGCATGATGGATACTATTAATCTTGCCGTTGATATTAACGCTGATTATGCCCAATTTCAGCTGTTAACGCCCTATCCAGGAACAGAGTTGTGGGATGTGGTAAATCAATATGGTGATTTTAATATAAAAGACCTGTCAAAATACACTATATGGTTTCCTGTATTTATACCAAAAGGGTTGTCTCAGGAAATTCTTATGAAAGCGCACAAGCTGTCTTACCGGAAATTCTATTTCAGGCCGGGCTATTTATGGCGCAGGTTAAAAACTATTAAAAGCATACTTGATATAAAACGCAACTTTATGGGAATAATGAGTTTATTTGATTTTTTTTATAAAAAATGACCGAAATTAAAAACTATTACGAAAAGTCAGCGGATATTTACAGCCCTCAGGGCAGACAGGTTTATCTAACACACGATAAATTTGAAAGCTTTGTTAAACTGATGAACGCTGGCAGAGAAGGCGGGCAGAAGATACTGGACATTGGTTGTAACAACGGCTGGGTATCAACATTATACAGATTACCAGGAGACGAAATAAAAGGTATAGATATTTCAGAGGCTAACATAAAAAAAGCTAAAGAAGCCGAAGTAGATGCAATACAATGTGACATTGAAAAAGAGTTGCCTTATCCGGATGCATCATTTGACATCATAATATGCGCAGATGTACTGGAACACCTTTTTTTTCCGGAAAACGTTATAAAAGAGATGTACAGAGTATTAAAAATCGGCGGTTTTGTGATAATAGGTATTCCTAATTTATTCTGCCTGAAGTCAAGAATAGAAATGTTATTTGGTTTACAATGCAGTTTTATTGAATATCCTTACAATTTTGAGCATATAAGGCAGTTTTCTAAAAGAAGCATGAATCGGCTTTTAAAAAATTATGGGTTTGATGTAACTCGAGTCATTGCTACCGGCTGGTATATGAATTCTGAAAAACTATTCCGGGTGTTAGGTATACTTTTTCATGGCGGAAATCCCGGATTAAAGTTTTTGCTGAAAATATTAACTTTTAGCACCTATAAAAAAGATTATCCTGCTCTTATAGTACGCAGTAAAGTTACACAAATGTTAGGCCTGCTGTTTCCCGGATTAGCCTGCGGATTAACATTTAAAGCATTAAAAAAAGGTGCCAAATGAAAAAATACATCACCTGTAAATACTGTAATGACCCAAAAACGGTTATAATTCACAGAATAAAAGAAAGGGTATTTAAAAACGAATACTTTGAAATTGCTAAATGTCCGTCCTGTGGTATAATTTATACATGCCCGCAAATATCAAAAGATGAAATAGGAAAATATTATACGGGAGATTATTACTCCTACCAGCCTTTTGATACATCAAGTTTTATCTCAAATTCTAAATCATTTAAAAAGAAACTGACAAACCTATTAAAAAAAGCAGTTTTGAAAGAAATCTATGGCTACAATGTAACAGATTATCCTCAAACTCCTATTATAAAACCATTGCTTAAGTTTATTGCAATAATATTTCAACATCAAATTGGGTACTATCTGCCGCCTTTTGTGGGTAATGGAAGAGTGCTTGATGTTGGTTGCGGGAGTGGAACACTTCTGTATAAACTAAAAGAGCTAGGGTTTGATACACATGGTGTTGAACCAAGCCAAAAAGCATCAGAATGGTCAAAAGAAGTAGGATTAAACATAAAATCCTGTGATTTAAATGAAGCTAAATACCCAGATAATTATTTTGATATAGTAAATTACTCTCATGTTTTAGAGCACTTGCCTGATCTTTTTGAAAACCTTAATGAAACAAAAAGAATACTTAAAAAAGGCGGATTAATTACCATTGATGTGCCAAATGTTTCCAGTTTAGAGCGGATTATTCTAGGTAAATATTGGTTGGGATGGGACCCGCCAAGGCATTACTTCCACTTTACTCCTGAATTTTTAAAAAACACATTGCGTAAACATGGGTTTAATGTTGTTAAAGAACTTTATCCTGCTGACCCAAGAAAGGTTATCCCAACTGCACCATATCTTTGGGATTACTTAACAAAATGCAAATATCCAAAACTAAGAAAATATTTTGACCCGGATAAAAATACTGTGCTTAGGTTGATATTAATACCGATAGGCTATGTTTTAGCTTTTTTCAAGCAAACAGCATCAATTATTATCTGGGCAGAAGTAAAAAAATGAGGTATGAGATATGAATTTATCTAAAATAATAGTAAGTTATTTATTATACGGTGCAGGTTATTTTTTATCATTATTAGAAATTACTATCTCAAATAAAATTATGAAAAGATTGTATTTTTTCATTAAAGAAGGTTATTATGGCTTTTTAATCAAGAAAACAGGCAAAGGAATTATGTATTATGGCAATATGAATTTAATATGTCCGGTTAACATAGAACTAGGAAATAAAATTGTAATAGAAAAAAATGTCTCTTTTGAAAGTGGTAAAAAAGGCAAAGGGATCAAAATAGGAAACAATACATGGATACGACAAGGATGTATTTTTTTTACAGGCGACTTTGAAACTTCAAAAATATTCATAGGAAATGACGTTTATATAAATAATCATTGCTGTTTTTACGGATGTGGAGAAATCACTATTGGCAACAATGTCCTCATAGCACCTGGAGTTATTGTTACTTCATATCAACACAATTACGAAAACAAAAATAAATTAATTATTGAACAAAATGCAAAAATGGAAAAAGTTATTATTGAAGATGATGTATGGATAGGTTCTAATGCGGTTGTTTGTCCAGGTGTTACAATAGGCAAAGGTTCAGTAATTGGTGCTGGTGCTGTAATTGTAAAAAGTATTCCTCCTTACAGTATTGCCGTAGGTGTTCCAGCAAAGGTTATAAAAGAAAGGAAATAAATGAAGATAGTTTTATTATTCCCAAATTTTCCGAGTATTGGTATTCAAAAAGATGGGGGTCAAATTCCAGCTTGGCTTGTTAAAATGGGTCATGATGTGACACTATTAACAAATAATTGTGAAACAAATAAATATTTCAATGATTTTTATGGTGTTAAGGTAATAAAAAAATCCAAATTTAATATTTTGTCAATTTATTTTGGTTTGTTTTTTTACATAATTAGAAATATAAAGAATATTGATTGTTTTTATATGTATCACTTGACGCTAAATACAGCTATATTGTCTTTAATATACCGTTGTTTTTCGAAAAAAAGCATTATTATGATTAAACTTGATAATCCTGGAAGAACATGGACACCTGAAGTCCCATTAATATTTAAACTTTATAAACCAATAATAGGTGAGTTGAAATTGATACCTAAAATAATTTCACACACAGCTAATATTCTAATAAGTGAATCTCCAGAATCTGCGGAAAGACTTTTAAAACAATACCCATATATGAAAAGTAAAATAAGTATTATTCCCGATGGCATTAATCCAGAAATACTAACACCAAAATTTAATATACAAAATATAAAAAAACATAAAAAAATAATGATGGCAGGTCAAATAATTCCAAGAAAGGGAATAGATTTACTTATAAAAGCATTTAGTTTAATAAAAAATGAATTTCCAGAATGGAGAATAGAGGCAATAGGGGATTTATTAGATTCAGATTATTATAAAAATACACAGGTTTTAATAAAAAAGCATGGACTTGAAAATAGAGTCACATTTACTAATCATTTGACTGGAGATAATTTGCTAAAAAAGTATCTTGAATCTGAGGTGTTTTGTTTTCCGTCTAGACACGAAAGTTTTGGAATAGTATTATTAGAAGCTATGTATTTAGGTATTCCTATTGTATCATCGGATGCAGGGTGTGCTCAATATATACTTGATAATGGTAATTCGGGATTTTTATTTAAATCTGAAAATATTGAAGATTTATCATCTAAATTAAGAATAATACTAAAGAATGATATTTTAAGAAATAAAATTGCTGAGGTCGCCAAACTGAGATGTGAAAAACTATTTCTGTGGGAAACAATTATCAAAGATATGCATAATTTATTATTAAAACAATATAAAACAAATCAATAAACCAAGGAGACTTATATGATTCCAGTATTCAAACCATCTTATGATGAACGTGAAATTAACGCTTTGAGGGAAATATTTAAACTTGGCTGGATTGGATTAGGTCCTAAGACAAAGGAGTTTGAAGATAAATTTTCAGAGTTTATTGGAGTAAAACATTCGATTGGAGTAAATTCCTGTACAGCTGCTTTACATTTAGCATTAACTATTCTCAATATTGAAGGTAGTGAAGTTATAACATCCCCAATGACGTTTGTTTCTTCAAATCATGCTATATTGTATTCAAAAGCTACACCTGTTTTTGCTGACATACAACAAGATACACTAAATATCGATCCAAATAGCGTTAAAAAATTAATTACCAATAAAACAAAAGCAATATTGGTTGTTCATTACGGCGGTCATTCTTGTGATATGGATGAAATAATGAATATAGCAACATCAAAAGGGATTGTTGTGATAGAAGATTGTGCTCATGGATGTGGCGGATCCTATAAAAAACGTATGTTGGGTTCAATTGGCAACATTGGTTGTTTCAGTTTTCATGCAGTTAAAAATCTTGCCTGTGGAGATGGTGGTATGATTACTTTAAATGACGATAAATGGGCAAAAAAATTACGTTCACTTCGTTGGCTTGGTATAGATAAAGACACTTGGAGTAGAAATGAAATTGATAAAAAATATTCATGGTATTACACCGTTGAAGAAATAGGTTATAAATGTCATATGAATGATATAATGGCTGTCTTAGGCTTAGTACAATTGGAAAAATTGGAATATACAAACCGCAGACGTAAAGAAATAACACGGATATATAATAAGGAATTTGCTTCAATTCATTGGTTAAAAACACCTATAGAAAAAGCCGGTATTGATAGTGCAAATCATAATTACGTAGTAAAAATTGCAAAAGATAAAAGAGATGCTTTTACAGAATACTTGGCTTCAAAAGATATATCTACTAGTGTTCATTATTTTCCAAATCATCTTTATGATGTTTACAAACCATATTATAGAAAATTGCCAGTAGCAGAAAGTGTATGGAAAGAAATTGTTACATTACCATTATACCCTGACATGACAGATAGTGATATTTCAAAAGTAATAAATACTGTAAAGGAGTTTTCAGTTAAAATCTGAACATGGACTTAACGATATCGATTGTTAGTTTTAACACAAAAGATAAACTAGAAGCATGTCTTAACTCAATTTTCAATTATACTGGAACATTAGACATAGAAGTGTTTGTGATTGACAATGCTTCTAAAGACAATAGTGTAGAAATGGTAAAAAGCAAATTTCCAAAAGTAACAGTAATAACAAACAAAGAAAATAAATTTCTAACAAAAGCTCACAATATGGCTTTTGATAAGGCGAAAGGCAAATACTTACTAATATTAAATTCCGATACATTAATAAACGATAAAACTATAGATGAATGTGTAAAGTTTCTTGAAAACAACAAAGAGTCAGGAGCTATTACATGTAAAACTTACAATTCAGATGGATCTTTTCAGATTATTTATTCTAAGGATTATACATATAAGCTAGCCTTAATGAATTATACATTTTTAGGAAAACTATTCCCAAAAACAAAAAAAATATTGAATGATGAGTTTACGTATAATAATGACATTGGTAATCAATTAAAAGAGGTTGAAGTAGTCGGTGATGCGAATCTGTGGGCAAAAATGGAAATAATCAGACAGATAGACGGGTACGATGATAGATTTAAACTTTATTATACTGAAAATGATATATGTATCAAGATACGTAAGACCGGTCATAAAATATTTTATATACCCCAGGGAAATGTAACACATTATGTAAGACAGAGTGTAGAAAAAGAAGGAATAAGAAGCGTTTCTCAAATTTACTATGAAGATACTATTAAGTATTATTTGAAATACAACGGATTTTTACAGGCAGTTATTTTAGCAATACTCATTAAAATTACAAATTTACTTTTAATACTAAAGTATTCTAGAAATAGTAATATATTTTATGCTTTTTTAAACCACCCAAAAAACGATAAAAAATGAAAATTATTGCGCCGTTTTACCCACATTATGCTTCAACAGAAAAAGCCGATTACTTTAAAATTGGTGCGGATATTACTAACGGTGAAATAGTAACAATAGATAAAAATTCATTTATTGGGCTAATTTGGAAGATTTGGAAACAGAATGTACACGGACATGGCAGGGGATTTCCATTTCCACAAATAGCCTGTTTTTTTGCCGAACGTTCTGTATATACATTTCATAATAATTTTATTGGCCAAAAATGGTATGCAACTATGCTCCGCAGGTTTATTTTTAACCATTATGACAAAATAGTAGTTCAGAGCGAATTTGCACTAAATAACTATACAAATCAGGGCATAAAACCGGAAAAACTGGTTTTGATACCACTACCTATAGATTACAAATATTATTCACAAAATAAAGGAAACGGTGCTGAATTCAGAAAAAGGTTTGGCCTTGCCTCTGATGAACCTTTTGCATTCAGTATAGGAACAAGTTACCATAAAAACCCTGAAATTATTATAGAAGCTTGTAAAATTGCCGGTATTAAACTCCTGATAGCAGGATACAAAGACAATTTACAGGCCCATAAAGTGTATAGCGGTTTTAAAGTTGGCAAGAATATATCCGCAGATATTAAAAACGTAATATTTACAGGGCATTTAAGAGGGACTGACTTTTTAGATGCCTTTGTTGCGGCAACCATGTATTTAAATTCTTCAGATGAAGATGGCGAAGCTATGGGCAGTGCAGTATTTGAGGCCGCTTCTGCAGGGGTGCCGTTATGCGTGCCGGATTATGGTACTTTTGACTGTTTTAAAAACACTGCACTTTTTCATAAAAACCATGATGCACACGATTTGGCTGAAAATATAAAGAAATACCTTGCAGATCCAGCTTTAAGGAAAACAAATGCTCAAAAAGCGCTGTTGATTGCTTCTAATTATGACTATGATATAGTAAGAAAGCAATATGAGCTATTATATAAGGAAGTAGGAATAATTTGAAAATACTGTTTTTCACGCATACTTTTCCATATCCGCTAGCTGAAGGTATAAAGCTAATGGCTTTTAATCTAATAAAAGAATTATCTGCCAGGCATGAAATACATTTGTTTAGCCTGCTTGAAAAAGATACAGACACAATTTATATTCCTGAACTCCTTAAATATTGTAAAACCGTACAAACAAGTTATAAGAAACTCCCAAAATCAGCATTTTTAAGGCTCTGGAATATGTATTTTCAAAATATACCTTATAACATAAACCAGTTTTACGCACAAGAAGCATTTGATAAATTGCATGATATAATAAAAAAAGAAAGGTTTGACCTGGTGCACTTTAATTTCTTTACAACATCAGGATACAGAAAAGCAGTACCTGAAGGTATACCGGCAGTTTTATGCAATTATGATGCTATGTCACTGCATTTTCTGCGCAACAAAAAAAGAGAACGAAATCTTTTTAAAAAAATCTATCTTTCTAAGCAATGGAAAAAAATAGCAAAGTACGAAAAACAAATAATATCCCGGTTTGATAAAACGGTAGTAGTTTCTTCGGTTGATAAAGACTGGCTTTGCGCCCTGTTTGCAGGATCCGGGCAACAGGCAGATATTACTGTAATTCCTATAGGAGTAGATACCGGATATTTTACACCCCAAGAAGCACCAAAAGATAACCCATCACTTATTTTCAGGGGCATTATGGATTTCAAGCCAAATACAGACGCTATTATTCATTTTTATAAAAATATATTTCCTTTAATAAAGAAAAAGCTTCCGGATATCAGGCTTTACATAGTAGGCAAAAATCCAATAAATAAAATAAAGAGTTTTGCTACAGATAAAAGCGTTACCGTAACCGGTTATGTAGAAGATATCAGACCCTACATTGCCAAAGCAACAGTCAATATCTGCCCAATGCGTATTGGTACCGGCATGAAATTTAAAATTATTGAATCTATGGCAATGGGTATACCTACTGTAGCTACTAACTTTGCTTGTGCGGGAATAGAGGAGATTAAAAACGGGGAAAACATACTGGTTGCAGATTCTCCTGCAGATTTTTCAAAAACCGTTGTTAACTTGATCCAGGATAAACCACTAATAGAAAAAATCAGCAGAAACGGCCTTGAGATCATTAGAAAAAATTATTCCTGGCCAATTATTGCTTCAAAATTCGAAACACTGTATAAAGAAACACTAAGGGCCTAAAACCAATGTGCGGAATTTGCGGAATATTTAATTTTAATAAACAACCATTAAATCCTGAATCAGTAAGGGCTATGTGCAGTGTTATTAAGCACCGGGGCCCGGATGATGAAGGTATTTTTACAGCATCAAACATTTCCCTGGGTATGCGCAGGTTGTCAATTATTGATCTAAAAACAGGCCACCAGCCCATTTGCAACGAAGATAAATCCATTTGGATAGTTTTAAATGGGGAAATATATAATTTTCAGGAACAAAGGGAAATACTGCAAAATAAAGGACACAAATTTACAACAAACTCAGACACAGAAGTTATAGTGCATCTTTATGAAGAATACAAGGAGAAATGCGTAGATTATCTGCGTGGAATGTTTGCTTTTGCTTTGTGGGATACAAAAGCAGAAAGGTTATTTATCGCAAGGGACAGAATAGGCAAAAAGCCACTTTTTTATGCAGTAATTAATGGTTCATTTATTTTTGCTTCAGAAATGAAATCAATTTTAAAACATTTAGAAGCAACTCCTGAAATAAACCTTAGCGCCATACATAATTATCTTACCTACCAGTACATACCCGGGCCCGGAACTATTTTTAAAACTATTGCGCGTCTGCAGCCGGCGCACACGTTAACCTGTGATAAAACAGGAAGAACAAACATTCAAAAATATTGGAATATTGATTTCACAAAGAAAACCAGCCTTTCCTTTGAAGATGCTAAAATGCAGCTGCGTGAAATTTTAACTGAAGCAACAAAGCTAAGAATGATTTCTGATGTACCCCTTGGCGCTTTTTTATCCGGCGGGCTTGATTCAAGCATTATTGTTGCCTTAATGAGCAAGCTGTCAATCAAGCCTGTAAAAACATTTTCTATTGGTTTTAAAGAAGAAACATTCTCAGAGCTTCCTTATGCAAAAATTGTGGCTGACCATTATAAAACAGAACATCATGAATTTACCGTAGAACCCCATTTCGTAGATATTCTGGAAAAAATTGTCTGGCATTATGACCAGCCCTTTGCAGACACTTCATCGCTACCATCATATTACGTGGCCAATGTTACCCGTCAGCACGTTACGGTTGCCCTAAACGGCGACGGTGGAGATGAAAACTTTGCCGGCTACCTCAGGCATAAAGCCATGAAAGGCTCTGCATACTTTGGTTTTCCTTTCAGGTTAATGGGGAAAAACCTGACAAAGCACCTTGCAAATTTAATACCCCACACTGAAAGCGCAAATGCTAAAAGCAAATTCCGATATATGAACAGAATGTTTTCTGCTTTAGCTGAAACACCCGGAAGAAGAAATGCCATATGGCACTGTTATTTTGATAATGAAACAAAGAACCGCATATACTCAAAAGAAATGAAAGCACTTTTTGCCGATGATGATGCTTATGATTATCTTGAAAACACATTTGTAAATTCACCGGCTAATGACACTATAGACCGCACTCTTTATACAGACCTTATGACCTATCTGCCGGAATGCCTGCTGGTAAAGATGGATATTGCCAGCATGGCAAATTCACTTGAAACCAGGTCTCCGCTTTTAGATCATAAACTTATAGAATTTACAGCCACACTGCCTTCAAACTGGAAACTTCATAACTTTACTTCCAAATACATTTTTAAAGAAACTTTTAAAGACCTCTTGCCTGAACAAATCCAAAAAAGAGGAAAACAGGGGTTTGGTATCCCTGTAGGCAAGTGGTTCAAACATGATTTAAAAGATTATGCCCGGCAGGTATTACTGGATTCCAAGTCATTAAACAGGGGATATTTTGACAAGAAAGAAGTGTCAAATCTTTTAGAAGACCATATTTCCGGAAAAAGCGACCATGGGTACAGAATATGGGCTTTGCTTATGCTGGAGTTGTGGCATAAAGTATATATAGATAATAAAGGTGTTTAAGGTTAACTTATGAATTTCCAAATCATGAAGCTGATTGATAAGTATGCCGGATGGTTTTTATGCACATTATTTTCTGTGCTCGAACTGTTTTTCAAAACATTTCATAAACCTGTGAAACTTGATGCGCTAAACGTAAAAAATATCCTTTTTATTAAGTTCTGGGGTATGGGCAGTATTTTGCTATCAACCCCGCTTCTAAAAGCAGTAAAAGAAAAATATCCGGACTCTAAAATTCATTACCTCACCCTTTCAAGAAACAGGGAAATAGTGCAGATGCTTGAACCGGTAGATAATATAATTACCCTGAACATAGATAAAGGTATATCCGGGTTCATAGTAAGTTTTTTTGGAATTGTTTATCAGATGCGCAGTTTAAAACTTGACATTGTATTTGATATTGAGTTTTTTACGCGGTTTTCAGCTATTGTTACCTATTTAAGCGGCGCTAAGGAAAGAATAGGGTTCAAGGCCTGGGAAGTCTGGAGAGGCCATTTACATACTATTGGTGTGCCCTTTAACAGGTACTGGCATGTCACACAGAATTTCTATAATCTTGCCAGTGTACTGGGTATCCCGGAAAATAAAAACCTGGAATTATTGGAACCTAAACCTTTATTTAACGAGGTTGTGGAAACTCCGGTACTTCTGGGAAGACATAAACTGATTTCAAAAGAATATATCTGTATAAACCCAAACGCCGGGGAATTGGCATTATCAAGAAAATGGCCAAAAACAAATTTTATTGAACTGACAAAACTAATTCTTACTAATACCAACTACACAGTAGTATATGTAGGAAGCAAAAAAGAACGGATAAACTCAGATGCTATACTTTCTGAGATAAATGATCCCAGAGTGATAAACATGTCAGGTGAGATGACTATTTCAGAACTGATAATTATTATTAAAAATGCAAAAATGCTTGTTTCAAACGATAGCGGTCCATTACATCTGGCTGTTGCTTTAAAAACGCCTACAATATCATTTTTTGGACCTGAAACACCCGTTTTGTACGGTCACAGCAAAGAACCTCATACTGTTTTCTTTAAAAACATTGACTGCAGCCCTTGTATAAACGTTCACGAAGATAAAACATTCTATTGCCATAAAAACTATCCTCTTTGCCTAGAAGAAATAAAGGTGCAAGAGGTGTGGGAAACGCTGAAAAAACATTTAAACTAATGAAAAAGATACTTCTCCTAAATCCTCCGGGCAAAAACCTTTACATCAGGGATTATTACTGCAGTAAAATATCCCAGGCAAATTATATAAGCCAACCAATTGATTTATTAATCATAAGCGCTAACCTGCGTAAAATTAACTGTGAAATAAAACTTATTGACGGTATAGTACAAAATTATTCAGCACACACAATGCTGGCGCAAATCAAAGACTATAACCCTGATTATATAATTACTCTTACTGGTGCTGTGTCCTGGGATGAGGATGTTGAATTTTTTAAAGCGCTAAAAAATAATCTAAACTGCAAGCTTGTGGCTTCAGGAGATATTCTGCTTGAAAATCCTGACAAATATCTTAAAGAACTAAGTATTTTTGATGCTATAATTACAGATTTTACATCAAAATCAGTTATTGATTATATAGAGTCAGATAGAAATGATAAACTGTTGCTGAATGCAGACACATCAAATTCGTTTGACCTCGCCGGAACCCCGTATCATGAAGAATTCTTGAAAATCGGTTACAGATACCCCTTTACTACATCAAAAAAATACTGTTCAGTGCTTACGGAATTTGGTTGTCCCTACAAATGCAGTTTCTGCATAATGGGGAAAATCAAATATAAAATCAGGCCGGAAGAAAAAATCATAGAAGAATTAAAATATATCAAGTCACTGAATGTAAAAGAAGTATTTTTTGTGGATCAGACTTTCGGTGCAAACAAGAACAAAACTAACAAACTTTTAAAAGATATGATTGAAACCAAACTGGGCATCTCCTGGTTTGGGTTTTCAAGAGTAGACGTATTAAACGAAGAAGTGCTGAAGTTAATGAAGACTTCAGGATGCCATACGCTGATTCTCGGCATAGAATCCGGCAGCGAAAAAATATTGGAAAGTTACAGAAAAGGCTACACAAAAGAAGATATCCTGCGTACTTTAGCGATATGCAAAAAACTGAAAATTCGTACTGTAGGTACTTTTATTTTCGGGTTGCCTGATGAAACCGCAGAAACAGCGCAGGAAACATTACAGTTTATAAAAACCCTTCCCCTTGATTATGCATCTTTCAATGTTGCAGTACCCAGGGCAGGTACTGAGCTTAGAGAACAGGCATTATCCCTTGGCCTTATTAAAGATGATTTCATTACTATGGACCAATCCGGCACGAAAGTTGCTATGTCCACAAAACAACTTACACAAAAAGAAATTAAAAAAATAAAACAGAAGGCAATAATTGCTTTTTATCTCAGGCCCGGCTATTTAATCGGCAGATTAATGAAAATAAGATCTTTTTACGAGTTTATACAAAACATATTAAATGCGTATTATCTTTTAAAGCGCGGAAAGTAACAAAAACAATGAACGCAATATCTAAAAAACCTCTTAATGAAATAGTACCGGAATATAACAGCAGATTTATACCTGTAAAAAAATATTTCTGGGACAGGATTAAATATTCGGTAATCTTAGGCCGGCTAAAAAACGGTTATAAAATCCTTGACGTTGGCTGCGGTATCGGGTACCTGCTTGAAGAAGTACAGCGCAGGCATAATTGCGAATGTTACGGAATAGATACAAACGTAAATATAAAAAACTTGTCCATTCCGGATTGTACTTTTGAAGTTTCTGATGTTGCAAGGCTTACTTTTGCAGACAAATTCTTTGATGTGGTTTTTGCTATGGACACTCTCGAACACATAGAAAACTGTGAGCCTGCCATAAAACAAATTCACAGGGTATTAAAAGATGACGGTTCTTTGATTGTGGTAGGCCCAACCGAAACGTTTTTCTATAAACTTTGTAGATTTATGTTAAAAGGGACATTTTCCGAAGAAGGCGGTCCCGGCGCCGGGGAACATCATCATACTATATACACTTTAGAAAAAATTATTACGGCTATGGGTTTTACAGCAGAAAAAAAACTGTATTTACCCAGGTATTTTCCGACATTTCTTTCCGGAGTGAAAATTATCAGATATAGAAAAACAAATTAAGTTACTAAACATGTTAAAACAAATTATAGAAAACAAAAAAGCAATAATTCTATTATTTATCCTTGCGTTAAGCTTACGGCTGACATACGTTTTTTTGTCACCGCCAAGGCCGGTAAGCTATGATGACACGGTGTCCTGGGATGCGGTAGCAGGAAATATAGCTTCCGGAAATGGTTTTCTTGAAGCAAACAGACATCCTACATCAACCAGGCCGCCGCTTTATCCACTGTTCCTGGCTTTTATATATTCAGTTTTCGGTTATAGCCACCTTTTTGTTAAAATTGCCCATGCTTTTCTTGATTCTATTACTGTTATTGTGGTTTATTTGACCGCAAACATTTTGTTTCAAAAGAGGGTAGCCTTTATAACCGGTTTATGTTTGTGTTTTTATCCGCCATTGATAGTTTATACAGGGATAATCGGCTCTGAAACGCTCTTTGTTTTCTTGCTAACTACCGTGATATATGCTATCATCATAGGCGTAAAAAATGAAAATGTTTTTCTGCTCATTTCCGCCGCTATAATTCTTGGAATTGCAAATCTTTGCAGGTCAACTTTAGTGTTTTATCCGTTCTTTCTATCAGCTGGAATACTGCTGGTTTACAATAAAAAGTACGGATTCTATAAATTGGCAAGGTCTTTGATACTCTTTATGCTTATTACCATAGTACCTGTAATCCCCTGGACCGTAAGAAATTACTATGCTTTTGGCAATTTTTTGCTTATTAATACCAGCTCCGGAGCATTGTTCTGGTCAGGCACCTATTTGCCCTGGGATGGGAAATGGCTGGATTCGGAAGCTGAATATTTCCGTAAAATCTCAGAAATAGATAAAGTAAAAAACCCTGTAGTATCGGACAAGCTGCTTTTCAACCTTGGATTAAAGAATATAAAAGCCAGTCCTATTGGTTTTTTAAAGCTTTCTGTAAAAAAATTCTTTCGTTTCTGGCTTCAGCCTGTAGGAAAAGAACTCGCGGCAAAAAAATCAGTAATAATCGGAAAATTTATATCTTTAATTCATATCTGCTGGCTGGGTTTTGCGTTATATGGTTTCATAAAATCAAAAGAACAACGATTATTATATATGCCTCTAACAGTTCTTTTCATATATTTTATGCTAATGCATAACTTAATATCACCTATAGCACGTTACCGCTTACCCATAGAACCTTTTATAATGATTTTCTTTGCTTATACAGCTAAACAAATAATATTTAGAGGAAAAAAACATGAAAAACTGCAAGATTGATAAAACTGCAAGAGTGGGAATAGTAACACCAAGAATAAAAAAACCAAAAAAAACAGTATTAGGCCCCGGAGCTAATGTTCGTTCAAACTCTATGCTGTATTCAAATTCAAAAATAGGAAAAAATCTACAAACCGGCCATAATGTAGTCATAAGAGAAGAAAATGAAATTGGTGATAATTTTCAGGTATGGAGCAATACAGTCATAGATTACGGCTGTAAAATAGGCAACAACGTAAAAATACATTGCAATTGCTACATAGCGCAATATACAACTATAGAAGACGGAGCTTTTATGGCGCCCGGAGTAACAATAGCAAACGATCCTCATCCGGGTTGTAATTTTTCCTCAAAATGCATGAAGGGGCCGGTAATAAAGAAAGGCGTGCAGATAGGTGTAAATGTGACCATTCTGCCTTTTGTAACTATTGGTGAAAATTCACTTATAGGTTCCGGCAGCGTGGTAACAAAAGATATTCCACCAAACTCTGTTGCCTACGGCAATCCTGCGAAACCAGCTAAAAAAGTAAAAGATTTAAAATGTTTGTTTAATTTTACTGATAAACCGTATAAATAATCAAATTAAATAGGAGAGCAAATGAAGGTAGACCTGGTAAATCTAAAAAGACAGCACGAAGAAATCAAAACAGAGGTAGAAAAAGCCATAGCAAAAGTAATTGAAAACACAAGTTTCATACTTGGTGAAGACGTAACACTTTTTGAAAAAGAATTTGCCGCTTATTGCGGTACAAAATATGCCATTGGCGTAGATAACGGGACAAGCGCCCTGGAATTATCTCTGCTTGCTCTAAATGTAGGCAGGGGTGACAAAGTCCTTGTTCCTGCATTTACATTTATCGCTACTGCAACAGCAGTATGTTATACCGGAG
The DNA here is from genome assembly GCA_001800285.1 of Elusimicrobia bacterium RIFOXYA2_FULL_39_19. GTDB lineage: Bacteria > Elusimicrobiota > Endomicrobiia > CG1-02-37-114 > XYA2-FULL-39-19 > XYA2-FULL-39-19. The sequence continues at coordinate 46,637 of MGVC01000013.1, read as the reverse complement.
CAACGCCGGTATTTGTAGATGTAGAAGAAGGAACGGGCAACATAAACGCGGGATTGATTGAAGCGTATCTGAAAAAAGATAAAACTATTAAAGCCATTCTCCCGGTACATATATATGGAAATGCATCCAATATGGATGAAATACTGAAAATTGCCGGCAAATATAATGTAAAAGTGGTAGAAGATGCCTGCCAGGCACACGGTACGTTATACAAAAACACAGCAGGATCTTGGGTAAAAGCCGGCTCAATGGGCGAAACCGGTTGTTTCAGTTTTTATCCTGCAAAAAACCTGGGCGCTTATGGCGACGGCGGTATGGTTACTACAAACAATGAAGAACTTTATAAAAAAATCCGTCTTTTGCGTGATTGCGGCAGGTCAGAAAAATATCTTCACAATATAATCGGATTTACCAAAAGGCTTGATACCATTCAAGCAGCGGTACTTAGAATAAAACTGAAACAACTTGATAAATACAATGAAAACCGACGTAATAACGTAAAAATGTATAAAGATGCTATAAAGGCTCCAGAAGTCAGTTATCTATCAAATGAAAGCTATTCGGTACCGATTTATCATCAATTTATAATTAAAGTAAGCAACAGGGACGGGTTAATGCAACACCTTTCAAAAAATGAAATAGGTGCTGGCATTCATTATCCTATCCCTCTGCACCTTCAGCCGGCATTTAATTTCCTTGGTTATAAAAAAGGCGACCTTCCGGTTTCTGAAAAATTAGCTGAAAACGTGCTTTCTCTGCCAAACTTTCCGGAACTAAAAAAGGAAGAAATACTATTTATTGCTGAAAACATAAACACTTTCTATAAAAAATGACAGCTAAACTAAACTCTGTAACCATCAGCATTCCTGCCTATAATGAGGAAAAAAACATTCCTCTTGTGGTTGAGAAGAGCATTGAAGTTCTAAACAAAATTACCGATGATTATGAAATTGTAATAATAAACGACGGTAGTATTGATAACACAGGCAATGTTGCCAGGGAGCTGGCAAAAAATAATCCCCGCATAAAAGTATACCATCATCAAACCAATCAGGGTATTGCCCAGACATTAAAAGAAGTATTTTTAAAACCTACCAAAGAGTGGGTTTTTTTTATTCCTGGTGACGGCCAGATACCGCCGGAAGAAATATTTAAACTTCTTCCAAAAACACATGATTTTGACTTTATCCTTGGAAAAAGAGCCCACAGAAAGGATAATTTCATCAGAAGATTAAACGCCAGAATTTATAATACGGTCATCAGTATACTTGCCGGCGAAAAAGTAACAGATGTTGACAGCGTAGCATTGTACAAACGTTCAATTTTAGCTGACCACTGTTTTATTGCAAGAAGCGCGTTCATTCACGCAGAAATATTTATTTATGTAAAAAGAAACAAATTTAGATCCATTGAAGTAGAAATAGCTCATCAACCAAGAATTTATGGTACTGGTACTGGCAACAATATAGGCGTAATATTAAAAACAGCGCTGGATCTGATACGGTTATTCGTCTTAAAACCATTGAAATAGCACGTTTTAAGTAGTATAATTTTATTCAGTTTTCTAATAATATTCACTCAGTATAAAAAGGAGCTCAAATGATTCAGATAGGCGTTATTGGATATGGTTACTGGGGCCCGAATCTTGCCAGGAATTTCCATGAAATACAGGACTGTAAGCTTAAATATATCTGTGATTTAAATGATAAGAACCTTAATAATGCAAAAACCCGTTATTCTGACACTATAGTTACAAAAAACCATCTTGATATTCTGCAGGATAAAGAAATAAACGGTATTGTTGTTGCCACACCTGTTTCAACACATTATAAACTTGTTAAAGAAGCCCTTGAGCATTATAAAGATGTGCTTGTAGAAAAACCTTTATGCAATTCAGTAGAACAGGCAAAAGAACTGGTAGAACTGGCAAAAAAACGAAATAGGAATATATTAATCAGCCACACCTTTTTGTACAGCCCTCCTGTAATAGAAATGAAAAATATCCTAAATAGAAAACACCTGGGTGAAGTGTTTTATATTGATTCATCAAGAGTCAATTTAGGCCTTTTCCAGCCTGATGTCAGCGTTATCTGGGATCTGGCGCCCCACGATGTTTCCATAATAGCTTATTGGCTTGATGAACTGCCGGACCATGTAAGCTGCCATGCCCAGTCATTCATTAGAAAAGATATTCACGAAGTGGCTTATATAACCTTGTTTTTCAAAAGCAAAGTATTGGCGCATATCCACACCAGCTGGCTGGCTCCAAGCAAATTAAGAAGAACCGTTGTTATAGGAAGCGACAGAATGGTTATCTATGATGATATTGACCCTGCAGAGAAAATAAAGATATTTGATAAAGGCGTAGTTAGAAACCCGGAAACTTTCGGTGAGTTTCAGTTGTCTTACAGATCAGGTGATATTATTAGCCCTCATTTACAGGCTATTGAACCGCTTAAAGCAGAATGTTGTGATTTTCTTGATTGCATACAAAAAAGAAAAGCTCCAAAAAGCGACGCCGCTTTCGGTCTAAGAGTAGTAAAAATTCTTGCCGCAGCAGAAGCTTCTGCCCGTCAGGAAGGGAAAATAATAAAAATTGACCAGTAAATGAAAAAAAACACTTTCATAATAACTGCTATCCTGCTAATAGGTTTAATATTAAGATTATCGGGCATAAACTTCGGCCTTCCTTCAAAAAACCAGGCACTTACCACATATAACCCGGACGAACCTCTTACCATATATTCACTTGAAGCCATGAACCCGTCAAAACTGGATTTCAGCCCCAAAAGAGCATTTCTTTGGGGAGGATTCAGTGTATATATTGTAGGTTTTTTTCTTAAACTATCTCAGTTACTTGGTATTGTAAACCCTGCCTCAAGAGATTTTCTTATAGCAAACCTCCGCGAAGCTGATAAACTTTACATTATTGGAAGGCTGCTATCAGTTTTTTTCGGCACTGCCACAATACTTATACTATACCTAACTGTAAAAAAAGCTTATAACAAAACAACCGGATTAATTTCTGCCGGGTTATTATCAATTACAGGAATACATGTCATTAATTCATTTTATGTACGGCCGGATGTAATAATGTTATTTTTTGTCAGTTTGTCAGTATATTTTGCTGTTAAAATACTATCCGGCGAAAACACCACAGGTAACTACCTGCTTGCAGGTATATTTATCGGGTTAGGCACAGCAACTAAGCTTAGCGGAGCTGTATACGGTATTGTTCCTTTTGTTGCCCATTTTCTTGTTCCCGGGAACAGTTATATTAAAAAAGCGTTTGCCAGGAAGCTATGGATTTATTTAGGCGCCGGCGCTTTAGGGTTTTTTATCGGATGCCCTTATTCTGTTTTTGATTATAAAACATTTCTTTATTACATGGATATGAATTTCAAGTTTTCAAATGCAACCACACACCCTATAGAATTATTACTGCACGGAAAAGGGTGGATAAGTTATTTAACGTATTATCTACCTCATGGGGCAGGATTTACGCTGGTTATTACCGGTATTTCAGGCTTTGTTTACCTGTTTATTAAAAACCTGGCTTTCAAAGAAAGAAGAAATGTTTTTGATATACTTTTCTTAACATCTACAGTTATTGTTTACTATGTTATTGCCGGCACAAAGAATCAGGCAGCCTGGTATACTCTTCCGGTATTGCCGTTTTTTATTTTGTTTACTGCAAAATTAATGGAAACAATATCTGAAATAAAGGCATTTAATAAACTGACCGGTAAAATTATCTTTTTTGCAGTTTTAATATCAATTGTATTTGGCACTGCCGTCAATACTTTTGCTTATTTAAAACTTTATACTTCTGCAAATACCAGAGAGCTTGCTTCGGGCTGGATTAAGAACAATGTAGATACAAAACAAACCGTAGCAATTGCCCGCAGTTATTTCTGGACACCTGGTATTTTAAGACAGTATAATCCGCCTTTCAGGCTTTTAATGGGAGGAGATATACAATCTAACCTTACAGATGCCATAATCGGGCTTGAAAAAATTGCAGGTAAAGCTGATTATGTAGTAATTTCTGAATTTGAATACAGGGATTTTACATACCCGAAAATATCCCAGGAAATGTTCCCTGAGCATTATGCTGCTTTAGAAAAGATAATGAATAATCCTGCAAAATATGAAAAAATAGCAGTTTTTAATAAACAAGCTGAATTTTTAGGGTTTAACTTTGTTAAAAACTATCCGCCGTCAGACTGGCTGATTCCAAATCCGGAAATTATAATTTATAAAAGGAAGAAGTAACCACCTCTTCTTACATATACAATGATATCAGTAATTATTCCCGTATATAACGATGAATTAAACCTTAAGGCCTGCCTAAAATCAATCTTCGCGTGCACGTATACCGGTAATTTTGAAGTTGTAGTTTACGATGATTGTTCAACAGACAATTCGATAATAGTAGCTGAATCATACGGCTGTATAATTGTACGTTCAGAAGTCAATAAAGGCCCAGGTGTTGGCAGAAACATGGCTGTAAAATATACTAATGGTGATATACTGGCATTCACTGACAGTGATTGCGTAGTCCCTGAAAACTGGCTATCCCTGATTGATGAAATATTCAAAGACAAATCAGTTGATGCAGCTGCCGGCAAGTATTCAGTAAGCCTGAATCCGCAATTTATATCAAAGTACCGCATGTACGAATCTTCTTTTCATATTTTCAGAGAAAAATCCTTCGTGAACCATTCCAGTTCAAACAATCTGATGTGCCGAAAGGAAACATTTTTTAAATCAGGCGGATTCGGAGATAGAAGAATAGCTGAAGACCTCGTTTTCGGCCATAACCTGTTTCAAATAGGTGTAGATATTTTACTTGTACCCGAACTAACTGTTTCTCATTTCTGTAAAACAAAGGTGAGAGATTATTTAAAACAACAATTTTCTTGGTTGCAGAACATTATGGACGTTCATTTAAAATATCCTGCAACCCTTGATTTTAAATGGCCCACCAAAAGAGGCCCCTTAATATTTCAACTTTTTACACAAATTTCAATATTGTTTTTTATAGTCTTGACATTTTTTAAACCTGTAATAAGTATTCTATTAATACTCTTAAGTTTAGTGGCCCTGTTTTTCATGAATCTTTCTTTTCTAAAATATGTTTATTCTGGTGAAAAACATTCAATATCAGCTGTATTAAAAACATATCTTATCACCTTTGCGAGAAACTATTTATGGATTGCCGGTGCTTTTAAAGGGCTGGGGAATATAAAAAATGTTTATACTTTTTCAAAAATATTTTTAAAATCTAAATTTCGCAAAAAGCTATAAATTAAATTATGATATCACAAATTTCAAAACTGCTTAAAGCTTATGTGGCCGGAGAAATTGGTTATGCCATTATTTTTGTAACCGCTAAATGCAATTCAAAATGCAAAACCTGTTTTTACTGGAAAAACTCAGAATCAGGCAGCCCTCAGGAATTAACTACTCAGGAATATGAAAAACTTACCAAAAAATGGAAAAGTTTATTTCATGTTTCTTTCACCGGCGGGGAACCACTTTTACGAAATGACCTTCCTGAAATAGCACACATGTTTTATAAAAATTGCCGTACCAGGTCTTTGGGTTTAACCACAAATGGACTGTTGCCGGAAAAATGTGTGCAAACTGTAAAGGCCATAATTAGTGAAAACCCGGAATTGAAACTTAAGCTGTCAGTTTCTATTGATGAATTAGGTGAAAAACATGATGAAATACGCGGTGTTAAAGGAAATTATGAAAAGTTAACCAGCACAATTGCATTGATAAAAGAAATCGCTAAAATAAATAAAAATCTTGAACTCCGGATAAATCTTACATATTGCAGTTATAACAAAGACAATATAAAAACCATTATTGACCGGATTAGTGCTGATTTTGGATTGCCGGTGAATATCGGCATTATAAGAGGAGATCCTAGAAACAATAACTCAAAAAACATAAAACCACAGGAATATCTTGATGCTGTAACCCATATAAAAACAAGGTATAAACAAAGAAATGAGACTAACGGATATTTCAGGATTTTAGATAATGTGATTTTCAGAGTTTATGACATAACTTACAAGATTTTAGAAGAAAATAAAAAAGTCTTAAATTGTGTGGCCGGTAAAAACATGATAGTTATCAGTGAGACTGGAAACGTACTTCCCTGTGAAATGCTTACACAAACTTTCCCTGATAAAGCATTTGTATTTCCTAATTTAAGGGAATATGATTTTGATATTCATGCATTAAGAAAATCTAATGTGTTTGCTTCTTTGCTTGGATTTATTAAGAAAACCGGATGTTTTTGTACTTTTGAATGCGCTACAATGAACAGTATTGCTTATAATCCGCTTCAAATACTAAAATTAATTTCGAGGTTTAAATAGAATGAAAACTATAAGAACTTTGTTTATTGGATTTCTCGTTTGTTACATTGGCATTAACCTATTTTATTTAGATAAATATCCTCTTATCTGGTGGGATGATGTTCATTCAACAGAGTTGTCCTGGTCTCTGATAAAATATGGTGACTTCAGTTCAAGGCTCTGTAATCCGGATTTTGGTTTTGAGAAAACTCATGTAGTTTACGGCCGTTTGTATTCAACGGCAAACGCCGTTTCTATCAAATTATTAGGATTAGGACCTTTTCAGGCAAGATTGTTTCCTTTTATATCGGGTTTATTGCTTTTGTTTTTTGTATTTAAAATATCAAAAAGAATTTTAAGTGAAAAAACAGCACTTCTTTCAGTTTTTTTACTTTCGCTGTCTTATATTTTTATTGTAAGATCACATATGGCCAGGCCTGACATTGTGGTTTCAATGTTTATATTCATGACAATCTACTTATTTTTGGTATCATTTGAAAAACAGTCAGCCCCGTTATTTCTTTTAACAGGTTTTGTTTCTGCTCTGACAGTTGATATCCATCCCCCGGGTGTTGTAGCAATTTTTGCACTTTTCACATTATTACTGTTACATTTTAAAAAAATTAGTAAATTAAACGTCCTTTTAGCTTTGACAGGTATCGGCTTGGGCGGCGTCTGGTGGCTGTTATGGCACGTTGCCCCAGACACAGCAACCTTTTTTTACCAATGGAAAAACTACTGGCTATGGGAAAAACCGCCCTTGGCTGAAAAAAACGTATTTATCATGATTGCCAATGAAACAAAAAGATATTATTCATTTTTTTGGGAAGGCAGATTTCATAGAAATCTTATACTTGCCGTACCCATTTTAATTTCATTTGTTCATTTATCAATAAAATCAAACCCGGGAAGAAAACTCCTGCTGTTAACCCTGGCAGGATGCCTTTTTTGTTTCACCTTTGTAGTGCCTAGCAAAACAGACTTTTATTTGATTTTTATCTTTCCTTTTTTTATAATATTGGCTTCAGAATCAATCTTAACGTTCATTGAGCAGAGCAATAAACATTTAAAATATTTAGGTTTTATATCCTTAACCGCTATACTTTTTTTAATTAGTGTTGAAGATATTTACATTCTAAAAAACTTCCGCCAGGCAGACTATAAAGGATTTATAAAACAGCTTAAAAACTATATTCCAGATGACGGCCAGCCTGTAATGGGCCAGCCGACATATTGGTTCGGATTTATAAAAGACAGGCAGTATTTTACAGATTACTTCGGGTACTACCGTTACTATAACCCGAAAGAAGACATGGTTATACAAAGCAGAACATTTACGGATGTAGTAAGAAAAAACAAAGTAAAATACATAATAGTAGACGATGGTTTCTTTTACTGGAATCAGGGACAACTGAAAAGCAATATCAAGCCGTTTTTGAAAACCAACTGTGAACTAACAGGGACAATAGAAGACAGATATTTCGGGCCCGGTTATTTTGCATTTCTAAAACAAAGTAAATGTATTACAAAAATTTACGAAGTTCAAAGTTACAAATAAATAATGCCAAAAAATAACTCAGCACTTTTTATCAATGTTCCGTCAGCATTTAATGCCTACGCAGGCTCAAAACTACACGCAGGTATCCAGATCTATCCGCTTTTAGCTTATGCCAACCTTGCCGCAGTATTAAGACAAAAAGGCGCTGAAGTAAAAATTCTTGATTTAGGTATATACGGTACTTTTTACAAATTAATACCAACTATACAGGAATTTAAACCCGGATTTATCGGAGTTACCTGCACAACTCCTCTTTTTCATGAAGCCGCAGAAATCAGCCGTATTGCCAGAAAACTATTAGGAAAAGATGTCTTGCTTGTTATTGGCGGCCCTCACGCATCTGCCATACCTGAAGAAGCATTAAAAGAGTCAGAATTTGATATAGCCGTTATCGGTGAAGGAGAAGTAACCCTTTCAGAAATCTGGGACGGGAAATCTTTTGAACAGATAGCCGGTATAAGCTATAAAAAAGACGGTAATGTTTATTCAAATTCTGCCAGAGAAACTATAAAAAACATGGATGATCTGCCTTTGCCGGCACTTGATTTATACGACGTAAGCCGTTATATGTGCTCAAAATCCATGAGCAGAAAATCACCTGTTACCAATATGGAAACCAGCCGCGGCTGTCCGGCAAAATGCAGTTTTTGTAACAAGAATATTTCAGGCAGACGTTATAGAATAAAATCCGCCCAAAGAGTTTTAGAAGAAATTAAGCTCACCTTACAGCTGGGTTATAAAGAAATAAGAGTTATTGACGACCAGTTCTGCGCTGATAAAAAGCACGCCAGAGAAATATGCGAACTTATTTTAAAAAATAATTTGAAGTTTCCCTGGAGTTTAGCCGCCGGTATAAGAGTTAATAATGCTGATTTGGAATTGCTAAAGCTTGCTAAAAGAGCAGGCTGTTATCAGGTAGGCATAGGTTTTGAAAGCGGTGATCAGAAATCATTAGACAGTATTGACAAAGACATTACACTTGAACAATCAGTAAGATGTATGGAAATAGTAAAAAAAGCTGGTATTGAAAGCATAGGTTTTTTCATGTTCGGCCTGCCAGCTGATACTGAGGAATCTTTAAATAAAACTATAAAGTTTGCCACAAAGCTTTTACCTGACCTGGCAAAAGTCACCATAACCATGCCTTTTCCTGGAACTAAACTGTTCGATCAGTATGAAAAAGCAAATGCCATAAAAACCAGAGACTGGAAAAAATACAATTTTCACAGGGCAGGAGATGTCTATACGCATCCGAATTTAAGTTTTGAAACCATGGAAAAGTATTACAATATATTTTACCGGAAATTCTATTTTAATCCCAGATATATTATCAGAAGATTTTTCAGAAGTCTGTTTAGAATGTCCATTCACCGTGACATATACTATTTTCTTCAGACATTTTTTCCAAAGTATATACCGCATAAGTAATCATTTATCCATAAACTGATCTCAAACAATGAAAAAAATATTTGTCATTCCTTTTATTGCCTACCTTTTCTTTACCTTCATTCTTATAAATGTCCAAAAACCGCATCAAGATGAAATGATTCAACCCAATCTAGCCATAAACCTGATCCAAAACGGTTATATCGGCATGCCTTGGGTCAAAAATGTAATTCCTGTTGAGTACGTGCCCTGGTGGAAAGGCCTTGATAAACATTTTTATGCTCAACCGCCAACAGCTATATTAACCGAAGCATTATGGTTTAAAATTTTTGGTATTGGTTTATTACAGCTCAGGCTTTTAGCCGTAAGTTTTGGTTTTATAGGTTTATTGTCCTGGTTTATAATCTTAAAAAAACTGGATTTTAATGAAAAAGTCATTTTTTTGAGTACTTTATTAATAAGCATTGATTTTATTTACAACAGACAAGCCACAAACGGCAGGTTGTTTGACATTATGTCAGCATCTTTGGCATTTTCCAGCTGGGCTGTCTACTTGTATTTGCGGGAAAAATCATTAGTAAAAGCAATAGTTTTTGCCAATACCCTCACAGCTATTGCAGGAATGACTCATCCTAACGGTATTTTAGGATTCTGCGGGTTATGGTTTTTAATAATTTACTATGATAGAAAACAGTTGAACTTTAAAAAAGTTCTTTTAACAATCCTTCCATATTTAACCTGCACAATCCTTTGGGGAATTTATATCCTGCAGGATCTGGAAGCTTTTAGATATCAGTTTTTAGGAAATGTTTTTGGCGTTTATTATCCGTCTCAATCCGGATTCAGCTGGAAAACAATACAAACTGAAATAATGAACAGATATTTATTTGCTTATGGTCATTCTGACGATTTTCCCAGGTATGCAAAACTGCTTGTGCTAATAATTGGTACTTATTTTTCTTCATTTGTTTTATTAGGCTTAAAATTTAAAAGCAATCCTAAAATAAGGCCCATATTCATATTAACTTTCATATATTTCTTTTTGCTCATGTTCCTTGTAAGTCATAAATGGACCATCTATCTTTGCCACATAACCCCGTTATATGCGGTTTGTGTTGCAATATTATGGAACGAAACAAGGAATAAAATTGCACGAAATTCTTTTTTGGTTTTGATTGTAATAATCGCACTACTTTCATCCGGTGTTAACATCTACAGGCTGAAAAGAAATGAATACCGCAATAAATACACTCCGGACATGGTGGAAATTAAAAAAATATTGGAACCAAATAAAATAATTAACGCGCCGCTTGAAACTTTTTTCACTCTTGGATTTACTAATACTATAGCTGATCACACTCTTTGTTACTACAGCAAGGAACCTACGCAATATATAATAACAGATAGTGAGTATGAGAAAGCATTCAGATTACAAGAACGAGAAAATATAGTAATTTATAAACATATCATTAAAACAATCAGCAAAGATTATAAACTGTTATTTCAAGGTAAAATGTACAAATTGTACAAGAAGAACTCTTGACATTAAATGGTATATTTGAAATAATTATAAAAGTATCATTTATATACGGTATTACTGATAGATAAATGAATGTTTCCTTTTTACCTCAGCGTTAGTTTTCAAATTTGTTTTATTTGAAAACTGTAAGTGGTTAAAAATTTACTGCTAAAATATTTGGAAATTAACTTAAAAATTGGAGACAATCAATGAAAGTACCTTATTCTTATCTGCTGGACCAGTTCGCAAATCCTGACAAAATCCTCTGTGATATCAGGGAAGAAATCACCAAAAAAGCCAACCTAACTCTCGGGCCTCAGGTTGAAGAGTTTGAAAAGAAATTTGCCGCTTTATGCGGGGCAAAATACGCAGTTGGTGTAGCATCAGGAACCGACGCACTGTTTTTAAGCCTAAAAGCCCTTGGCGTAGGCCCGGGTGATGAAGTAATAACCGCACCAAATACATTCATAGCCACAGTAGGTGCCATTGTAGCTTCCGGAGCAAAACCTGTTTTTGTAGAAATTGATAACGAACAATTTAATATTGATGCCGACCAAATTGAAAAAGCTATCACACCTAAAACAAAAGCCCTCATGCCGGTACATTATGCAGGCAGCCCTGCAAATATGGCAAAAGTTCTTGAAATATCAAAGAAGCATAACATTCCAGTAGTTGAAGATGCCTGCCAGGCTATCAGCGCCGCGATTGATGAAAAAATAGTTGGAAACTTCGGCTCAATGGCAGGATTCAGTTTACACCCGCTTAAAAACCTGAACGTCTGGGGTGATGGCGGTTTAGTAGTAACAAACTCACAGGAACACAAAGAAAAACTTATTCTTTTACGCAACCACGGATTAAAAAACAGAGACGAAGTAGAAATATTCGGTTATAACAGCAGGCTGGATACAATACATGCCATCGTCGGATTAAATCTCATCAGTCAGGCAGAATTTATTACAAATACCCGTATAAAAAATGCCCTTTGTATTGATAAAGGCCTTTCTGACCTGAAAGAATTCATTACGATTCCCGAAAGAAAGAAAAATATACGCCATGTATATCACCTGTACATAATTCGCGTAAAAGACCGCGATAAACTACTTAATTACCTCATTGAAAAAGGCGTAGAAGCAAAAGTACATTATCCAATTCCTCTTCACTTGCAGAATTGCAGCAAAAACCATGGACTTAAGTACAAAGAAGGGGATTTTCCTATTTGCGAACAGCAGTGCAAAGAAATCATTTCACTTCCAGTACATCAGCATTTAACACAAGAGCAGGTTGATTTTACTATTGAAAACGTAAGAAAGTTTTATAAAAAGTAATTTTAAAAAGAGGTAAAAATGATTAAACACAATATTTTAATTACCGGCGGAGCAGGTTATGTAGGAACCGTTCTCACAAAAAAACTTGTTGCATTAGGACATGATGTAAAAGTAATTGACCTTTGCATCTATGGGGAAGAAGTACTGGGTGACACTCTGCAGAAATCAAATTTTAAACTATTCAAAGGTGATATACGCGATAGAGCCCTATTAGAAACATCTATCCCTGGCTCTGACACTGTAATTCACCTTGCGTGCATTTCAAATGACCCCAGTTATGAATTAAACCCGGATCTGAGTAAAACAATTAATTACGATGCCTTTGTTGACATTCTTGATATATCTAAGAAATCTGGAGTCAGCAAATTTATCTTTGCTTCCAGTTCCAGCGTATACGGTGTAAAAGAAACAGAAAATGTTACCGAAAATCTTTCATTAGAACCTTTGACAGACTACTCAAAATACAAAGCGCTTTGCGAAGAGTTGCTCCTAAAAGAACAAATCCCGCAAATGACTTCAGTTATTCTGCGCCCTGCAACTGTTTGCGGTTACTCTCCCAGGCTGCGCCTTGATCTTACGGTAAACATTCTTACCGCTCATGCAATAAACAAGAACAAAATCACAGTTTTCGGCGGAAACCAGAAACGCCCGAACATTCATATTGATGACATTGTAGATTATTACATAGCCCTGCTTGATATGCCTAAAGAAAAAATAGCAGGTAATATATTCAACGCTGGTTACGAGAACCATACGGTCAGCCAGATTGCTGAAATAGTAAAAGAAGCACTGGGAAAAGATATACCGATAGATACCGTTCCCAGCGACGACAACAGGTCATACCACATATCTTCTGCAAAAATTCAGAAAGAACTGGGCCTTGCTCCTAAAAAAACCATCAGAGATGCCGTATTAGACATAAAAAATGCTTTTGAAACAGGCGAAATCAAAAACTGGGATGATATAAATTACTACAACGTAAAAAAGATGAAAACGATAGGATTTAAATGAGAATTTCATACATCAACCTGAAACAAGAACACAAAATACTAAAAAAACAGATCTTACAGGCGGTATCAAAAGTCCTTGATACGGCCAACTTTGTCCTTGGCGATGAAGTGAAAATATTCGAACATAATATTGCCAAATATTGCGAGACAAAATACGCCTTAGGCTTAAATTCAGGAACTGACGCATTATTTCTTGCCTTAAAAGCATTAGACATCGGCCCCGGAGATGAAGTCATAACCGTACCTAATTCTTTTGTTGCTTCCGCTTCCTGCATTGTAACTGCAGGTGCAACACCCGTATTTGTCGATGTATGTGATGACATGAACATAGACACAAACCTGATTGAAGGAAAAATAACAAATAAAACAAAAGCAATTCTTCCCGTTAACCTGACCGGCAAAATTTGTGAAATGGATAGAATTTTAAGTATTGCAAAGAAATACAAACTCTCCGTTATTGAAGATTCTGCCCAGGCTATAGGTGCGATTTACAAAGGGAAGAAAGCCGGTTCTTTCGGCCATATAAACTGTTTCAGTCTTCATCCGCTAAAAACACTAAACGCCTGCGGAGACGGTGGGTTTTTAACAACAAACGACGAATCACTTTATATAAAACTATCAAAACTAAGAAATATCGGCATGAAAACCAGAAATGAAGTTCAGTACTGGGGTTATAACAGCAGACTTGATTCAATTCAGGCGGCAATTTTAAACTTAAAATTAAAACATCTTGATAAATGGATTGCCTCAAGAAGAAAAATAGCGGCTTATTACCGTAATAATTTAATAGATTTCGTAAAAGTCCCAACGGAAATGCCTTACGAAAAGCCGGCTTATCACACATTTGTCATTCAAATTGAAAAACGGGATGAACTACAAGCCTACCTGCTTAAAAACGGTATTGAAACCAAAATTCACTACCCCATATCTATTCATCTTCAGGAAGCAGCAAAACCCCTAGGGAACAAAAGAGGAGATTTCCCAGTTGCAGAAAAACAGGCAGATACCATACTCAGCCTGCCGGTTTTCCAGGAATTGACAAAAAAACAGCAGGATTATGTAATAAGCAAGGTTAAAGAATTCGTTAAAAATAATTATTAATTATTATTATTGTTTGACAATAAACCGTTTTTTTGATAATTTATAGGTCTTAACTTTCAAAAAGTGGAAATTTAATGCAATCATCATTTAACTCAGTTTCTATCATTGTTCCCGCGCTTAACGAAGAAAAGTCCGTTGAAAGCACTGTGAAAGAGATCCTTGAAACATTTAAAAACCATTCGATTGACGGCGAAATCATATTGATTGATGACGGCAGCACAGACAAAACAGGCAATATTGCCGATAATTTGGGCAAAACAGAAAAGAATGTAACTGTAATTCACCACAGCAAGCCCATGGGTTTGGGCAGCTGTTTCAGAGAGGGGACCCAGAAAGCTACCAAGAAAGCCGTTGCCTGGCTACCTGGTGACGGGGAAAATGAACCCTATGAAATCATAAAGTACCTTTCAATTTTAGAACATACTGATATAGCCAATCCCTATGTAATCAATTTCAATGAAAGGCCTCTTTCAAGAAGAATACTATCAAAAACATACTTATTTATTGTAAATACAGCCTTTGGTACATCATTTCATTATACTAACGGCAACGTTCTTTACAAAACAGAGATTTTTAAAAAAATACAGAATATTTCAAACGGCTTTTTTTACCAGACAGAATGCCTTACTAAAGCAGTAAAAGCCGGTTTTACATACGCAGAAGTACCCGTATTGCTAAAAAAAAGGACTCACGGTAAATCCAAAGCAACCTCATTAAAATCAGCTGTCAGGGTTGCAAGGGAATTCTTAAGAGTTTTTTTTCAAATACATTTCAGAAAAGAATCAAAAACCCTTTAAAAGGAGATGAAAGCAGATGAAAAAAAGTAAATTTGCGGATTTAGAGAAAAAAGCCAGATGGGTAAGACAAACAGTGCTTGAAATGGCTCTTTGCGCAGGAGCAGGCCACGTAGCTCCGGCATATTCTTGCACGGACATTTTAGTAGCATTATATCAGGGCGGGGTGCTTAGAGTAGACCCGAAAAACCCTAAGATGAAGGGCCGTGACATGTTCATTCTTTCAAAAGGCCAGTCATGTGCCGCTCAGTATGCTATACTTGCTGATATGGGTTATTTTCCTGTTTCAGAACTTAATACATACTGCCAGAAGGGAAGCAAGCTTGGAGGCCACTCAGAATCCAATGTAGTAGGCGTAGAAGCTTTCACCGGATCATTAGGCCACGGATTTCCCATAGGCGCCGGTATGGCATTAGCCGCTAAAATGGATAAAAAGGATTTTGTCACCGTAGTCCTTGTAGGTGACGGCGAATTACAGGAAGGTTCAAACTGGGAAGCCGCCATGTTCGCATCTCAGCATAAACTGAACAACCTTATAGTTATAGTTGACAGAAACAAACTGCAGGCCATTGATTTCACTGAAGAAGCCATGGGGCTGGAACCGTTAAGAGGCAAATTCGAAGCCTTCGGATTTGACGTTAAGGAAGTTAACGGCCACTCTTATGACGAAATGATTCCTTTATTTAAAACTTTCAGAAACAGAAAATCATCCAAACCTCTGTGCATAATAGCCAATACCACAAAAGGTAAAGGCGTATCATTCATGGAAAACAAGGCCATATGGCACTTCAGAATCCCGGTGGGAGACGAAGTAGAGAAAGCCAGAAAAGAACTGCACGGCGATGAATATGAAGCAAAATTCTGCAAATGCACCAAAAAGAAATAAATAACTAAAAAAGGAGACCTAAAATGAGAGCGGATTTCTTTCAAGGATTACATGAAGTATTAAAAAAAGATGATGATGTAGTACTTCTTACCTCTGATACCGGTGCTCTGGTATTAGACGATGTAAGAAAAACCATAGCCAGCAGATGTATCAACGTGGGTATAGCAGAACTGAATATGATAAGCGTTGCTGCCGGATTGGCGCTATGCGGAAAAACCGTGTATGTGTATGCCATTATCCCGTTTGTTACGCTCAGGTGTTTTGAACATTACAGAGTTGATGTATGCGCAACAAACTTAAACGTAAAAGCTATCGGTGTTGGTGCCGGCCTTGATTATTGTACTCTTGGCCCTACACATCACGCACACGAAGATATAGCTGTTATGAGAACTCTTCCGGGCCTTACCATTCTTAGCCCGTCAGATGAAGTGACCGGTAAACTGTTTGCAAAGCTTTCTTATGATATCCCGGGCCCTGTATATGTCCGTCTTGAAAGATACGGCCAGCCTCTGGTTTATCCAAACGCAAAAGAAGAAGATTTCAAGAAAGGCCTTAACGTGCTTCGTAAAGGCAACGGCAGCGCCGTGATAATTGCTACCGGCAAAATGGTAGTAACAGCGCTTAAGGCAGCGGAAACCCTTAAAAAACAGCATTCCATCGATGTTAGCGTAGTTGACCTTTATAGAATCAAACCCTTAAACACGGAACTTATGATTGATGTAATCAACCAGTCAAAGGAGATTTTCACCCTTGAAGAACACAGCATTATCGGCGGCGTAGGCAGCATTATATCTGACCTGCTTGTAGAAAACCGCATAAGCAAACCTTTAAGAAAAATCGGCCTTCCGGATGATTATTGCAGAAGATACGGCACTCGCGATTACTTACACGGTTTAATCGGAATTGATGCCGAAAATGTTACAAAAATAGTGAAAAATGAATTGGGGAAATAATGAAAGATTCTTTAAAAATTCTTTTCATTTTCAAGATGGAAAACTTCATTGCCAACATTGGTCCGATGTATATATCGGCCATTGCCAAACAGGAAGGCCACCAGAGCTTTCTTTGCGAAATAAACAATGAAGACCCTTTTGAAAAAATTGAAAAGATAAAACCGGATATAATAGCTTACAGCTCTTCTACCGGTGAATCAAAACATTATTTTCACTTAAACAAAACAATAAAAGAAAAACACCCGAACATATTCACTATTATGGGCGGCCCACATCCTACGTTTTTTTCGGAGCTCATACATGACAGTACCCTAGATGCCATATTTATAGGTGAAAGCGATGAAGCGTTCCGCGATTTTTTAAGAGCTTTTTCCGCAGGTAAACCCATAGAAGGCATTCAGAACTTAATGACAAAAAACACCAAAACCTATGATATCAGAAACCTGGTAGAAGACCTTGATTGCCTGCCTATCCCAGATTACGGTTTAATGTATGACAATACACCCATGGGTAAATCACCGCTGAAATCCTTTATGGTTTCACGCGGCTGCCCTTACAAATGCACTTACTGTTTTAACCCGTCCTGGAACAAAATGTACCAGGGAAAAGGTAAAATAGTACGCAGAATGTCTGTAGATAAAACCATTGAAAACATTGTAAAAGTCCGCGAAAAATGGCCTTTATCAACAGTAAAGTTTTACGATGACATTTTCAGCTACCGTGCCGATGAATGGCTTGAAGAATTTGCAAAGAAGTATAAAAAAGAGATTAACCTGCCTTACTTTATCTTAACCCGCGCAGACTTGCTTAACGAAGACATGATAAAGCTTCTAAAAGCATCCGGTTGCAGAACTATCAGCATGTCAATTGAAGCCGGAAATGTTGATGTGCGCAATACCCAGCTGAAACGCAACATGTCCAGCGATGACATTATCCGCGCCCACAGGCTCTGCGATAAGTACGGCATCTACACGTTCACAAACTGCATCATAGGTCTGCCAAACACAAAGATAGAGCAGGATATTGAATCCATAGACATCTGCATCAAAAGCAAAGTTACCTGGTCTGAATTTCTTATTTTTTATCCTTACCCGAGAACTGAACTGGGGGAACAGACAATTAATATGGGCCTGTACACTCCGAATTATGAAAAAATGCATACTTCCTACATGTACCGCTCGGAATTAAACTGTTTCAACGAAAAAGAAAAAAACGCCCAGCAAAACATTGCAGAGTTAGGCGCTGTAGCTACTACGCTTCCTTTTTTGCGCAACCTTATTGTAAATCATCTCATCTGGCTAAAACACAACAGATTCTATATTTTCCTTTACTGGCTTGTAAAAATGTATATCATACGCAACAGAATATACGTCACTAAAACTACGCCAATGGAATCCCTCAGGATTTACTGGCGCAGTTTAAAACAGGAAGTCTTCAGGCATACCGCAGAAAAAGTAAAAGCTAAATGAATGTTCTTTCTTATAAACAATTAAAGCAAATCATTGCTTATTCAAAAAATAATTGTAAAACAAACGGTTTTGACCATAAGTTTGACCATATAAACCTCACCGTAAAAATAGCACAGTTTCTGGCAATAAAGGAAAAAGCTGACATGGAACTTTGCACGGTATCAGCTTACCTGCACGATATAGCTGCAGACAAATTCCGTAAAAAGCACGGTGTAGTAGGGGCAAAACTTGCCAGAATATATCTTCAAAAAATCAAAGCTCCGAAAACATTTATTAAAAAAGTATGTTACTGCATAGCCCAGCATAACAAAGGTTCTTTTAAAAAAACCACAGAAGCCAAAATTCTCTGGGATGCTGATAAGCTTCAGCTTGTAGGCCCCTTGGGATTTACGCGCATAATCCGTTTTTGTGTTTTAACCGGAAAAAAGATTGACATGTTTCCGTTAGTTGAACGCTCAGAAAAGTACGAAGTTTTTTTCTATAACCGGTTTTATACGAAATCAGGGAAAAAACTGGCAACAAATGTTCATAAATTCATGGGCAAATTTCATAGCATATGCAATAATTTTAAAACTGCAGACATGGGGAAACTATACGCATGACAAAAAATGACGATTCAACCAAAATAGCAGACCTGCAACACCTCATAAAAATAGTAGAAAACCTCAAAAAACACGGCAAATCAGTAGTTCATTGTCACGGTTGTTTTGATTTAATGCATATTGGCCACATAAAGTATCTCCAGTCAGCAAAACGCAAAGGAGATATTCTGGTGGTTACTATTACCCCTGACCGTTACGTCAAAAGAGGCCCCGGCAGGCCGGTATTTAACGAGATTCACCGCGCAGAAGCCATAGCCGCCCTTGACTGCGTAGATTACGTTTCCATAAACAACACTCCTACTGCCACAGAAACCATAACACTTATTAAACCTAACGTATATGTAAAAGGTTCTGATTTTGGCTCCGTAGAATCAGACCCTACCGGCCGCCTTTCACTGGAAGAAAAAGCCGTAAAATCAGTAGGCGGAAGAATGGAGTTCACTTCTGATGAAGTGTTCTCCTCCACAAAAATAATTAAAGAAAACTTTGATATTATGCCTAAACATATCAAACAGTTTCTTCAGGATTTTAATAAAAGACATGACGTAAACGAAGTAACAAAAGCTTTAAGCAAAATTCAGAAACTCAAAGTTCTGATTATCGGCGAACCCATTATTGACGAATATAATTTCTGCCACTTGATGCAAAGAGCATCAAAATCTACTACCGTTTCCACTCTTTTCCAATCCAAGGAACTTTATGCCGGCGGCGCGTTATGCGTAGCAAACCACCTGGCAGGTTTTGTTGATGAAGTAGGCCTTGTAGGCATGTTGGGCAGGGAAAACTCACACGAAAAATTTATCAGGTCACATATAAAACCAAACGTAAAATTATTCCCGTGCTACCGCGAAGACGGCCCTACGGTAACCAAACGCAGGTACCTTGAAGGTGTCTTCATGCAGAAAATGTTTGAGGTATGCCATTTTAACGATTATCCTATCAACACTGCTACAGAAAAAAAAGTAATGGCATTGCTCAGCAAACTTTTCGGAAAATATGACATGGTTATAGCGGCAGATTTCGGCCACGGGTTTATAACCAAAAATATTGTAAACCAATTGTGCACCAAATCACCCTATCTTGTAGCCATGACCCAGTCAAACAGCGCAAACTTAGGCTACAATTTAATCACCAAATACAATAGGGCCGATTATATAGTCATTGACCACGTAGAAACACGCCTTGCCTGCCACGAACAGCACGGTGAGTTTGAACCTATGGTAAAAAAGATTTCCAAACAGCTTCATTGCCCGTGCTTAAATACCACACTGGGCCATGAAGGCACTCTTTACTATAAAAAAGGGAAGTTCCACAGAGTCCCTGCTTTCTCCTGGAAAGTAATTGATACCATCGGCGCAGGTGATGCAGTGCTTGCTCTTACATCGCCACTGACATTCCTTGACACAGATCCGGAAATAGTATCATTCATAGGAAACTGCGCAGGCGCGCTGGCAGTGCAGTATTTAGGAAACAAAGAGACCATTGATTACGGCGATCTCACAAAACTCATTCAAAGTTTCATGAAATAACACCTTCATATCTTTTGTATAAGGTCCGGTAACTCTCATGGAAAACTTTTTAAGCAAATACCTTTCAACGCATAAAGACATAGTTAACCTCCTTGAAAGCAAAAAAATCGCAGAACTCCTGAAAATAGTCAAAGCAACCCGCGATACTGATAACCAGATTTTTATTATCGGTAACGGAGGCAGTGCCACCTGCGCAGCACATTTACAGGTAGACCTGGGTAAAGGCGCTTCAACTAACAAATCAAAGAAATTCAAAGTTTTCTGCCCTTCAAACGAAATTCCCTGGCTTACTGCCATAGGTAACGACAATGGCTACGATAAAATATTCTCCCAACAAATTGAAAACTTCTGCAAAAAAGATGACTTGCTTATAGCCATAAGCGTCAGCGGTAATTCACCAAACCTTGTAGAAGCGTTCAAAAAAGCCAAGCAGTCCGGTTTAAAAACTGCCGCCATTGTAGGTGACCATAACGGCCAGCTGATAAAACTGTCTGACCTCTGCCTAATTATACCGTCAAAACATTACGGCCACGTAGAAGATATCCAAACCCTCATCTGCCATGCCATTGCTTACTACTTCATGGAAATTGAAAAATAATGCCAAAGTCCCAATACAAAACATTTGACCGCTCTAAAATCACCCTGTTTCCGTTTGACAAAAGAGTATCAGACCTGTCCCTTCACACTTTTCCTGAAACAAAACCGGTACAAAAGCATCTAAAAAACAAAAATCTAACTGATTTATCCCGGCTTATTATTGAAGCAAAGAAAAATAATGCCTCCGTAGTTCTAATGATGGGTGCACACGTAATCCGCTCCGGTGTGTCGCCATTAATCATAGATTTAATGGAAAAAGGCTTTATTACGCACATAGCCATGAACGGCGCCGGACCAATACACGATTTTGAGCTTACCCGATTCGGCAAAACCACAGAAAGCGTGGCAAAATATATAAAATCCGGCCAGTTCGGTCTTTGGAAAGAAACCGGTGAAATAAATGACATTATAAATAAAGCCTATCAAAACAAAATAGGCCTTGGCGAAGCCATAGGCAAACACATTAATAACAGCAATTACAAATATAAAAACCTTAGTATTCTGGAAGCAGGATATAGATTAAAGGTACCCGTTACTGTACACGTTGGTATCGGTTATGACATCATTCACGAACACCCAAACTGCAGCGGCGCCGCTCTGGGAGATACGTCTTACCGGGACTTCCTGATATTTGCAAATACTATAACTAATTTAGAAAAAGGCGTACTTTTATGTTTTGGGTCCGCTGTCATGGGCCCGGAAGTATTCCTTAAAGCTCTTTCTATGGCAAGGAACGTATCAAAGAAAACCCGTAAGCCGGTAAATAACTTTACAACTGCGGTGTTTGATTTGTATAATATAGACAGTAAATACGGCAGGGAAGCCCGGAAAACAGACCCCAGGTACTACTTCAGGCCCTGGAAAACACTTCTGGTCAGAACTGTATCAAACGGCGGCGGCAGTTTCTACTTCAACATGAAACACGCTGAAAGCATACCGTCATTGCATTATCTGCTGACAAATCTCAAAAAATAGAATTCATTATCGAAAGGGAAAACGATGTTAAAAGGTTTATTTGTCGGATTGTTTTGTTTTGTTTTATTTCTCATTCTTCACGTTGTTATATTTCACTTTAAAAAAACCGAAATCAAAAAACGGTTTCGCATGATTCGCAATATCTTCTTTGCTTTAATACCGCTTTACATCATACTTTATGCCTACATTCCCAGAGAAAGCCTGCTGCTTATACCCGCAGACCCAAACTCTACCTCGCAATTTATTATCAATCTCTCAAAAGTACTGAATTTCACCATCGGATTTATGCTGTACGTATTTCTTTTTATGTGTTACGGCCAGTTTTATTTTATTTTAGACAGATCCTTATCTGTCAGAATGATGGTTGAACTATCCAAACAAAACAAAGTAACCTATGATGAACTTAAAAAAGTATATTCGCCGGATGAAGTCTATGCCCGCCGGTTCAAGCATTTAGTAGAATCCGGCTGCAGTATAGAAACAAACGGTTATTATACAAACACTCCCAAGGGCAATGCGCTTTCCTGGATTTTTACTATTTCAAAGAAAATCCTGCAGGTTTGGCCAGGTGGATAGAATAGAAAATAGAGATTTGAAAATTGAAATTTGAGATTAATAAACTGAGGGGAATATGATAAAAGCACTTGTTTTAGGATTATTTTCATTTTTGTTTTTTCTGGTAGGTCATCTTATAGTATTTAATGTAAAACCCAGTATTTATGAAAGATTCGGCGTAATCAAAAAGTTTTTCTGGCTTTCTACCATTCTTTATATAGTTGTTTATATGTTTGTCAGGGAAAACATACTGGTCCTTATTCCAGCAGACCCTCTGCTGACCAGCCAGACATCTATAAACATATCCAGAGTAATAAACTTTCTTACCGGATACGGCTTGTTTGTGTTTTTATGGATGGGTTACTGCCAGTTTTACTTTTTCATTGATAGAACCATATCCGGCAGAATGATAATTGAGCTGGATATAGCCAAAGACAAAAAATTAACCGTTGACCAGCTAAAAGCCATCTATTCTCCGGAAATGGTATTTAAAAGGCGCCTCCAACACCTGCTGGATTCAAAATGTATGGTCCTTGAAGACGGTTATTACAGAAATACCGCAAAAGGCAACCTGCTTGGAAAATTATCCAGATTTCTAAAAGAATTTCTCAAACTTGAGCCGGGCGGCTAAATGCTTTTAATCAACCCCAAGGTACAGAAATTAGGTAAGTTTTTCAGATATGTGCCTATGAGTCCGCCTATCGGTCTGGGCAACCTTGCCGGCTATCTGCAATCCAAAAATAAAAACGTAGTTTTAGTAGATGAAAATATCACGCCTATTACTTCGGAATCTGTAACACAGTTAGCAGAAAAACTTACCAAACCATACATCTTCGGTATTACCTCCGTAACAGGCGGCATAAAAAGAGCCCACGAAATTTCAGACATCCTTAAAACCAAATATCCTGATTCAAAAGTTATTTTAGGCGGCATACATCCTACCGTACTGCCGGATGAAACCCTCCAAAACCCTAACGTAGATATAGTTGTCAAGGGCGAAGGCGAAGAAACCCTGCTTTCACTTTATGAAACCATTAAAAACAACACTGACTATACCAAACTTGACGGCATATCATACAAAGACAGTTCTGGAACTATAGTGCACAACCCGGCCGCAAAACTACCCGATATAAATACCATTCCAAAATTTCCGTACCATCTATTTGAAGAACATAAAGAACGCTACAACCTCGGCTTTATAGCCAGCTCCAGAGGCTGCCCTTTTAACTGCATTTTCTGCAGTCAGCGCTCTATATCCGGCAGAAAGTACCGCTTTATGCCTCCGGAAAAAGTAATAGAGATGATGGACCTTTTGATAAATAAATACGGCCATAAATTCATTACCTTTGTTGATGATGATTTTATAGTAAACAAAGAACGTACCAAAATACTCTGCCGGCTTATTCAGGAAAATAAATTCCATGAAAAGGCCTGCTTTGATTTCCAGACCCGCAGCGACACAGTAACAGAAGAAATACTTATTTTAATGAAAAGCAGCGGTTTCCGCGCCATAGATTACGGTATTGAAACTGCTTCTGAACGGGTAATGAAAATAATAAACAAAGGTGAAACCGTAGAAGAAATAATTAAAGCCGTAAAAATGACAAAAAGCCTCGGCTTTCATGTATCCGGCACTTTCATTATCGGGTTACCTACAGAAACAAAGAAGGAACGTTGGCAATCCTATAAACTTGCCAAAGAACTGGACCTTGATTACGTTAGGTTTAACAATGCCACTCCATATCCAGGCACTGAACTGTATGAAATGGCAAAAAAAGAAAACCGACTAAACATAGTAGGCAAATGGGAAAATCTAAACGCCTGCGCCACCCTTGTAGAAAACCCATTTGTCAGAACCAGTCTGGCATATGTCCCCCTTACTACCACAGAAAAAGAACTTAGGGCAGATATACTTAAAATGAACCTCTTTTTTTCATTACGGCCTAAACGGGTAATACAGCTTGTTTTACGGCGAGTGGGCCCCGTGGGCTGGTTTTCACTTCCTAAAAGATGGTACTTAAACCCCAAAGAAATATACCACTTTACGGTATTTGTATTAACCGTGTTTCTTTCCTTTGTAAAGATATTCATAGACTTCAGCACAGATAAAGAAGACATAAAATCCAATGAAGAAAAATAGTTACTCTTTTTTCTGCCCTGCCTATTACGACGAAAAAAACATTACTCTGGTTGTAGAAAAAGCTATAAATCTGCTTAATGAAATTGCTGTTGATTATGAAATATTTGTAATCAATGACGGCAGTCCGGACAAAACAGGGGAAGTAGCAGACGCCCTGGCTAAAAAATACAATAAAGTCCATGTAATTCATCATAAAACCAATTTGGGTTACGGCGCTGCTTTGCAGGACGGTTTTAAACATGCCAACAGGTTTGAATACGTGCTTTTTACGGATGGCGATAACCAGTATGACGTTAATGACTTTAAGAAAATGCTGCCGCTTCTTGAAGGCAATGACATGGTTATCGGTTTCCGCGAATTTAACGCAAATAGCACGCTACGCAAAATTATTTCTTTTTTCTATAACCTTGCTATCAGAACGCTTTACGGCGTAAACTTTAAAGATATGGGGACAGCGTTGCGGGTCGTAAGAAGAGCCTCTGTAAATAAAATACACATTACCTGCAATGGTCCCTTTGCCCCTGCAGAAATAATACTGAAACTGGCAAATATGGGGCATAGAATTGCCGCCGTTCCCATGAGGTCTTACCCCAGGCTGCACGGAAGATCAACATCATTGCTTCCAAAAAACACCTTGATAACCATTGCAGAAATGGTCAGAATCTGGTGGCTTATCAAAACAAAACAGTTCTAAAAATACCATGAACCTAAATAACAGCAGTGTAGTAAACGGCATCTCTACGGTTCTAAAAGCAAAAACAAACCGCCTGTATAACAAACCCATAAAACCAAAAGTAATTGCTTATAGCGTCACCTGGCGCTGTAACGCCAAATGCCCCATGTGCGGTTTGCAGACAATGCCGGAATCTGCAAAAAACCCTGCAAACGAACTTACTGCCGCAGACATAGAAACCGCTTTCAAAGACCCGGCCCTTAACTCGCTTGACTTAATACGTTTTACCGGCGGGGAACCTTTCCTGAAAAGTGATTTCACGCAAACAATTGACGCTATTTATAGAACCGCCAATCCTAAAATATTTTACATTACCACCAACGGGTCCCTGCCGGAAAAAGTAAAAGCATTTCTGGAATTTTTTAAAAACGAAGATATAAAGTTAAACATTCAGGTATCCTTTGATGCGTTAAGTGAAATAAATGATAAAATCCGCGCCATCCCGGGCTTAAGCAAAAAAGCCCTTGAAACACTGAACATTCTGAAAACTGCCAAAACAGAAATGCCCAACCTGATAGCCGGCGTAAACCAGACAATATTGAGGGAAAACTTAAATGAAATACAACCTATGAATGCACTTATGCGGGAAATGAACCTGGAACACAAAATATACATAGCTGTTAATTCCCATGAAAGCACCATACTTTCTGAAGGCAAAAAAACCTTTGAATATTCACTGGCATCAGATTTCAATGAAAATGAAATACATAACCTTTATGACAGTATTGCCTCAATATCTAAATCACAAAGAAAGTTTAAAGGTATTACTGACATAAATTTTCTCTGGTATCTGGTAGAAAAGTTTCTTTGGGAAGGCTCTAAACAGCGCGCCTTAAAAAAACCGCCCTACCTTAACGTACCGTGCCAGGCGGCATTTTTGTATTTCAGGCTTATGCCCAACGGTGACGTAATGCCCTGCACGCTAAAACCAGTAGTAATGGGCAACCTGAAAAAAGACAAATTTTCTGATTTCTGGTACTCAAAAAAAGCCGATGATTTCAGAAATAAAGAAGTAAAACACTGCGCCGGCTGCTGGGTAGAGTGTGACATAGTATCTAACTTTGTTTATTCCACAAAATTATTTGGCTATTTCCTAAAAAACCTTTTTTTAACTTAAACACCCCGTGCAGTTTTCATAAATAAACAATTATGAAAACTAGAGCAGGGGTAAATGTCTCACACAAGATTTTTATAAAACAAAAAATCTTTAGCCATTTATGAATAACAAAAAAACAACTTTACTTTTATTTTCTATACTTATTATTGGTTTCTTTATACGTTTCTGGGGCATCTGGTTTGACCTGCCGCACCTTTACACTACCGAAGAATACAAAACCGTTAACTACGCGCTAAAAATGGGCGCAGGGGATTTAAACCCGCACTTTTTCAATTACCCGTCATTTTATCTTTACTTTACGCTTATCATTTCAGGTATTTACTTTGTAATAGGCAAAATATTTGGAATATTTGCAAATGCTCATGACTTTGCCTACTCCTTTATTCAAAACCCTACAAACATCTACCTGATTTTAAGGTTTTTTTCTGTGCTGTGGTCCACCGCGATACTCTATTTTATTTATGCCGTAGGAAAAAAAGCATTTAACGCAAAAACCGGCCTTATGGCCGCTTTAATGTTTTGCTTTATTCCTTCTATTATTCAGTCATCGCACCTTATACAACCCGCCTTACCCAGCATGCTATTTGTGCTAATTTCGTTTTACTACCTTATTGATTACTACCAAAAAGGGAAAAACACCGCGTTTTATTTATCAGCCGGCTTTTTAGGTATTGCCTTCAGCACTTTTTATAACGCTTTGCCTCTTTTTTTATTACTGCCGGTAGTTTACTGGCTGAAAAATAAAAGCAGACCGTTATCTATAGCGCTTTTTTCAGGATTATTGCTCGTGGCGGTATTTTTCCTTATCGGCACACCTTACGCTTTACTGGATTACAAAGCGTTTATCAAAGATTTTTCCGGCCACAGCGTTGGCGTACATTTAAACCCGTGGCACAGCATAAAAAGCATAACCGGCCACTACCTTTATATAGCAAACAAAGGCCACGTAAACCCAAATGCCGGTATTCCGCTGATAGGCGCGATATGTTTTCTGGGTGTTTTAAGCATCTTAAAAAACAAAAAAACAGAAGAACTGCTGGTGCTATCTGCCATTATTTTATTTACACTGCCTGTTATTTTTTACCATGCGGCAGGGCCGGGCTATTTATTTCCGGCATTTCCGTTTTTTATACTTGCCGGCGCGGGCTTTGTAGATAAAATATCAAACAACCGGTATAAAAATCTTGTTACCGCCTTGCTGATAACTGCGCTTATCCCTTCTGTAATATTTTGCGTAAAACTTGATTATGCCTACACGCAGAAAGATACCCGCACCATTAGCAAAGAATGGGTGGAAAACAATATTTCTTTCGGCTCAAAAGTACTGGTAGATATGTACCCGCACTGCCCGCCGTTAAAAGAAACCAAAGCCCAGCTGGCACGGCTGTATAACGAAGCAGTAAAACTAAACCACTATAAAAAAGAATACCTGAAACTTCAGCTGGATACCTACCCAGTAAAGGATAAACCCTACGGCTATGAACTTTACAGAATATTAAGGCCCGCAAATGAAATAAGCGGCACCATAGAAATGGTAAAAGAAGCACAGAAAGTGCAGGATTTGATAGATATTACCGTTGGATTTAGTGCATTAAAAAAAGCAGGCATAACCTACTTTATAGCTGACAGCATAGACATAGAAAGCGGTTTAGCTTCTAAAAATGCACCATTGATAGATTTTTACACCCAACTGCCAAACAAAGCACAACTAATAAAAGAAATTACCCCCAAAAACGCCTTCAGCCCCGGCCCCGCAATAAAAATCTACAAACTGAATTAACCAATCCATCTTACTCTTCGAGCACTCCAAGCGTAACAAAGCAATCCCTCTTTGTATAACCCCTCTTTTTTAAAGAGGGTCTTGGGGAGTTAATAAAACATGTTTTTTCTTGCCCATTCTGCCCAAATCTTAGTATAATATACCTGTTTATCACACCGAAAAAAGGAACATTTAATGTTTCAAACAGAATTTGTAACCAACCCGGATAAAAACACAGTAAAACAAATAGTTTCAATAAACCGCGCATCATTTCCTGCAGGTTGGCGGCCAACCGATGAAGAAAACTACTACACCCAAATGCTGAAAGATAATCAAAACATCAGTATTTTCCTGACAATTGAAGGAAAAAAAATAGGCTACCTGCACGCAATACCGCACAATACTGCAGTAACAGAACTTAAAGATGATGATAAACTTATAAAAAACACAGATTCCACCTACTACATAGAAATAGTATCTATCCTGCCTGACTACTGCGGGAAAAACGGCTTTTCTGCCTTAGTGCAAACCCTAATTTTGGAACTGCAAAAAAGAAACATCACCCAAATTTCACTTCACGCAAGAGTATCAAACAACTTTTCAAACAAAATCCAAAAAAAACTAAAAGTTACCAAAATAAGAAGAATAGAAAACTGGAAATACTACAACGAACAGGAACCCACGGACTACATAGAAGCCTGTTGGTAGGATATTGATTGAAAAATCCTTTGCCCAAAAATTCATAAAGAGGTATAATTTGTGATATTAAACAATCACAAGGAGTAAATAAACACCATGTTTGAACAAGCGTTTAAAAATATTGATGACATTCTTCACACCGATGCCGGCTCAGCCACAGAACTGGACTATGTAGAACAAACCTCCTGGATTCTTTTCTTAAAATACCTTGATGATTTAGATGAAACCAAAAAGGGCGAAGCCGCGCTTGCCGGGAAAAAATACAACTATATTCTTGACCCGCAATACCGGTGGGATACCTGGGCTTGTCCAAAGACCAAAGATGGCAAATTAGACCATAACAAAGCCCTGGATGGCGATGACCTTAAAGATTTTGTTAACCTCAAGCTATTTCCTTATCTGAAGAAATTCAAAGCCGAAGAACCTAACACTATTGAATACAAAATAGGGGAAATATTTAGTGAACTAAAAAATAAAATTTCCAGCGGTTATAAGCTGCGCGAGATTTTAAATATTGTTGATAGTATGCACTTCCGCCTGCATGAAGAAAAGCATGAGCTTTCTCACCTTTATGAAGCCAAAATCAAAAATATGGGTAATGCCGGCAGAAATGGCGGTGAATATTACACGCCCCGCCCGCTTATCAGGACTATAGTTAATGTAGTAGCTCCTGAAATAGGTGATAAGATTTATGACGGGGCCTGCGGGTCTGCCGGGTTTTTGGTGGAATCCTATAATTATCTTACGCAAAACAAAGCCAAACTATCCTCCAACCAGATGGAAAAACTTCAAAATACAACCTTTTACGGCAAAGAGATTAAGTCTCTTGCTTATATAATTGGCATCATGAATATGATTCTGCATGGTATTGAAGCGCCGAATATCAGGCATATGAATACGCTTTCTGAAAATATTAATGATATTCAGGAAAAAGACCGTTATGATGTTGTGCTTGCCAATCCGCCTTTTGGCGCGGGTATTGGGCGCGAAATTCAGCAGAATTTCCCAATTAAAACAGGTGAGACTGCATTTCTTTTTTTGCAGCATTTTATTAAGATTTTGAAAGCCGGCGGGAAAGCGGGTGTGGTTATTAAAAATACTTTTCTTTCTAATACAGATAATGCCTCTGTTAGTTTGCGTAAACTGCTTTTGGAAAGCTGTAATTTACATACCGTGCTGGATTTACCGGGTGGTACTTTTGCGGGGGCAGGTGTAAAGACGGTTGTGTTGTTTTTTGAAAAGGGTGTTGCTACAAAAAAGGTTTGGTTTTATCAGCTTAATTTGGATAGGAATTTAGGGAAGACCAATCCGCTCAATGAAAAGGATTTGGAAGAGTTTGTAAAACTTCAAAAAACTAAAGCAAAGTCTGCCAATTCCTGGACTGTTGATGTTGCAAATATTGATCAGGAAACTTTTGATTTGTCCGCAAAGAACCCAAATAAAGCCGAAGAAGCTGCTCTTCGCAATCCAAAATTAATTCTGGAAGCAATGAAAAAGCTGGATGCCGAAGCCGAAAAGATATTGAATTCTATTAAATCAAAATTGTAAAATATCTCATAATTAAAAAGGAATTCTTCGCAATGAAACTTTGTATTTTTGTCAGCAGTGTACAAAAGGAATTTATTGAGGAACGCAAAGCGATTCGAGATTTTGTGCATGGTGATGCTCTTTTACGGCATTTCTTTGAAGTTTTTCTCTTTGAAGATATGCCGGCATCTGACAGGCGGACAGATAATGTATACCTTGAAAAAGCCAAAAACTGCCCCATTTATATAGGATTATTTGGAAATGAATATGGCACAACGGATAAGAATGGCCTGTCTTCAACACATAAAGAATTTAGTACAGCTTCAAAAGCTGGCAATACCAGGTTTATTTATATAAAAGGCAATGAAGATAAGAACAGGCATGAAAAAATAAAAACATTAATCCGGCTGGCTGGCAATGCACTCATTCGCCGGCGATTCAACACAACCCCGGAACTGCTGTCTGTTGTTTATGCAAGTTTAATACAATATCTTCATGACGCCGGAAAACTGCTAACGGGCCCCTTTGATGCAACAATCTGCCATAACGCCAGCATTAAAGATATTTCAAATGATAAGATCAAATGGTTTTTATCTCGCTCTCGTATTGCCCGCGATTATGCTTTATCAGAAAACACTTCGGTTAAAGATGTCCTATCGCATCTAAATCTTATTGAACACAACCGGATTAACCATGCAGGCATTCTTTTGTTCGGGAAAGCTCCGCAACGTTTTGTGATTTCATCAGAAGTAAAATGTATGCACTTTCACGGTACACAAAAACTAAAACCTATCCCGTCTTATCAGATTTACAAGGGGACTATTTTTGATTTGGTTGACCAGGCTGTTGATTTTGTAATGTCCAAATTAAACCGTTTCGTTGGAACCCGTAGATTCGGCCCGCAGGCGCCTGTTGAATATGATATTCCTCAAGAGGTAGTATCTGAAGGAATAGTCAATGCTATAGCCCACAGGGATTATACAAGTAATGCAAGCGTGGAAATAATGCTATTTTCAGACAGGCTTGAAATATGGAATCCGGGAACCCTTCACCCGCCCTTAACAATTAAAAAACTTCGGAAACCTCATTCGTCACATCCTGGAAATCCGCTTATCGCAGAACCTTTGTTTTTAACAAAATATATAGAAAAAGCCGGTTCCGGTACTATAGACATATATGAAAATTGTAGAAAAGCCGGAATAAAACCCCCTGTATTTCGCCTTGACTCCGGTACTTTTATACTTACCATCTGGAGAAAACAACCCCAACCAGAGGCAGTAATCGTAATACCGACCCAGTCGCCGACCCAGTCGCCGACCCAGTCGCCCGACCCAGTCGTGCGTCTTTTGAATTTATTGAAAAAACAGGAATTATCTTCAGGTGAATTAAGGGCATCCCTAGGAGTTAAACATCGTCCAACCTTTAGGAAAAATTATCTGCATCCAGCTTTAAAGGCAGGATTAATTAAGCATACTATTCCAAGTAAACCGTCAAGCAGAATGCAGAAGTATCGTATTACATCCAAGGGTAGCTTTAAGATTAAGATACATGAAAAATAATCATTTCCAAAAAATCAAGCAGTTGGCGAAAAGTATTCATGCGCTTGCTATATGTGCTGTGACTGAATATTCTCCGGAAGTCGATAAAATTATTGCTTCTAACTGCCGGGACAAACAGCGTATTGAGCATACTCTTGATGGGATGCTTGATTTTTGTTTTGATGAAAACATGCTTAAACTATTCAAGAAGCTTTGCAGATATTATTATAAAATGAATCCGTCCGTAGTGGTTGAGTATGTTTATGCGTACAGGGACATGTGGGAACCAATGCCGTCCTCCGCGATTCAGGGACGATTCCCAAAGCAATGAAAAAGCTGGACGAAGAAAGTAAAAGTATATTGGATAATATTAAAGGGAAATTATGAATTTTTCTACCATCGTAGAAGTATTTGGGAATTACGTACTAAAATATTTAAAAATTATTACGAATGAAACCATAATATTAATAGGAAAAGGGATAATACCATTTGTAGCTGTATTTTTGGGTGCTTTTTTTGCATATAAGTTTAATCAAAAAAATATATTAAGACAAGAAAAACGTACTGTTTTAAACTATCTAGTTGCTCCTGAAAAAGTCATTTTTCATAAAAGCGTAAAATATTGTTAATAAAGTTGCCAAAAGATCTTTGAACGGACTACTTTCTGTGGATAAGGTCAGATATTTTTGCCAAACCTGTAAAGGTTAGCAGTAATAACAGCCCAGCTAACCCATACAGAAGTGCCAGTATTGCCTCTTAACATGCTGCGGCCAAAACCAAAAGAGCGTTTAAGGAAACTGATAACACCTTCAATACCTGCCCTGAACGCACGAAGCTTTTTGAACCAGGTTTGTTTTTGTTTCTTTCGGACTTCCGGCATGGGTTTACCTCTTGCAGGTATACCGATATGTTTTATGCCGGAACGTGCCAGCGCTTGGATATTTTCATCTGAACTAAAACCCGTGTCTGCAGCAATGGCCTTAACTTTACAGGAACAAACATCCTGATGTTCATTGACAAGCTGCTGTGTCATATTAACTTCAGCAGGGTTGCCCTGGTGCGCTTGAGCAACTGTGATATATCCGCTTTCGTCCTGGACTATAGCTGCTATGCGCCCGAACTGGACAGGCTTGTCAAGTTTACCTTTGACTATTGGACGGGCCTCAGGGTCATGAATACTTACTATTCGGTACTGGGGTTTTATGCCATCCATCCGTTCAAGACTTTGTGCGGCAACTTGCTGGGTTATGGAAGCTGTGTTGCTGATAATGTTTTTTCTGTGTTTGCTGATACCTTTTTTGTTTTTTATAACATCCCGGACTTTTGATATAACAGCGTTGGCGATACTAATGATATTTTTATTAATTTTACGGACTTTATCCTGTGAAGCATTGCTTCTTTTTCGCAAATGCTGTGATATTGAAAATAAAAGCTTTTTGACTTTCTTGTAGCTGCGGCCAAGGCGCAACCCGCTTTTGGCAATATGTCCCATTTGCTTATACATGCGCCGTAAGCCGTCTGTTAATACGGAAGCGTCTGTGGGATAATGGACATTAGCTTCCACAACGGTAGTGTCCATGCGTATCTTGCGCCCGCGGATTAGTCTTTTTGCTTTGAGCCCGGCAATGAGGGCGTTGTGCAGTTCTTTAATTGTTTCTTCGCCGTATTTGTGTGTCAGCTTAATAAGCGTGGTTGAGTCCGGCATCCGGTCATTGTATCCGATACCGCAGAACCGCCGCCAGGCGTAGGAATCTGAGACTTCGGCAACAAGCGTTTCATAGCCAAGCTGATGACGGAATTTTAAGTACATAAGCCGCACATAAGTTTCAATAGGAACACACGGCCTGCCCATGAGTACATTGAATCGTTTTATGAATGGTTCAACTATTGCTGGATTATCAAGCAGTTCATTTACCCGCTCAAGTTCTTCTGGCAGTTTACGCAGTTCTTCTGGTAATAGGCTGTCAAAGAGTTCGGGGCTTTTAGCGCGTATGCGAAGCATGGACTCCTCCGTCGGTAAGATGGCTATATTATACCACCGAAAGCAGCTGTTGTCAAACTGTTTACCGACGATGTTATACATTACTATCGTCTGATTATATTTTAATAAACTATATGACTTTTTCAGGAGCAACTATCTAAGACTTATTCAAAGAGGGACAGAAAAAGCTGAAAATTCTTTTAGAGAAATGCAATCTAATTACTTTAAAACTTTTATAGAAAGGAAACCTGGAATTGATTTTAGAAAAATTATCTTTGATTTATCGTATTTCGAGAATATTAATCGTCCCCTTTTGATACATTACACGGACTTGGATTGTGATGAACATATTAATAATTTGAAAGTTAATGTACTTAATGATTGGAATAATATGAATTCTAATAGATTGTCTCCGCTGTCAACAATTTATTTATCATTTTTTCAAGAACGTTTAGATGGATGTAATAATGTGCTTGTTTCAGTAAATAAATATATTAATAAAATAGAGCAAGACATAAATAAACCTTGGTATCTATTATGATAAAAAGAAATGAAAACTAATTGGCAAACAAAAAAACTTGGTGAGGCTTGTGATTTCCTTAATGGGCTATGGAAGGGCAAGGAGCCACCATACATAAATGTTGGTGTGATTAGAAACACTAATATATCGAAAGACGGAAAACTAAACGATTCTGATATAGCATATTTAGATGTTGAAAAAAAACAATTCGTAAAACGAAAACTGGTTTACGGAGATATTATTCTTGAAAAATCAGGAGGAGGGCCAAAGCAGCCAG
The DNA here is from genome assembly GCA_001800285.1 of Elusimicrobia bacterium RIFOXYA2_FULL_39_19. Classification (GTDB taxonomy): domain Bacteria; phylum Elusimicrobiota; class Endomicrobiia; order CG1-02-37-114; family XYA2-FULL-39-19; genus XYA2-FULL-39-19. The sequence goes on along the minus strand of MGVC01000013.1, from coordinate 11,713 downwards.
TTGGTCGGGTAATTATATTTGACAAAAAAGATGGCGATTATTCTTTTAGTAATTTTACATCTGTAATACGAATAAAAAAAACAAATCAAATTGATTTTAATTATCTGCATATGTACCTGTTTTATTCATACATATCTGGAATAACCGAGGCAATGCAGAGTCATTCGACAGGAATAAGAAACCTTGATTCCAAGTTGTATAAAAATATTGATGTACCTATCCCACCGCTTCCCGAACAACGCCGGATTGTGAAGAATTTGGATGAGGTTTTTGGGGGGATTGAGAAGGCAAGAGAGAATGCTGAGAAGAATCTGAAAAATGCCAAAGAGCTTTTTGAATCCTATTTGCAGAATGTTTTTGAGAAACCGGGTAAAGATTGGAAAAAGAAAAGATTGGTGGAAGTTTGCGTTTTTGTGAGAGGCCCCTTTGGTGGAAGCCTGAAAAAAAATATTTTCAAAGCACAGGGTTTTGCGGTATATGAGCAACAACATGCTATATATAATCAATTTACCAATATAAGGTATTTTATTGATAAGGAAAAGTTTCAAGAGATGAAACGATTTGAGTTGTTTCCAGGAGACTTGATAATGAGTTGCTCTGGAACGATGGGTAAAATTGCTATAGCTCCAAATGAAATAAAAAAGGGAATTATAAACCAAGCATTATTAAAACTTACGGTAAAAAAAGAATTATTAAGTAATTTCTTAAAATATTGGATTGAAAGTAATAGTTTTCAAGAAAGTTTAAAGAAGTATTCTCAAGGAGCAGCTATTCAGAATGTTGTGGCAGTAAAAATATTGAAGCAAATTGAATTTTCATTTCCAAATATGAATGAGCAAAAAGCGATTGTTGAGAAGTTAGATGCACTTTCAAGTGAGACGAAGAAGTTGGAAGGGATTTATGAGCAAAAGCTGGCGGATTTGGAAGAGCTGAAAAAGAGTATTCTGAAAAAAGCATTTTCAGGGGAATTGTAAATAATATGGATATCCGGGTCAGGCCCGAATATGACGTTATGTGGGGAATTATAAAATGCATAAATCAAAAATTAAAGAAATTATTAAACAGGGTGAAGGCATAAGAATTGAGTTTAAAGAGTGCAAAACTAAACTTAGCAAAGATGTTTTTGAAACAGTGTGCGCATTTTTAAATCGTTTTGGCGGGGAGTTGTTATTAGGCGTAAAGGACAATGGTGATATTTCAGGGGTTGACCAGGCCTGTGCGGAACAGATAAAAAAGGATTTTGCTACCACTGTAAACAACATTCAGAAACTAAATCCGACAGTATATCTTACCGCTGAAGAGTTTGTACTTAACGGCAAAATTATTTTTTATGTAAATGTTCCTGAAAGTTCTCAGGTTCACAGATGTAACGGAAAGATATTTGACCGCAACGAAGATGGAGATTTTAATATTACTGATAATTCCAATCTTGTAACCACTTTGTATATACGAAAGCAAGCAGCCTACTCTGAGAATAAAATCTACCCTTTTGTGAAAATCAGTGATTTAAGAAAAGATTTGATTAAAAGGGTCAGGAAATTGGCAGTAAATCAGAAGCCCGGGCACCCTTGGGGTGAAATGGATGACTTTGAATTGCTAAAAAGCGCGCAGCTTTATCTGAAAGATTACCAAAGCGGAAAGAAAGGTTTTACCCTGGCAGGGATTTTGCTTTTTGGAAAAGATAATGTAATCTTATCTGTTTTGCCTCATTTACGCACTGATGCTATTTTAAGAAAAGAGAACCTTGACAGGTATGACGACAGGGATGATATAAGGACAAATCTGATTGAAAGCTATGACCGGATTATGGCCTTTGTTGAAAAGCACCTCCCTGATAAATTTTATATTGAAAAAGACCAAAGAATTAGCCTCAGGGACCACATTTTCAGAGAAGTTGCCGGTAATATTCTTATTCACAGAGAATATACTAATCCGTTTCCTGCAAAATTTATAATTGAACAGAACCGTGTTTATATTGAAAACAGCAATAAACCCCATGGACACGGCTTCATTAATCCCGCAAATTTTACACCATTTCCAAAAAATCCTGTAATAGCTAAAGTATTTAAAGAAATCGGACGGGCTGATGAGCTTGGTTCAGGTGTCAGGAAACTTTTTAAGTATACCAAAATATATTCTGGAACCGAACCTAAACTATTGGAAGAGGATATTTTTAAGACAATTATTCCATTAACTCCTTACTCTACCATGCAAGCTACCATGCAAGCTACCATGCAAGCTACCGCGCAAGATAAACGGGTAAGAAAAATTGTAGAGTTTTGTGAAATACCACGAAATAGAGAAGAATTGCAAAAGTTTATTGGTATTGCAAATAGGGATTATTTCAGAAAAGAAATATTAAATCCATTGCTTGAGCAGGGTTTGCTTCACCCGACTATTCCAGACAAACTTACAAGTCCAAAACAGAAGTATTATTCTGTAAAACCAGGAGATACTAAAAAATGAACGAAGCCGAAACGAGAGCGGAACTGATAGACCCTAAACTGAAGGAGAGCGGGTGGGGTGTTGTAGAGGATTCGCGAGTATTGCGGGAATACCGCATTACCGAAGGCCGCATCCAGGCTGGAGGCACACGCGCTAAAGCCGACATCGCTGATTATATATTAATATACAAAAACCACAAAATAGCAGTAGTTGAAGCCAAACCCGAAAGCTCTCCTGTTGGCGAAGGCGTAACCCAGGCCAAAGCTTATGCCGCAAAAATGCATATAGATTACACCTACTCCACAAACGGCAGAGGTATTTACCAAATTTCAACAAAAACCGGTAAAGAGGGCGATGTTGACCGCTTCCCAACTCCGGAAGAATTATGGAAAAAAACCTTTTCGGACTTTAACCAATGGCAGGAAAACTTTTCGCTAATCCCTTATGGCGAATCAGCCGGTAAGAAACCCAGATATTATCAGGAAATAGCCATCAATAATGTGCTTAACGCTGTCTCCTTAGAAAAACAGCGTATATTGCTTACTCTTGCTACAGGAACTGGAAAAACATTCATTGCTTTTCAAATTGCCTGGAAACTATTTCAAGCCAGGTGGAATTTAAAACGGGATGGCGGCCGCAGGCCCCGCATTTTATTTTTAACTGATAGAAATTATCTGGCAGGTCAGGCCATGAATGACTTTTCTGCCTTTCAAGAAGATGCTTTAGTGCGCATAAATCCGTTTGATATTCGCAAAAAAGGCGTGCCAATGAGCGGAACTGTCTTCTTTACAATATTTCAGACTTTTATGAGTGGGCCAGAGAATACTCCCTATTTTGGAGAATATCCGAAGGACTTTTTTGATTTGGTTATTATAGATGAGTGCCATAGAGGCGGTGCCAATGATGAAGGCAATTGGAGAAGTATTATGGAACACTTCTCGCCCGCTGTTCAACTGGGGCTTACCGCTACGCCAAAAAGAAAAGAAAATGTAGATACTTATAGATATTTTGGAGAGCCGGTTTATATTTATTCATTAAAAGAGGGAGTAAATGACGGGTTTTTAACACCTTTTAAAGTAAAGCGGGTTAAAACCACTCTTGATGATTATGTCTATACTTCTGATGACCAGATAATTGAAGGCGAAGTTGAAGAAGGCAAAATTTATGTAGAGGAAGACTTTAATAAAATAATTGAAATCAGGGAGCGCGAAGCAAAACGAGTAAAAATATTATTAAGTGAAATTAATCAGAAAGAAAAAACAATCATATTTTGCGCCAATCAGGCCCATGCAGCTGCAGTACGGGATTTAGTTAATCAATATAAGGAAAGCAAAGAGCCGAATTATTGTGTGCGTGTAACAGCAAATGACGGCGCCCGGGGCGACCTGTTTTTAAGTGACTTCCAGGATAATGAGAAAACTATTCCTACAATATTAACCACTTCCCAGAAACTTTCAACCGGCGTGGATGCGCGCAATATCCGTAACATTGTTTTAATGCGGCCGATAAACACAATGATTGAGTTTAAACAGATAATCGGGCGCGGTACCAGGCTGTTTGATGGGAAAGAATACTTTACCATTTACGATTTTGTAGATGCTTATAAGCATTTTAATGACCCTGAATGGGATGGCGAACCGATAGATAAAACAACAAAAAATGATGAAGAAAAACACAGAAATGTTGAGATGGCAGAAAATGATATTGTCGGTTATATTCCTGAAGAAATAAAAGAAACCAAGAAAATATTAAAAATTAAACTTCGTGATGGTAAGGAGCGCGAAATTCAGCACATGGTACAGACATCGTTTTGGAGCGCTGATGGCAAGCCAATGTCAGTGCAGGAATTTATGGACAATATGTTTGGCACCCTGCCTGAATTCTTTAAAAATGAAGCTGAATTACGAAAGATATGGTCTAATCCGGTAACCAGAAAAGCATTTTTAGAAAAGATAGATGCGCTTGGGTTTGGTAAAGGCCAATTAGAAACATTGCAGACAATGATTAATGCAGAGAAGAGCGATTTGTTTGATGTTTTGATGTATGTTTCTTTTTTGACTCCGCCAATTTCAAGGATAGAAAGGGTAGAGCAGGCTAAAACTAAGATTTACAGCGGGTTAGATGAGAAAGAGAAGGAGTTTATAGGTTTTGTTTTGTTGAAGTATGAGGAAAAGGGTGTGGAAGAGCTTGATGAAGAAAAACTGCCTATTCTTATTAACTTGAAATACCATTCTATTGCAGATGCTATGAACCAATTAGGCGATATAGACAAAATCCGCTCCGCCTTTTTTGATTTCCAAAGAAATTTGTATATTTAGGAGTTAAAAATGCGATTTTTTATAGGTTTGTATTTTACTTTAATAAATGTCCACACATTTCTATTCAAATTCAGAGAGAACATATATAAGAAATATAATTATATTGCCTCAGATATAGAAAATGAAATATATTCTATATCCCTAACTCTATTTATTTTATCTGTTTTGTCTATTGGATATTCACATAATAATGATTTTATATTGGGTATTATTTTTCAACTTTCATTAATGGTTACTGTTGTGACATTTGAAATTCCTTTTTTGAAAGATGGCTATATAACAACTAAAACAGTTATTCAAAAGAATTTTTTAGGAAAGAGTTAAATAATACGATACTGATAATAGGAGACAAAATTTAATCAGGAGTAATAAAATGCCAGAAAAGAATGAAAACAATCAAGCAAGCAATCAAAAGCCGGTAACTGCAGGGCAGGTACGCGAGAAGTGGTCGGAATTTATGTATGGGTTGGCTTTGTTTTTCGGGGTGCTTCATTTTGTTGCGGTATTAATGGATGTATTCGGCCAATACTATTTAGCAGCTTTTGGGAAAGTGCTGAAGCTTCCTATGGAATCCTCTATGACTATGGGCAACATCTACCTGGCTATGCTTGCGGCGTATGTAGGTGAAAAAGAGTTCCGCAGATGGCTGGTTAGCGCAAAAGATAATGAAGAAGTAAGCGTTATAATGCAGAAAAAGTTTTCGCGCGGAGAGCTGATAGTAGGCAGTTGGCAGCAAAGATTATCCTATAATCTGGCTTGCTGCACTAAATAGGATAGCGGGCGCTTCTTGCCAGGGCAACGGTGTTTCTTTGGCAGTTAAAGCTGATGACAGCGGTGCCGGCGCCGTTACTTTACACTCTTGGTGAAGTTTTTGCCATATATTTTGGTACCAGCGTTTCAAAATACCTTAAACAGAAAAACACAAAACAAACTATAGATACGGAATCAAACGCTATGAGCTACGGTGCGCAGGCGCTTGAGTGTGCTAAGAAAAATGGCTCTATTGATAACGATTTTTGCCAGAAAGAGTTCTCTTTAAGCAAAGATCAGGCATACCGGTTGCTCAATAAGCTGGAAAAGCAGGGTGTTTTGAAACCTGTTGGGGCCGGCAGGAACCGGATGTATGTGGAAAAGTGATGTTTTAAGATTTGTTTATGCAGAGCAAGCTCTGCCACTACAAAAACCTGAAGATTCAAGCCCTACCGCTGCAGCAACCCTTATTCGCGCGCCTATTTTCGCGGTATTCTCGCGGCTTTAGGGCGCGAGAATACCGCGTGAATAACCGCGAATTTATCTTCAGACGGTAAAAATATTAAATTCGCGCCCTCTGCGAGATTAATCTCGCGCTAAATTCGCGCTAAATTCGCGGCAAAACCATGAAAATAAATAATCCACTATATCTGAAAACCAGAAAAGCCTGGCGGGCGTGGCTGATAAAAAACTATAAAAAGAAGCACGAAGTGTGGTTAATATATTACCGCAAGGGAACCGGCAAGCCCAGGATTGAATATAATGACGCTGTTGAAGAGGCTCTTTGTTACGGCTGGATAGATTCTACAATAAAGAAAATTGACAATGAAAGATTTGCCCAGAGGTTCACACCAAGAAGAAACACCAGCGTGCTTTCGCAGGCAAACAGGGAAAGGCTTTTAAAGCTGATAGCTAATAAAAAGATGACAAAAGCCGGGTTGGCTGCTGTGGCCCACGTATTTAACCCTACAAAAGAGAAGTTAGCTGAATTTAAAATTGCGCCTGATATTCTGAAACCATTACAAGCCAACCAAGACGCCTGGAAGTATTTCCAAAAATTTCCTGAGGTTTATAAGCGGACCCGTATCGGGTATCTTGAAAGCAGGCGCAGGCATGGGCAGGATCTGTTTAATAAGAGCCTGGATTACTTTATTAAAAAGACCGCAAATAACAAAAAGTTTGGTTTTGTAAAAATATAAATGTGCAGCAGAGGCCATAGCCAGGGCCATTTATAAACCGGAAACATATGTTGCTTTATACTAATGTGCTGATAAATTATTACGCTCACAAGTCCGCTAATCCTACCAGGTTGATAGGAAAGGGTTCCTGTTGACATTGTAGTCAAGTAATACTACAATTGTAGTCAAAGAGGACTACAAATGGATATACTAAACGTCTCAAGGTCAAAACTAACAAGAGATTTGTTAGGATTCTATTTCGCAAATGCTGATAAAGAATTCTATCTGCGAGAATTAGAGAAATCACTACACCATTCCGTTGGCAACATCCGTCGCCAGCTAAAAAAGTTTGAAAAAATCGGCCTTTTCTATTCTTCTGCTAAAGGTAATCTGGTTTTCTTTCGCCTGAATAAGAAATTTCATCTCTACAATGAACTAAAAAGCATGGTTACAAAAACAGTAGGCATTTCTGGTTTGTTTAAAGCTGGCCTTTCGCATATTAATGGTATCGAAATAGCTTTTATTTACGGGTCTTTTGCAAAAGGTAATGAGAATGAAAAAAGCGATATTGACCTTTGTGTAGTAGGTAAAGTTGATAATTATGAATTAATAAAATCAGTGCATAAACTTGAAACTAAGCTTCAAAGAGAGATAAACTATACGCTTTTCAGTAGTGAAGAATTTAAGAATAAACGGAAACAAAAAGGGGGATTTGTTGAATTGCTCCTTAAGGAAAAAATAATTCCTATCACGGGAGACCCAAATGCCTGACAAGTTGATTCAAAAACTATTAAAGGAAAATAAACTCAAAAAACAGGAAGCAGGAATAATTCAGATTGAACAATTATTAATCAGTTCGATGCATAACCTTACGCAAGCTTCAAAAATTCAAGAAATTGTTGAGGAAGCAACTTATATTATGGCTTATAATGCCATGCTTAAAGCCGGCAGGGCTTTGCTTTTATTTAAAGGCTATGTACCTGATGATGGTGCCCAACACAGGACTGTTGTTGAAGTTACAACATCGATATTAGGACAGAAATTTGAAAAAGTTACGGCTCATTTTGAAAGAATGAGAAAGAAACGCAATTTGTTGACATATGAATCAGGTGCTTTTGTTACTTTTACGGAAAGTAATCAGGCCTTTCACGATGCTATTGATCTTGTTCAGGGGATTTTAAACGAAGTTAAAGCAAAGAACCCGCAATTGGAACTGAAATTCAAAATTTAATTATCATGAATAAGATTGAGAAATTAGATTTTGCATAACGGAGTCAATGTGACGAGCTTATTAAGGTAATATTTTTATTGCAAAAGATTGCGGGTTGCAGGAAGAATATATACAAAAGAATCTTTGATTGAAGAAGAATAGAAGGATTTTTACCATTTATGAACCGGAAACATATGTTGATAGTGTACTGAGTTATAAATTCCTGGATATTTGAATGTTCATATAATTGTCATTATGGCCAGCACCTTTATTTAAGCACAGCAAGCTCTGCCATGCAATGACAGGCAAGACTCCGGCTGAAGTTGCTAGCCAAGCTCTGCCACTACGAAAAACCTATTTACGCGAGTTTGCGCAAAACATAAAGAATTGTAATTGCACTTATTCGTGTTTAATAAAGAGGAAGTACGCAGAGAGCACTTACGATAGATCTCTTGAGTGCTTTATAAAGTCACAAGGCAAATAGTATACCATCCTGTGTCAAAACATCCTTTCCATAATTATGGTGATTCTACCAAAATACCTTGACTATAGGTTTTAATTTTTGTATTTTATAGTATAGTTATTGATATTTTATTGGTTTATATGCAATAAACAAGTCATTAATGCATTATGAGATTGTTAAATGAAACAATTTTAGGATTATTGCAGTATCGTGCAATAACTAAATGTTTATTGCAGTATTGTGTAGTATTTTGCAATAGCTGTAAACGGAGGATATTATGAGCAATGATAGAGCCGGGATTTACATAAATCAATTGAATGGAGATTTATCTTATAATGCCTTCATTCCAAAACCTTTACCTCCTAATCCACCTATAAAATTTGATTCGGAATTAACGAATCTGCTTTCCGAAGCTGATAGGGCAATCGGCAGGTTGGATGGTGTATTAAATAATATTCCCAATCCCGATTTATTTGTGATGATGTATGTTAAGAAAGAAGCTGTGCTGAGTTCTCAAATAGAAGGCACGCAGGCCTCTCTTTCTGATATATTGGACAAAGAAGAAGATATTCTCTCTGGAGAAAAGAGTAATGATGTCATCGCGACATTGAATTATATTAATGCTATGAACTATGGGATGGAAAGAATAAAAAAATTCCCGCTTTCCCTGCGGCTTATAAGGGAGATTCATCAACGGTTACTGGTAAATGTCCGTGGACATGAAAAAGAACCGGGGGAATTCAGGATTGGACAAAACTGGGTTGGGCCTCAAGGCTGCAAGCTGGCGGAAGCTGCTTATGTTCCTCCGCCGGTCCATGAAATGAATGAAGCCTTGGGAGAACTTGAAAAATACCTGCATGCGCAAAAGGTTTATCCGGCTTTGATAGAATGCGGGCTTATCCATGCCCAGTTTGAAACTATCCATCCATTTTTAGACGGTAACGGCAGGATAGGCAGATTATTGATAACGTTTTTGCTTTGCACCGGCGGAGTGATAGCTCAACCTTTATTGTATCTTAGCTACTATTTTAAAAAGAATAAGCAAGCCTATTATGAAAAACTAATGAGTGTAAGGGTTGACGGGAATTGGGAAGGCTGGTTGAAATTCTTCCTGAAAGGAATATCTGAAACGTCTGAGAATGTTGTTGGATTATCAAACAAAATCCTTGACCTGAAAAAGAGCAAGGAAGAATTGGTCCGGAAATCCATGCGCAGGTCATCAATCAATATGATGGACTTGCTGGAGAAACTATATGTTCATCCTGTAATTACCGTTAATAAAGCAAGTGAATTGTGCGATATTTCCTATAATGCTGCAAAAAGTATAATAAAAACATTAGAAGGGCTGAATCTGCTTACAGAGAAGTCCGGTAAGAAGAGAGATAGAAAGTACTACTTCAAGGAATATATTGACCTGTTAAATGAAGGCACGTCTCTTTAAGTATTGAGCATAGAGGCCATTCTGCGAAAGCGAGTAAAATGAAAAAAACATTGTACTGGATACCAAGAGTCTTAGGAATTTTGTTTATATTATTTATCAGCCTTTTTGCGCTTGATGTGTTTGACGCGCATACTCCCTTTATAAAAGCTTTAGCGGGTTTTTTTATTCATTTAATTCCTGCCTACCTATTAATAATTATTCTTGTGATTGCCTGGAAAAAAGAGTTGTTTGGCGGAATGCTATATATTTTAATGGGGATTGTTTTTTTGTTTATTATCCGGTTCAATCTGCAAACGTTGATTATCAGCGCCCCGCCATTTTTAATTGGCGCACTTTTTTTAGCCAGCCATTTCATAAATAAACAGAGATAAGAACACTAAAAATATTCTAATAAGCAGCTATGCTATTTGGGGGGGGGATTATGAAAAAATCTATTGGGGCAGTTACTATTGTTTTTCCTACGCCGGTTTTTGTGGTAGGCACTTTTGATAAATCCGGCAAGCCAAATGTTATGGCAGCGGCATGGGGCGGGATTTGCTGTTCAAAACCGCCGTGTGTAAACATCTCTTTGAGGGAAGCTACCTATACCCATAGCAGCATTCTGGAACAAAAAGCTTTTACTATCAGCATTCCGTCAGAAAAATATATGAAAGAAGCAGATTATTTTGGCATTGTTTCCGGTAAAACAAATGATAAGTTTACCGGTTCGGGGCTGAACTATGTAAAAAGTGATATTGTAAATGCACCTTATGTTAAGGAATTTCCTTTTGTATTGGAGTGTGCCTTGTTACAGCACTTGAAAATAGGCCTGCACACAATGTTTATAGGTGAAATTAAGGATGTTAAAATAGATGATGATATGCTAAATAGTGAAGGGAAACCCGAAATAAAAAAGATTAACCCGCTTATTTATGACCCCGCCACCCGTAAATATTATGCTATTGGTGAAAATCTGGGGAGTGCGTTTTCTGCCGGCAAAGAAGTAGGAGGAAAACCGTAAAAGAATAAATAGTATTTATTTAATACTCTTCACGGTAATCCATCCAGGTTTGTTGTTGCGCTGAAAATAAAGTTATCAATTAACTAAAATTGTTAAAGGAATGAAAATGAAAAATGCTGTTAAGAAGAAAAGAAACACCGGGCTTTCCAGCTCTGTCATAATTGTAAAGGGAATACGCATAGCAAAGGAGATTATTAGTAAAAAATTCTCCCAATGTGATTTACATGCCTGTAAACATGCCTGCTGCCACCAGGGCGCTTTAGTTGGTACTAAGCGTATAAAAGAAATTAAAAAACATCTCCCTAAACTGTTTCCCATGATGCGCCAGGAAGCGGTGGCTTTAGTTAAAAGAAAAGGGTTTCATCTTGATTCTATATATTCACGTTTTGACCTTAACCAGGGCCATGTGCATCATTATATACGGGTATGTAAAAACAGGTGTGTGTTTCTTGCTTATGATGATTCCGGTGGTTGTGTACTGCAAAAATATGCTGCAAAACACAATGTTAAGTATGTGTTAAAACCAGACGGGTGCTGGTCTTTTCCTATTGACCTTATTGGTAACAGGCTGGTTGTGTATAAATGGGATAAACTGCCCTGCCTTAATGACGCAAAAAACAAAAACTCACCGCCTATTTATAAAACCTGCAAAAATGAAATTATTGATTTTCTCGGGAAAGACGGTTATGCTCAGTTGCTGGATAAAGTGAAAAAGCAACTAAGTAGTGCAAAAGAGTGATTACTGATAAATATTAGTGGTTTACTAACGGAAGACCCGATGTTTTTCTTTTACCAGATGTGATCGGGACGCTGTTATGTTAATGTCAAGCACAAATGCAAATTAAGCAAAATTCTTTGCCATTCAAAAAGCAAACACTAAAAAGGCAACTTACTGTTATTCGTGGCTT